>NZ_JBIWEF010000019.1:0-95465 GCF_044762405.1 Streptomyces sp. NPDC097107 | reverse complement strand
CAAACGCTACGTCATCCGCGAGGTCTACCACCTGATCCGACCCGCACCACGGGCCCTCCCCACAGCGAGTTGACAACTATAGGAGCGTCAACGCCATGGCCGAATCATTCTTCGGTGCCCTCAAGAACGAGCGCGTATCAAGGGTGACTTACCTGACCCGCGAGGGCGCCCGGCGAGACATCACTCGCTACATCGAATTCTGGTACAATCGCAGACGCCTCCACTCGGCGGTGGGTTACCGCCCTCCGCGCGAAGTCCACGCCGAGTATGAGAAGTTGCGAATCGCCGTGTGAAATAAACGGTCAGAAGCCTGTCCGGAAAACGTGAGGCCCCTCAGTCGGCGACCAGATCCAGGACCTTGTCGGGCCGTGCGGGCCCGGGTGGCGGCGTACCCCAGCAGGCAGTCCAGCGCGCGCACCGCAGGGTCCGAGCCTGACGAGATCCTCTGCCGGGCCATGGTCCTCGCCGGTGCCCACGGCGTCGACCGCACCGTCGATCGCGGGCGAGTGCATGCAGGTGGTCCAAGAAGGCCGGCAAGCCGCCGGCGAGGTCGGCGCCGGTGCGCCACACGCCTGCGGGTACGCCGCTGTTCATGCTGTCCCGCACGGCGTGACCGCGCCAGGTCCTGCGACAGGCGTCTCGGCAGAAGCTCGGCGTCCGTGTCGACCAAATGGCCGACACCGATGCGCGAAACCGATACGCAGGGCCGACGCGGTACCCCGCCGGGTCCTCGCAATCATGGTGGTCACGGCGTGCCGCGCCTCCCAGGAGCACGAGCACCCGTCACAACAAAGGGGGCGTCCATCGGGTGCCTCGATTCGTAGGTTCTGCGGCCAGGACACCCGGAGGCATGTCATGAAGAAGGGGACGTTCATCACGGTTCTCATCGTGGCGGGCCTGTTGGCTCTGTCCGCGAATGGCAAGAAGCAGTCCGCCGTTCTGCCGGACTCGACAGGGCGGACTCTCGAGGTCGCCTGGGACGACACGCGGCAAGCCGGTTTTACGACCCTCACATCGCATGATGCTCTGGGTAAAGGCCGGATGCAGTTACTCGCACGGAACTGGAAAGTCTGCAGCCAGTCCCCCGCTGCCGGTAGGCACGCCGCTACCACACCCATCGACTTCACCGTCGTCAAGCGCAACGAGAGATGCCCCTGAGCCGCCGGGCACCCGTGGCTGCCCGGCAGCTCAGGTGTCGACGGGGTAAGTGATCAACATGCAAGGAAAGAAACGTGGCTGAGACAGAGATCGATGTGGTGATCGCCGATGATCAACCCTTGGTGCGTGCTGGCTTCGGCCTGATCCTCGGGGCGCAGCCGGGCATCACCGTGGTCGGCGAGGTGGCCGACGGCGTGGAGTGCATCGAGCTGGCACGACGGTTGCGTCCACACGTGGTGCTCGCCGATATCCGTATGCCCAGGTTGGACGGTCTGGAAGTGGTGCGGCATCTGGCCGGACCGGGTGTGGACGACCCGATCAACGTCGTGCTGATCACAACGTTCGATCTGGAGGACTACATGCGGACTGGTCTGCGCAACGGGGCGTGCGGGTTCTTGCTGAAGGACTCCTCACCGGGACTGCTTATCGAAACGGTGCGGGCTGCGGCTCGCGGGGACGCACTGGTGTCACCGGCGGTGATCGTGCACCTGCTGCGGCATATGAAGGAGACAGGGCCTGTCGCGGCATCGAACGGGGCGGAGGCAGCCAGGCTCAGCGAACGGGAGCTGGACATTGTTCGGCTGGTGGCGGTGGGGCGTACGAACCTGGAGATCTGCGACGAGTTGTCCTTGTCGTTGTCAACGGTGAAGACGTATCTGGCGCGCACTCAGATGAAGCTCGGGGCCCGAAACCGGGTGGAGGTCGCCGCCTGGGCGTGGGAGCACGGCGTGGTGCGCCCGGGCGGCTGAGTCTCGTCATCTCAGTGCGCCGACTGGTCGCTGTCCCGGACGGCGTCGGCGGCAACCAAGGGGAAAACGGCGTGCACCTGCCAGCCACCGTGAGGAACAGGGCCGACGCGGAAGGTTCCGTTGAGGGCTTCGACACGTTCGCGCACACCCAGCAGACCGAAGCCGCCGCGCCCGCCTGTGGGCGTCGCGGAGTGGCGTACAGGCGCGGTATTGGTGACGTCCACCAGCAACCCGGCGGAGTCCGCGTCCAACTGGACGGTGGTGCGGGCGCCGGGCGCGTGACGGCGGACGTTGGTGAGTGCTTCCTGCACCAACCTTTGTACGGCGAGTTCTACTTCGGGGCTGAGGCGGGCCGTACGGGCCGCCGCGGCGACTTCGACGCGGGCAACAGTGTCGTCTCCGCCGGCGGCGCAGTGTGCGGAGACGAGGTCGGCCAGCTCGGTGACCAGGTCGCCGGTACGCAGGGCGGCATGATTGTCCTCGCGCAGGACGCGCACCAGGCGCCGCATCGACTCCAGGGTCTCCGTGCCCGAGTTCGCGATGTTCCGCAGGATCGGCGGCACTTGGTCGGGTGCGGTGGTCTGGATGGTCAGGGCCGCGTTGGCCTGCACGATGATCCCGGTCATGTGGTGGGCGATCAGGTCGTGCAGATCCCGGGCGATGGCCAGGCGCTCGGCCTGGCGGACATCATGCACGGCGCGCTCCCGGCGCGACTCCAGCGCCCGCAGGGCGCAGCCGATGGCCACGCAGATGGCCAGGGCGACGGTGAGAACGTAGCCGCCTGCGACGAAGACTCCCAGTGAAGCGGCGCGCAGCGGCAGCAAGAGGACTGTCGCGCAGAGGGCGGCCGTACACGCGAGCGCGGTGGCCGGCCTGCGGATCTCGGCCGCCGCACGGACAGTGAGGAAGAACAGCCCACAGCTCTCCAGAGCGCCCCACCACCGCGGATCGGGCGGCGCGATCAGGCTCCACACGGTCACCGTCAGGGAGAGCAGGACAGCGCAGGCGATCCGCCCGCGTAGATCGATCGAGCGGGGCAGGCCGCTGCCGGCCAGGGCGATCAGTGGGCCCGAGACGAGTACGGGCAGCCAGTTGCATGCATTCGCGAACGGCTCGGGACGGTTCACGATCGTGGTCAGGTCAACGGTCCAGGTGAGCGCGAATGCGACCAGGCCGCTGATCGTGATGAGCCGGGTGCCGTCGGGAATGCGCGCGAGGTTCCATTTCACGCCGATCAGCGTAGGAGTCCGCGACGACCGGGGTGTCGGCCGAATGGCCGACACCCCGCCCCAGCTCGGATACCAGCGGCTGACGCGGTGCCTCCGTACCTGGCGGAACCATGGTGCATACGGCGGTCGGCGCCCATTCCCCAAGGCCCGGCCGCCGCGCCGAGTCCCCCCACTCGGCATCGGCGCCGGGCGCCGGAGCGTTGCACCCACCGGCCGGCGGACACAGACATCCACTCGACGAAGCAAGGGCTGCTCATGCATCACGGCGTACTGGTCGTCATCGGCACGGGCCGCACAGGCCAGGCCGCCGCCCGCAGGATGGGCAGCGGCCGGCCCGTGCTGCTCGCCGATGAAGACGGAGAGAGGCTCATAGCCGCGGGCTGTCGGCTCGAGGGCGACAACTTTCAGGTCAGTGCCCAGAGGGTGGACGTCTCCGCCCCCGCTTCCGTGGCGGCCCTTGCCCGCCGGGCGACGACGCTCGGCCCGGTCGCTCATGTCGTGCACACCGCTGATCTGTCCCCAGTGCAGAAGGACATACGCGCCGTCCTGTCCGTGGACATGCTCGGCGTGGCGCTTGTCGAGGAGTTTGGGCAGGTAGTCGAGCCCGGCGCAGCCGGGGTGATCATCGCCGGTGTAGCCGGCCACGGTTACGCGCCCCGGCTCACCGCCGAAGAGCGATGGCAATTGCGCCACACTCCCGCACGCGAGTTGCCCTCGCTGCCGGTGGCGCAGGAGAAGAACTTCACCGATCCCGGCCAGGCGTACGGCTTCGCGAAGTGCGCCAGCCATCTGCGTGTGCAGGAGACCGCCCGGTCCTGGGGCGCACGCGGGGCGCGGATCAACACTGTCAGCCCGGGCGTCCTGTCCGCCCCCATCGGACAGGCCGAACCCACGAGCCCGCACAGCGAAACCATGCGGACCGTTCTCGCCACGTCCCCCGTCCCTCGGCTCGGCACCCTGGAGGACATCGCCGCCACCACCGAGTTCCTGCTCGGCCCGGCAGCGGGATTCATCACGGGCGTCGATCTCCTCGTCGACGGCGGCTTCACCTCGGTACTCGCCGACCTTCCGCCGGCCCCCCACCAGTAGCCGGCCCTTCCTCCTCCTGCTCCACCGAACACACAGAAAGTCACCGCACCCATGGCCACCCTCCTCTATCGCATCGGCCGAGTCGCCTACCAACGGCGCTGGCTGGTCGTCCTCCTGTGGGCTCTCGTCCTGGGCGTCGTAGGCGTCGCCAACGCCACCAGCACCGGTACCCCCAGTTCGCAGGTCTCGATTCCGGGTACGGAGGCGATGCGCGCCAATGACCTCCTGGCGAAGAAGTTCCCGGCCGCCGCCGGCCCCGAGGGCGCCACGGCCACACTGGTGCTACGGGCCCCCCACGGGGAGCGCATCACCAACGGCGCGAACAAGAAGGCGCTCGAAGCGACCCTGGCCGACGTGAAGGACTCCTCCTCCCGCGTCGCTCAGGTCAGCGACCCGTTCGCCGGCAAGACCGTCAGCCAGGACGGCACCACCGCGTACGCGCAGGTCACCTACTCCGTCAAGGCCACAAGCCTGAGCAGCCGAGATCACAGCGGCCTGGACAAGGCCCTGGAATCCGGCCGTGACCGCGACCTGACCGTAGAGGCGTCCGGCAGCGCGCTGGGCTCCTCCGATGCAGGGGGCCACTCGTCCGAGGGGATCGGTCTGCTGCTGGCTGTCGTGATCCTGGTCCTCACCTTGGGCTCGCTCATCGCGGCGGGCCTGCCTCTGGTGACCGCACTGGTCGGCGTCGGCATCAGCGTCGCCGCCATCAGTGCCCTGAGCGTCCCGCTGAACCTTCCCGACAGCACCACGGGCCTGTGCACGATGCTGGGACTCGCCGTCGGCATCGACTACGCGCTGTTCATCGTCTCCCGTTATCGCTCCGAACGCGCAGGCGGCCTCGAGCCACGAGAGGCCGCCGCACGCACCAACGGCACCGCCGGCACTGCTGTCGTCTTCGCCGGACTGACCGTGATCATCGCGCTGATGGGCCTCGCGGTTGTCAACTTGTCCACCCTCACCGCCATGGGTATGGGCGCCGCGTTCGCCGTCGCCATCGCGGTCCTCGTCGCCACCACCCTGGTCCCCGCGCTCCTCGGCATCCTGGGCGGCCGCATCCGCGGCAAGGCCCCGAAGCAGTCCGCTTCCAGGGGCAAGCCGGCCGGCGCGGGACTGACACAGCGGTGGGTCGGCCTCCTGGTGCGCAAGCCGACGCAGGTCCTGCTCGTGGCCGTGGTCGGTCTGGGCGCGATCGCGCTTCCGGCGGCGAAGCTGGAGCTCAACCTGCCGGACGACAGCACCTCGCCCCCCTCGTCCACGCAGCACAAGGCGTACGACATGCTGGCGCAGTCCTTCGGAGCGGGCTTCAACGGGCCCCTGACGGTGACCGTCGACGACAAGGACCCGGCAGCCGTACGCGCCGGCGCCGAGCGGCTCGGAAAGTCCTTCCCGGGTCTGGCCGACGTGGCCAACGTGGCCCCGGCGGTGTTCAACGAATCCGGCGACACCGCCGTCATCGGCATCGTCCCCAAGAGCGGACCGGCCAGCGACGCCACCAAGGACCTCGTCCACGACATTCGCGAACTGGGCAAGGACGTGGGGGCGGACACCGGAGCACGTGCGATGGTGACCGGCCCCACCGCGATCAACATCGACATCTCCGACAAGTTCGCCTCGGCGATCTTCCCCTACCTGGCCGTGGTCGTCGGGCTGTCCTTCCTCGTACTGATTCTGGTCTTCCGCTCGATCCTCGTACCCCTCAAGGCGACCCTCGGCTTCCTGCTGTCCGTCCTGGCAGCCCTCGGTTCACTCGTTGCGGTCTTCCAGTGGGGCTGGCTGAAGGATCTGTTCGGTGTGGAGCAGACCGGCCCGATCATGAGCCTGATGCCCATCATGATGGTGGGCATCGTCTTCGGCCTGGCCATGGACTACCAGGTGTTCCTGGTGACCCGCATACGAGAGGACTACGCCCGCAGCGGAGACCCACGCGGTGCGATCGTGTCGGGCTTCAGGCAGAACGCCACCGTCGTCACCGCGGCCGCACTCATCATGATCGCCGTGTTCGCCGGCTTCGCCACGTCCGGTGACGTCATGCTCAAGGCCATGGGCTTCGGCCTCGCGGCCGCTGTCTTCTTCGACGCGTTCATCGTCCGTCTGACCATCGTGCCTGCGGCGCTCGCGCTCCTCGGCAAGCACGCATGGTCGCTGCCCCGATGGCTCGACCGCATCGTGCCCGACGTCGACGTCGAAGGCGAGAAGCTGGCCCGGCAGACCCCAACCCCGGATCCCGCCCCGCGTGAACCCGTGCCCAGCGCCACGTCGGTGAACGACCGGAACTGAATGAGCCACCCTCGCAGGTCCGCGGCCGCTCCGGCGCCGCGGGCCTGTCCGTGCCCTGGTGGTCGCGCGTACAGCGGCCACTGATCGACTTGCCGCGGGTGGGGAATGCCGGCGTCGGCAAGCACCAGCAGGAACTCGTCCAGCAGAGTGAGCGAACCCTCCAACAGCTGGGCCCGCTCGGCAAGCCCGTCGCGCAGCTTGATCCGAGCCCGCGCTTCCGAATCCGACAGCCTCTGGTCGAAGAGCTGCACGACGGAGTCCAGGACGTCGACAGCGGACTGGGCCGGCAGCGTGAGCGCGATGGGGTGGCGCCGACGCTTGAGGTAGTCGATCCCGGTCGGCGGCGCCGGGGTCTCGGGGCTCGCCTTGGGGTGGGCATGGCGGCCGACGTGGTGTGGGAGGGCCTTGCCGGGGGCCCGCACCTCGATGTCGGTCAGGTCGAACGGGTCGAAGACCAGCTCGATCCTCATCCCGGCCAGCGAGGGGGCGCCGTCGTAGGAGTTGCCGTGCAGGCTGACCGTCGCGGTCTTGGTCACGGTGCGGAACTCCGACCACAAGACCGCCTCCCGCAGATCCGCCGTGGACGGCAGGGGCAGCAGCCTGGAAATCGAACGCAGCCAGCGTTCGATCGGCGGCTGGCCGGTCGCGGAGTGCACCGCGCAGTGATAGACCGTCTCCACCCACGCGGTGAACAGCCTGTTCAGTTCGGTGAGATGCTCGATCTGGCCGACACGGTCCTCGTCGAGTTCGACGAGGAACTGTCCCTGACAGTACGGAAGAACCGTTCGATTTTTCTGCGGCCCTGCGGCCGTCCAGGCTTGGAGTGAGTGAGCCTGATCGCCAGGCTCACGCAGGCCCGCAGCAGCCACGTATCGACGAAGGCACTCCCGTTGTCCCACAAGATCGACTCCGGGACGCCGCGGGCCGACAAGGCCGGCCGCAGTGCCGCGGCCAGGCGGACGGTGTCCTCGGCGAACCCGAACCGGGGCCCCGCGATCGCCCGGAGTGGTCGTCGATGAAAGCGAACAAGTACGTCTTGCACCCGCCGACCTTCGGACCGTGCAGGGCGTCCCCGGTCCACAACTCGTTGCCGCGGGTGGCCTCGAACCGGCCGAAGACGCTCGTCTCGCCGCTGCCGCATCCGGTCAGGCCGGCGGCGACGAAGTGCCGCTGGAGCGTGCGCTCGGTCGGCGACCAGCCCTGCGTCGTGCGCAGGATCGGGAGTGTCCGATGAACGGCGGATCTGATGATCAAGGAGACGCCAGATGAGCGACACGACCATCGAGCAGATACCGGGCAGCGAGCCGGCGGCGGCCGTGCCGGCGAGTGACGAGCAGTTGGTCGGGATGCTCGTGGGCCGGGCCCGCAGCGAGGGTCTGCAGCTGACCGGGGAAGGCGGGCTGCTCCAGCAGCTGGCCAAGCGGGTCCTGGAGTCCGCCCTGGAAGGCGAGATCACCGATCACCTCGGCTACGACAAGCACGACGCCGAGGGCCGGGGCAGCGGCAGCGGCAGCGGCAGCGGCAGCGGCAGCGGCAGCGGCAGCGGCAGCGGCAGCGGCAGCGGCAGCGGCAGCGGCAGCTCCCGCAACGGAACGTGGGCGAAGACGGTGCTGACGGATGCCGGCCCGGTCGAGGTCAGGATCCCCCGGGATGTGGCGGGCACGTTCGAGCCGGCCATCGTGAAGAAGAGGCAGCGGCGCCTGTCCGGAGTGGACGAGATGGTGCTGTCGCTGTCCGCGAAGGGGCTGACGCACGGGGAGATCTCCGCGCACCTGGCCGAGGTCTATGGCGCGAGCGTGTCCAAGGCCGCCATCACCACGATCACGGACAAGGTGATGGACGGGATGGCGGAATGGTCCAGCCGCCCGCTGGACCGCGTCTACCCGGTGATGTTCGTTGACGCGGTCAACGTCAAGATCCGGGTTCTGTCGACGATCTTGTGATCCGGACGGCTGAGCAGTTCGTTCCGACTATTCGCGATCATGAATCGTGTGCTCTCGTGATGTGCTCCTGAAGTTGTTTCCCTACCTGTCCGCGTTGTTGATCGAGGAGGTGGAGAGGCAGCCGGGCAGGGTGGTGTTCAGGATGCGAGTGCGGGCGACGGCCGCGGTCTGCCGGTGCGGTGAGAGCTCGGCGCGGGTGCACGGCCGGTACATACGCAGGCGTCGGGACGTTGCTGGGGGCGGTCTTGGTGTCGTCGTCGAGTTGGGTGTGCGCCGCTTCCGCTGCGAGAACTGAGGTTCCCCCTGCCGACCGGACAGCTTGATACTGGGACGGATGGTCCCGGAGGAAGCAGTCACAGGTAGTGAGCAAGAAGAGCAACATGAGTAAGCGGTACACGGCCGAGTTCAAGCGGGACGCGGTCGCCTTGGCGTTGTCCTCGGAGAAGTCGGACCCGAGGTCGCGAGGGATCTGGGCGTGAGTCCGGAAGGGCTGCGCGGGTGGGTGAAGCAGGCGAAGGTCGACCGCGGTGAGGGGCCCGCCGGGGCTTTGACCACTGCGGAGCGTGAGGAGTTGGTCCGGCTGCGGCGGAAGGTTCGCGAGCAGGGCCACGATCGAGGTTCTGGGAAGAGCGACCGCCTTCTTCGCTCAGGACAAGATGAGGTAGACACCGCGGCCCGGTGTCACTTCATCGATGCGGAGAAGGCGTCGGAGGGTAATCCCACAGGTCACAGCGTTTCGTTCCTGTGCCGTGTGCTGAGAGTGCCTCGCTCCACCTACTACGCGCACCGGGCGTCACGGCCGGCCCGGACGGTGCGGGAGCGGGCCGAGGAGGTGCTCGTGGGCGAGATCCGGGTACTCCACGCCGGATCTCGCGGCGCCTACGGGGCCCCGCGGATCCACGCCGCCCTGCGGCGGGCCGGGCGGACGGTGAACTCCAAGAAAGTCGAGCGACTGATGCGCAAGCACCGGATCGCCGGGATCACCCGCCGACGGCGTGGGGGCCTGACCCGGCAGGCGAAGCGGGCGGTATTCGCCCTCGACCTGATCGGTCGGGACTTCACCGCACCCAGACCCGGAATGCGGCTCGTCGGCGACATGACCGAACTCGTCACGCTGGAAGGGAAGTTGTATCTGGCGACCTGTATCGATCTCGCGACGCGGGAGGTGGTCGGCTGGGCGATGGCCGACCACCACCGCGCCGAGCTGCCGGTCGCTGCCCTGCGGATGGCGGCCGGGCGTGGCGGCCTGGAACACGGTTGCGTCATGCATACGGATCGCGGCAGCGAGTACACGAGTGACGAATTTCGCACCGAAATACGCAAGTTGCGCATGCGGCAATCGATGGGACGCATCGGATCTTGTTACGATAACGCCGCCGCGGAAAGCTGGTTCGCCATCCTGAAAGCGGAGATCGGGACGACCATGTGGGAGACCCGCGAGGCTGCCCGGGCCGACATCTTTCGCTATGTCGAGGTCGAGTACAACCGCAGCCGGCTCCGTCGGCACCCCGACTACGGGTACGTCACCCCGCTCGAAACGAGAGCCTTGCTCAGACAGAACCTCGCCCCGGCAGCGTAGACACCCGCTGTCCAGCTCGCGGGGGGAACTTCAGTAACGCATTCCCCCGCTTGCCTCGACAGCCCTGCATAGAAGTTCGCACAGTCCGAGGCAGACCCGGCGGGCGCAGAGGGAACGCGCACTCAGCGACTGTGAGCAGGTGATCAGCCGACTCACACCGGTCCGGCGTCGTCAGCTGGGGCGGGGCGCTCGACGGCACCGTCGCGCGCGGATGCTGCAATACCGGTGCGCGGCCGGTTCTCGACTGCGGGGGCCAGGAAAGCGGCGCCGGCGACGCAGGCGAGGACGACGAGCATGGCGGGACGCAGACCGATGTGGTCGCCGAGGAGGCCGAGGCCGGGCGGTCCGACGAGGAAGGCGACGTAGCCGATGATGGCGACCAGACTGACCCGGGCCGTCTCGTCGGGGCCGGATTCCGCGGCGGCGGAGAGTGCGAGGGGGAAGCCGAGCGAGGCGCCCAGCCCCCACAACAGCACGGCGGCGCCGACGAGGACGGAGTTGTCCGAGACGATTACGAGGAGCAGGCCGAGTGCGCCTGAGGCAGCGCTGGCGCGCACGACGGCGGTGCGGCCGAAGCGGTCCAGGAAGAACGTGCCCGTGAAGCGGCCCAGCGTCATCGCGGCGGCGAACCCGGCGTAGACGAGGGAGCCCGATGTGGCGTCCATGCCGTGTCCGTCGACCATCAGCAGGGGCAGCCAGTCGTTGGCCGAACCCTCGGCCAACGCCATGGCCAGCACGATCGCACCGATGAGGACGAGCCTTACGTCCCTCCACAACGCCGGGCGCCGCCCACCGCGGCCGTCTCCCTGCGGCTGTCCGGGCGCGACGCGGCCGGTGCCCGCCGGAATGGCGCGCATCGCGTAGAGGAGGAGCCCGACGCCCGGCAGGATGATCGCCGCCAGGTGCCAGTTCACCGGCACCCCGGCCGCCGTCGCCACCATGCCCGCACCGGCTCCCAGGACCGTGCCCAGGCTGAAGCAGCCGTGCAACGCGGGAAGGGTGGTCACACCGCTGATCCGCTCGACGTCCGTGCCGTCGACGTTCACGGCCACGTCGCCGACACCCATGCCGGCGCCGAAAGCGCACAAGCCCGCTGTCACCACCGGTATCGACGCGCCGACGCTCCCCGCGCAGACCGTGGCCATGCCCGCGATGAGCAGCCATGTTCCCCAGACGACGACGGGCCGCGTCCCGAACCTGGACACCAGCCGCCCCGAGCAAATGATCCCCAGCATCGAACCGAGAGACAGCCCGAACAAAACGAGCCCCATCTGCGCGGTGGACAAGTCCAGCCGATCCCGGATCGCGGGGGTGCGCGTCACCCACGACGACATCTCGATCCCGGACACCAGGAACAACAGGAACAGCGACTGACGACGCCGGCGCACGGCATGGTCCATGAGAATGTGCTTCTCCTGGGAGTGGGGACGGCTGCTGACAGGTCGGGTATTGGCGCCCACCCGATTTGGACAATGTACGTGCGTGTTCACGACGGCGAGAAAGCACGGACCGAACGCTCAGACGCCGGTACCTGAACCCCCAAGTCGTTGCGGGCTGTTATCGAGGCTTGCTCTTCCATCCTGTGCACCGAGGTCCGCGAAAAGCAGGCACCCGCACGCCGTCCTCAACTCCGGAAAGGATCCTGCCGGCGTACTACGGGAGAAGGCCCCCGCGGCGGGCGGCGACCACGGCCTCGAACCGCGTGCGGGCGTCGAGCTTGCGCATGGCGCTGCGCAGGTAGGCCTTGACCGTTTCAGGCCGGAGGGACAGACGAGCGGCCGCCTCGACGTTGGTGCATCCCAGAGCCACTTGCGCCAGGGCATCGATCTCGCGGGGCGAGAGCGGTGAACGGGCCTGCGGTTTCCGCGCTGCGACGAGGCCGGCCAAACGCTGGGAGGCGTCGAGGAGCCGATCGCGCAGTGTGTCGTCCTGCACGGCCTGCGCGATGACGCGGAGCTCCGCGTGCAGGCCGCGGATCTCCTCGGCCGCGCTGTGGCTCGCGCCGTGGCCCGATCCGGTCTCCGAGGCCAGCCGGAGTTTCAGTCGCCGATCGACCTCGTCCCGTAGGGCGAGTTCGGTCCCCAACTGCCGTGAGGCGCCGACCATGGCGTCGGCTGCACGGTCCCCGAGCAGCGTCGAGGCGCGGGTCGCTCCGTACAGCACCCCCCGTACCGAACCGGACACGACGACGGGAACGGCCACGACGGAGCGGATGCCTTCCGCGAGGACGGGGGCGTCGTAGTCGTGGGTGATGGAGTCGTCCGATCCGTAGTCCGCCACGGCGGCGGGGCGGCGCTCCACCAGGACATGTCCGCCCAGGCCGGTGGCAGCGAAGACGGAGAGTCCGCGCAGCCCCGCCGTCTGAACCCCGATGTGCTGTGTCAGGTGAAGGACTTCACCCTGGACCGGGCCGCCGAAGGCGACGGGAAAATCACAGCGCCGCTGGGCCAATCGCAGCGCCTGCCGAAACGCGTCACCATCGTCAGGGCGCATCGATATAGTCGACATATCCGAAATGGGACTCATTGCTCCTGCCCCTTTCCGGGGGTAGTCGGCCATCCACGTGACCCGGAGCATAGGTCGCCGTAACGCCAACGCAAAGAGTCGGCCGACCGTGCCAGGAAAGGGGCTGATCATGAGCAGCATCGGTCAATCCGTCGGTGAACAAGGGGTTGACGTTCCGGCCACTGCCTCGGAGCGGATCCGGGAACTGCTGGCCCGGTTCGGCTCTCCCGAGGCATGTGCTGCGGAGTTGCTGTGCGACCGGCACCCTGCCGACGCCGTGGCTTTCACCGTCGTCGAGGCGGATCTGTCGGCCCGCGATCTCACCTTTGGCGAACTCCGGCGTGACTCGTCGCGATGCGCCGCCGCTCTGGCCGGAATCGGTGTCGACCCTGGCGACGCCGTGGCCGTTCTGATGGGCAAGTCGGCCGACCTGATCGTGGCGCTTGTGGGTATCTGGCGCCGCGGTGCGGTGCACGTCCCGCTGTTCACCGCTTTCGCACCGCCGGCAATCGCCCTGCGCCTGGAGGCGAGCGCGGCGAAGGCCGTCGTCGTCGACGCCGACCAGCGGCACAAGCTCGCTCCCGGCGAGGACATGCCCGCCGACGCCCCGTGGCAGGTCGTGGTCGCGGGCGGTGAACCGGCCGAAGGCGAGTTGTCGTTCGACCGCCTGCTCGGCGCGTATCGCGGGGACGAGCCGGAAGGCCGCGCGGTCGCCCGCGGTGGGGACTCGGCACTCGTCCAGCTCTTCACGTCCGGTACTACGGGTACGCCGAAGGGTGTGCCCGTTCCGGTCAAGGCGCTGGCATCGTTCCAGGCGTACCTGGAATACGGCTTGGATGTGCGGCCCGACGACGTGTTCTGGAACGCCGCGGATCCCGGCTGGGCATACGGGCTGTACTACGCGGTCCTCGCCCCGTTGGCCGCGGGCCACCGGAGCCTGCTCCTGCACTCCGGCTTCTCGCCGGCGCTCACCTGGCAGGTGATGCGTGAATTCGGGGTCACGAACTTCGCCGCGGCCCCCACCGTCTACCGCAGCCTGCGCGGCGCCGGCGAGCCCGTGCCGGACGGCCTGCGGCTGCGTACCGCGTCCTCCGCCGGTGAGCCGCTCACTCCCGAGGTGATCAGTTGGGCGGAGCAGACGCTCGGCGTCACCGTACGGGACCACTACGGCCAGACCGAGCACGGCATGGTGATCGTCAACGGCTGGGCCGACGGGGTGCGATCCCCGGTCCGGTCAGGGTCGATGGGCAGGCCCCTGCCCGGTTGGTCCGCCGAGATCCTGTGCGAAGACCGGGACGAGGCGGCCCCGGCGGGGTCGGCAGGACGCGTCGCCATCGAGGTCGCCGCCAGCCCGCTGATGTGGTTCTCGGGATACAGCGGCGCCCCTGAGAAAACCGCCGAACGCTTCTCGGCCGACGGCCGGTGGTACCTGACCGGCGACGCAGGCAGCCGTGACGAGGACGGCTACTTCTACTTCTCCTCACGCGACGACGACGTCATCATCATGGCCGGCTACCGCATCGGCCCCTTCGACGTCGAGAGCGTTCTGGCGCAGCACGAGCAGGTGGCCGACGTCGCGGTGGTCGGAGTGCCCGACGCGCTACGCGGAGAGGTGATCGAAGCCTTCGTCGTACTGCGCCCCGGCACCGTCGGCGACGACGAACTCGTCGCGGAGTTGCAGCGCCTGGTCAAGACCCGGTTCGCGGCGCACGCCTATCCGCGCACCATCCACTTCACCGACCAGCTGCCGAAGACACCCAGCGGGAAGGTCCAGCGCTTCGTCCTGCGTGAGCGGCGTCGGGCGGAGCTCGACGGCCATTGACAGGCAAGAGAAGCATCAACGCCTTGACAGACCGACACATCGGAGCCGATCCCTTTGCCTGTCTCACGCCTGCTGCCGACCGAAGAGGCGGCGGACCTCCTCGACATGACCCGCGAGATCGCCGACCGCCACCTGGAACCGCGTGCCGCGGAACACGAAACCGCTGAACGCTTCCCCCGGGAGGTGTTCCGGACCCTTGGCCGGTCCGGCCTCCTCTCCCTGCCCTATCCCGTCGAGTACGGCGGAGGGGGCCAGCCGTACGAGGTGTATCTGCAGGTTGTCGAGGAGGTCGCCGCCCGGTGGGCGAGTGTCGCCGTCGGCATGAGCGTGCATGTCCTGTCCTGCTTCCCGTTGGCTGTGCACGGTAGCGACAGCCAGCGCGAGCGGCTGCTGCCGCCGCTGCTGTCCGGTGACGTGCTGGGGGCCTACTGCCTGTCCGAGGCACACGCCGGCTCGGACCCCGCCGCCATGACCAGCCGGGCACGGCGCGACACCGACGCATACGTGCTGGACGGCGCGAAGGCGTGGACCACGCACGGCGGGCACGCTGACTTCTACACCGTCATGGCTCGCACCGCCGACGACCGGGCCCGCGGCATCTCGTGCTTCCTGGTATCGGCCGAAACTCCCGGCCTTGAAGCCGATACGCCGGAGCGGAAGATGGGACTGACCGGGTCGGCCACCGCCACCATGCGGCTGGACGGTGTCCGGGTGCCGGGCGATCGGCTGATCGGCGAGGAGGGCCAGGGCCTTGCCATCGCACTCGATGGGCTGGACGCAGGCCGCCTCGGCATCGCCGCGGTAGCCGTCGGACTCGCTCAGCGCGCGTTGGACGATGCGCTCGACTACGCACAGGAGCGCGAGACCTTCCAACGCAAGATCATTGACCACCAGGCGATCGCCTTCCTGCTCGCCGACATGGAGGCCGCGGTCACCTCAGCCCGGGCGACGGTCCTGGCTGCGGCGCGGCGCAAGGATGCCGGACTGCCCTACAGCCGTCAGGCCAGCGTCGCCAAGCTCGTCGCCACGGACGCTGCGATGCGGGTGACCACCGAGGCGGTGCAGATCTTCGGGGGTGCCGGATACACCCGTGACTTCCCCGTGGAGCGCTACATGCGAGAAGCCAAGGTCATGCAGATCTTCGAAGGCACCAACCAGATCCAGCGCATGGTCATCAGCCGGGACCTCGTCCGCGGCGACTCCGGTCCTGTCAACCACGTCCTGACTACCCCTCTCCCGGAGATACGCCCATGAACCCCAGCACATCGGTCGCCCTGGTCACCGGCGGCGCCAGCGGCCTCGGCCGCGCCGTCGCCGAGGAACTGCTCACCGCCGGAGCCCAGGTGGTGATCGCCGACCTTCCCACGTCCCCAGGAGCGGAGGTCGCGACCGGCCTGTCCTCCTGCGGCAAGGCGATGTTCGCCCCCTGCGACGTGACGGACCCCCAGGCCGTACAGGCCGCGGTGGACGCCGCTTCCGCACTCGGGACGCTGCGTATCACCGTGAACTGTGCCGGAGTTGCCACACCCGGCAAGCTGCTCTCCCGCCATCGGCCTTTGCCCCCGGAGGAGTTCGAGCGAGTGGTCCGGGTCAATCTGCTGGGGACGTTCAACGTCTTCAGGCTCGCCGCTCAGCGCATGGCCCAGGCCGAACCGGTCGCGGGCGAGCGGGGCGTCCTCGTCGCCACGGCGTCGATCGCGGCATACGACGGTCAGGTCGGCCAGGCCGCCTATGCCGCCTCGAAGGGCGGAGTTGTGGGCCTCACGCTGCCGGCCGCGAGGGAACTGGCACAGCATCAGATCCGGGTCGTCTCGATCGCGCCGGGGCTCTTCGACACCCCGCTCATGGCCGGACTGCCGCAGGAGGCACGGGAATCCCTCGGCCGACAGGTGCCGCACCCGGCACGACTCGGCAAGCCCGCCGAGTTCGCGTCGCTCGTTCACCACGTAGTGGTGAACCCGATGCTCAACGGTGAGGTCATCCGTCTCGACGGAGCCGTCCGAATGGCTCCCCGCTGACGGGCAGCCTCGTGGCCGCCCAGCAGTCGGGCTGATTCAGTCCCCAGGTCCTCGCTTCCCGGGCCCCGTAGTAATCGCCGAAAAGACAACGGATACCGCTGACCTGCACGGATGGGGCCCAACTCGTCGATCAGCCGTCCTGCCCGACTTGTTCGGCAGCGGCGCCTTCGCGGTGCAAACTCACGCTCCACAAATCCAGGACGGCCCCGAGGGTGAACACGGTGGAGGGCTGGGACGCCTCGATGTGGATCACGCCGGAGGTGTCGTGCGTGTGCATCGGGGATTCGAGCCGGTCGGCCATGGAAATGCCGACGTTCGCCGGGACCGGCACCACTTTGGCGTCGACGTAGACCGCGAGGTGGGCGTGGATGTGGTGGCTCTCGTCCCCGTTGGGTGGCAGGTGCAGGTTCGCCAGCCGGGCCGGCAGACGCGCGTACTCGGGCTGCCAGGCGGCCTTGGTGGCCTGCACGCCGGGCAGCGCGGCGACGTTCACGGCCGCCCGGTGCCGGCCGAGGCCGCGGGGGCAGAGCCGCCGGTACCGGTGTCGGCGAGGTGGATGCCGAGGAAGACGGCGCCGGCGGCGGCGAGGGCCACGGCGGTGGCCGCGGTGATGCGGATGCGGCGCTGCCGGGCGGCCTAGCGGGCGTGTTCGGCTTCCAGGCGGGCCCGGCGGGCGGCGGATTCGGCGTCAGCGCGGCTGGACACGGGTCGGTTCTGGTGCGGTGGTGGGCCGCCTCCCGGCCGGGGCGGCCGGGAGGCGGCCCAGGGTAGAAGCTGGGGCCGAGTCCAGATTCAAGTTCCGGCCGGTGGTCTTTGTCGTGGTTTTGCCGGTGCGGAGCAGGTGGGCGGAGTCGGCGAGGATGCCGAGGTCCGGCACGGACTGGGCGGCGGCAGCCAGATTTCAGCGGCCAGTTCCTTCGGCCGCCACTCGCCCCGTTGATGAGCGCGACAAACGCCCCCGCAGCTTGGCCAGGCTCACCGACCGCCGAGCCCCGACTCCCAGGTGCGTGCATTCCATCGGGGATCAGGGCTCTCACCTGAGGAGTCCAGTGTGGACACCAGCTGGGCGAGCACAGGGAGCGACGCTTCGAGGGCGTCGCGGCTGCCTGCGGGCATCTGGTCGATGGCCTGAGCCAATACGGCGGAACTGATGCGGTCGTAGCGGTCGAGCAGTTCGAGCGCGGAGGGGGAGGGCGTGAGGACCACCGTACGCAGATCGTCCGGTGCCGACTCACGGTTGACCAGGCCCGCTGCCTTCATCGTCTTGACCAGGTTGCTGATCGTCGAGGTCGCCACTCCCAGTCGCTGCGCGGCCGCTCGCGGGCTGAGCGGTCCCTCGGCGAGTGCGCGCAGGAGTTCGATCTGGGCTTCGGGCAGGTCGGGAAGTCCTTCGGCGCTACGGGTTGCACGGAGGACGGCCCGGCGCAGGGGCCCGAGGAGTCGGCTGAGCTCGGATGCGGTGTCCATACGGAGCATTGTGCCGCAGATCTCATTTTGCAGCAAAACAGTTTTGCGGCAAAATGAAATTGTCGCCGCCGGGCGACCCGACAGAAGGGCACGGGAGCAACATGACCTCCGCTGCAACTCACCAGACCGCCGTCCCTGCATGTATCCCTCCGCAGGACCTGTCCGGCATCGTCGGCCACCGCTTCATCTACACCTACGCCAACGGCTGGCAGTACGAGCTGTACGTGAAGAACGACCACACCATCGACTACCGCATCCACAGCGGTCACGTCGGCGGCCGCTGGGTCAAGGACCAGAACGTCGACCTGGTCATGCTGACCCAGGGCGTCTACAAGCTGTCCTGGACCGAACCGACTGGCACGTCGGTGTCGGTGAACGTGATCCCCGCCGAGCGCGTCCTGCATGGGGTCATCTTCTTCCCCGACTGGATCAAGACTCACGGGGAGCGCACGGTCCTGTTCCAGAACGACCACCGCGACCAGATGCGCGCCTACCGTGACGCCGGCCCCGCCTACCCCATCTACGTGGTCCCCGAGTTCGCCAAGATCACCTTCGCCGAATACGTCGGCCAGGACGACGACGAGGTCATCTCGATCGCTCCCGCCGACCTCCCCGCGGGTTGGTCGGACCGCACCAACTGAGCCCGCTCACATGACGAAGGACGCGAGCACGTGATTGCCCGGGCCCGGCGATGCTGACCAGGAGCGCAGCGGGTATCCGATGCGCGCCCGGCAGATCCCGGGCGCCTGTACCGGCTTATCGCCGACACCTTGTTCCGTTCCTCACCCTTCTCACTCTGGAGTGACTGCCATGCCTACCAGGCACACCTTGATCGCTCGCGCTGTGCAACTTCTTTCCGGACCGAAGGTGCGCCCCATCCCCGAACTCCGGTTCGCCGACCTGCCCGCCCGCACGCGCACGCTCACCGTCCCCACCGACGCCGGTCCTGTGCCCTGCACTGTCTACGAACCCCAGCCGCAGCCCGGAACCCAGCCTCCCCCGGTCTTCCTGAACCTCCACGGCGGCGGCTATGTCATCGGCCACCCCGAGCAGGACGACCACATCTGCCGCTACCTCGCGGCGAACGTCGGCTGCGTGGTCGTCAACGCCGACTACGCCACCGCCCCCCAGCACCCCTTCCCCACCGCGCCGCGGCAGGCGTACGGAGTGTGGCAGTGGCTCGTTGCCAACGCTGCCGCGCAGGGCTGGGACGGGAGACGGCTAGCCGTCGGCGGACACAGCGCCGGCGGGGCCCTCGCCGCAAGCGTCGCCCGCCAGGCCCGCGACAACGGCACGTTCGCCCCGCTTCTCCAGATCCTCGACTATTCCCCGACGGACCTGGCCAAGGACCCCGCCACCAAGCGGGCCCGCACCGACAAGGCCCTGATCAACCCGAGGTATTCGAATATCTTCAACAACGCCTACGTGCCCCGCATAGCTGACCGCCTCGACCCGCTAGTCTCACCTGCCCTCGCCAACGACCTCGAAGGACTCGCACCCGCCCTGGTCATCACGGCCGAGTACGACTCGCTGCGCGACGAGACGGACGGCTTCGCACGGGCGCTGGCCGCTGCGGGAGTCCCGGTGACCCACCAGGTCATCAAGGGCGTCGATCACTTCTTTACCCACCACGGCCCGGTGGATGCGGCCAAGCAGGCCCTCGCGCTCATGGCCCACTCGCTGCGGACTGTCTTCTCCGACCAGCCGCGCTGAGCGCGTGCCATCTTCGGAGCAATGCTCAGATCCTGTGGATCGGCTCTGGGAGGCGAACCTTCCCGAGTGATCGATCGACTGGTATCGAGTAGGCCCGCGTTGCCGCGCGGGTCGGTAAGGCACGCCCATGCTGTGCAGGTCAGGGATATCCGTTGCCTTTTCGGCGATTACTACGGGGAACCCCCTTCCGGGCGGCGGTGCTGCGCGTCTACAGGTCTCGTAGCCCGATCAGCCCGCGATGTTTCGCGGGTCCACATGGATCTTGGGGCCGGCTCTGGCCCCCCGTGGACGCTCCCCGGCGAGGACGGCGCCGACTTGGCCCAGGCCCACAGTCGCCGCCACCAACGGCCGGGGATCCACCGACCCGTCCGCGTACGCCGCGATGGTCGCGTCGAGCGCAGGTGACGCCGACAGAAGACCGACAGCTGTGACGTCCTTGAGCGCGAGCGTCCGGGTGTCGATGCGGCTCGGTTCGCCGGCCAGGCCGATGCACACGATCCGGCCGCCCGGCTCCACCAACTCCAGCGCCAGGGCTGGGAGGTGCGGGGCGTTGGAGGCATCGACGATCGAGTCGAAGGGGAGGTCGGGGAGGGTGTCCTCCCGCCAGAGCCGCTCGAATCCTAGGGTGCCGGCGAAGTCCAGGGAACTCTGCTCCTTGCCCATGATGTGTACGTCGGCTCCGCCGGCCCGCGCGAACATCGCGACCAGCAGGCCGATGCTCCCCGGACCGAGGACCAGCACCCGTTCGTTCCTGTCCGCACTCGCGGCCTGCGCGGCGCGCAGGGCGTTGCCGCCCGGTTCCACCAGGGCGCCGAGCGTGGCGTCGACGGAGTCGGGCAGGGGGTGCAACGAGGAGGCAGGTACGGCGAGTTGCTCAGCCAGTGCGCCGGGTTGCCCGTCGCGGACCCCCACCTCTCGTCGCTTCTCGCAGACATGACCGCGGCGCCGCAGGCAGCGTCGGCAGTCGCCGCAGCCGATCATCGTGTCGCCCGTGACCCGGCGGCCCAGCCACTCCCGGCCGACACCGGCTCCCACCGACCGCACCAGGCCGGACCATTCATGGCCGAGGCGCATCGGGAAGGACGAGTGTCCCTGGTGCAGGTAGGCCATCTCGCCGGTGAAGAACTCCATGTCGGTGCCGCACACGCCGACGCGTTCGACATCGATGACCACTTCTCCGGGTGCGGCGACCGGCTCAGGGATGTCCTGTACCTCGTACGTGCCGGGGCCTGTCAGGACGAATGCGCGCATGGCTTTCCGCTCACCGAGGCCCGAGGACGTGTTGGCGCTGCGTGCCGAGACCGGTGATGCCTAGCTCCATCACGTCGTCCGGCTTGAGCCATATCGGTGGAGTGAAGCCCATGCCGACCCCGGGCGGGGTGCCGGTGTTGATGAGGTCCCCTGGCTCCAGGACCAGGAATTGGCTCAGGTAGTGGACGATGAAGCAGGGGTCGAAGATCACCGTCTTGGTGTTGCCGGTCTGCCGGCGCTCGCCGTTGACGTCGAGCCACATGTCGAGGGCGAGGACGTCTTCGATCTCGTCGGTCGTCGCGAGCCAGGGCCCGGCCGGGTTGAAGGTCTCCGCGGACTTGCCCTTGGCCCACTGTCCACCGCGCTCCAACTGGAAGGCGCGCTCGCTGACGTCGTTGACGACGACGTATCCGGCGATGGCGTCGCGTGCCTCCTCCACCGAATCCAGGTAGCTGGTGCGCCGGCCGATGACGATGCCGAGCTCCACCTCCCAGTCGGGTTTGGTGGACCAGCGCGGGATGCGCACATCGTCGTCGGGGCCGACCAGCGTGTTGGGCGACTTCGTGAAGAGGATCGGCTCGTCCGGAACGGCCATGCCGGATTCCGCGGCGTGGTCACGGTAGTTGAGTCCGATGCACAGGATCTGGTGCGGGCGGGCGATGGGCGCGCCGATGCGTTCTCCGGCGAAACGGGACACCTGCCCCGCCGCCGCGCGCTCGGCCACCACGGGTCGTATGCGGTCGAGGCCACCGGACCCGAAGAACTTCTCGTCGAAGTCGCTGACGAGGTCGGAAAGGTCGACGTACGTGTCGTCGTCGAGGCGGACGACGGGCTTCTCGGCGCCGGCGGCACCGATGCGCATCAGATGCAAGGGCTCAATCTCCGTGATTCAAGGGGTGGTTCAGCGAGGGAATCGGATCGGCTGGCCGGACAAAAGGAGTAACCTCTCGGGGCTCGCGGGCGTGAGTCGCGGCGTGGTCACTGGAGCGGTGCTCCCAACGGGCCGAGCAGTGAACGGATCTCGTCGTAGGCGTCGATCAATGTGCTCAGCGGGGTGCGGTAAGTCAGCGCGCTGACGCTCACCGCACCGGACGGGCTCGTCGCCGAGGTCGCGTACACGGGCAGGGCCAGGCAGTTGACGCCGGGCTCGTTCTCCTGGTCGTCCAGGGCGTAGCCGCGCTCCCTGATGGCCCCGAACTCCGCATACAGTTCCGCGGCGGTGCAGTTGGTGCGCGGGGTCCGGCGTTCCAGAGCGCCGTCGCCGATCCAGGTCTCGACCTCATGGAGCGTGCGCAACTCATGGGCGAGCAGCAGCTTTCCGACGCCGGTGGTGTGTGCGGGATTGCGGCCGCCGACGGTTGAGGTCAGGCGGACGGCGCCGGTGGGCGGGTCGACCTTGGCGCGGTAGACGACCTCGTGGCCGTCGAGCAACGCGTAGTGCGCGGTCTCACCGAACCGCTCGGCCAGGCTCTCCAGAACCGATCGTACGCGCACGTGATCCGGGCGCGCCTCGTGGTGTGCGAAGGCCATGCGCAGGAATTCGTCTCCGAGCAGATAGCGTCCCCGGGCGTCCTGGTCGGCCAGACCGGCCCGGCATAGAGACTGCAACGCGCGGTGCACGGTCGGCTTGGGGCTGGCGATCACCCGTGTCACTTCCTCCAAGCCGACTCCGTCGGGATGGCGCGCGAGCTCCTTGAGCACGGCGAGCACCCGGTCGGAGCCAACAAGTCCCTTGGTACCCACCTCAGTTGGGTCTCCTACCGGCGGGTCGGTCTTCCTGCCGCCGAGGGCTTTCGGTCCGTCGAACATCTGCGTATCGTCCATGACGTTCCAGAGATTAGACCAATGTACCGATTATTGGAATGAGTTGGGTGTGGAGCTTCGAAGTGCGCAGTGGTACGCGGGACAGGATCGCAACGCCTACATTCACCGGGCCTGGATGCGCCGCGGTGTCCCGGACGACGCCTTCACCGGCCGCCCTCAGATAGCCATCGCGAACACCGCATCCGACCTGACGCCCTGCAACGCGCATCTGAACGAGGTGGCGGCCTCCGTGCGCAACGGCGTATACGAGGCTGGCGGGATCCCGCTGGACCTGCCCGTCGTCTCGCTGGGGGAGACAAACGTGCGACCCACCGCGATGCTGTGGCGGAACATGGCGGCGATGGCCACGGAGGAGATGCTGCGGGCCAACCCCCTTGACGGTGTGGTGCTGTTGGGCGGCTGCGACAAGACGATCCCGTCGCTGCTCATGGCCGCGGCCTCGGTCGATCTGCCCGCTGTCGTCGTGCCCGGCGGACCGATGCTGAACGGCTCCTTCCGTGGCACACCGCTCGGCTGCGGCACCGATGTCTGGCGGCTGTCGGAGGAAGTCCGGGGAGGAACACTCAGCCAGGAGGACTTCACACGCTCCGAGTCGGCGATGATCCGCAGCCGTGGCCACTGCAACACGATGGGCACCGCTTCCACCATGGCCCTCGTCGCCGAGGCCCTCGGTACTGTCGTACCGGGCGTGGCCGGAACTCCCGCGCCCGACAGCCGACTTCTGCAGGCCGCGCACCGGAGCGGGGGAGCCGCGGTCCAGATGATCGGTGCCGATCGACGTCCGAGCACCTTCCTGACCAAAGCCTCCTTCCACAACGCGATCGTCGCGCTGGCCGCCATCGGCGGCTCCACGAACGCTGTCGTCCACCTCCTCGCTGTGGCCGGCCGCCTCGGTGTCGGCCTTACCCTCGACGACTTCGACCGCATCGGTTCGCGCGTCCCGGTCCTCGTTGACCTGCAACCGGCCGGCCGGTTCCTCATGGAGGACTTCCACCGCGCCGGGGGTCTGCTCGCGGTCCTGCGTGAAGTGCGGGATCTCCTCGACCCGGACGCGCTCACCGTCACCGGCAGGCCGCTCGTCGAGTATCTCGACACCGCCGCCGTCTGGGATGCCGAGGTCATCCGTCCGCGTGAACAGCCGCTCGTCGACGAGGGCGGTATCGCCGTGCTCCGCGGCAACCTCGCCCCCGACGGCGCTCTCATCAAACCTGCCGCCGCCTCTCCTCATCTCCTGCGGCATCGCGGCCGGGCGGTCGTGTTCGACTCCGTCGAGGACTTCCACGACCGCATCGACGACCCTGGCCTGGAGGTGGTCGACGCGGACTCGGTGCTCGTGCTGCGCGGCTGCGGGCCCAAGGGGTACCCGGGCATGCCCGAGGTCTCCAACATGCCGTTGCCGAAAAAGCTGTTGGAGCAGGGCGTACGTGACATGGTGCGCATCTGCGACGGCCGGATGAGCGGCACCGCGTACGGCACGGTCGTGTTGCACGTGGCACCCGAGGCGGCAGCAGGCGGCCCGCTCGCTCTCGTGCACACCGGCGACGTGATCAGCCTCGATGTCGAAGCCCGCCGTATCGACGTCGAGGTACCGGCCCACGAACTCGCCCGCCGCGTGCCGAACGAGGCCACCCTCGACGGCTTCGCCCACCCGAAGCGGGGCTGGGAGCGCCTCTACGTCGACCACGTCCAACAGGCCGACACCGGGGCGGACCTCGACTTCCTTGTCGGCTCCAGCGGCTCCGACGTCAGCCGCGAATCCCACTGACCGGCACCTCCGTACCTCTGCCCGAGGTATGTCCGAAGGAGCGACATGACGACGAACACTGCCCGGACCGCCCTGATCACCGGGGGAGCCAGCGGCCTGGGCGCGGCCGCGGCCGAGCGCCTGCGCGCCGACGGCGTCAAGGTGACCATGCTTGACCTGGCCGGTGCGGACGTCTCCGCAGACGTGACGGACGAAGCGGCGCTGCTTCGCCTTGCCTCGGAGGCAGGTCCCTTCGACATACTCGTGAACTCGGCTGGCGTCGTCGGTCCGAGCGCCCCGCTCCTCGACACCACCGCCGCACAGTGGCGCCGCGTCCTTGACGTCAACGTCATCGGGACCGTGAACACCCTGCGGGCCTTCGTCCCCGGCATGCGCGAGGGCGGCTGGGGCGGGTCGTCAACTTCGCAAGCATGGCGGGCAAGGACGGCAACCCCAACCTGTCCGTCTACTCCGCGTCCAAGGCCGCGGTCATCGCCCTGACCAAGTCCGCCGGCAAGGAACTGGCCACCAGCGGCGTCCTGGTGAACGTCATCACACCGGCTGTCATCGCCACGCCCATGAACGACTCCACCGCCCCCGACGTGCTGGAACACATCACCGGACTCATCCCGATGAAACGCATCGGACGCCCGGAGGAGGTGGCCGAACTCGTCGCGTTCCTCGCGTCCGACCGCGTCAGCTTCTCCACCGGTGCCGTCTACGACATCAGCGGTGGACGGGCGACCTATCGACCCCCGGTACAGGACCTATCCCTTGATCGCGCCTTCGGAAAGACCCGGGACGATGCGCCGCTGGACGAACAGATAGGCGACGACGAGCGGCAGGCTCGTGAGCACGACGTGCGCGAAGATCAGATTCCATCGCACGATGGATGTGTCCGGCGACGCCGATGCGAACTGGTAGAGGGCCATGGGAAGCGTTGCCCTTTCGCTGCCCTGGAGGAGGAACGCCGCGAAGAAGAACTCGTTCCAGATGGTGATGATCAGGATCATGGATCCGACCAGGAGCACAGGAAGCAACAGCGGCAGAACGACGTGCCGGTAGATCTGAAGTCTGCCCGCGCCGTCGACCTCCGCGGCGTCCTCCAGTTCGGCCGGCATCGCCCGGATGAAACCGGTGGCGAGGAAGACGACCGTTCCCATGCGTGTCCCGGTCATCACGAGGAAGTAGCCGAGCCGCGTGCCGTCCAGGCCCGTCAACTGCAGCTCGTAGATGGTCGGGAGGACCGCCGGCGGGAGCAGGATCGACAGCACCGTGAGGTTGTAGGCGAACTTCATCGTCGTACTGCGTGATCTGGCGTACGCCCATGCCGCCAGCGAACCGAGAAGCAGAGCCGAGGCGATGGTCGGCACGGCGATGAGCACGCTGTTCATGACGGCTGCGCCGTAACGGCCCTCGCGGATGACCGTGGCGTAGTTGTCGACGAGGCTCCAGGTTTTCGGCAGCCCGAGCCCGAGGACACCGGCCTCTCTGAGGGGTTTGACCGAGTTCACCAGCAGGAGCCACAACGGGATTCCGATCCAGCCCACAGCGACAGCCGTAAGGAGCACGACTCGGGTGGTCTCCCGGAGCCGCCTCCGGGAGACCACCCGGGAACGGACCGCTGGACGTGTGCAGACCACCGCCTGAGACGGAGCCGGAGAGCGAGTAGCGATGCCGGTCATCACGCCTCGATCTCCCGACTGCGCAGGAACGCGATCAGCGGAAGGGCGATCCCGGCCACCAACGCGGTCACCACCAGGCTCAACGCGCTCGCGGTTCCGAAGAAGCCCCCGCCGTACTGCGTGAACACCGCGACGTTGAGCACCGCGGTGGAGTCGCCGGGACCTCCACGAGTGGTCGCCATGATGATGTCGAAGGCGCTCAGCGCCCCGATGAGTGTCACGACGATCGTGAACGTGAAGGCCGGTGCCAGGAGGCGCAGGCGGATACGCCAGAACCGCTGCCAGGCGTTCGCCCCGTCCACCGTCGCGGATTCGATGACAGCCCGTGGGATCGCGTTGAGGCCGGCGATGTAGACCAACGTCGTCAATCCGCTCCACTTCCAGGCGTCGATGAAAGCCGTGGTGGCCAACGCGCTGAAGCCGTGCCCCAGCCAGGCGTAGTCGAAGCCCGGTACGACCAGGCCGATGGCCCTGTTGAGCGGTCCCGCCGGGGCGACGATGGCGGACCAGATGTATCCCGCGGCGACCGGTGCGATGAGGACCGGCAGGAAGAACACGGCGCGGAAGACGCTGTTGACCCGGTCGGAACGCTGCAGGGCCAGGGCCAGGCTGAGGCTGAAGGCGTTTTGGACGATCATAGCGATGACCGCGTACGTGAGTGTGGCCTCGAGCGCACCGGTCAGGATGCCCTGCTCGGCCATGCTCCGTAGGTTGTCGAGGCCGTTCCAGCTGATGTCTTCGGCATAGCCGGTCCATCGGGTGAACGCGAAGCGCACGTTCAGCAGGAACGGGAGCAGGAAGAACGCGAAGACCAGGAGGAAGGCCGGCAGGGCAAGGGGCCACCACCGGCTCCGGCCGCGGCGCGCGTTGCCCGGTGGGCCGGCGCTCGCCGAGCGCAGCCTGCGGAGCGCCGGAGGCACGTTCGCCATCGAATGCACTGATCGAAGGGGTCGCATCGACTCGTCACCACCCCGGCAGACCGGCGGCCTCGGCGCCCTGCTCGAAGGCGGTCTGCGCCTTCTTCCCCACGCCCTGCGGTGTTTCCTGGCCGCTGAGGATCCCCGTGGTGTAGGCGGCGAACCGGTCGCTGAAGCCCACCAGGTCGGTGTTGAACGCCAGAGCCGAGTTCGTCTTGTACGCGTCGGTGATCTGCCGCTGCAGGTGCTGCACGCCGGACGAATCCTTGAAGCCCGAAAGGAGCGGGGCCGTCCTGGATTCGTCGATGTACTGCTGGTACCCCGCACCGGTGGCGTACTTGACGAAGGCGAGTGCCGTGCCCTGACGCCTCGCGTCCCCGGATTTGGGGACGTACCAGGTGCCGGAGACATTCGGCGCCCAGGATGCGATGGGACCGTCCGCCGACACCGCGGCGAAGCCGATGGTCGCGTCCGTCTTCTCGGTGTCGCCACCGAACTCCTGGTTGAACGGGCTGAGATCGGAGCCGAGTGCCACCATCGCGCTCGACCCGTCGGCGACGGATCTCACCGATGCCTCGAACGTGGCGGTGGTGGCGTCCTTGTTGAAGCAACCGTCCTTGCGCAGCCGATCGTATGCGGACGCTCCGGCGACGAACGGGCCGTTCCGGTCGTCGAACTCGGCCTTCTTGTCCGTGACCTTCTGTGCCCAGTCATCCCGCTTCTGAGCGGAACTCATGTACAGGATGCCGCCCAGGATCTGTGTGGGCCATTGTGAACCGCCGCTCTCCCAAAGGGGGTTCACGGCGGGATTCTTCGCTTTGAGTACCGAGCAGATGTGGCTCAGGTCGTCGTACGTCTTCGGGGGGCGCAGTCCGGCCTTCGTGAGCACGTTCTTGTTGTAGAAAATGCCGAAGAGCCCAGGGCTCTGGGTGACCGCCGCGTACACCTTCCCGCGGTACGCCCCGACCTGCTGGTAGAGGTCGCCGGACTTGGCGACGTACGGCATGCTCGACAGATCCACCATGTTCCGGGCCGGGTTGAGGGCCCAGAAGGCGGAGGTGGCGTGGTATTCGAGGATGTCGGGCCGGCCTCCGCTGGCCCACTTCGTCTGGACCTGGTTCTCGAAGCCGTCCGCGGCGATCTCGACGATGTTCATCTTGACGCCGTACTTCTCCCCGAACCGCTCGTAGACGTTTCTGATCGATTCGGGATCGGCGCTGTTGGTCCAGACGGTCAACTCCTTGGCCTGGACGGTGGCCTCCGCCGTCCCAGGAGGTCCGGAGTCTCCGCCGGCGCCGGGGTTCGAGCACGCGGTCATCGCCAGAACTCCGAGGATTCCCGCTGCTGCGCCTCTGCGCGTCACGCCCTTCATCGGGCAACCTCCTCCTGTGCGGCTGCGGAGCCTGTCTCCGTGCATGAGGTTCGTGTCCGACGGGTGAGGGCAAGGACCTCGGCAGTCCTCGCCCTCGCCGCCGGACGCATCCACCGCGCCGACAGCTCAGCCGACCCGCAGGTTCGTCGGCGTGATCGTCTCGCCGGCCGTCACCTTCACCGTGGCCGGGCGGCCGCCGGGGAGCGTGATGACAGCGATGCCGCGGTCGTTGGTGTAGGCGTCCTGACCGGGGGTGTCGATCCGCGCGTGGGTCACCGGCCGGGTGTCGACAGTGGTCTCGTGTGGGCCCATGCCGCCGACGCTCGCGGTCACCTTGATCTCGTAGCGGCCATGGCCGAGGTGCTTGGCCGTCGCCTTCATCTGCGGCTTCTTCGGCAGTCGCTCGGGGCAGGAGCCCCTCTGCGTCAGCCACGACGGTGGTCCCGTTACGGTCTTGCCGTCGTAGGTGGCGGTGGAGGATCCCTTGTAGGTCGGCGTGCCGGTGGCGTTGCCGCCGGTGATCTCGAGGTCCTTGCGGAGCGATCCGGTGTGCTCACCCGTCATCACGAGGTCGGTGACCTCGTGGACCTTGGTGATGCCGGGTTCCAGGACATCGATCTTCTTGGTCCCGTCGAGGAACGTCTTGCCGTCCTCGGAGTAGTTCTTGTACGTCGCGGAGAAGTCGCCGTAGACCGCGCCCTGTTTGCCGTTGTACTGGATGTCCACGGTGCCACCGCCCGGACCGTCGAGAGTCACGTCTCCGACGTAGCCGAACGGAGGGTGCCAGTCGGCCGGGGCCTGGGCCCAGTCGCCGACCTCGGAGCTGACGACGGGTTCCGGCTTGGTCGGCTTACGACCGGGCATCTGAGCGATGGCCAGATAGTCCGGGACCTCGCCGGAAAACAGTCCGGAGCCCTGCTTGACCGCGTTGAGCGCGAACCTCGTCCCGTCCGGGCTCCATGCCGACCACCCCGTCACGGTGGTGTGTGCGTGCACGTCCGGGGCGATGATCGGCTGCCCCGACACCGAACCTCCGTGGTCGCCCTCCCCGGGCGTCAGCCACACCACGCCACCGCAGGCCAGGTTGTTGGGCGTGTTGATCAGCATGCCGGCCTCGGCGCCGACCATCGGCGCGTCGATGAAGCTGCGGTGGGGCATAAGGCCGCCGAGCGCGTCCCACATGTTGTGGGTCCGGTTGCTCCACACCACGGCACTCCTGCCGTCGGGCGAACCGGCGAAGTCCTCGTCCCAGTCCGGGTGGTGGGTCAGCCGCTTGCGGACCCCCGTCTTGAGGTTCACCTGCCAGACCTCGGGGTTCTCCGAGTGGGTGCCGCCCGAGTGCACGTACGTCACATGGCTTCCGCCATGGGTGAACGTCTTCAGCTCGTAGAGTCCCGTGCTCTCCGACCAGGCGTCGATGTTCCGGTCGGTCGCCGAAGTGGGGCCGGGCGGGTTGATGACCTTGGGGTCTTCGGCGACGTACTTGTTCTTCTTGCGGACGAGCTTGGCGACCACCATCTGCTCGAGGCCGTCGGTGCGGACGTCCGAGTAGCCGATGTGCTTTCCGTCCTGCGCGAGGGTGGGGTAGGCGCCCTGGCGGACGACGCTCTGCGGTCTGTTCGCCGCACCGCCCGGCGGGATCACGCCGAGCGGGGGGTTCGCCGTCGAGAGGTCGTACGGCAGGTACTTGGACGTGCGGCAGTTCACGATGCTGGGCGCGCATTCGAGCACGCCATGGAACCCGAGGAAGGCCCGCTTGCCGTCCGCGAACGGGAAGACGTAAGGGAGCCGCGGGAGGTCCGCCCCGGTCGAGCAGGTGAGGCAGCGGACGCCCTTGCCCTTCAGGTCGGTGATCCACACATCGCTCTTCGTCTTGCCGTCCACCGTATGAGTCCCGGGGAACAGCAGGTGCTTGCCGTCGGGGGTGAAGGACGGTGAGGACCCGCGTACCTCCGGTGGCAGCGGGACACGCTTGAAGGTGATCGGCTCGAACGGAACGCCGGCGGTCCTGCCCGCGGGTGCAGCCGCACGGTCGGCCCTCGCTTCGCCGCTGCTGGCGCCGGCGTCGGTCGCCCCCAACGTCAGGAGCAGGGACGCGGTGGCGCCCAGAGCGGGCAGGATCCGCCAACGCACGCTCGCGTTCACTGACGGATGCATCGACCGCGCCGTCGTCCCGGCGGCGCGACGGCGCGAACGGGAAGGGGACATCTTTCCTCCGTGCGTGTGGATGTGGGTGGGGTGCTGCAGAGAGGCGACTCGTTCTTTACTTCGCGTCAAGCTAGGGTGGATCTTTACTTCGCGTCAAGAAGTCGTCCTATACTTTCTTCTCATGTCCGTCCGCACCGCGCTCGGCCCGAGTGGCCGCCGCTTCGACGAAGACCAACTGCTCGACGCGGCCCGTGGCGTGTTCCACGCGGCCGGCTACAGCGCTGCCCAGATCGCCGACATCGCACAACGGGCAGGGACGACCAGGCCCACGCTCTATGCCCGCCTCGGGAGCAAGGAGCAGATCTACCGTCGCGTCATCGAACGCGAGGCGGACGTCCTCAATGGCTGGATCGCCGACGCCTACGAGCACGGGGCCGAACTGTCGCTCACTCACCTCGCACGAACGGGAATGGAGCCGCTCTTCCGCCTGGCCGCAGAGCGCGCCGAGGGCTTCGACCTGCTCTTCCGTGGGGACAGGACCGGCGACCACCCCACAAGTCTTCGGCGGCAGGTCCTGGGCGCGGTGACCGATCGGCTCGCCGGCCTCATCGAGCGCCGCCAGCAGCCCTACGGCCCAGCGCCCAGGCGGACCGCCGAAGGGCTTGCCGCCGCCTGCGTCGGCGTCGCCATTCAGGTCTGCGAGCACGCCATCGACCGCGGCGAGGATCTCGGCGAGGCCACGCGCCTGGCCGCGCACTTCGTCGCCAACGCGTTCCGGAACCTCGACTTCGGCGCACTCGCGGAGTAGCGCGGTACGTCGGCACCAGGCGGCCCCCTACATGGGGAGGCCGCCTGGTTCGCTCAGGATCCGTCCGTCACGCGCACCTGGAGCCGCGCCAAGTTCTCCACGAGCCGGACCGAGTCCGAGGCGTCTGCTTGGCGTTGGCTCGCCACCCGCACCACGACCATATGGGTACCCGGTTGCGTGAAGCAGTGCTCCAGATCAACCGTCAGGTGCGACGCCGGCTCCTTGATCTGGGCCTTCAACTCGAAGCGGCCCGTACCGTCCAAGTCCCAGGCTGCCCCGACCGCTGATCCCGTCCCGGGCGGGACCTCGACCTCGGCCGTGAAACGCACGGTCTTGCCGACGCCGGCCTCGGCTGGCCCCACGAGGGAGACGAGCGGTTGGATTCCGCCCCGCCGCCCAGCAGTCGGCGCCAGCAGCGTCCTGTTCCAGGCGTCCAGCTCATAGGAGGTGTCGGTCGGCGGTGTCACGTCGTCCTCCGCCCATGCCACGAGGTCCTCAAGTGCTTGCAGGGAGGTACCGAGGAACCTGACGAACCGCAAGTTGGGCTCGGTGCCATGCTCGGGTGCCGGGTCACCGTGCTGGGCGTTGTCGAGGATCCAGAGGCGTATGCGGTCCTCGCCGTCCCCCAGCCGGGCACGCACCGACTCGACGTACTCGTGCGCGAACAGGGGTGGGCACAGGTGGTCGAGGGCGCTCTGGACGACGATCATCTTGCCGTCGAACCGGCCGGTCGGCAGTGCGCAGAGCACGGCCCGGCGCTCCGCGTCCGCGGGCCGCTGCGGCCAGATCGGCAGGCCATCGCCGGCCCAGCGTCGCATCGTCGGCCGCTGCGGGTCGATGATGTGCCGGTGGTAGTGGGCCCAGGCCTGATCCAGGGTGTTGTCCAGGGTGATCTCCTGGCCCACCCGTGGCGCCGGGCGCTCGTTGAATTCGGCGAAGCCGACGCGGTCACCGTCCACCACCGTGCACACCCGAAGGACCTCGTCGCCGGGGTCGCCGACAGTGAAGCGGCAGCCGATTATGTCCTCGGTGAGCTCGACACCGTCGATGCGGGCACCGACCACGCGGTCGGGTGGAAGCAGCCGGCGGAGTTCCTCGCCGAGCGGTCCCATCAGGGCGCTCGCTTCCGGATCCGATGCCCGGACGAGTTCGGTGACGGTGCCGGTGGCGCGCAGAGGTTGCCTGCCCTCGCCCGCGTAGCCAGGGAGGTTCCAGTAGTCCGTTGCGTACTCGGGGTCGATGAGCGGGATCCAGTTCGCCCACTCTGCCGCACCCATGTTGAGCAGGAACTCGGCGCCCTTCGGATATCCGACCTGGTAGAGGTCGGACAGGCACTGCCGCTGCTCGTCCGTGTCGAGGACCGAGAAGGGGTCCGCGCCCGCGTCGACGGCCGCGGTGATCTCCTCCCTCTTGTGCCGCAGTGCGAGTTCCGCGCGGCCCCAGACCGACCAGTAGTGCCAGGCCAGGTGCTGATTGACCATCACGATCGGGACCGCGCCGTCCCACAGTCCCGGCACCTGCTCGATGCCCGCGACCGAGCGGGCACCGCCGCCGCTGGCGCCGATGAGGTAGGAGTGGTGCGGCCGCGCGCCGAGCAGCTCGGCCGCGGCCGACTTGGCGTAACGGGCGGTCTGCGCGCTCGCCCGGTGTGACAGGATCGTGAGGTCATCCGGGAGACCGGGACCACCGACCCCGGGGCGCTGCGGAGTGAGGATCCAGCCCTGGTTCGAGGCGACCACGAAGGCGCCCAGGCGGAACGCGCCGCGGAGCAGCTTCTCCAGGTACTCGGGCGGGTGCGCCTCGACTCCTCCGACACCGCCCGCGAGTTCCTGGACCATCCGCCCCCGGTAGGTCTCGCGCTCCGGCAGGTACATCACGAAGCGGGTTTCGGTGCCCTCGAAACCACCGTGCAGATAGCGGTGCGGGACGGGGCTCTCACGCCACTCGTCGACATCGATGAACGCGGGGCCGAACGCGGGATCGTCCTGATGGGACACATCGAGTGCAACTGCCTTATCCGGTAAGGCGGTTGGGTCGTGGTCGGACATATCTCGGTGACTCGCAATCTGGGCCGTTGAGGCGCCGGTGCCGGACGCGGCGGTGCGCGCGGGGTGGTGAGAGGTGAGGAGTGGTCAGGCGACGCAGGCGATCGCCGCTGCGTTCAGGTCGCGGGCGCGGCGTACGACGCGGACGTTGTTCCGGTCGACGCCGTTGGTCAGGTAGACGAAGGAGAGGCCACTGTCCGGGTCGGCCCAACTGACCTGTCCGGCGGCCCCGTTGTGCCCGAACGTGCGCGGCGTCGCGCCGCCTCCGCCGACGCGGTGCAGGCAAGTCGGGTCGTCCCCCTGCAGTTCGAGGCCGCGCGTACGGTTCGCGATGACGCCGAGCGGGTCGGTGAACGTGTTCCGCACCTTGGTGGTGACGTCGTGCCGGATCGCGGGGTCCCACAGGCGCTTGGGGTCGTGCAGCACGTGCTGGTAGAACTGCGCGAAGCTTGCCGCGTCGCTCACACCTCCGGCCCCCGGGAGGCCGTACGCCACCAGGTCGGGTCGCTGGCACTGGACCAGAAGGTCTTCGGGACGCACACTCGGGTTCGCGGCCTCAGCCGCGATCGCCTCGCTCAGTTCGCGCGGCAGCGAGTCGACGCCGAGGAGGTCCTTGATTTCCTCCTCCGTGCTGGGCTCACCGGCGCCGACTATGAGTTGGAGATCACCCTGCCGGTCCTCGGGAACACCGAGTTCGAGCCGGTCGAGGCCCAAGGGATCGAGGATCCGCTCCCGCAGCGCCGTGCGGTGGTCGGTGCCGGTCACCCGCTCCACCAGTTCCGCCATCACGTAGTGCGCGCTGAACCCGTGATAGCCGTGGGCCGTGCCCGGCTCGAAGGACGGCTCCCACTGTTCCATCTGCCGCACCCGGGCCGGGCGGTCGAAGATCGTGTCGTGGTCGAGCGCTGCCTCCGGGAACCCCGCGGTGAACAGCAGGAGGTGTTCGAGCGTCACCCGGTCCTTGCCGTGTGCCCCGAACTCCGGCCACAGATCCGCGACCGGCGCGAGGGGGTCCAGCTTGCCCTCACCCATCAACTGCCACACGAGCGAACTGAACACCGGCTTGGTCGTCGACCAGATCGAGAACCGGGCGTCGGACGGCGCGTCGCCGACCGTCTCGTGCACGAGTACCTCGCCGTGCCTGGCCAAGGCGTACTGGCACGCCGGCAACAGCCCTTCGTCCACGTCCCGTTGCGCCCGCGCCTTCAGTTCGGCGACGCGCTGTACGGACAATCCTGCCATCTCGGCTCCTCGCGCTTGGTGGTAAGTGACCGGTTGGGGAGGGCAGTTTGCGGTCCTTGACCGCTCCCCGATGGTGTTGCGACCCCGGGGCAGTCCTCGGCCGGTTCTCAGGGCCACTGCTGCTCGGAGCTCTCCGCGTCCCGCTCGTCCGCAGCGCAAGGGACCCTCGAAGCGAATCTCAAGTCCAACTTGAATTTCATAGTGTCGGCGGCTCGGGTGCACGTCAACAGCTGCGCGAGAGTTTCCCGTTCTCATCGACGCCTCGCCGGTCGCGTCCGCGAAGCGAACGGGCGTGTGTGCGGAGTCGGATACGGTGCTGGCATGTCAGAGCCCCGTCGGCGCGGTCCGTATGCACGGACGCGCGAACGCCGCGCAACCATCGCCCAGGCCGCGTTGGCGCTGGTGGTCGAGCATGGCCACCGCAGTGTCACCACGCTCGGGGTGGCCAAGCGGGCAGGCATGAGTGAAGCGGGTCTCCTCTACCACTTCCCCTCCAAGGAAGCGCTCCTCGTCGCGGCTCTGACCTTGTTCGACGAGCAGGAGATGAGCCTGCTGAGCCCGGGCGAGTCCGTCGCGGCCGCCCCCGCGCTCGCCGTGGTCGGCGTGCGCCGCACCAACATCGTCCACCTCTACGCGTCCCTGCTCGGCGAGGCCGGCAACCCCGAACACCCCGCGCACGACTACTTCAAGGAACACTGGCGCCTCTCGCGCGCGCGGCTTGCCCAGGACATCTCACTGCTCCAGGAGACCGGAGAGGTCGGCTCCGCGGTCGATCCGGAACAGGCCGCAGCCTTGATCATCGCGGCCTGGGACGGACTGCAGAACCACTGGCTGGTCGATCCGTCGTTCGACATCGGCGCCCGGCTCGGAGCCTTCATCGACGCCGTCCTGCTGCGCTCCCCCCGGGGGCGCCGGGGCGACGCGCGCAAGGTCACGTCGTAGGCGGTCCGGGCTTACCGGCCGCCGGTCACCCACCGCCAGGCCAGCCTCGGCAGTCGCCGGTCCACCCACCGGCAGATCAACTTCGGCAGTCGGCTCACCCACCGGCTGGCCAACTTCGGTAGCCGGTACGCCTGGTAGTCCGGATTCCGCCACCACCGGTGAGCCCGGCACCTCGGATGAGGTATTCGCCGCCGGTTCGCCCGCGCGGCCATGCCCGCTGCCCAACCGGTCACCCACTACCCGAACTTCAGTGTGCGCTCGGTATTGACGGCACGCCAAGCCCAGTCCTAACTTGAGCGCGAACTTCAAGTGTCACTGGAAATTCAACGGTCCGAAACCGATCTGGAACATCGACCGCCGTCGACACCCGATCCGAGCCATCTCCGGAGAGCGCCGTGCGCAACTTGCCTTCCACCGTGCCGCCATACATCGCCTCCGCCGCGGGCGCCGCTCGCTCGGCGCCCGCAGGAGACCTGGCCACGCGGGACCTACCGTGCTGAAACTCCTCGGGCACCGCCTGCTGTGGTCACTGCCCGTCGTCTTCGTCGCCACAGCCCTGTCGTTCGTCCTCACCAATGTGGCCCCAGGGGACGCCGCGCAGATGATGCTCGGTCCGCAAGCCACCTCGCAGCAGATCGTCGCCCTCCGTGAGAGCCTCGGCCTGGACAAGCCGATCTTCGAGCAGTACGGAAGCTGGCTGGGCCATGCGGTGCAGGGTGACTTCGGAACCTCGATCCTCTCCGGTGAGGGCATCACGTCCCAGCTCAACGAGCACCTTGAGGTCACGTTCTCGCTGCTGATCCTGGGCACACTGGCGAGTGCCGTCCTCGGCCTTGCCCTCGGCATCACCTCGGCGGTGCGCGGCGGTGTCACCCGCAGCATCGTCGACGTCCTGTCTCTGGGCGGCATGGCCATCCCCAACTTCTGGCTGGCGGTGGTCCTCACCTCGTTCTTCTCGGTCACGCTCCGGCTCCTGCCAGTCGCCGGATACGTCAGCTTCGCGGATTCGCCAGGGCAGTGGGCGCGGTCCCTGGTGCTGCCGGTGACCTCCCTGGCGATCGGCGGGGCCACGGTCATCGCCAAGCAGACCCGCGACTCTCTCGGGCAGGTCCTGGGCCAGGACTTCATCAAGACGCTGCGGGCCAATGGCCTCTCGCACCGGTCGATTCTCTTCCGGCACGCGCTCCGCAACGCAGGCGTGCCGATCATGAGCGTCATCGGCATCGTGTTCGTCGGGCTGATCAGCGGCACGATCTTCATCGAGCAGGTCTTCGCAATGCCCGGCCTCGGTTCCATCGTCCAACAGGCGACAGCGCAAAGGGACTTGCCTGTGATCCAGGGAGCAGTCGTGTACTTCACCTTGCTCGTCGTCGCGGCGAACCTGCTCGTCGATCTCTGTTACGGCGCGATCGACCCCCGGGTGCGTGTCCGGTGACCGGCATCGAGCAGACTGCAGTGGACCCCACGCGCGGCGGCGCCGGCCTGAAGGACGAACAGGCTGAGCGGTCGTCGGTGACGAAGCCACAGCCGCGGCGCGGATCGGCACTGCGGGCGTTGGTGCGCAGGCCGCTGGCAGTCATCTCGCTCCTGTGGCTGGTGGCAGTCGGCGTGATGAGCGTGGGTGCGGACGTGCTCGCTCCGTACGGGCCCACGAGCACCGACCTGACCCACGTGCTGTCCGGGCCCAGCGGGCAACACTGGCTGGGTACCGACCAGTTGGGCCGGGACATCCTCAGCCGTGTCCTGTTCGGTGGTCAGGGGGTTCTGCTGGGAATCGTGGAGGTGACGCTCGTCTGCGTCATCACCGGGACCGTCATGGGCGTGCTGGCCGGCTACCTGGGCCGCTGGGTGGACTGGGCGGTGCTGCGCTGGATCGAGATCACGGTCGCGCTCCCGGCCATTCTCATCCTCCTGCTCGTCCTCGCCGTGTTCCCCGGAAACCAGCATCTCGCGATGATCACGCTCGGCGTGCTCGGTGCGTCGGGGCTCGCCCGGGTCATCCGCGCCGAGACGCAACGCGTCCGTACGGAGCAGTACGTCTCGGCGGCCCGCGTGTCCGGCCTCGGCGACGGCCAGATCCTGCTCCGGCATATCGTGTCGCGCCTCGCGACGACGATCGTCGTGCAGGCGTCCCTGATGGCCGCGGCCGCGGTCGGTGTGCAGGCGGGTCTGTCCTTCCTCGGACTCGGCGTGCAGGAACCGGAGCCGTCCTGGGGCGGTCTGATCACCCAGGCGAGCCAGGTCCTGGACCGGTCCAGCTGGATGCTGGTGCCGTCGGGCGGCGTCATCGCTCTGACCATGCTCGCCCTCGCGCTGCTCGGCGACGCCCTGCGCGATGTCATGGTGCAACGGTGGAGCACCGCACCGGCACCGGCACGGCGCCGCGGCGCGAGCGACGGCGGCGCGCTGCCCGTAACGGACGAAGGCGAGGACGATCAAGCCGGAGCCGGCAACGGTCCGCCGGACGCGAACGCACTGCTCTCCGTCCGCGGGCTCCGGGTCGTCTTCGGTGCGGGGGACACGCGCAGCGCAGTGGTCCAAGGCGTCGGCTTTCACGTCGCGCGGGGCGAGGTCCTTGGCATCGTCGGGGAGTCCGGATGCGGCAAGTCGGTCACGGTCTCCGCCGTACTCGGCCTGCTGCCGGGCAGCGCCGAAGTCCGCGCGCGTTCCTGCCGCTTCGACGGATCCGAGCTGCTCCAGCTGTCGGGCCGTGACCGGCACGCGCTGCGCGGAGCCCGGATCGGCTATGTGTCCCAGGAACCCATGACCGCGCTCGACCCCACGTTCCCCGTCGGCGGCGTGCTCTCCGAGGCCGTGCGCCGACATCACGGCCTTGACCGCCGTGCCGCACGGGCACGTGCGGTGGAACTCCTCGACCTGGTCAACATCCCGAATCCGCAAGCCGTCTTGCGCCAGTATCCGCACCAGATCTCCGGAGGCATGGCCCAGCGTGTCGCCATCGCGCTCGCCCTGGCCGGGGACCCCGAGTTGCTTGTCGCCGACGAACCGACGACCGCGCTGGACCCCCGCGTGCAGGCCGAGATCCTCGCACTGCTGCGGCACCTCCAGGCGGAACGGGGACTCGCTATCGTCCTGATCACCCACGACTGGGGCGTCGCGGCGCAATTGTGTGCGCGCGCGGTCGTCATGTACGCCGGACAGGTCGTCGAGCAGGGGCCGGTCGGCACGCTGTACCACTCGCCGGCGCACCCGTACACGGCCAGCCTCCTTGCGGCCAACCCGCACCGCGCACTCGGCCGGACATCGGCCGACGGCAGCACCACTGGGGACTTGAAGCGGCTCCCGACGATCCCTGGCACCGTGCCGGCCCCCGCCGACTGGCCGGCGAGTTGCCACTTCCAGGATCGCTGCCCGCTCGCCGCCGCCGACTGCGCGCAGCGCCCGATCCCCCTGGCGGCCATCACCGCCGATCACGACAGTCGCTGCATCCACATCGACCGCGTGCGGGAACTCGACCTGGAGGATGCCTCGTGAGCCGGACCGACACGGCACCCGCCCAGCCCCTGCTGAGCGCACACGGAATCGTCCTCGACTATCCGCAGGGGTTTCGCCGCAAGCCCGCCCGCGTCCTCCACGGAGTCGGCATCGACATCGCCGAGGGCGAAACTCTCGGCCTGGTCGGTGAGTCGGGCTCTGGCAAGAGCTCCCTCGCCAACATCGTCCTCGGCTTCCGCCCGCCGACCGAAGGGCAGATCCGGTTCCGCGGCCGCGACATCACCGCAGCCGGTCGGCGCGAGCGCCAGGCCCTCAGCTCGGAGATCCAGGCGGTCTTCCAGGACCCCTACAGCTCCCTCAACCCCACGCGACGGGTGGGTACTTCCATTGCCGAGCCCCTGCTGCGGCAGTCGTCCCCGCTGTCGCGCCGAGACATCGCCGAGCGCGTGCACGACATGCTCGTCCGGGTCGGTCTGCCGCCCGACGCCGCCGACCGCTATCCGGCGCACTTCTCGGGCGGACAACGGCAACGCATCGCCATCGCCCGCGCCCTGATCATCAACCCGTCCCTCGTCATCTGCGACGAACCGGTCAGCGCGCTCGACCTCTCCGTGCAGGCACAGATCCTCAACCTCCTCGCCGAACTGCAGGAGTCGATGGGCCTCAGCTACCTCTTCATCGCGCACGACCTCGCAGTGGTCCGCTTCCTGTCCCACCGCATGGCCGTGATGCACCAGGGCCGCATCGTCGAGACCGGCCCGGCAGAGCGCGTCTACAGCGCGCCCACCGACCCGTACACCCGGCAGCTGCTCGCCGCGGTGCCCGACCCGGATCCCGATCGAGCACCCGCCCAGCGGCTCACCGCCGCACAGGACTCCCGATAACACCCTCGTCATACGCGATCCGGACCGCCGGCACCAACACCCGTTCCGGACGCATGGCCTTGCATGGAGGAAGTTCCATGAACAGAGGATTCACCCGCACCCCGACGTTGCTGACCGGTGTGGTGTGCGCCGCACTGACCGCGTCGGCCTGCAGCGGCACCGCCGACTCGCCGACGGGCGAGTCCGGAGGCACGCTCAACGTCGTCTCGCTCATGCCACCCAGCACCTTCAACCCGGCGCGCGCGGGCATCACTGTAGGGGAGAACTGGTACACCCCCCTCGCGTACGACTCGCTCATCCACCGCGGCCCGGAAGGCAAGTTCGAGCCCGGCCTGGCCACTTCGTGGAAGTACGTCGGCAAGGGCAACCGTGAGTTCCAACTCACCCTGCGGCAAGGTGTGAAGTTCGCGGACGGCACACCGGTCACGACGGCCGCGGTGGTCAATTCGCTCAAGTACACCTTCGCCGATCCCGCCAGTCCGAACGCACCGGCCCTCGGCAAGGTGACCGTCGAGGCGACCGGCGACCGCACCGTCACCCTCAAGCTCGAGCGGCCCAACCCGGAAATGCCCTACAACCTGTCGTCGACCACTCATCTCAGCTCGGTGGTCAGTGCGAAGGGCCTCGCCGACAAGAAGGCATTGGGGCACCAGACCTTCGGCGCAGGACCGTACGTGCTCGACGAAAAGGCGACCGTCTCCGGGGACCACTACACCTACACACCGAACCCGAACTACTACAACAAGTCCGCGATCCGCTACGGCAAGATCGTCATCAAGGTCGTCAGCTCCACCAACGCGGCGCTCTCCCTGCTCAAGACCGGCGCCGCCGATTTGGCGCAGGGCGACATCAACACAATGGACAGCGCCAAGAGCGCCAACCTCAAGACGTACTCCACCCTGGTCGGGGAGACCGGAATCCAACTGACCGGCCGTGCGAAGGGCGCCGGGGCGAAGCCCCTGCGCAACAAGCTCGTCCGGCAGGCGCTGAACTACGCCGTCGACCGAAAGGCCATCGCCGAGGGGCTGCTGCACGGCACGGGCAAGCCGGTCAACCAGATAGGGACACCGGGTACGCCCGACTACCTCGAGTCGGAAGCCGATCGCTACGCCTACGACCCCGAGAAGGCGAAGTCGCTGCTGGCGAAGGCAGGTTACCCGAACGGCTTCAGCGCCACCATGCTCAGTCTGACCGTGAACCCACCCACCAGTGACGTCGCACAAGCCGTGATATCGGACTGGGCCAAGATCGGTGTGAAGGTGCGTGCGATCAACGCCAGCGACGGTGCCAAGTACTCACGGGAGTATCTGAGCGCGGAGCATTCCATGGTGTCCTACGGGTACGGCTACGTCCCGTTCTTCCTCTACGCGAAGCAGTTCTACAGTCCGACCCCCGGCCTGATGTACGGCGGGGACGACCCGACGGTGGCGTCACTGGTCAAGCAAGGCGGCAGCGCGACGGGCGCCGAGCAGCGCTCGCTCTACGATCAGGCAACGCGGCGGGCCGTCGACCTGGCCTATCTCGTGCCGGTGACCAGCTTCTCGGTCTTCTACTACACCTCGCCCAAGGTGAAGGGCGTGAAGGTCGATCTGCGGCGTCCGCTTCTCGACCTCACCGAAATCTCCCCGGCCTGACAACGGCCAGTCCGACAGCGGTCGCGCTCGGCGTCGGCCCGGCGGTGTACCACTCCGACGGGCGACCTCGGCCTGCCGCCAGGAGGCCTCGGGAGGGTGAGCCCGAGACCTCCGCTACATGGCCGTACGCACGCCCGACCGACCAAGACTCCGTCGAACCGAGCGCGGCCAACTGTCTCCTAACGAGAAATGGACAACATGCTCTCAGCACAGTTCGAAGCCGCCGGCGCGGTGTTCGTCGGCTCGCCCGAACGACGCGTGGGCGAGCCGGGCGATCCGGCGGTGTACTTCCGGACCGAGTTCGAAGCTCGCCCGGACCTCCTGAGCGCAACCCTCCACATCACCGCCCTCGGTGCCGTCGAGACCTATCTGAACGGATCCGAGGTCGGCGACGAGGTCCTGGCACCGGGCTGGACGTCCTACCGGCACCGCCTCCTCGTCCGCAGCCACGACCTCACCGCCTCGGTGCGCACCGGCACCAACGCGTTCGGCGCCATCGTCGGCGACGGCTGGGCCGTCGGCCGCCTCGGCTTCGAGGAGATCACGCGCCCCCGGATCTATGCCGATCGTCCCGCCCTGCTCTCCCTGATCGAACTGCGCTACCCGGACCGGACGGAGTACGTGGCCTCGGGCGAGAGGTTCCGGTGCGGTCAGGGCTCCGTACGCGCCAACTCCCTCTACGACGGGGTCACCATCGACGCGACGCTCGAACCGGCCGGGTGGAACGAGCCCGGATTCGACGACCGCACCTGGCAAGAGACGGAACGGGTCGACTGGGACCTGGCCGCCCTGGCGGAGGCCACCGCGGAGCCGATCCGACGCGTCGAGGCGTTGCCGCCACTGAAGATCTGGAAGTCCCCGGCCGGAACCACGGTCGTGGACTTCGGGCAGAACCTTCCCGGTTGGGTCCGGCTCCGCCTGGACGGGCCCCGCGGAACCACTGTCTCCGTGCGGCACGCCGAGGTGCTCGTCGACGGCGTGCCGGACTACACGACACTGCGCACGGCCGAGGCGACCGACCGGTACGTGCTCGCCGGCGACGGACCCGAGGAGTTCGAGCCGCGGTTCACCTACCACGGCTTCCGATACGCCGAGATCGACGGACTCCCCGGCGACCTGCGGCCGGACGACGTACAGGCCGTCGTCGTGCACAGTGACATGACCCGTACGGGATGGTTCGAGACGTCGGATGCCCTGCTGAACCGGCTGCACGAGAACGTCGTCTGGTCGATGCGCGGCAACTTCGTCGGCATCCCCACCGACTGTCCGCAGCGCGACGAGCGACTCGGCTGGACGGGAGACATCAACGCCTTCGCCCCGACGGCGACCTACCTGTACGACGTGCGCGGGGTGCTGATGTCGTGGCTCGACGACCTCGCCCTTGAGCAGAAGGACTTCGGGTTCGTCCCGTACGTCGTACCTGATGTCCAGCCCGGCCACGACACACCGGCGGCCTTGTGGAGCGACGTCGCGGTGCGGCTGCCCTGGCAGCTGTACTGGGAGTACGGCGACGAGGAGACTCTGCGTCGCTGTTACGCATCGATGGCGACCTTCACCCGGAGCGTGGTGCCGCTGCTCGATCGCACGGGCCTGTGGAACAGCGGGTTTCAGTTCGGGGACTGGCTCGACCCCGATGCTCCGATGGACCGCCCCGGCCAGTCCAAGGCTGACCGGTATCTCGTCGCGACGGCCTTCTTCCACCAGACCGTACGGGAAATGGCGCGCGCCGCAGAGGGGCTGGACCGAGCGGAGGACATCGCGTACTTCACCGAGGTCGCGGATCGAGTCCGAGCGGGCTTCCGCGCCGAATACGTGAGCTGCAGCGGCCGAATCACCGGCGAGTGCGCGACATCGTACGCCCTGGCGATCCGCTTCGGCCTGCTCGACGAGAGCCAACTGCCCCACGCCGGCGCCCGCCTGGCCGACATCGTGCGGCGCGACGGATACCGCATCTCCACGGGCTTCGCGGGCACGCCGCATGTGGCGCACGCCCTGACGGCGACCGGGCACTCGGACGACGCCTATCGCCTGCTGCTGCAGACACGGGCACCCTCGTTCCTCGATCCGGTCGTCCGCGGGGCCACCACCATCTGGGAGCGGTGGGACGCCATCCTGCCCGACGGCACGGTGAACCCGTCCGGAATGACGTCCCTCAACCACTACGCGCTCGGCTCCGTCGCCCACTGGATGCACTCCGCGATCGGAGGCGTCAGCGCGACGAGCGCGGGCTACCGAACGATGCGGATCGCGCCCCGGCCCGGCGGCGGCCTGGCCCATGCACGGACCGCGCACGACACCGTCCACGGGCGAGTGAGCGTCGAGTGGCAACGCGGGGACGACACCATGACCGTGCGTGTCACGATCCCGCAGGGCACGACGGCGGTCGTGGCGTTGCCCGAGCACCCGGACCGGACGGAGCACGCCGTCGACGCCGGTCGCTACGAGTGGACCTACACGCCCGCTCCCGCACCGGAACAGCTCACCCTCGACAGTCGCGTCGAGCACCTTGCCGCCGACCACGCGATCATCGCGTCTGTGTCGGCGGTTCTGCGGGACTATCTGCCACCCCACATCGATGTCGAGCAACTCCTCGGCCAGTCCACAGCCCTGCCCCTGTCCGTTCTTCTGAACGAGCTCCCCGGGGTGACCGACCGTACGCGCCGCGAACTCACGGCGGCCATCGCGTGCGACAACTGATCAGCAGAGAAACACGAAGCGAGGATTCCGTTCCCATGACCTACTCAGTCCAGCTCTACACCGTTCGCAACGCCCTCGAAGAAGACTTCGCAGGAACCATCCGGCGCCTCGCCGCGATCGGCTACCGCCGAGTCGAACCCTGTGCCTTCGAGACCAACACGGAGGCCCTCGCCGCCGTGCTCGCGGAGAACGACATCACGGCTCCGACCGGCCACACCATGCTGATCCCCACCGGCGCCCCCGCCGACATCGCCGCCGACATCACGGCGGAGGCCCTGCCCGACCAGGACAAGATCTTCGCGGCCGCACGGCGCCTCGGCATCGGCACCGTGGTCCACCCCCTCGTCCCGCCGGAGCGCTGGCAGGACATCGAGGCGATCCGTGACACCGCGGCCCAGCTGAACGCCGCGGCGAAGAAGGGCGCTGATCACGGAGTCCGCGTGGGGTACCACAACCACGACTGGGAGATCTCCTCGAAGATCAAGGGCGTCACCGCCCTGGAGGTCTTCGCCGACCTGCTCGACCCCGAACTCGCCCTCGAGGTCGACACCTACTGGGCCACCGTGGGCGGCCAGGACCCCGCCAAGCTCCTGGACCGCCTCGGCGAGCGCGTGGTCGCCATCCACATCAAGGACGGTCCGGCCACGAAGGACATCTCCTTGCAAGTCCCCGCGGGACAGGGCGTGGTCGACGTGTGGGGCATCATCGAAGCGGCCAAGCACATCGAGGTGGGCATCGTCGAGTTCGACGACTACGCCGGGGACATCTTCGAAGGCGTCACCGCCTCGCTGCGCTACCTGGAGGCCGGCCCCGGCGCCGACCGCACCCAGGGCGGTGCCCGATGAGCCGCGGACCGGTCGGGGTGGCCGTCATCGGCGCCGGCGTGATCAGCGATCAGTACCTGAGGAATCTCACGGCGTTCCCGGACCTGAGGGTCCACGCCGTCACCGATCTTGTCCCTGAGGTCGCGAAGAGCCGCGCGCAGGAGTTCGGCATACCGGAGCACGGCACACCTGAACTCGCCCTGGACCACCCGGACGTCGAGATCATCGTCAACCTTACGACACCGGCGGCCCACGTCGAGATCGCGACCGCGGCGGTGCGGGCGGGCAAGCACGTGTGGAGCGAGAAGCCCTTCTCGCTCGACCGGGAGAGCGGGCTCCGGCTCCTCAAGGAAGCGGACGACGCCGGTATCCGGCTCGGGTGCGCGCCCGACACGTTCCTCGGGGCCGGCCTGCAGACGGCCCGCCGGATCATCGAGCGCGGGGACATCGGAACCCCGCTGACGGCTCAGACCACCTTCCAGACGCCGGGCCCGGAGGCATGGCACCCCAACCCGTACTTTCTGTTCCAGCGTGGCGCGGGGCCGCTGTTCGACATGGGCCCGTACTACCTCACCGCACTGGTGCAGATCTTCGGCAGCGTCTCCCGGGTCTCCGCGGTCGGCTCCACGGCCAAGGCCACCCGCACCATCGGCTCGGGCCCTCGAGCGGGCGAGGAGTTCGAGGTCGAGGTGCCCACGCATGTGAGCGCTCTGCTGCGGTTCGACTCCGGTGGCTCCGCGAACAGCACCTTCAGCTTCGACTCCCCCCACACCAGGGTCGGCTTCGTCGAGATCACCGGCAGCGAGGCGGCGCTCTCGCTGCCCGATCCGAACAACTTCGAGGGCGAGCTGAAGATCTGCCGTACGGGCGACAGCGAGTGGACGACCATCGCGGCGACAGGCCCGGCGGACGGTCGCGGCATGGGCGTGCTCGACATGGCGCGCTCCCTGCGTGGCGGTGCGCCGCACCGTGCCACCGGACAGTTGGCCCACCACGTTCTGGACACGATGGTGTCCGTCTCCGAGTCGATCGACGCGGGCTCGTTCGTCGACGTCGCCAGCTCGGCACCGGTCTCAAGGCCGGTTCCGGAGGACTGGGCGCCGGGTGAGGCAACGGTGTAGCCGGGGAGCGGCAGTGGTCGGTACCGCTGCCGCTCAGCCGTGCTGTCCGTGTGGAGCAGGGCGGCGGCATTCACCTTTGCCACCCGACTGACAAGGAGTATCCGACAGTGAGCATGACGAGCCGGCCCTTGGCCGCGATGCGTGCGCAGATCCAGGCTGCGGTCGACGAAGGCGTCTGGCCCGCGGCGCAGTTCGCCGTGGCTCGGCACAACGAGACAGTGGTGTTCGAGTCGTTCGGGGACGCGCGGGAGTCCGATCGGTTCTGCCTGTTCTCGGCCACCAAGCCGATCGTGGCATCGCTGGTGTGGCAGTTGATCGGGGAGGGTCTGCTCAGCCTGGAGACCCGGGTGGCCGAGGTGTGGCCCGAATTCGGCGCGCACGGCAAGGACGTCGTCAGCCTCGAGCATGTACTGCTGCACACTTGCGGGTTCCCGGGCGCCACAATCGGGCGGGAGGCCGTGTACTCCCGCGAGGGGCGATCCGCGCAGATGGCGGATTGGCGACTGGAGTGGTCACCCGGCAGCCGTTACGAGTACCACCCCCTCGGGGCGCACTGGGTGCTGGCGGAAGTGGTCCAAAGGGTGACGGGACGGGATTGCCGGGCTGCGTTGCGCGCCCGCGTGCTCGACCCGCTGGGCTTGGATTGTCTCGAACTGGGCGTGCCCAAGGAGCGGCAAGGCGACCTCATGCCGGCCACCGCAACCGGCAAGCGCCCGGTCCAGGTACTCGAAGCGGTGTCCGGACATCGCGTGGACGAAGAGGCTCTGGACGCCAACGAGTTGGTGGTCCTTGAGCTCGCCAATGACCCGGAGATGATCGCGGTGGGTGCGCCGGGCGGGGGAGCCTTCTCGGACGCGGCGAGTGTGGCGCTCTTCTACCAGGAGCTCCTGTGGAACTCGACGGAGCTGTGGCGGCCGGACGTGTTGGCCGACGCCACCGGCCACATCCGCAACACCTTCCCCGATGCGAACCGGGTAGGCGCGAGCGCCAACCGAAGCATCGGCCTGGTCATCACCGGACCGGACGACGGCGCGGTGTTGCGGATTCCGTCACGCGAGGGCGCGCTACCGATGCGGCCGTTCGGCGGATGCACGTCCCCGCGCGGCTTCGGGCACGGCGGCGCGGGAGGGCAGTCCGCCTGGGCGGACCCGGAAACCGGCCTGTCGTTCTGCCTGCTCACCAGCGGGCTCAACCGTGACGTCCTGGCCGATTACGAACGGCACATACAGATCGAGTCGTTGGTGGCGCAGTGGGCCTGACGCTTCCACATCCGCCGGAACTCGGACCACCTGCGGGCGAAGAGCGACCCGCGGTGCCATCGCGGCCACCGACCGCGACCTGCCTTCCGTGTCCCTCACCAGCGCGACCGGCGCACGCCCCCGGCCGCCAGTCCAACTGTCCTCTCCAGCAGAGGCCGTTGACCGCCCGTCGCGCATGGACCGTGCGCGCCGGACGCCCCGTTAGGAGGGCCTCGTGAGTTCCTCGTTCAGAAGGCACGATCGCACGCGCCTTGGCCGACAGACCGACCGCATACGCCTGCGTACCGTACTCGCCTCGACAGCCGCGGCGATCTGCCTGATGCTCGCCACCCCCTCTGCCGCCCTCGCCGCCGATCAAGGGGACATTGCGGGCAGCGCAGGGCGCGTAGACCATCGCACGTACGAAGCGGCCACGGGCGTCAACGATTACCTGGTCTACGTCCCCAAGGGCTGGAAGCCCTCCGACAAGCTCCCGCTGTACGTGATGGTGCACGGGTGCGGCACCACGGCAGAGCAGCAGATGCACGCCAATCTGCTCAACCCGCTCGCCGACCGCGAGCGCTTCCTCGTCGCGTATCCCGACAACGGCGGGCAGTGCTGGCGCGCGGTCACCAACGACCAAGCGAGCACGACGCGAGGCGGTGGCGGTGACGCGGACATCGTCGCCGGCATCACCCGGCAGACCAGCTCCGCCTACAACGTGAACACCGACCGCGTCTACCTCATGGGCATGTCCTCGGGAGCCTTCCAGTCGAGCGCGACGGCCGCCGCCTACCCCCACCTGTACGCGGCGGCCGGAGTGTCGGCTGGAGGCGGCTACGGAATGGACTTCCTTTCCTGCATGGTCCTGCCCGACGCCACCGCCCCTCTCTACGCGCCGCAGGCCGTCGCACAGATGGGGCCGCGGGCGCACGTGATGCCCTTCTTCTCGATCGGCGGGACCAGCGACCCGCTCGGCGAGCAGCACGGACTCGGCGGATGCGCGCGGCACGCGTATCTCGAGTGGCTCGCCGTCGACAACCTCCTGAAGCCGGGGGCGGACGGCGACACCTTCCGGGACGATCCGGCCTCGACCAGGACCGGCCAGGTCCCTGACGGCTACGCGTGGACCAGCGAACTGGCGCGCGGCCGGGACGGCTGCCAGATCGCCGAGCGGTGGATCGTGGATGGCATGTCGCACTACTGGCCCGGCGGAACCACGGACCCGGAGTACGCGGGCACTTTCAACGACCCCAAGGCGCCGAGTGCTTCGGACGCCTCGTGGCGCTTCTTCAAGCAGTTCACCCTCAGCGGAGGCAACGTCGCATGCCGCACGTGACGCTTCGGCGGGGCAGCGCTCCTTACCGCTGACGCTGCCGTGTCCCTCGAGGGTGTTGCCTGACGCACTCATGCCCGACGCCCAGAACCGTCCTGCCTGATTCCGAGGGGAGGCCATGAGATCCACTCTTGTACGTCTACTCACAGCAGCTGCCGTCGCGGTGCCCGCGATGGTGTCGGTCCCGGGGACGGCGGGGCCACGACGGGGCAGCCGGTCCTGTGCGAACAGCTCGCGGAACTGCCCATCCCCGCGGACGCCCTGGGCCTTCCGACATCGGGCGGCCGCGTCTCCGGAGCGAAGACCGTGCCCGCCTCGGGGACAGGCCCGAAGCCATCGGCGCGTACTGCGAGGTCGACGCTGAACTGTTCCCCGTCGACGCCGAAGCCCCCGGCATCGAGATGCGCGTCGCGCTTCCCGCCGAGTGGAACGGCAGAGCGATGATGTTCGGCGGCGGAGGCTACGACGGAGCCATTCCCTCGCTCACCTCGGACGTCCCCTTCGGCGGAGCCGTCCCCCTCGCCCGCGGATTCGCCGTCTTCGGCAGCGACTCGGGCCACCAGGTGGACCCAGGCGACCTGCTCAACGGGGGCGCCTTCGCGATCAACGACGAGGCACTGTGCAACTTCGCCGCGGACGCGCTCAAGAAGACACGCGACGCCGCGATGTTCATCATCAACAAGCACTACGGCACGCAGCCCAGCCGCTCCTACTTCGAGGGAGCATCCAGCGGCGGCCGCGAGGCCCTGGCCGTGGCGCAGCGCTGGCCCCGTGACTTCGACGGCGCGATCGCCGGCGCCCCGGCCTGGAACGCTGCCACGCTCGACCTGTTCTTCGGCCACATGACCCAGATCCTGCGGCGGCCCGGCGCCTTCCCCAGCCCCGAGAAACAGCGGCTGGTCTACGACCGGGTCATGGCGAGCTGCGACGGCGACGACGGCGTACGCGACGGCGTGATCTCCGACGGGGCCGGCTGTGACTTCGACCCGAAGGTCCTTCGCTGCGAGAAGGGTGCCGACACCGGCCCGAACTGCTTGTCCGACGCGCGGATCGCAGCGCTCCGGGAGATGTCGTCCGCCGTCGAGTGGGGGTACAAGCTGGACAGCGGCGAGCGCAGTTGTCCCGGCATGCCCTTCCTCTCCGGAGCCGACATGAGCACGCCGGGGCTCGGCATCGGCAGCAGGTACCCGAACCAACCCCTGGACTTCACAGCTGCCTTTGCCGCCAACTTCTTCGATCAGTGGGCGAAGTACTTCGTCACGCGCGACCCCGACTTCGACGGCCTGGCCTTCGACCCGCTCAAGCCGGCGACCGGCGAGTACTACGAGCGGGTCCGCGCGACGATGGGAGCACGCGCCACGTCGAAGGCCGTGCGGATGTACACCATCCCGGGCATGGGCCACGGTGGTCCCGCCGCGTACTGGGGCGGCTGGGACTCCCTGACCGCCCTCCAGCGCTGGACCGAGAAGGCCATCGCGCCGAAGGAGCCGGTCGTGACCGACCTCAACCCGGCTGCCTCGGGGCGCACCCGGCCGCTGCGCGAGTACCCGGAATAGCCCCGGTACCACGGTCTTGGCGACCCCGACCGGGCCGAGAGCTTCACCTGCGTGCGGTGATCGGTCCGCTCGTGCACGCGCTGATGTACGCGGGGCAGCCCGCATACATGGCAGAGATGTTCCCCACCCGTATCCGATACGCCGGATCTCCCTCAACTACCAGGTCGCCTCGATCGCCGCCGGCTAGCTCGCGCCGATTGTTGCCGTCGCTCCTGGAGCGCTTCGACAGCTCGACCCCGATCACCCTCTATCTCGCTGCGGCCTCGGTCGGCGCCGTCGTCGCGGTCGCCTGCGCCAAGGAGACACAAGGAGTCGCGCATATGAATTCCGCTGCCTTCCAACACACTTGGGACTCGGCCGTGCGTCGGCACTCCGACTCTCCGTTCCTCATCTTCCGTGCAGAGTCGGGAGAGGTGGCCGACTGGACCTAAGGGGAGTTCGACGCCGTAGTGGCCCGTACGGCCGGTGCCTTGCGGGCCGCCGGGGTCGGCCCCGGCTCGGCGGTGCACGTCGCCCTGCGCAACTGCCCCGCCTTCGTGGCCCTTTGGCTGGCAGCGTCGCGTCTGGGCGCCTGTCTGGTGCCGGTCGATCCGGCCTCCTCCCCGCGCGACATCGCCCAGCAGGTGCGCCGGGTGCGGCCGGCGGTCGGGGTATGTGCATCCGCCCGCGAAGCCGTTTACCACGAGGGTGTGAGCACCAGGGTCCCGGCAGTTCTGGTGATGGCGGAGGACGCCCGGGACGTGAACAGCGCGGAGGCCCCCTGTTCTGCACGGAGCGCGTGGAGAAGGGCGAGCGGGCGCAGCCCGATGTCCGCCTCGCGGTCATGTTCACCTCCGGCACCACCTCGGAACCCAAGGGCGTGGTCCTCACACAGGCCAACTACGCCCACGTCGCCACCGCGATGGCGGAGGCGGCGCGGCTGCGACCGCACCACCGCTGGCACGTCACCCTGCCCCTGTTCCATGCCAACGCCCAGTACTACTGCTTCGCACCGGCCATCGGCGTCGGCGCGAGCGTCGCACTGAGCTCTGCCCCATGGCGCTGACGATGGCCGGGCAGATCCCCTTCGCCCGGTTCACCGACCCCATCCTCGGGCTCGGCGAGGAAGGCGTCCACGCACTGACCGCGGCGGCACGCGCGGAGACCGGAGGCGGCACTGGTCCCGAGGCCACCGCCCGTACCCGCAGTGACACCCTCCCACGCCGGCCGCCGCGCAGCCCACCCCTGACAAGAGGAGCCATCCATGACGAAGACGCATCCGCAGCACACGTTCCATCCCCAACTCGCCGAGCGCATACGGAAGGTGCCCGGCAAGCCGGTTGAAGACCTCACCGCCCGCCACTTCGAGCTGCTCGCCGAACCGTACGGGCCGTACGAGGACTGGGGGTTGGCGATCGATGATCGGGAGGTCCCTGGGCCAAAGACGCCGATCCCAGTGCGGCTCTACCGCCCGGCCGAGCCTGCTTTGTCCCCGCGCCCCTGCCTCGTCTGGATGCACGGCGGCGCCTGGGTCGGCGGTGACCTCGACATGCCTGAGGCGCACGAGACGGCCCGCGGTGTCGCCGGGCGCGCGGATGCCGTCGTGGCCTCCGTCGACTACCGCCTGTGCGGTGCGGAGGTGCACTTCCCGGCCCCGCACGACGATGCCGTCGCCGCCTACCGCTGGGTGCGCGACAATGCCGCGGACCTCGGCGTCGACCCGGCCCGCATCGCCGTCGGCGGGGCCAGCGCCGGCGGCAACCTCGCTGCCGGAGCCGCGCTGCGCCTGCGCGACGAGGGCGAAACCCCTTGGCAGGCGCTGCTGATCTATCCGCTGGTGCACGCCCTGCTGCCTGCGCCCTCGGACGAACTCGCCGCCGCCCTCGCCGAACTCCCGGCCCCCTTCGCCCTGCTCGCCGAGTACTTGGACCAGGTGGTCGGGCCCTACCTGGGGGACGTACCGATCGAGGCGGCGCCGCCGTACGCCTTCCCGGGCCTGGCGAAGGACCTGAGCGGCTTCCCGCCTACCTACATCGACAACGACGAGTTCGACCACCTGCGCAGCAGCGGCGAACTCTTCACCGACCAGCTCCGCTCAGCCGGGGTGGACGTGGAACAGGCGCTCTCGCGAGGGGCGTTGCACGGGCACCTCAACCTCGTGGGCCTCGACACCGCGCACGCCACGCTCGACCGGATGGCGGCCCGCCTGCGCAAGCGCTGACGGGCCGCGCTGTGCGCTGCACAACCACCAGAAGGCCGGTTACGGGAGCTGCGGGTGAAGGACTGGGGCCCGGTCGAGAAGTGGAGCGGCCACGGCTTTGCCGACCAGCCCTACGACTGAAACGAAAGCACGGGCCGACATCTTGACGCGGCGTAAAGCTGCGTCCTAGCTTAACTTGATGTAAAGAACACGGCGCTTCTCTGTAACGCCCACCCGCCCCCCGTCCACAACCACAGGCACGGAGGAGAGATGCCCCTTCCCCGTTCGTGCCGTCGCGCAGCCGGGACGACATCGAGGTCGATGCATCCGTCGGCGAGCACGAGCATGCACTGGCGGATGCTGCCCGCTCCGGGCACCGCCGCGTCGCTGCCCCTGGCGACCCCGAGCCTCGCCGCCGGTGCGCCGTTCACGGACGACGTCACGAAATGCCGGATCGTGCTGCTCGATCGCGACGCGTACGGACGGCAGCTCACGCACGCGCAGTGGGACCGCCTGCGCGCGACCTTCCCCGACGGTGCGTGCGACCACAGCCTGGAGAGCGTCGGCGCCCGGCCGCCCATCCCCTGGCTGCCCTACGAACAGCGCCCCGACGGAGCCCCGTTGGGCTCCGCTCCGCGTTCGCATTTCACGGCGGCGTGAGTTAGCCCCCCTCGCTCCGGCTTGGCGCGCCGCCCCTGACCCCGGCGCGCCGAGCCGGGATCCACCACAGCCAATGGAGGCCGATGTGCGACAGAACAGAAGGTTTGTCATGCTCGCGATCTGCACGGCAGTCACCCTGCTGTTGTCGCCCGCCGGCCCGGCCGGCGCGGACGATCCCGGCGGAAACGAGCCGCTGCCCGGCTACACGGACGGCACCCCACCGCTGGCCCCGCTCATGGTCGATGGTCAACCCACCCGGGTCATCCAGGGCATGTACCGTCATGCGGCCTACTACGTGGAGGTCCCGCCCAAGTGGAACGGCGAGCTGGTCGTCTGGGCCCACGGCTTGCAGGGCGACACGAAGATCCTCAAAGCGGAGGCGCCGGTCGGCGGACTGCGCAAGCAGTTCGTCGAACAGGGCTACGCCTGGGCCGCTTCGAGCTTCCCCACCACTGGCTACAACGTGGGCCCCGCGGTCACGAGTTCCCGCGATCTCGCTGAGTACGCCGCCACCGAACTGCTCGGTCACCGGCCCAAGCGCACCTACATCACCGGCGGTTCCATGGGCGGTCACGTGGTCGCCCGCTCGTTGGAGGAATACCCGGGGTACTACGGCGGTGCGCTGTCGCTGTGCGGGCAGGTCGCCGACCGCCGCCTCTACGACTACTTCCTCGACGCGAACCTCGCGGCCCAGGCCCTGTCCGGCGTCGACGCCTATCCGGCCGGGGACGACTACCGGACGGACGCGCTGCCGCTGATCGAGAAGCGACTCGGTCTCACCGACCTGAAGCCGGGCGAGAACCCCACGACCGTGGCCGGACGGCAGTACCAGCAGATGTTCACCGAGCTGACGGGCGGCCCACGGCCAGGCGCGGACGCGGCCCTGGGCATCTACGTGCATGCCATGCTGGAGACTGCGCCGACCACGAGTGTCGGCTATCAGCAACAGAACCTCACCACGCGTTACAAGCCGACCACGCCGGTGGACATCAACCCGATCGTCGAGCGCGTGACCCCAGACAGCTGGGACGAGCGCAACAGCATGGGGCTCAACGACATGGCCCGCGTCCTGGGCAAGCCGGGCGTGCCGGTGATGAGCATGCACACGATCGACGACCTGCTCGTGCCACTGTCCATGCAGCAGACCTACACCAAGAGGGTGGCCGCCAACGACCGGTCCCACCTGCTCGTCAACCGTGGGATACGGTCCGCCATGCACTGCGACTTCTCCGACGCCGAACTGAGCAAGGCGTGGAAGGACCTCACCAGCTGGGTGGAGCGCCGCGAAACTCGTGGAGACAAGGCGGCCCGCCCCGCCGGCGACGACATCCTCAACCGGATGAAGGTCGCGTCCCTGACGTTCGGCTGCCGCTTCACCGACCCCGAGGCACCCGCGACACCCACCAGCGAGTCGCGAAAACTCTTTCCCACCTGCCCCAAGGCGCATACGCATCACGGGGGTTGACACTCGACGACTCCACCCTGCAGGCGCGCCACGGTCACGGCCGTCATAGCGACCGCTTGGCCCTCGCCGGACTGACGTCCGCCTTGGCGGCGCACACCGTCGAGGGGCAGCCCACCCAGGCCACCACGCAAGGGCCGTTCGCCTCGCCTCCCCCCCGACGGCAACCACGACTGGCTCGCCCATGACCGTCCGACCCGGTAAGAGAGCGTCCAGTGGACGGCGCGGATGCCGATGTGTGACGGCAGCAGGACCGGGGTCGACATCCCGGCGCTGAAGGAGCGGCGCCAGGAGCGCGAACGTCGTTGGGTCGCAGCGCAGTTGCCCTGCGACCCAACAAATACGCCAGGACCAGAATGGTTCTGTCGACGATCTTGTGGTCGAGGTGGTCCCGGTTCATCGTGCGAGCAGGACGCGTTTGCGAAGGAGATCGAGGTTGGCCCGAACATCTGGCTCTTCAGCATCTTCAGCCGGTTGACGTTGCCTTCGACGGCGCCAGAGCTGTAGGGCAGGGTCAGGCCATTGCGGACGGCGTCGAGATCGCGCCGGAGGTTGCGGGCGAAGGGTGCCAGTGGCACCAGGGTGTCCTGCTCGGCGTCGGCGATCCAGTCCTCGAGACGGTCGCCGTGAAGGCCGGTCATCATCGTGGCGAATTTCCTGACGTGGCCGGTAAGCCGGCCCAGCTCAGCGTCACGCTCGCGTAGACGGTGCAGCTTGTCTGCGTCCTCGTCTCGCTGGTGTTCGGGGTGTGTCGTGATCCAAGAAGTGGCGTCGCGGACCGACGGAGGCTTGGGACCGACGGCAGGAGCGTGTCCGCGTCCGGTTCGGTAGCGCCGCAGATGGCGCTGAACAGCTAACTCGCCGCCTGGATAACCGAGTTGCTGGATCTCTCGGTAGAGTTGGGTGGCGTTTCTGACGCCTTCGTTCCAGCGCCGGTGCAGATGGCCGACGTACGGGTCGACGATGTGCGCCCGCTGCAGGCTTTTGGCGACGACGTCATCAGCGGAGCGGGCATTGACCAGCTTGCGGACGGTGGCCTGGTGCAGGCCGAGCTTCCGTCCGATCGCTGCCTTCGACATGCCCTGCCCCCACAGCTCGTGTGCGGCGTCATGCTGTTCCCGCAGGCGAGTCATGATCTTCAGCTCGTCCGGCGACTGGACCACCACGGGCTCCACCTCCAACGGCTCGGCGGCCTCGTTCGGAGCGGGTTCGCCCAGGCGGGAGCGATGAGCGTTCACACTCTTCTCGACTGCCTGACCGAGGTTGGCCCACAAGTGATATCGGTCGGCGACCTGCTGGGCCTGTGGTGCCCCGACCCGAGCACCTTCTGCGTAACCGCTGGAGCGGTCCCGGCAGATCACCTTCACCCCGGGGTGACCCCGGAGCCAGTCGGCCGGGTCCTCGCCCTCACGGCCGTCGTAAAGGTGCAGCGGCCGGTGGGGCCAGCAACTGGAGCTTCTGGTCCAGGCTGGCCTGCGGAACGGTCTCCACCTTCAGCGGCAGCGCGTCGTTCGCGGCCTTGCAGGGGCCCTTGGACATGGTGGTCAGTGCCGTCTTCACGGTGGTGTTCTCGGTGACGCTCAGGTAGTCGAAGTTCTTGGGTGCGGAGGAGGAGCCGCCGCTCCCGCTGCCGCCGCATGCTGTGGCGAGCAGTGCGAGCGAGGCGGCGCCGGCGGTGAGCAGGCTCAGTCGCGCACGACGGGCGCGGGAGGTACGAAGGGGCACGGGAGACTCCCAAGGATCATGAGGAAGTGCGGGAAGGAGCGCCAGGGGCGAAGAGCGGGCCCGGCAGCACGGCGGGGCAGCGACGCGGCGAATTTTGTAAAACGTTATCCGCCGCGAGTGGGCAACACCTTGCACCGCTGTTCCGCCATCGTCAAGACACAAGCGGGTAACACAGAGGTGATCCATGCGAGACTTGACTGCCACCAGGATGTAGCGTGTAGACCGTTACACCTACCCTTAGACGATTCGGGATGTGGACCATGGACGGGGCTTCCGCAGCCAGGCCGAGCAAGCGCGTGACCATCACGGACGTCGCCCGACACGCCGGCGTGTCCACGGCCGCGGTCTCCAAGGTGATGCGCAATGCCTACGGCGTGAGCGAGTCCATGCGGGAGAAGGTCCAGGCGGCCATCGCCGAACTGGGGTACCGTCCGCACGCCGCGGCACGGGGTATGCGCGGCCGGACCTACACCATTGGCGTACTGCTGGACAACGTGCGCAACGCGTTTTTCGCCGACATCCTCGACGGCATCCGGGACGAACTGCGCCACACCGACTACACGGTGCTGATCGGCGCGGCCGGCTTCGAGCCCGAGGAACAGGCCAGGACCATCCGTTCCCTGGTCGACCGGCAGATGGACGGGCTGATCCTCATCGCTCCGGGAACCCCGCGCGCGGAGGTGCTGGCCACGGCCGCATCGACGCCGACCGTGGTCATCGGACACCACGACGCCTCGGACACCTACGACTCGGTCGTGGACGCCGATGATCTCGGCGCCGGCCTGGTGGTGGATCACCTCGTGTCGCTCGGTCACCGCGACATCGCCCTCGTCTCGGCCCCGGGAACCCGGGCCAACAAGTGGAAGCGCACACCGGAAGCCGTGCTGAGCGAGGGCTATCTGCGCGCGATGGAGCGCCACGGCCTCGACCGGTTCGCGCGGGTCCAGCACACCGCCTACTCCGACGACGGCGGCTTCAAGGCGGGCATGACACTGCTGACTGCCGACCGTCCGCCGACCGCTGTGATGACCGGTGCGGACGTCGCGGCACTGGGCGTCTACCGCGCCGCGCACGAACTGGGCCTGCGCATCCCGCACGACGTGTCGCTCGTCGGCTACAACAACACCGCGCTCGCCGCCCTGGCGCCCGTGCAACTGACCAGCGTGGACCAGGCGGGACACACCATGGGCTCCGCCGCTGCCCGGATGCTCGTCGAGCGCGTCGAGAACCGAAGGGACAGACCAATGCAGACCACGATGACCCCCCGCCTGGTGGTGCGCTCCACCACCGGCGCGCCGCAGGGACGCTAGGCCGTGGCCGGGCGACCGACTGCCGCTCCCCCAGCTCACCGCGCACGTGGTTCCGGCGGTGCAACGACGGTCGCCGGACCTGTCGGCCGCCCGCGTCCCCGGGTCGGCATCAAGGACGTGGCCCGGGAGGCGGGCGTCTCGCTCGGCACCGTCTCCAACGTCCTCAACCGACCCGAGATCGTGTCCGAGGAAACGCGCTCGCGCGTCCTGGAAGTGATCGAATCCCTCGGTTACATCCGGGCCGAGGGCGCCCGGCAGTTGCGCGGATGGGCCTCCCGGGTGATCGCCGTCATGGTGCTCGACATGGCCAACCCGTTCTTCACCGCGCTCGCCTCCGGAGTCGAGCAGGCCGCCCGGGAGGCGGACCTCGGCGTCATGGTGTGCACGGGCGCCCACGATCCGGCAGAGGCGGCGCGTCACCTGTCGCTGATCACTTCGCACCAGGTCCGCGGTGCCGTGCTGACCTCCGGCGAAGGAGTCGGGCGCACCGTCGCGGCCTTCCGCCGCAATGCGGTCCCCTTCGTCGTGGCCGACCAGTACGCGCCCCAGCCCGCGGCATGCTCCGTCGGGATCGACGACGTGGCGGGCGGCCGGGCCGCGGTGCGCCACCTGGTCGAGCGGGGCCACCGCTCCCTCGCCTACGTCAGCGGACCCGACCGACTCCAGCAGGTACGAGACCGTCGCCGAGGCGCGCTGGCCGCGATCAGCGAGGCCGGCCTGCCGTCCACCGCGCTCAGGGAACTGCCCTGCGACGCCCTCACCGTGACGGCCGGCAAGGACGCCGGGCACCGCATCCTCGGCCTGCCCGAGCGGCCCACCGCCGTCTTCTGCGCCAACGACCTGCTCGCCCTCGGTGTCCTGCAGGCCCTGTACGAGGCCGGCCTCAGAGTGCCGGACGACATCGCGGTGGTCGGGTACGACGACATCGAGTTCGCCGCGTCGGCCGTGGTGCCGCTCACCTCGGTACGGCGACCGGCATCCGCCATGGGACGGCAGGCCGGCCGCCTGCTCATCGAGGACACGGCCCACGGAATCGCGCACACGCACCGCCACGTCGTGCTGCAACCCGAACTGGTCGTACGCCGGTCGACGATGGCGGCTCCCGCGTGCTGACCGTGCCCACTCGGGGCCATGGGGGCGTGTGCGGAGCCGACGACGGGCACGGAACGGAAAAACGGGCACGACGGAACTCCGGCCAACGGTACGGGGAGATCGATCCCGGAGGCGAAGGGTTCCGGGGCCGGGGAAGGACGTCGAGCGGGAACGCGCCGACGTACCCCGTCCGAGCATGCGTCCTGTCGGGCGGTCTGCCCACCCCTGCCGTGATCGACGTTGCGGATGGCTTCCATCCGTCCCGCAGATGACGTCCGCGTTCTACGGGCGGCGTCCCACCACTCACCACTCGGGCTCGTCGGCCATCCGTCTGCCGACGCGGGCGACTGTCTCGCGCAGCCAGATGTGGGCTGCGTGGTGCGCCGGCAGGTGACACAGGGCAGCCGGGCGGCAAGGCCAGGGGAACCTCACCCTCCACAGACCATTGACACGGAGGAAACACCCTCGCAATATGATCCGTACACCAATGATTGATGTACATATCATTGCGGAAGCGGACCCGACCGCCTCCGCCTCCCGGTGCCCTCCCGTGCTGACTCATGGAGGCCAGATGCCCGTCACCCCCTCTCCACTCCACATCGCCGTAGTCGGCGGCGGCATCGGCGGACTGGCCGCCGCGCTGGCGACCGCCCGTGCCGGCCACCGCGTGACACTCGTGGAGCGAGCCGCCCGTTTCGGCGAGATCGGGGCCGGCCTGCAGCTCGCCCCGAACGCCTCCCTCGCCCTCGACGAACTCGGCGTACTGCCGGCCGTCCGGCACACCGCAGTGGCACCGCCCCGCCTGGTGATGATGGACGCACTCACCGGCGACGAGGTCACCGCCCTCGACCTGCGCGGCGCGGCCTACACCGACCGCTTCGCGCACCCCTACCTGGTCACCCACCGCACCGACCTCCACGCCGCGTTGCTGGCCGCATGCCAGGAGCACCCCGGCGTCGCCCTGCGCACGGGACACACCGTCGCCGAGGCCGAACAGGACGGCACCGAGGTCCACCTGCACTTCGCGGAGGACCACGCGAGGCTGACCGCTGACGCGGTCGTCGCGGCGGACGGACTGCACTCCCGCCTGCGCCAGGCGCTGGTGGGCGACGGGGAGCCGGTCTGCTCACGCTACGTCGCGTTCCGCGGGGCGCTGCCCACCGAGAAGATGAGCGGCCGGATGTCCCAGCACGCCGCCTCGGAAGCGGTGATGGTCTGGGCCGGACCGCGCATGCACCTGGTGCAGTACCCCGTGCGCCGTGGTGAGCTGTACAACCAGGTCGCCGTCTTCGAGAGCGACCACTACACGCCGGAGTCCGACGACTGGGGCACCGAGGCCGAGTTGGAGGAGCGCTTCGGCGGCGCCTGCGAGGCCGTGCGCGACGCCCTGCCTCTCGTCTCGCGCGACCGTCGCTGGCCGCTGTTCGACCGCGCCCCGATCGACAACTGGGTGCACGGCCGGATCGCGCTCCTCGGAGACGCCGCCCACCCCATGCTCCAGTACCTCGCTCAGGGCGCGTGCCAGGCGCTGGAGGACGCCGTGGCGCTCGGCCACGCTCTCGGCCAGTACGCGGACCCCGCGCAAGCCTTCACCGCGTACGCGGACCGGCGTCGCGAGCGAGCCGCCCGCGTCCAGACCAACGCCCGCCGCTTCGGCGAGATCTGCCACCTGGAAGGCATGGGAGCCACCCTGCGCAACATGCTCCTGGCGTCACGGGGCCCCGAGGCGTTCGACGACATCTCCTGGGTGTGGACCCCCGCATCCGCCCCTGTTCCCGCCCTGTGACCCAGCTAGCGAAGGAGGACACCATGACGACCGACGAACTCGCGTACAAGGCCCTGGAGGGTCTGGGAGCCGCCCCGCTGTGGCGCTTCTACGGCAACCTGTTCCCCGCCCAGCCCAAGAGCCGGGCCGTCCCCTACCGCTGGAGCTGGCGCGAACTCCGCCCCCATCTCTTGCACTTCTCCCAGACCCTGTCCCTGGAGGAGGCCGAACGACGGGTCCTCATGCTCGTCAACCCCGGCCTCACCGACCCTCCGGCCACGGTCAACACCCTTTACGCGGGCCTGCAGATCATCCTGCCCGGCGAGACCGCTCAGGCCCACCGCCACACCTCCAACGCCTTCCGCTTCATCATCGAGGGCGACGGAGCCTGGACCACCGTCAACGGCGAGCGGGTCTTCATGGCCCCAGGCGACCTCCTGCTCACCCCGGGCTGGCACTGGCACGATCACACCCACGAGGGCGACGCGCCGATGATCTGGCTCGACGCCCTCGACTACCCCCTGGTCAACGCGCTGGAAGCCGGCTTCTACGAGCAGTACCCGCAGCGACTCCAGCCCGTGACCAAGCCGGACGACGCCGGCAGCCGCCAGTTCCTGCACGGCCGGCTCACACCCGCCTGGCTCACCCAGGACGGACCCAACTCCCCGGTCACCCGCTACACCTGGCAGGAGACGGAGCGCGCCCTGGACGCCATCGCCGGCACGGCCGACGGCAGCGACGTCGACGGTGTCGTCCTGGAGTACACCAACCCCTGGACCGGCGGCCCGGTCATGCCCACCATCGGCTGCCGCGTCCAGCGGCTGCGCCCCGGCTTCCAAGGGGCCGGTCGCCGCCACACGGCCTCGACCATCTTCAACGTCGTCCGAGGCGAGGGCGCCACGATCGTCGACGGCGAACGGCTGGAGTGGTCCGAGCACGACACCTTCGCCGTCCCCGGCTGGGCCTCCTACCGCCACGTCAACACCTCGGCCTCCGCGGACGCCGTCCTGTTCTCCTACAGCGACGAGCCGGTCATGCGCTCCCTCGGCCTCTACCGCACCGAAGACGCCGACCCCGGCGCCTGATCCGCACCCGACACCTACAAGGAGGCCATCATGCGTCTGGCCCTGTTCAACAAGGGACGCCTCGGACTCGTCGACGGCGACGACCTCGTCGACGTGACCGGCCAGGTCGCCGGAGCCGACACCGCCGGCCCCGTCGGCGCGCTCCAGCGCTACATCGAGACGACCAGCGACGGGGAGACCTTTCAGTTCGACCTCGCCGGCCGGCCCCGGTTCCCGCTGGCCGAAGCGGCCCTGGAGGCGCCCCTCCCCCGTCCGGGGAAGATCGTCGGCGCGCCGGTCAACTACCTCGACCACAAGGCCGAGATGGAGTACACCACCTCGGTCGCGGATCTCGGTGTCTTCCTCAAGGCGAACTCCTCCGTCATCGGTCCGGCCGAGGACATTCTCCTCCCCTACTCCGACAAGCGCACCGACCAGGAAGGTGAACTGGGCGTCGTCATCGGCCGCACCGCCTCGCACGTGAGCGCGGACGAGGCCCTGGACCACGTGTTCGGCTACACCTGCGTCCTGGACATCACGGTGCGATCCGGCGAGGACCGCTCCACCCGCAAGTCCTTCGACACCTTCACCCCCCTCGGCCCGTGGATCGTGACCGCCGACGAGATCCCGGACCCGGACGCCCTCGACCTGCGCTGCGACGTCGGCGACACCACCCGGCAGCGCACCAACACCGCGGACCTCATCTTCGGCGTCCGCGAACTGATCGCCTACACCTCCTCCGTCATGACCCTGCACCCGGGCGACGTGATCGCGACCGGCACCCCGGCCGGAGTGGGACCGCTCAGCCACGGTGACCGCGTGGTCCTGGACATCGAGAAGGTCGGCCGACTGGAGGTCGGCGTCGACGGATCCCGTGCCACCCCCTACGACCAGCGCCCCGGCCGCCGCGGCCACTGACCCGCTGTCGCCGCCAGGTGGTGCCGGCACTCGTAGACTCCCCACACCGGCCGTCTCCCCGGCCGGCACCACCTCGGCGACAGACGGACGGAACACTGTGGCGCACGCACTGGAACTGCACAACTACGTCGGGCACCTGATCCGGCGCGCGGAACAGGTGCACACCGCTCTGTGGTACCGACACGTGTCCCGGGAGATCACCTCCCAGCAGTTCGCCGTCCTCAACGCCCTCAGTCGCGACCCCGGCATCGACCAGCGCACCCTCGCGCGCTTCACCTCGCTGGACCGCTCGACGGTCAACCACATCGTCCGCCGACTGACCGAGCAGCACTACGTCAGTCAGGTACGCGACGAGGAGGACCGCCGACGGACCCTGCTGAGCCTCACCGACAAGGGGGCCGAACTGCTCGACTCCCTGATCGGCCCGGCCGAGGACATCAACGAACAACTTCTCGAAGCTCTGCCCGGCGACGAGCGGAAGCTGGCCGTCGGCATCCTCCGCAAGATCGCTTCGTTGGACGACGAGTCACTCCGCGGCGGCCCGTGAGTCGCGTGCGAAACGGGCCATCCCGGAGCGAGGAAGGACTCACGCCTTGACTCACCAAGCCCTGCGCATCGCGCCTTCCTCGGCGACTCCCCAGGAAGCCGGGTCTTCGCCTGCCACGGGGACGGGGCCCGTCGTCGGCCGCGCCCTGCGGATCCTCGGTGCCTTCAGCGCACAACGTCCCCACCTGTCCCTGAGCGAGCTGGCCCGGCGATCAGGTCTGCCCGTGTCCACCGTGCACCGCATGCTGGGCGACCTGCTCGCATGGGGGGCTCTGGAGCGCGACGCGCAGGGCCGCTACCGCATCGGGCTACGGCTGTGGGAGGTGGCGTCGTTGGCCCCGCGCAGTCAAGGGCTGCGCGAGCGCGCCCTGCCCCACCTGGAAGACCTCTCCTCCCTTGTCCGCGAGAACGTGCAACTCGCCGTCCGCGACGCGAGCGAGATCGTCTTCGTCGAGCGCATCGCCCCCAGCGGTGCCGTGCCCACTCTGACACGAGTGGGAGGACGGCTGGGCATCACGACGACAGCGGCGGGACTGGTGCTGCTCGCCCACGCACCGGCGGCCGTACAGGACGACGCTCTCGTGCGGGACATCCCCCGGCACACCCCCTTCACCCTCACCGACAGCGGCCGGCTCAGGGCGGTCCTCGCCCAGGCACGCGCTTGCGGATACGCGGTCAGCGACCGGCAACTGTCCACCGACACCCTTTCGGTTGCCGCGCCCGTCACCACCACCGGCGGCGAGGTGACCGCGGCCGTCTCCGTCGTCGTCCGGCACGGGTCCACGCCCGTGGGAGCGCTCGCCGACCTCGTCCGCTCGACCGGTCGCGCCATCTCCCGGGCACTTCACACGCCCGACTCCTGAGGGGCGCCCACCCGTAACAATTGGTTTCCCGGCATCCGGAAAACCACCTGGCCGCGCGGGACCATCGCTCGCACCATGGCTGCTCCCCCTGCCGAACCCGAGGCTCCGCCCCCCGGCGCCCACGAGCCCGTTCGGCTCCACCGCAGTCGACAACGGAGTGCTGCCATGGAGAAGTCCTCAACACCCCACCGCACCGCGGGCCATCCGGTGACCGCCCGCCTTCAGCAGGCCCTGGACAACGGGCCCATGAGCCGCTTCCAGTGGGGCGCGATCGCCATATGCGTGCTTCTCAACACCCTTGACGGATTCGACGTGCTGGTCATGTCCTTCACCGGCAAGACCGTCTCCGGCGAGTGGCACCTCGACTCCGGTACCCTCGGGCTCCTGCTGAGCAGCGGGCTGGCAGGAATGGCCTTGGGTGCCCTGCTCGTCGCCCCCTGGGCCGACCGGATCGGCCGGCGGCCAGTCATCCTGATCGGCCTGACCGTCGCCGCCGCGGGCATGCTGCTGTCCTCGGCCAGCCAGAACTGGCAGCAGCTGGGGGCATTCCGTCTCCTCACCGGCGTCGGTATCGGCGCCGTCCTCGCCGGCAGCAACGTCATCGCCGGCGAGTTCGCCTCCCGCCGCTGGCGCGGTCTGGCCGTCAGCCTCAACTCCACCGGGTACGCCGTGGGCGCGACCATCGGCGGCATCTCCTCAGTCGCCCTCATCGACCGCTACGGGTGGCGTTCGGTGTTCCTGGCCGGCGGACTCGCCACCCTGGCCGTCATCCCCCTCGCCTTCCGTCTCCTGCCGGAATCGCTCGACTTCCTCCTCAGCAGGAGACCCGCCAACGCCCTGGAGCGCGTCAACTCACTGGCCCGCCGCATGGGGCAGCCGGAGTTGTCCGCACTCCCGGACAGAGCGGCGACGAAGCTCACCTCCGCGGGCGGGTTCCGCCGCCTCCTGGCACCGGACCTGCGCCGCCCCACCCTGGTGCTGTGGGGCGCCTTCTTCCTCGTCATGGCTGCCTTCTACTTCGTCACGAGCTGGACGCCGACCCTGCTGGTGAAGGCCGGTATGTCCGCGACGCAGAGCCTGACCGGCGGAACGCTGCTCAACCTGGGCGGCATCTTCGGCACCGCGCTCCTGGGCGCACTGGCCGCGCGGTACGCGCTCGCCAGCGTCCTGCGTACGTACCTCTTCGTGTCCGCCGCACTCGTCGTGGCCTTCGCGGCCTCCACCGACACGCTCGTCCTGGCCTTCTGCATCGGCGCGGTCATCGGAGTGGCGGTCAACGGCTGCATCGCCGGCCTCTACGCTCTGACACCGAGCGTCTACCCGACGCCGCTGCGGGCCACAGGCGTGGGAGCGGCGATCAGTGTCGGCCGCGTGGGCGCCATCATCGCGCCCACCGCGGCGGGCTGGCTGCTGGACTCGGGCTGGACACCGCTGGCCCTGTACGTCACGACGGGCGTTGTGTTCTGCGCGGCCGGGTTGCTCCTGCTGGCCATGCGCGTCGGGCGGCCGACAGGACGAGCCGCGCTTGCCGCAGAGCCGACGCCTTGAAGTTCCCCCCGCGAACTGGGCAGCGGGTGTTTACGCTGCCCAGTTCGCGGGGGGAACTTCAATCTGCTGCGGTGACCACTTCTCCGTGAGCTTCTCACGCACCAACGTCCGCAGCGGCTCGCTGCCGCGGATCTTCTCCTCCTTGGGGCGATGGCGGCGGAGCAGGGACTGGTTGTGGGCCCACCACGGGTGGTAGCTGCCGTCCGGCTTCGCGTTGCGGTTGGTCTCGCGGTAGACGGTCTGAAAGCTCTTCCCGATCGACGCGGCGATCTCCTTGACACTCTGCTTGGCGTGCAGCCCGTCGGCGATGGCGATGCGGTCGTTCTGGGTCAGGAAACGCGGCGATATCGGGCCGGGGCCAGGGACGATCATGCTCCCAGCTTCTATGAACCAGTTCGACCCGCAGCTGGCGGAGACCCCGACTGCCCGGGCGGCAGCAGCACCCTTGTAGCCCTCTCTGAGCAGCTCGAAGTACCGCTTCTTCACTGCGGTCGACATCTTGTTGGGGGCGTACCTCGGCATGCGAACGTGCTCCTTCCGGAACGTTCGCAACCACCGATAGAACTCAAGCCGCGTCCAGAGGCCGGTTCTGCCACTCAGCCATGCCCTCGAGGACCTTGTCCGTGATCGTGGAGATCGTCTGGCGCGACACCTCGGCGCCACAGACCTCGGACAGGTGGGCCCGGACCTCTGTGGATCGTCGACGATGGCTCACCGCCACGTCGTGCTGCAACCCGAACTGGTCGTACGCCGGTCGACGCTGGCGGCTCCCGCGCGCTGACCGGGTCGGGCTCGGGGCCGTGGGGAACGTGTACGGCACTGATGACGGGTACGGCATGGAAATCGAGCACGGCGAAACTCCGGCCGACGGTACGGGAGGTCGACCGCGGAGAGGGTGATCATCTCCGGCTGTCGGAGAGAGACGTCGAGCGAGAACGCACCGACGGGCCCGGTCCGAGCATGCGTCCTGCCGTGCGGCCCTGCCCACCCCCACCCCCACCCCCACCCCCACCGCCATTCACGTTACGTATGGATTCCATCCACAACGTGGATAGGTCGTCCGTTCACGGGCGGGGGCCTCGCTCATCCCCGGGCTCGTCGGCCATCCGCCTGCCGACCCGGGCGGCGGTCTCGCGCAGCCAGATGTGGGCCGCGTCGTGCGTGTGCACGGGGTGCCACCACATCGCCTCCTGCAACGGCACTGCCTCGTACGGTGGTTCCACCACGCGCACGGCGGCGAGCGGCGCGAGGAGCCGGGCGAGGCGGGCCTGGATGAGGGCGATGCGCCGGGTTCCGCTGACCAGCAGCGGCATGATCTGGAAGCTGTCGACGGAGACCTCGACGCGGGGCTCGATACCCAGCATGCCGAGCTGGCGCACGGCCGGGGCGTCGTAGGTGCGCTGGTAGGTGACCCAGGGCAGCCGGGCCAGGTCTTCCCGGGTCAGCCGGCCGTCGACGCTCGGGTGGTCCTCCGCGACGAGGAAGACCCACCGGTCCTGGTAGAGGTCGGTGGCGGGGAAGTCGCTGATGACGCCGTGCGGCATGAGCAGGCCGTCGGTGGTGCTCAGCAGGGTGTCCGTGGCCTCCACCACGGTGGTCGGCGTCTGGGCGAACCGCAGCCGGATGCCGGGGGCCTCCTGATGCACGACCCGGGCGAGTTCGGCGCCGAAGACGGCGACCGCGTAGTCGGACGCCACGAGCTTGAACTCACGGCTCTCCTTGGCCGGGTCGAAGTCCGCCTGGCTGGCGAAGAGCCGTTCCAGCAGGTCGTAGGCGGTGGACACGCGGTCGAGCAGGACCTGTCCGAGAGCGGTCAGCTCGTAGTGGCCGCCGACCCGCGCCAGCAGGTCGTCGTCGAAGTGGCGGCGCAGACGCGAGAGCGCCGCGCTCATCGCCGGCTGGCTGAGGCCGACGCGCTGTCCGGCGCGGGTGACGTTCCGCTCTTCCAGCAGGGCGCGCAGAGCGACGACGAGGTTGAGGTCCAGGCGACTGAGATTCACGGCGACTTTTCTGGTTGTTCGGCGATGACCTGCGGAAATTTGACTCATGGATGACTGTCATCCATGGAATCTATTTCCCTGATCGCTGGTGGCGAGTCCAGATTAGTGCCATCGCAATCAGGAGGACATCTCTGTGAAACCTGAAGCCGCGTCCGCCCTCTTCGCCGGACCCTTCGCCCTCGCCACCCTTTCGGCCCTCGAGGGGGCCGCTTTCCCCGCTCTCGTCACACCCGACGCCCAGGTGATCGACCTGCGAGACGCCCTGGACGACGCCGACTTGAGCGTGCGGGACCTCCTGAACGACTGGGAGGCGGCACTGCCCCGGTTGACGGCGCTGACCGCCGACAGCGCGCCACGACGCGCGCCGCTGACGGACTTCCGGGTGCACGCACCGGTCGAGCCGCGCCAGGTGTTCCAGTCCGGCGCCAACTACCGGCAGCATGTCATCGACCTGCACGTCGCGCACCGCGCGCCGGGTGACGAGCGGCCGGAGGCGGAGCGGCGCGCGGAGGCCGCGGAGATCATGGACCGGCGGGCGGCCGAGGACCTGCCGTACGTGTTCATCGGCCTGCCCAGCGCGATCACCGGCCCGTACGACGACGTCGCGCTGCCCGCGTGGGCCGAGAAGCCCGACTGGGAGCTGGAGCTGGCCGCGGTGATCGGCCGCCCGGCCTACCAGGTGTCCGTCGAGGAAGCCCTGGACCACGTCGCGGGCTACACGATCGCCAACGACCTGACCGACCGGGCCACCGTCTTCCGCCGGGACATGCCGCAGATCGGCACCGACTGGCTGCGCAGCAAGAACGCCCCGGGCTTCACGCCGCTCGGACCCTGGATCGTGCCCGCCGCCTCGGTCGGGGACACGGGCGACCTGCGTCTGACGCTGAAGCTCAACGGCGAGACGATGCAGGACGAGTCGACCAAGGACATGATCTTCGACGTGGCGCGGATGGTCTCCTACGCCTCGCAGACCGCCCGGCTGCTCCCCGGCGACCTGGTCCTCACCGGCTCCCCCGCCGGCAACGGCATGCACTGGGGCCGGCTGCTGCGCGACGGCGACGTCATGGACGCCGCCATCACCGGACTCGGCGCCCAGCGCACCCGTTGCGTGGCGGAGGAGGCCCGATGACGCTGGACCGCGCCGACCCCGAGGGGTCGATCGCCCGGACCGCGAAGGTGTGCTCGAACTGGGGCCGCTGGGGCGCGGACGACGTGCTCGGCACGCTCAACTTCCTCGACGAGGCCAAGCGCCGCGAAGGTGCCGCACTGATCCGGCGGGGCGTCAGCTTCTCCCTCTCGCAGCGGTTCGACATCAACGGCCCGCAGAAGGGCTGGCGGCGGCGCACCAACCCGGTGCACACCATGCTCGACACCGGCACCGACGCGGCCCTCGGCAACCAGGGCCTGCCGCACGGCATCGGCGGCGCCGACGACGTGATCGCGATGCCGTTGCAGTGCTCCACCCAGTGGGACGGGCTCGGCCACATCTTCGACCACGGCAAGGCGTGGAACGGGCGCCCGGCGGAGCAGGTCGTCACCTCCGACGGCGACCTGGTCACCGGCATCGAGCACATGGCCCCGCACGTCGCCGGACGCGGAGTCCTCCTGGACGCCGGCCGGGTCGTCGGCGTGAACGGGGAACTGCCGGACGGCTTCGCGATCACCGAGGAGCACCTGGCCGCGACCGCCGAGGCCCAAGGCGTGGCCGTGGGCCGCGGTGACATCGTCCTCGTCCGCACCGGCCAGCTCGCCCGGGTACGCCGCGACGGCTGGGGCGACTACGCCGGAGGGGCAGCCCCCGGCCTGTCGTTCACCACGGCCGGCTGGCTGCACGGCAGCGAGATCGCCGCGATCGCCACCGACACGTGGGGCTTCGAGGTCCGCCCGAACGAGTTCGAGCACGCCTTCCAGCCGCTGCACCAGGTCGCCATCCCGCACATCGGCCTGCTGATCGGCGAGATGTGGGACCTGGACGCCCTCGCCGAGGACTGCGCGGCCGACGGGGAGTACGCGTTCTGGCTCACCGCGGCGCCGCTGCCCATCACCGGGGCCGTCGGCTCACCCGTCAACCCGATCGCCGTCAAGTAACCAGCGGAACGAGGGAGTTCCCCATGAGCACAGCCCGTACGGTCCTGGTGATCGGTGGAGGTGCGGCCGGCAACGCCGTGACGATCCTGCTGCGCCGCGCCGGCCTCACCGTGGACCTGGTCGAGGCCAAGGACGACTGGAACGCCACCGCCGGCTCCGGCATCACCCTCCAGGGCAACGCCCTGCGCGTCCTGCGCGAACTCGGTGTCTGGGAGCAGGTGGAGGCATCCGGCTTCGGCTTCGGCTCCGTCGGCATCACCGCTCCCGACGGCACCGTCCTGCACGCCCAGGACGACCTGCGCACCGGCGGTAACGACCTGCCCGCCACCGTCGGCATGCAGCGCCCCCGGCTCCAGCAGATCCTCATCGACGCCGTGCGCGCCGGCGGCGCCACCGTCCGTCTCGGCACCACCGCCGAGATCCTGGACCAGGGCGCGGACGGTGTCTCCGTGCGCTTCAGCGACGGCTCCGAGCACCGGTACGATCTCGTGGTCGCCGCCGACGGCCTCGGCTCCACCACCCGCGCCGCGATCGGCATCACGGCGAAGCCCGAACCCACCGGCATGGCCATCTGGCGCGTCGCCGCCCCCCGCCCGGCCGGCGTGACCCGCACCGACCTCGCCTACGGCGGCCCCGCCTACATCGCCGGCTACTGCCCCACCAGCGAGACCACCCTGTACGCGTACGTCGTCGAGGCCAACCGCGACCGCGCGTCGATCCCGCCGGAGTCGTACGCCGACGAGATGCGTCGCCTGGCCTCCGCCTACGGCGGCCACTGGCCGGAGATCACCGAGCACATCACCGACCCGGCGAAGGTCAACTACACCTGGTTCGACCGGATGCTGGTCGAGGTCTCCTGGCACCGCGGCCGGGTGGTGCTGGTCGGCGACGCCGCGCACTGCTGCCCGCCGACCCTGGCGCAGGGCGCCGCCCTGTCCCTCGAGGACGCCTGGGTGCTCGCGCAGATGCTGACCGGGACCGACGAGTGGGACGACGTCCTGTTCCAGGCGTACTACGAGCGGCGGATCGCCCGCGTCCGTCCGGTCGTGGAGGCGTCCGTCCAGATCGGGCAGTGGCAGCTCGACGGAGTGCGCGACGCCGACGTGCCCGGCCTGATGGCCGGCACCATGGCCATGCTCAGGGAGCTGCCGTGAACGCCGTGAACGCGCCCGCCGAAAACACGGCTCTCGTGAACGCCACCGCCGTGAACGCGCCCACCGTGGACGTGCACGCCCACGTCCTGCTGCCCGAGGTCGATGCGCTCGTCGCCGGTCTGCCCGGCCACGCCGATGCCAGGGAGCTGGACGCCCGCCGCAACGGCCCCGCCGCCCTCGCCGTCAGCGGTCCCATGGTGCGCGAGCGCATCCCGCGGCTGACCGACCCCGCCGTGCGCCTGGCCGCGATGGACGCCCAGGGCGTCGACGTGCAGCTGGTCAGCCCCTCGCCCTCGCATTACCACTACTGGGCGGACGAGGACACGGCCGAGAAGCTGTACCGGCTCGCCAACGAGGCCACGGCCGCGCACTGTTCGGCCGCCCCCGAGCGACTGCGCGGACTCGGCCTGGCCCCGCTCCAGCACCCGGAGCAGGCGGTCCGGGCCCTGGACCAGGCCCTGGAACAGGGCCTGGCCGGGGTGGAGATCTCCAGTCACGCCCCCGGCCGGGAGCTGTCCGACCCTGCCTACGAGCCCTTCTGGAGCCGGGCCGGGGAAACCGGCGCGCTCGTCTTCCTGCACCCCTTCGGCTGCACCCTGGACGAGCGGCTGGACCGGTGGTACCTGTCCAACACGGTCGGCCAGCCCACCGAGAACGCCGTCGCGCTGTCCCACCTGATCTTCTCGGGGGTGCTCGACCGCCACCCGGGGCTGAGACTGATCGCCGCGCACGGCGGCGGTTACCTGCCCACCCACATCGGCCGCTCCGACCACGCCTGGTCCGCCCGCTCCGACGCGGGCGCCGGCTGCGCGCACCCGCCCAGCAGTTACCTCAAGCGGCTGTACTTCGACTCCCTCGTCCACGACCCCCACGTACTACGGGAGTTGGTCCGGGCCGCCGGGGCGGACCGGGTGCTCCTCGGGTCCGACTTCCCCTTCGACATGGGCACCGAGGACCCGGTCGGCGGCCTGCGCGCCGCACGCCTGTCCGACGCCGACTTCCACGCCGTCCGGGGCGGCAACGCCGCCGCCCTCCTCCGGAAGGACTGATCATCATGCGCCTGCTCACCCACCTGCGGCACGTCGACCTCGCCGTGCCCGACTACGACAAGCAGCTCGACTTCTACGCCGGCGTCTGGGGCCTGACCAAGGTCGCCGAGGACTCCGGCATCTCCTTCCTGGCCGCCGAGGGCTCCCCCGAGCAGTACGTCGTCCGGCTCCGCAAGGCCGACGAGAAGCGCCTCGACCTCGTCTCCTACGGCGCCGCGTCCCCCGCGGACGTCGACACCCTCGCCGAGCGACTGCTCGCGGGCGGCGTGCAGCTGATCTCCCGGCCGGGCAAGGTCGACACCCCCGGCGGCGGTTACGGCTTCCGCTTCTTCGACGTCGACGGCCGCACCATCGAGGTCTCCGCCGACGTCGAGGTCCGGCAGCACCGCAAGATCGAGGAGAAGGAGTCCATCCCGGTCAAGCTCTCCCACGTCGTCCTCAACTCCCCCGATCTGAACCGCACCCGCGAGTGGTACGAGCGCCACCTCGGCTTCGCCCTCTCCGACACGCTCAGCTCGCCGCACATGGGCGAGGTCATGCACTTCATGCGGATCAGCAGCCGGCACCACTCCATGGCCATCGCCCAGGGCCCGCACACCGCCCTGCACCACGTCTCCTTCGAGATGCGCGGCATCGACGAGTACATGCGCGGCTCCGGGCGCGTCATCCGCGCGGGCTTCAAGAAGGTGTGGGGCCCGGGACGGCACATGGCCGGGGACAACACCTTCACCTACTTCCTCGACCCGCACGGCAACACCGTCGAGTACACCACCGAGCTGGAGAACCTGGACGAGGACACCTGGCACCCGCACGTCTACGACTTCTCCCAGCCCGAGGTCACCGACCAGTGGGGCACCGCCAACCCCATGAACGAACTCGTCGCCAAGGAGTCCTTCAACGACCCCGACCGCGGCGTGTTCGTCGCCCCTCCGGTCTGATCCGCTCCCCGTACGCCGGGGACGCGGCAGCGGTGTCCACGCCCTGATTCGCGCCGCCGCGTCCCCGGCCCCGCTCGCCCCCCTTCCTCACCCCCCACGGCTCCCGCATCAACGACGATCGAAGGAACCGCCCCGATGCCCCCTCGCACGACCCCGCTGTCCCGTCGCGGCCTGCTGGCCGGCGGCGCGGCCGCCACCGCTCTCGCCGTCACCCCACAGGCCGCCGCCGCGCCCCGCACCGAGCCGCGGGACAAGTCCCGGCCGGGAAAGGGCACGGTCGTGCACCTGCTGGGCACGGCGGGCGGCCCCCCGCCGTACGGCGAGCGCATGGGCATCGCCTCCGCCGTGACCGTCGGCACCGACACCTACCTGGTGGACTGCGGCCGGGGCGCGGTGACCCAGTACCTGCGGGCGGGACTGTCGATGCCGTCACTCAAGGGGATCTTCCTCACCCACCTGCACGCCGACCACATCGTCGACTACTTCGACTTCCCGCTGCTGTGCGCCGGCGTCATGCCGCCCCAGCCGGGGTTCGGCGGCACGGTGCGGGTGTGGGGTCCTGGACCGAGCGACGCGGTCACCTCGGGTCCCGTCACCCCCGAGCAGCCCGCGCCGGGCATCGTCGAGACCACCCGGCGTGCGAACGCCACCTTCGCCGCCTCCACCAACGCCTTCGTCGCCGGGGGCTTCGGCATCGACCCCGTGTCCATGCTCGACGTGACCGAGCTGTCGGCACGGCCCGGCACGGTGGTGACCGTCCTGGACACCGCCACCGTGAAGGTGACGGCGACCCGGGTCCCGCACGGCAACATGTCCCCCTCGTACGCCTACCGGTTCGACACCGCGGACGGTTCCGTCGTCTTCTCCGGCGACACCAGCCGCAGTGACGACCTGATCGCGCTGGCCCGCGGCTGCGACCTGCTGGTCCACGAGGCTGTCGACGCCGCGTGGTTCGAGGGGCAGGGCATGCCCGCTCCCCTCGTCGACCACATGCGCGAGGTGCACACCGACGTCGCCGAGGTGGGCGCCATCGCCGCCGCCGCGGGGGCGCGCCGGGTGCTCCTCAGTCACCTCGCACCGGCCGACCCGGCCCAGTTCCCCGACCGCGAGTGGGGCGCGGCGGCCCGCGCCTCCGCCCGGGCGGCCGGCTACCGGGGCCGCGTCAGCGTGGGCCACGACCTCATGCGCATCCCACTCTCCTGATCACACTCCGCTGGAGCCGCACCATGCGTTTCGCCGCATACGAACACCGACACCACCACCGGGTGGCGGTCGTGGAAGAGGACGGCACCCTCTTCCCCCTGCCGGGCGTCACCTCGCTCACCGCACTGATCCAGCGGACCGACGGGCTCCCCGGGTTGCTCGCCGCCGGCGCCGCCGCCCTGGACGTCCCCCCGGGCCCGGACGTCTCCCAGGTCCGGTTGCTGCCTCCGCTGCAGCCCGCGTCCGTGCGGGACTTCGTGACCTTCGAGGAGCACGTGGAAGGGGTGCGCCGGTCCGTGGAGGGCACCGGTGGCGTCCCCGAGCAGTGGTACGCGGCCCCGACCTTCTACTTCACCAATCCGCACGCGCTCTACGGCCCCGGGGACGGCGTCCCCGTACCCCCCGGTTCGGCCGTGCTCGACTTCGAACTCGAAGTGGGCGCCGTGGTCGGCCGGGAGGGCCGCGACCTCACCGCCGGACAGGCCCGCGACCACATCGTCGGCTACACCGTCTTCAACGACTGGTCCGCGCGGGACCTCCAGGGCGCGGAGATGAAGGTGGGCCTCGGTCCGTGCAAGGGCAAGGACACCGCCACCAGCCTCGGCCCGTACCTGGTCACCGCGGACGAGCTGGAGCCGTACCGGGACGCCGAAGGCTTCCTGCGCCTGGCCCTGACCGCCGAGGTCAACGGCGAGAAGGTCGGCGAGGACCTGCTGTCCAACATGAGCTGGACCTTCGAGGAGATGACCGCCTACGCCTCCCGCGGCACCCGCGTCGTACCGGGTGACGTCCTCGGCTCGGGCACCTGCGGCAACGGCGGCTGCCTCGCCGAACTCTGGGGCCGGCGCGGTGAGCGGACCCCGCCGCCCCTGAAGCCCGGCGACACCGTCACCCTCACCGTCGAGGGCCTCGGCACCCTCACCAACACCGTCGTCCCCGGCGTCGAGCCCGTCCCCCTCCCCACAGGCCGGCGCCGCTCCCGGGAGCGGCCGTGAGCGACCTGCACCCCAAGAGGCTGCTCGGCAAGGTCGTCGTCGTCACCGGCGCCGCACGCGGACAGGGCGCCGCCGAGGCCGAGGCCCTCACCCGCGAGGGCGCCCGCGTCATCGCCACCGACGTGACCGAGGCACCCGGCTGCCGGCGGCTCGACGTCACCGACGAGCAGGACTGGGCGGAACTCGCCGCCGAGCTGCGGGAGTCGTACGGGCAGGTGCACGGTCTGGTCAACAACGCCGGCATCACCTGGCGGGCCCGCCTCGGCGACGTACGCCCCGAGGACATGGCCCGCGTCCACGCGGTCAACGTCACCGGCCCGCTCCTCGGCATCCAGCACCTTGCCCCGCTCATGCCGCCCGGCTCTTCCGTCGTCAACGTCGGCTCCTCGGCGGCCCTCACCGCGCACTACCCGGTCGCCTACACGACCAGCAAGTGGGCACTGCGCGGCCTGTCGAAGACCGCCGCCCTGGAACTGGGCCCGCGTGGCATCCGCGTCAACACGATCCACCCCGGCCACATCGAGACGGAGATGACCGCCTCCGCCGCGCCCGCCTTCCGCGAGGCCAACCTCCGCGAGACACCGCTCGGCCGCACCGGCACCGTCGGCGAGGTGGCGCCGCTGGTCGTGTTCCTGCTGTCCGACGACGCGTCGTTCATCAGTGGCGCGGAGATCCCGGTGGACGGCGGCATGACCGCGCACGGCGGCGTCAAGTCCGTCTCCGACGCCCTGCGGGAGGGGGCGCCGTGAAGCGGCTGGAAGGCAAGGTGGCGCTGATCTCGGGGACCGCGCGCGGCCAGGGCCGGGCCGCCGCGCTGCGGTTCGCCGCCGAGGGCGCACCGCACGGCGTCCGCGTGAACTGCGTGAGCCACGGGATGATCGACACCGAGGGCTCGCGCGACAACCTGCTCGCCGACGACCACCCGATGAACGACATCTCCGGTCACATCCCGCGCGGGCGGCTGGGCCATTGCGACGACGTCGTCAACGCGGCCGTCTTCCTGGCCTCCGACGAGGCCGCCTACATCACCGGCGCCAACCTCGTCGTGGACGGCGGCTGGTCCACCGTCCCGCCCGGCGCCTCGAACCGAAAGGCAATCCGCACGTGAACAAGGTCCGCGCCGGCGCCGCCGAGGCAGTCGCCGACATCCCCGACGGCGCCTCGCTCGCCGTCGGCGGCTTCGGCCTCAGCGGCGTACCCGAAGTCCTGATCCGCGCCCTGTACGAGCGGGGCACGACCGGCCTGGAGGTCGTCTCGAACAACTGCGGCGTGGACGGACGGGGTCTCGGCGTCCTGCTCTCCGCCGGCCGCATCGCCCGCGTCACCGGCTCCTACGTCGGCGAGAACAAGGAGTTCGCCCGCCAGTACCTCAGCGGGGAACTGGGGGTCGAGCTGACCCCGCAGGGGACGCTCGCCGAACGGCTGCGCGCGGGCGGCGCCGGCATCCCCGCCTTCTACACCCCGGCGGGCGTCGGCACTCAGGTCGCGAACGGCGGGCTGCCGTGGCGGTACGCGCCCGACGGCACCGTGGCCGTCGCCTCCCCGCCCAGGGAGACGCGCGGCTTCGCCGGCCGCCCGTACGTTTTGGAGCACGGCATCACCACCGACTTCGCCCTCGTACGGGCCTGGCGCGGCGACCACCACGGCAACCTCGTCTTCCGCCGGGCCGCCGCCAACTTCAACCCCCTGGCCGCCATGGCCGGCCGCGTCACCGTCGCCGAGGTCGAGGAACTCGTCGAACCGGGCGAACTCCACCCCGACGAGATCCACCTGCCCGGCATCTACGTCCAGCGGATCGTGGCGCTCACCGCCGAACAGGCCGCCGACAAGCCCGTGGAGAAGAGGACCGTACGCCCATGAGCTGGACCCGCGACCAGATGGCCGCCCGCGCCGCCGCCGAACTCACCGACGGCTCCTACGTCAATCTGGGCATCGGACTGCCCACCCTGATCCCCGGACACCTCCCGCCCGGCGTCCACGTCGTCCTGCACTCCGAGAACGGCATCCTCGGCACCGGCCCCTACCCCACCGAGGACGAAGTCGACCCCGACCTGATCAACGCCGGCAAGGAAACGGTCACCGTCCTGCCCGGCGCCTCCTTCTTCGACTCCGCGCTCTCCTTCGGCATGATCCGAGGCGGCCACATCGACACCGCTGTCCTCGGCGCCATGCAGGTATCCGCCCGCGGCGACCTCGCCAACTGGATGATCCCCGGCAAGATGGTCAAGGGCATGGGCGGTGCCATGGACCTCGTCCACGGTGCCCGCCGCGTCATCGTCCTCACGGAACACACCGCCAAGGACGGCACCCCCAAGATCGTCGACGAGTGCGCGCTCCCCCTCACCGGCGAGCAGTGCGTCCACCGGATCATCACCGACCTCGGCGTCCTCGACGTCACCCCCGACGGCCTCGCCCTGGTCGAAACCGCCCCCGGCGTCACCGTCGAGGACATCACCGACCGCACCGGCACCGCTCTGCGAGTGGACAGTGTCTCCGCCGCATGCTGACGGAGCAATGCTCCGGACTTGTGGATCGGCGTCGGGCTCGGCGCGGAAGGCGTACCTTCCCGAATGATCCTGTGATGGTCACCGAGTAGGCCCGCGTTCGCAGCGCGGGTCGGGAAGGCACGCCCGTGCTCAGCGTAATGAACGCCGACGGTTCCGCCGAGTCCCCCTCCCTGATCGACGAGATCTCGTGCGCGACGGCGCCCGGCGGATGCCAGCCGCCGCGCTGGAGGCCGAAGTCAACCAGTACATAGCCGACTTGGCGGCCGCGGCCGACGAGCAGGGGCGTCGCCTGGTGGTCCGCAACGGCTACCACCGGCCCCGCACCGTGGTCACCGCAGCCGGTCCGGTCGAGGTGAAGGCCCCCGCGGGTAAACGACCGACGGGTCGACGAGGCCACAGGCGAGCGCAAGCGGTTCTCCTCGAAGATCCTGCCGCCATGGTGCCGCAAGTCGCCGAAGATCTCCGAGGTACTGCCCTTGCTCTACCTGCACGGCCTGTCGTCCGGGGACTTCGTGCCCGCCCTGGAGCAGTTCCTCGGCTCGACGGCCGGGCTGTCGCCGGCGACCGTGACCCGAATGACGAAGCAGTGGCACGACGACCCGCCGCCTTCTGTAAGCGGGACCTGTCCGACCGCGACTTCGTCTACGTGTGGGCCGACGGCGTGTACCCCAAGGTCCGGCTCGGCCAGGCGCACTCGTGCGTGCTGGTCCTGCTCGGCGTCCGCCTGGACGGCACCAAGGAGCTCATCGCGCTGGACGAGGTGCTGCGCGAGTCCACCGAATCGTGGGCCGACCTGCTGCGCGACTGCCGCCGCCGCGGTATGCGCGACCCCGAACTGGTCGTCGGAGACGGCGCGATGGGGCTGTGGAAGGCCCTGGCCGAGGTGTTCCCCGCCGCCCGCCATCAGCGCTGCTGGGTTCACCAGGCCAGAAATGTGACAAACGCACTTCCGAAGTCCGCGCAGCCGGGCGCCACGAAGGCGATGCAGGAAATCTACAACGCCGAGGACCGCGCCCACGCCGAGAAGGCGATCGAGGCATTCTCGAAGACGTACGGCACCAAGTGGCCGAAGGCCGTCGCGAAGATCATCGACGATCGCGAGGAGTTGCTGGCCTTCTACGACTTTCCGGCCGAGCACTTGGTCCACCTGCGGACCACGAATCCGATCGAGTCGACGTTCTCCACGGTCAAGCTCCGGACCCGGGTCACCCGCGGCGCCGGCAGCCCCGCCGCCGCGCTCGCGATGGTGTTCAAGCTCGTCGAGTCCGCCCAGACCCGCTGGCGGGCGATCACCGGAGCCCACCTGGCGCCCCTGCTCCGCGCCGACGCGAGGTTCGAGAACGGCGTTCTGGGCGAACGGCCCGAGGCCGACGCGGCCTGAGCATCCCTCATCCGATTACAACCCGCGTTGGTCGTCCGGCGTGGGGTCGTTACGGCCGAGGGATTCCGCTGCCACGGCCTGACGGAGCACGTCGTAGCCCACGAATTCGAACAGGCGAGTGCTGCGGCGTAGGGGTTGAGGTATGCCGACGAACCGGTGCACACCGACCCCGAAGCCTGCGTCCGGTGCTGACAGCCACCGCAGTTCGAAGCGTTGCGCTTCGAACCATTCGCAGATCAGCGGTACCCGGTCAGGCGCGGCGCGATGTCGGGTCCAGATGACGGTGCCGCCGGTCTTGCACAGCTGGTTGCAGGCCGCGATGGTGTGCTGGATATCGGCGTCGGTAATGTTGCCGAAAACGCCACAGATCAGGACAAGATCTGCAGGAGTCATGTCCTCGTAATGGTCAATGAGGGAGGCGTCGCCGGTCACGACCTCAACCTGGTTCAGGTCTGCCCGGCCAGCCCTTTCCAGAGCGACCGCCGTGTTGCGCGGGTCCAGCTCGACAAGCCTCGCCCGCGCATCGTCGCGGCGGGGATGTTCGGCCAGAACGTCCAGAAGATCGCGGCCTTCCCCAGCACAAAGGCTGATTACCTTCAACCCACCAGCCGGGGCATCAGACAAGGCAGCGTGGGCCTGCGCCTGAACTGTCCGCAGTCGCCGTGCCATCCACGAGTCGGCCGCGTCGTACTGGTCATGCCAGGTGCTCCAATCCATAGGTGGACGCTACGGTCACTCACCACCCACAGGCGACACAATTTTTGATCACTAGACCCAGTGAGCAGTCATCCACAGGTCTTGACAATTGCTCGTTCCTGAGCCAAAGCCAGGAACACCTCGATGTCCCGCCGTTCCATCCCCCCATTGTTCACCCTGGCTGAACGGCTGTTGGCAAAACCGCCGTTGGTGGCGAGATCGCCGTCGCTCCAGGATTGCCCTGATGTCACAACGAACCGGAGGACTGACGATGTGGAAAACGGTACCGCGGCTGCTGGCTCAGCATCGCTACCTCGTCCTCGGCACCGCGGACGGCGAGGGTCGGCCATGGGCCAGCCCGGTGTTCTTCGCCGCCGACGGGCAACACCGGGTTCTGTGGGTGTCCTCGCCGGCCAGCCGGCATTCACGGAACATCGCAGCACGTCCGGAGGTGGCGATCACCGTCTTCGACACGGCCGCGCCTGTCGGCGGGGCGGAAGCGATCTACCTGGAGGCAGCTGCGGGGCCGGCTGCCGACGACGCCCGCGCGGCTGACCTCGCCTCGCTCAACACCCGTCTGCCGACGGGTCACCAGCTAGTGCCGGAGGACCTCGGACCGACTGGGCCGTTGCTGGTCTGTCAGGCCGCGGTCTCCAGGCATTTCGTGCTCGTCCGTGGAGGGGACGCCCGTTTCGACAACGCCACCGATGCCCGGCTCGAGGTGTTTCCACCCGACCCCGAGCACACCACCCACACCACCTGAAGGAGACCCATGGCAAAGCTCACCTACTCGATGGTCACCTCGCTCGACGGCTGCGCCGAGGCGGCGGACGGAAACCTGGGCGCTGGGGCGGAGGATCCGGAGGTGCACACCTTCATCAACGACCTCTTCCGCCCCGTCGGCACGTACCTCTACGGCCGGCGGATGTACGAGACGATGGTCTTCTGGGAGACCGCGCACACCGAGGCCGACCTGCCGCCGCACATCCTGCAGTGCGCCCGCGACTGGCAGGCCGCGGAAAAGGTCGTGTACTCCACGACGTTGAAGTCGGTGTCCAGCGCGAAGACCAGGATCGAGCGAACCTTCGACCCGGACGCGGTGCGCAAGCTCAAGGCCGAGGCCGATCACGACCTGACCGTGGACGGCCCGAACCTCGCGGCCCAGGCGATCGCGGCCGGCCTGGTGGACGAGTACCACCTGTTCATCACCACGAGCGTGGTCGGCGGCGGCAAGCGGTTCTTTCCCGACGGCGTGCGCCTCGGACTCGAGCTGGTCGAGGAACGTGCCTTCGACAGCGGACTGATGTACACGCGCTACCGGACCCGCTGAACCGCGCCCGGTCGCTTGCATGCACCGGCTCCGACTGTGCGGGCGCAGACGCGCACCGACCGGCCGCAGAGCTTTCGCATCGGGAGACTTGGGCCTGGTGATCGTCCACTACGCCGGGGCAGCGTTGATCACCCGGGCGGCCGACGCCACTGATGTAGACCCGCGTGTGTCGCCGTTGGATCGCGTCCGTACGAGGAGGCCGAGGTCAGTCAGGGCACAGCAGAGCCTCCGTCAGACCCGGAGCGGTTCGCCGACGGGCATGTCGGGCCGCGTGCGTAAGGCTGTGGTAGCTTCCGGACGCCAGTCGAACTCGTGAGCGTGTCTGTACGCGTGCACGAGTCAGGGAATCCGGTGAGATGCCGGAACTGACGCGCAGCGGTGAGGGTGACGGGCGGGGCAGCAAGCCACTGGACGACGGTCACGGCCGGGTCCGGGAAGGCGTTCCGCCGGGATGATCCCGAGTCCGAAGACCTGCTGGCAACCGATCGTCCGCACGGACCCCGCGTATGGGTCCTGACGCCTAGGAAGCCGCACCCGTGCACCTGTCACGTCCCGCCCGTTGTTCCGTCCTCCTCCTGACCGGCTCCCTGCTGCTCACCGCCTGCGGTTCCGGCCCCGGTCCGTCCGCGAAGTCCGGCGACTCCGATGCCGGAGTCGCCACGTTCGACAACTGCGGGCAGAAGGTGACGGTCGAGGCTCCGCCGAAGCGGGCCGTGTCCCTGAACCAGGGCACCACCGAGATCCTGCTCTCCCTCGGCCTCGCCGACCGAATGGCGGGAACCGCCACCTGGACCGACCCCGTCATGAAGGGACTGGAGAAGGCCAACGCCAAGGTGCCCCGGCTCGCCGACAACCAGCCGTCGTTCGAGCGGGTCCTGGACGCCGAACCGGACTTCGTGGCGTCGTCCTTCGCATCCACCCTGAGCAAGGGCGGTGTGGCTCCCCGCGAGAAGTTCGAGGAGCTCGGCGTACCCACGTATCTGTCGCCCGCAGACTGCGAGGGCAAGGACAATAACGGGGACGGCGACGGCTCACGGACGAAGCCTCTGGCCATGGAGACGGTCTACCGCGAAGTACGGGAGCTGGCCCGGGTCTTCGGCGTGGAGGAGCGTGGCGAGCAACTGGTCGACCGGCTGAAGAGCCGGGTAACGAAGGCCGCATCCGGGATCCGCGCCGAGAACACCACTGTTCTGTACTGGTTCGCGAACCAGGAATCTCCTTACATGGCGGGCTGCTGCGGCGCGCCCGGCATCGTCACCGACGCGCTCGGCGCGAAGAACGTCTTCGACGACAGCACGCAGGAATGGCCTCAGATCAACTGGGAGACCGTCGCCGACCGCGACCCAGACGTGCTCGTCATCGGCGATCTCACCCGCAAGTCACAGACCGCCGAGTCGGCCGTGAAGAAGATCGCGTTCCTGGAGTCGAATCCGGCGACGAAGAACATGAAGGCGGTGAAGGAGAAGCGATACGTGCTGCTCAGCGGGCAGGCCATGAACCCGACGATCCGTACCGTCGAGGGCGTGGAGAAGGTGGCCTCGGCACTGCGCGCGTACGGGCTCAGCGGATGACCACGATCCTGCGGGCCTCCGGCGTCCGCCCGGCGCGGGGCGCCGTCCGGATGCTGCGCGTCGTGGCCGGCCTGGGCGGAGGGCTGGCGGTGCTCGCCGCGTCCGTCGCTGTGGCCATCACCATCGGTCCCGCGGACATCGGGGTGGGTGACGTCTGGTCGGTGGTCGCCTCCCGTCTGGGCTGGGGCACTTCGGATCTCACTGCGATCCGCGAGGGCATCGTCTGGAACCTGCGGCTGCCGCGCACCCTGCTCGCCGCGGTGTGCGGGGCCGGCCTGGCGGTGTGCGGCGCGGTGATGCAGTCCCTGCTGCGCAACCCCCTCGCCGACCCCTTCGTCCTGGGCGTCTCCTCCGGGGCGTCGACCGGCGCCGTCGCCGTGATCGTGCTCGGCGCCGGGGGCGGTGTCCTGTCCGTCTCCGGTGGCGCGTTCGTGGGCGCGGTCGGCTCGTTCGCGCTGGTGCTGCTGCTCAGCCACACACTTGGCGGGACGACGGACCGGGTGGTCCTGTCCGGAGTGGCCGCGATGCAGTTGTTCTCCGCCCTGACCTCGTTCGTGGTGACGACGGCGTCCGACGCGGAGACCACCCGGAGCGTGCTGTTCTGGCTGCTCGGGTCGCTCAGCGGGGCGGACTGGACCGAGGTGGGGCTCTGCGCGGCTGTCCTGGCGCTCGCCCTCGTGCTGTGCCTGGGCTACGCGCGCACCCTGGACGCCTTCGCCTTCGGTCAGGACGCCGCGGCCTCGCTCGGGGTCTCGGTCGCCCGGACCCGGCTGGTGCTGCTGTGCGTCACCGCGCTGCTGACCGCCGCACTGGTCAGCTCGGCCGGTGCCATCGGCTTCGTCGGCCTGGTCCTGCCGCACGCCGCCCGCGCCCTGGTCGGCCCGGGGCACGCGCGGCTGCTGCCGGTCACCGCGCTAGCCGGGGCGGTGTTCCTGGTGTGGGCCGACACGCTGGCCCGTACCGTCCTCGATCCTCAGGAGGTGCCGGTGGGCGTGGTGACCTCACTCGTAGGTGTCCCGGCGTTCGTCCTGGTCCTCTACCGCACGAGGAGGATGCGATGACGGCCCGCGCGCAGCGGCGGGACCAAGATGCCCGGCGGCCCGCCGTACCAGGTCCCGCCGTGAAGTCGCCCGCCGGCCCGCCCACCCTCGTCGCCGACCGCGTGAGCCGCACCCTCGACGGGCGGCTGATCCTCGACGGCGTCAGCCTCACCCCCCGGCCCGGCTCCGTGACCGGCCTGCTGGGCCCCAACGGCTCGGGGAAGTCGACACTGCTGCGGCTGCTGTCCGGCGTCCTCTCGCCGGCCTCCGGCGTCGTCACCCTCGACGGGCGTCCACTCGGTCACTGGGGCCGCCGCGCCGTGGCCGCCCGCGTCGCCGTCGTCGAGCAGCACGCCGACACCCTCGTCGAGCTGACCGTTCTCGACGTCGTACGCCTCGGCCGCATCCCGCACCGACGCGCCTGGACCCCCGCCACCGAGGCGGACGAGGAAGCCGTACGCACGGCACTGGAGCGCACCGGCCTCACCGACCGCGTGGACCAGCCGTGGCACACGCTCTCCGGCGGCGAGCGCCAGCGCGTGCAGATCGCCCGCGCCCTGGCCCAGGAACCCCGCGAGCTGCTCCTGGACGAACCCACCAACCACCTCGACATCCAGCATCAGCTCGACCTGCTGAACCTGATCGCCGAACTCCCCGTCACCAGCATCGTCGCCCTGCACGACCTGAACCTGGCGGCCATGTACTGCGACCAGGTCGTCGTCCTGCGGGACGGCCGGGTGGTCGCCGCCGGCCTCCCGGGCGACACGCTCACCGAGTCCCTGATGGCCGACGTGTACGGCGTGCGCGCCGAGGTCACCCGCTCCGGTCCCGGCGACCGGCCCCACATCCGCTTCCTGGGCACGGTGGCCGCGAACTGACGGCGGCCCCAAGGCCGACACCGGAGATCCGGCCGGTAGGGTGGCCCGTGCAGCTGGTTCGCCCCGTCCGCCAGGCGGGATGCGTCGTAAGAGGGAACCCGGTGGGAATCCGGGACCGCCCCGCAGCGGTGAGCGGGAACGACCGCCGTCATACGCACTGGGTCCGACGTACGGGTCTGGGAAGCGACGGCCAGTAGGTGTCCTCCGGCAAGGAGGGCGTGCTCGCGAGTCCGAAGACCTGCCCAAGGTGTGGCCTGTGCCCCAGCCTCCCGTCGGCCGGGCGCAGGCAGCGGGTACCTCACCGCGGGCCTCGGCGCGGCACACCTCCGGCCAGCCCGCAGTCACCGCACTTCGAGCCGGTCGGCGGACGATAGTAGAGGCAGCAGCTCCGACGGCGGAACGCGGGGTCGGAGCGGGTGAGTACACCGGTGCCCGCCAGGCGTCCGGTGCTCAGCGGCGCGGTGGTGAGGTCGGCGAGCGGTACGCGTTCGGCGGGACGGACGTGCAGGGCGTGGGCCGCCCCGGCGAGCGCCGACGCCGCATGGCCGTCCAGCGGACTCGGGGCGACTTTGACGCGCAGTCCGTCGGCCAGTGCCGACAGATGATCCGTCACCTGCTCGTACGGGACGCGGACAGGGCCGCCATCGAGCCGGTCGGCGTACCAGACTGCCCGGGCGGGGCACCCGGAGGGCCGGTCCGTCTTCGGCCCGCTGCAGTCCCGGGACCGCGCCGGATTCACACCGGCTTCCTCGTCCGCCGTCGCCTTGTCACCGGCCATCGTCCCACCCCGGACGCCGTGCCGACCGTCCGGTGCCGGCCGTCAGTCCGTCTCTTGTGAGTGGGGGGCCGTCGCGGGCGGATGGGACGGACGGTCCCGCCCACCGTCACGTCCGGACACCACCACGATCACCAGCCCCACGACGACGGCTCCGGCGACGACGCGTCCGACCGCACGCCCCCACCAGGCCGGACGGGCCGCGCCCACGCCTCCCTTCGGCGGGCCCAGCCGTTCAGCCCGCCGGGCCGGCCTCAGCAGGCGCGCCAACAGCAGTGCGGCGACGGGCATTTGCAGCAGCCACAGTGTGGTGCGGGGCCACTCCCCGTACCAGACGTTGGTGCCGTACAGCAGTGTGTGCCACACGCTCAGCACGTAGACGACGATCACGAAACGGTGCAGCCGCCGCCAGGTGTTCGCTCCGATGCGGTGCCGGACGTAGAACAGCAGCCCCAGCGGGATCGCCAGGTACAGCGCACCCTGACCGAGCGGGATGGCGATCCGGCCGGTACCGGAGTCGTACCAGCCGGGCACGAAGCTGTCGGCGAAGCCCACCCACAGCCGCTCGGCCCAGTCCACCTTCGTCTCGTATCGCACGAGTTCCGCCGCGAACATCAGCGCGTGCGCGAACATCAGGGCCATCGTCGTCAGACTCGTGGTGCGGTGCCAGCGCTCCAGTACCTGCCGGGAGACCGGCAGCCGGGCGGGCCGGGGTCCCGACAGCAGCAGCCCGAGCATGACCGTGCCCCAGGCCCACAGCAGCCCCGACCACCCGAACGCCTGACTCAGCAGGTACATCCAGTAGGTGCCGGCATCGTCCATGAACGGCATGACCGCGACGGTGTCCGAAGAACCCGACTCCATGCGCGCCCACAAGAACGCGAACACGAGCGCCGTGACCACCACCGCCGCAGAGGCGTCGGGCAGAGCGGACCGCAGGTCGCCGCGGAGAGCGACGCGGTCCCCGGGGGGCCGCATCCGCCCGGGCGGCGCTTCTGCCCCGTCTTCGTCCGGCCTCGCTTCTGACGTCATCAGGGGCCTCCCGGGCACGGGGCACCGCGGCAACGGTGCGCATGTGTCGTGAGGCAACAAGTCTGGCTGAGGGGGCAGCGATCCTCAGAGGTGATATTCAGCCAGAGCCGTCACGACAACTGCACAGAGGGCACACCTGGTTCTTCCTCCCCTTCACATTCAAGACAACCGCCGAAGGCCCACTGTCGCAGGAGTACCAGCCCCCCTACGCTGAGGCACGCAGTCGGTTCGTGCCTCCGGTCCGCCCGGACGCCTGGTGGCGCGACGCAAGAGGGAACCCGGTGCGAATCCGGGGCTGTCCCGCAGCGGTGAGTGGGAACGGAAGCCGTCGATGTCACTGGGCCCGCGTCAGGGCCGGGGAAGAGACGGCCGGTAGGTGTCCGCCCTTTTCGGCGGACGTGCCCGCGAGTCCGAAGACCTGCCACTGCGCCCGCGTCCCGCGCGGGCTGTGCACGTGACCTCGTGGACTGGGTCGGCGGTATGGGCGGTCGTACGTCGTGCGTGTGGCCGCGCCTCCTTCCCTGTCGGTGTTCAAGACCCGGTACGAAGGAGGATGTTGTGCGGGACCCAGCCGCTACGGATCTGCCCTTCCGGCCCCGGGTCGTCGACGTGTCGTCCGACGGGCCGCGAGAGACGATCCTCGGACCCGTCACGGGCGTCCTGCACGAGAGGGACGTGCCCCGCAGCACCGTGTCCGGTGTCTGCCACGGCACTCTGGGCGAGCTGTACCAGGGCCCGTTGCGGGCGGGCACCGAGCCTGAGATCGCGGTGGTGTCCTTTCCCGTGGACCGTCACTCCTGGGTGTACTTCACTCCGAGGACAGCGGCCGGTCCTCCACCGCATACGCCACCGCTCGGGGAGAAATCACGGGAAGCGGCCCGGCTCTTCCTGGACCATTACGGCCTCGTCATGCCCCCGGGCGAGTGGCGCACCCACTCCGAACTGCCGGTGGGCGTGGGGATGGCCAGTTCGACGGCGGACATCGTGGCGACGCTGCGCTGTCTGTTCCGCGTTTTCTCCCTGCCGTACGACGTGGACGTGGTCCTCGGTGTCCTGGCGGACATCGAGCGCGCCGACAGTGTCTTCCTCGACGAGTTCGCCCTGTACCTCAGCGGGCGGCACCGGGTGGTGCGACCGCTGGGCCCGGATATCGGCTTCCACACCGCCTTCGTCATCGAACCCGGCACGGTGGACACCGCCGCCGTCACTCCCCTGCTCCTGGACCACTACCGGCGGCGCGGCGACGAGTACCAGCGGTGCCTGACCGATCTGGTGAAGGGTTTCGACTCGGGTGACCCGGCCGCCGTCGCCCGTGCCGCGACGGTCAGTGCCGCCCTGTCCCAGGAGGTTTTGCCCAAGGCGACCTTCGGCAGTCTGCAGGCCCATCGTGAGCGGTTCGGGGCCGACGGCGTCTTCGTCGCGCACACCGGCTGCCTGGCCGGCTATCTCTTCGCCTCGCGCCCACAGGCCGGGGTCAAGTCCGAACTCTCCGCGTTCTTCCACTCGATCGGCCACCAGTGCACCTTCGCCCAAGGAGGCTACGGGTGATCCACCCCCACATCGCCGACGCCCTGAAAGTCCCGGACCTCGTCCGGCTCACCGACGGGCTGGTCCTGCTGAGGTTCGAGTCGATGAAGATCTACTCGGCCCTGGCCGCGGTCCGCCATCTGCTGGAGCGGGGCACCGTCCGTCCGGGGCAGACCCTGATCGACAGCTCCAGCGGCATCTACGCCTACGCCCTCGCACTGGCCTGCCACCGGTACGGCATGCGGTGCCACATCGTCGCGTCCACCACCGTCGACGCCACCACCCTCGCCCAACTGGAGATCCTCGGCGCCACCGTGGAACAGGTCAGACCGTCGCGGAACCTCAAACTCGACCAGGAACTCCGGGTGCGGCGGGTGCGCGAGATCCTCGCCGAGCGCCCCGGCCACCACTGGATGCGCCAGTACCACGACGACGTCCACTACCTCGGCTACCAAGAGGTCGCCGACCGGATCGCGGCGGAGTTTCCGGCCGCACCGCTGACCGTCGTCGGCGGCGTGGGTTCCGGAGCCTCGACCGGCGGCATCGTGGAACGCCTGCGCAGGACGGACCCCTCGGTGCGTCTGGCCGGCGTCCAGCCCTTCGGCAGCGTCACCTTCGGCAGCCAGGACCATCACGATCCCGAAGCGATCATCGCCGGCATCGGCTCCTCGATCGTCTTCGACAACGTCCGCCACCATCTCTACGACACCGTGCACTGGCTGGACTTCACCCACGCCATGTCCGGCGCCGTCGCCCTGCTGCGCGAGCACGCGGTCTTCGCCGGACTGTCCACCGGTGCCGGCTACCTGACGGCGACGTACGAGGCCCGCCGCCACCCCGACCGACTGCACCTGGTGATAGGGGCCGACACCGGACACCGCTACGTGGAGCGCGTGTTCGCCCGGCACGCCGAGGCCCTGGATCCGGCCGCGCTCAAGCCCCACGAGGCCCGCAGTCCGGAGGAGATGACCATGCCCTGGTCGAGGATGAAGTGGCAGCGCACTCCCCTCCCGGAAGCCCGGAAGGAGAGTGCCGCATGACCGTGGCCTGCCTGGAGTCACTGACCTTCGGCCTCGGCCACTTGGTCCGCGCCGCCGACCGGCTCGGCGAGCGCCTGCTGCTCCTCACCCGGGACCCCGCCTACTACGCCTACGAACTGGACCTGCTGCCCAGCGACGCCCTCGACGTCGTCGTGACCGACACCTTCGACGTGGAGCGGGTCGCCGCTCTGCTCCGACGCACCCCGGGGCTGCGCGGTCTGATCAGTTCCACCGACACCTGGACTCTGACCGGCGCCGCCCTCGCCGAACGCCTCGGCCTGCCGGGGCTCGATCCAGCCGCCCTGCGGCTGACCCGGGACAAGGCCGCGGTACGCAACAGGCTGCACGCCGCGGGTCTCACTCGCGCACGGGCCGTAGAAGGCGCCGACCCGGACCGCGAGGCGCGCGGGCTGCTGCTGAAGGAGGCGGGGCTGCCGCTCGTGCTCAAGGACACGGCGGGCACCGGGAGCCAGAACGTGTGGCTGGTCCGGGACGAGGGCGAACTCGACGCGGCGCTGGCGGAGTCGTCCGGCCGGGACCTGAAGGGGCGGTTGTTCGCCGAGCCCTATTTCAGCGGCCCGGTGTACAGCGCTGAGACGCTCACCTGGGACGGTCGCACAACACTGCTGGGCGTCTCCAGCCGGCTCATGTCACCGGAGCCGCACTTCCGGGAGGAGATCACCGCCTTTCCCGTGGCGTTCCCGAGCCAGGAGCGGACATCACTCGAGTCGTGGCTCGACCGGGTGCTCGCCGCCATCGGCTACACCGACCGGTTCGCTCACGTGGAGTTCGTACTGACCGCCGACGGTCCGGAAGTGGTGGAGGTCAATCCGCGCATCGGGGGCGCGCTGGTCGGGGAGGGGTTGTGCCGGGCCCTCGGCGTCAACGTGTACGAGGCGATGATCGAGGCCGCGCTCGGTCGCCGCCCCGGTCTCATGGACGCGGACTGTCCCGGCGGTCCGGCCGTCGCCTTCGTTCTCGGCTACCCTGCCGCCCCCGGGGTGTTCACCGGCGTCAAGGGGCTCGACCGGCTCACCGACATGCCGGGAACACCCGCCTGGTACCCGGTCAAGCGGGTCGGCGAGCCCATCGAGCACCTGGGTGACAGCCGTGGCTACGCGGGCATCGTGTACGCCGAGGCCGAGACCGCCGAACTCGCCACCCACCGCGCGGTGGCCGCAGCAGGCGCCCTGCGTGTACTGACTGGTCCGTTCCCCGAGCCGACCGGCCGGGAGGCGCCCGGTGGGTGAGCGCACCACTCGGGGACCGGGCCCGCGGTCCTCACTGTTCCCGCTCACCGGCCCGCTGCGGTTCCTCCTGCTCACCTCGTTCCTCATCCCGCTCGGCAGCTTCATGGTGCTGCCGTTCATGTCGGTGTTCCTCCACGAACGGCTCGGGATGGGGCTCGGCACGGTCGGCGTCGTCCTGGCGGTGGCATCGCTCGTGCAGTTCTCCGGCGGCATCGTCGGCGGTGCCCTCGCGGACCGGATCGGGCTGCGCCGCACGATGCTGTGGGCGCTCGTCGTACGCACCGCCGGTTTCGCCGGCCTCCTGCTGGCCCTGCGCTGGCCGCCCCTCGCGGTCTGGGCGCTGGTCCTGACGTGCTGCGGTGCCGCGCTCTACCTGCCCGCCAACAAGGCGTACCTCGTGCACGACGTCGACGACGAGCGCCGTCCGGCGTTCCTGTCGGCGGGCAACGCGGCACTCAACGCCGGGATGGCGGTCGGCCCGCTCATCGCCGGACCGTTCGTCCTGTCCTCGCCCGGCTGGCTGTTCGCGGCCGTCACGGCGCTGTTCCTCGCGGTCACAGCGGGACATGCACGGCTGCCCGGAACCGACCGGACGCACCCCACCACATCGGAGGAAACGGCCCGCACGGGTCTTCTCGCCGGCGTCGCACTCCTGCCGTTCGCCGCCAACGCGCTGGCCTTCTACCTCTACTTCCACTTCCAGCACTTCCTGGCGGTGTACGCCGTCGAGCGCGCCTCCAGCGCGTTCTACAGCGTGGTGCTGCTGCTCTGCTTCACGCTGGTCATCGTCGTACAGCCGCTCGCGTCCGGCCTGATCCGGCGCATGCCGTACGCCCTCGCCCTCACGGTCGGGTTCACGGGCCTGGCGGCGGGACTGGCCGTGCTGGCGGCCGGCACCCGGACGGCACTGCTGGCGGGCGGCGCGCTGATCACCCTCGGCGACATCGTGCTGTTCCTCAAGAACGACCTGGAGGCACTGCGCCGCAGCCCCCGCTCCGACGCCGTGGTCTTCGGCCAGCAGCGGCTCGCCGCGGGCCTGGGCGCCTGCGCGAGCGGCGTGCTGGGCGGACAGGTGTACGGCCTCGGCGAACGGGCCGGACACACCGGCTGGTTCTGGCTGCTGGCAGCCGCCCAGTGTCTGCTGCTTCCTCCGCTGCTGCTCACGCTGCGCCGCCGCACGGCGCGGCGCCCTCTCCCCGACGGCGACCATGAAGGAGCACTGACGCGCGATGACACGGACGGGCGGATTCCAGGACGATGACTTCTGGACCGAGTTCCACGACTTCCTCTTCTCCGAGCAGCGCTACGAGCAGGCCGAGGAGCTGCTCGGCACCTCTCCCCTGCTCGCCCTCCCCGACGGATCACGCGTGCTGGACCTGTGCTGCGGGCCGGGCGTCTTCACCGTGCCCCTCGCCCGCCGCGGGCACCGTGTGACCGGAGTCGACCTGAGCCCGGCCATGCTGGACCGGGCACGCAAGCGGACGGCCGACGCCGGTGCCGACGTGACGTACGTCCGGGCCGACGCACGCGAGTACGAGGCACCGGGCGGCTTCGACGTCGTCCTCAACATGTTCACCTCCTTCGGGTACTTCGAGGACCCCGCCGACAACGCGCGCGTACTGCGCACCATGCACACCTGCCTGGCCCCCGGCGGCACGCTCGTCCTGGACCTCGCCGGAAAGGAGCTTCTGGCCCGCAGGGTCACCCCGCCAAAAGTGGTGCGGCGGGGCGGCGACCTGATGGTGCAGACCGACTCCGTGCTGGACGAGTGGGCGCGGCTGCGCAGCGAGTGGGTACTGGTCCGGGGTGATCGGGTGACGCGTGCCACCTTGACGTGGTTCGTCTACAGCGCGGTGGAGCTGCGGCGGATGGCCGAGGAGGCGGGCTTCGCCCGCGTGGAGGTCTTCGGCGGGTTCGACGGACGCCCCTACGACGAGAACGCCGAGCGGCTCGTGCTGCGAGCGGTCCGCGAAGCGTGACGAAGACGCGGGCGTGCGGCCGGGTCCGCACGCCCTTTCGCCGCCGGTTCGGAGGAACGTAGGATCACCTGGTCATCGCCGCGACGGGAGACAGGAAGCCGGTGCGAATCCGGCACGGTCCCGCCACTGTGACCGGGGAGCACCCCTCCGACATGCCACTGCGCACGGCGCGGGAAGGCGGAGGGAACGTCGATCCGGGAGTCAGGACACTGGTCCGTCGCGGGCCCGTCCCAAGGAGCGCGGACTCCAGGAGGCTTCACGTGTCCCAGCTGTTCACCCCTGCCCGCACGCGCGGGTTCCTTCGTGCCACGGCCGCTGCCGTGTCTCTCACATCAGTACTGCTGACCGCCGGCTGCGGTTCGTCCGACGAGAGCGGTGGGGACGCGAAGACCGGCGCGTCCGTGCCCGCGGGCTTCCCGGTCACCATCGACAACTGCGGTGTGCGGACGACGTACGACAGGCCGCCGTCACGGGTGGTCACCATCCACCAGCACCCGGCCGAGCTCATGCTCGCCCTCGGCCTGAAGGACCGCCTGGTCGGAACGGCCTTCCCCGACTCCGCCGTCCTGCCCGAGCTGAAGAAGGACTACGAGTCCGTCCCCGAACTGGCGGAAAGAGAGCCGTCCTTCGAGACCGTCCTGGACGCCGAACCCGACCTCGTCTACGGCGGCTACGGCAGCGCCTTCGACGAGAAGGAGGGCCGCTCCCGCAAGGCGTTCGCCGACGCCGGCATCGACACCCACCTCAACCGCGAGTACTGCGGCGAGAAGCGGGTGACGATGAAGGACACCTACGACGAGATCCGCACCATCGGCACGCTCTTCGGTGTCCCGGACCGGGCCGACGAACTGGTCGCCGACCTCGAAGGCCGCGCCGGCAAGGCCGCCGGCAAGGTCGAGGGCGAGCCCGAGGTGCCAGTCTTCGTCTACGACAGCGGCGACAAGAGCGCCTTCACCGCGGGCGGCAAGAGCCTGGGCACCGAACTGCTCCGGCTGGCCGGCGGCGACAACGTCTTCACCGACCTCGACGACGTCTTCGGTGACGTCTCCTGGGAGCAGGTCGTCGACCGCAAGCCGGAAGTCATCGCCATCTACGACTACGCCGGTGCCGGAAGCGTCGAGGAGAAGAAGGAGTTCCTGCTCTCCCAGCCCGCGCTCTCCGACGTACCCGCCGTCAGGAACAAGCGTTTCGTCGTCCTGCCGCTGACCGCCACCCTGGTCGGCATCCGCTCGGCCTACGCGGTCGAGGACCTGGCCCGCGGGCTGCACCCGGAGAGCTTCCGGTGACCCAGGCCACCACCGGCGGGCCCGCCGAACAGACGGTGCGACGGCCGAAGGCCACCGGCTCGGGAACGGGCCGTACGCGGCTGGCCGTCACGCTGCTGGTGCTCACCGGGTTGCTCGTCGTCTCCGCCACGGCGGGCCTCGCGATCGGCTCCGTGCATGTGCCGCCGGGTCAGGTGTGGGGCATCGTGACGCACGCGCTGGGCGCCGGCTGGCAGGATCCGGACTGGTCAAGGGCCCGGGAAACCATCGTGGTGGACGTGCGGGCGCCGCGGGTGCTGCTCGGTGTGGTCACCGGCGCCGGCCTGGCGGTGATCGGCACCGCGCTGCAGGCCCTGGTGCGGAACCCTCTCGCGGAGCCTTACCTGCTCGGCGTCTCCTCCGGGGCGTCGCTCGGCGCCGTCTCGGTGATCGTGTTCGGCGTCACCGTCTTCGGGCCTCTCTCCCTGTCGGTGGCGGCCTTCGTGGGCGCCCTGTGCGCGCTCCTGCTCGTGTACGCCACCGCCCGCACCGGCGGGCGCATCACCTCGTCGCGGCTGGTGCTGTCCGGGGTGGCGATCGCGGCGGTGCTCACGGCGGTCCTCGATCTGCTGCTGCTCACCACCGACCGGGGCAACGAGGCCCGCGCGGTCCTCGCCTGGACCCTCGGCGGCCTGGGCGGGGTCAACTGGGGCACGCTGTGGCTGCCGAGCACGGCCCTGCTGCTCGGTGTCGGCGTCCTCATGGCGCAGGCCCGCAACCTGAACCTGCTGCTGGCAGGCGAGGAAGCGGCGACCACCATGGGGCTGGACGTGGCCCGCTTCCGCGCCCGGCTGTTCGTCGTGCTCTCCCTCGTCACTGGAGTGCTGGTCGCGGCGGCCGGACCGATCGGCTTCGTCGGCCTGATGATGCCCCACATCGTGCGCCTGTTCGTCGGCGGCGACCACCGCCGGGTCCTGCCGACGGCGGCACTCGGCGGAGCGGTCTTCCTCGTCTGGGCCGACATCGCCGCACGGACGATCGCCGCACCGATGGAGATACCCGTCGGTGTCCTCACGGCGCTGTGCGGCGGGCCGTTCTTCCTGTGGCTGATGCGCCGCGATGCCCGGCGCGGCACCGACCGAGGAGTGGCATGACTGCGACCGCACTGGACGTCGACGGCGTCACGCTCACCGCCGGGGCCCGCCACCTGGTGCGCGACGTCTCCCTGACCGCCCGCCCGGGCGAGACCATCGGGCTCGTGGGCCCCAACGGCAGCGGGAAGTCCAGCCTCCTGCGCACCGTCTACCGGGTCCTGCGCCCCGACACCGGTCAGGTCCGCGTCGACGGCGGCGACGCCTGGTCGCTGCCGGTGCGGCAACTGGCCCGTACCGTGGCGGCGGTGGTCCAGGACTCGGCAGCCGACTTCGATCTCGCCGTGCGCGAGGTCGTCGCCATGGGCCGCACCCCGCACAAACGGCTCCTCGCCGGTGACACTCCCCAGGACGCCGAGATCATCGACTCCGCACTCCTGGCGGTCGACGCCGTCCACCTGGCCGGCCGCTCTTTCGACCGGCTCTCCGGCGGCGAGCGTCAGCGCGTCCTCATCGCGCGCGCCCTCGCCCAGCAGCCCACCCTCCTCGTCCTCGACGAACCCACCAACCACCTCGACATCCGCCACCAGCTGTCCGTGCTCGGCGCCTTGCACCGCCTGCCCGCCACCGTGCTGCTCGCCCTGCACGACCTCAACCTGGCCGCCTACTACTGCGACCGCCTCTACGTCCTCAACGACGGTGAGGTCACCGCCTCCGGACCGCCCGCCGAGGTCCTCACCCCGCGGCTTCTGGCCGAGGTCTACGGAGTGGCGGCGGAAGTCTCCACCCATCCGCGCACGGGCGCCCCGCAGGTGACGTTCCTCCCCGAAGAGCCACGCAGCTGAAGGCCCCGACTGCCCATGCCCATCCGCGCGACCTAGTGCCGTACCAAGCAACGTTCGCCCGGTACGGCCGCGGATCATCCGCCGGGGCAGCGGTTCGGTGGTGACCTGGCGGCGGGCGCAGATGGTGCTGCTGTCCGCGCAGAGCCTGCCCGTGGCGGAGATCACCGAGGTGACGTTCTCCGGCGCGGACCGGGCCCGGGAGGTGATCCGCGACTTCAATGCCGACGGCTCCGACTCCCGCGACCCGGGGTACGAAGGCGGCCGGCCCAGGACGTTCCCCTGCCCGAGCGCCGGGAGACCAAGAAGATCGCCAAGTCCAGGCCGGCCGAGCACGGTCTGCCGCTCTAGACCCAACGCCGTTCAGTTAGGGCGGGGCTGGAGGCGTCAAGGGGTGCTCGTGAGCATGTTGATGTTGATGGTGGCTTTGTAGGTGGTCCGGTCGAT
>NZ_JBIWEF010000018.1:93885-116688 GCF_044762405.1 Streptomyces sp. NPDC097107 | reverse complement strand
ACGATCTGGCAGCCGGACGCCGTCAGCTCGGCGATCTGCTGGAGCGTCGCGCCGATGTCCGACGTACGGGTGGTGGTCATGGACTGCACCGACACGGGGGCGTCGCCGCCCACCGCCACGGGCCCGACCTGGATCTGACGGCTCTTGCGGCGCTCCGCGAGCCTGGTCGGAACGTCCGGCATGCCGAGAGAAATCGCAGTCATCTGCTGTGCAACCCCAAGTCGTGGATCAAGGTCCGGCCCCGTTCAGCGGCGGGCTCCGGCCTTCGAGATTACGGCACCGACGTGAACGTCAGGCACACGGCGTACGGGGAGTACACCCTTTGGCGTCCATCTGCCGGGTGACCGGCGTAAAACCCGACCCGGAGGGACATGCTCTCCGAATCGGGCTTCTCACCGGATCGTTGTGATTGTCCGGTCCCTCCGAATTCACCGGACTGACCGGATCGTAATCATGTCAGCTGATTCGTACCGGATTGACGACGTCCGCCACCAGGACGAGCAGCGTGAAGCAGACGAAGATGCCCGCCACCACGTAGGCCACCGGCATCAGCTTCGCCACGTCGAACGGCCCCGGGTCCGGACGGCGCAGCACCTTGGCCGCGCTCCGGCGCAGCGACTCCCACAGCGCGCCCGCGATGTGGCCGCCGTCGAGCGGCAGCAGCGGGAGCATGTTGAAGAGGAACAGGGAGAGGTTGAAGCCGGCCACCAGCATGACGAACATGGCCAGCTGCTGGGTGGGCGGAATGTCGAGGGTGGCGATCTCGCCGCCGACGCGGGCGGCACCGACGACGCCCATCGGGGAGTCGGCCTCGCGGGGCCCGTCGCCGAAGGCCGCGTCCCACAGGGCGGGGATCTTGGAGGGCAGCGCAGCCAGGGAGTCGACGGCGTCGCCGACGCGGTCGCCCATCCAGGTCACGGACTGGCCGAAGTCCTGTTTCACCACGCCGGTGGCGGCGCTGAAGCCGAGGAAGCCGGCGGTGACGTACTCGCCCTCGACGATCCGTCCGTTCGAGTCCTTCTTCGCGACCTGGTTGGTGGCGATCGTCGCCTGGAGGGTGACCTCCTGGCCGCCGCGCTCGACGACGACCGGCACCTTCTCGCCGGGGTTGGCGCGGATCATGTCGGACAGCCGGTCCCAGTCGTCGGTCCGTACGCCGTCGAAGGCGAGGATCCTGTCGCCCGCGCGGAGGCCGGCCGCCGCGGCCGGGGAGGCCGGGTCGGACTTGGTGCAGTCGTCGCGGTTCTCGCTCTGCGAGATGACGCACTGGGAGACGGAGCTGACGGTGGTGGTCTGCTGCGAGATGCCGAAGCCCATCAGGACGGTGAGGAACAGCACCACCGCGAGGATGAGGTTCATGAACGGGCCCGCGAACATCACGACGACCCGCTTCCACGGCTTGCGCGTGTAGAACAGGCGCTTCTCGTCACCGGGCCGGAGTTCCTCGAAGGCGGCCGAGCGGGCGTCCTCGATCATGCCGCGCCAGGGCGAGGTGGAGCGGGCCTCCAGCCGGCCGTCGGCGCCGGGCGGGAACATGCCGATCATGCGGATGTAGCCGCCGAACGGGATGGCCTTGACGCCGTACTCGGTCTCGCCCTTCTTCCGGGAGAAGAGCGTCGGCCCGAAGCCGACCATGTACTGCGGCACGCGGATGCCGAACATCTTGGCCGTGGAGAGGTGCCCCAGCTCGTGCCAGGCGATCGAGAACAGCAGGCCGACCGCGAAGACGACTATGCCGAGGATGAACATCAGGGTCGTCATGCACGGGCCTCCGCCGTCTGTGCCGCCAGTTGCCGGGCCCGGGTGCGCGCCCAGGTCTCCGCTTCGAGGACGTCCGCGACGGTGAGCGAGGTTCCCGCCCGGGGGGTGCCGTGTTCCTCGACCACCCGCGTGACGGTCTCCATGATCCCGAGATACGGCAGCACCCCGGAGCGGAACGCCTCGACGCACTCCTCGTTGGCGGCATTGAACACCGCCGGGGCCGTGCCCGCGAGCTCCCCGACGTGCCGGGCCAGGTTCACCGACGGGAAGGCCTCGTCGTCGAGCGGGAAGAACTCCCAGGTCGACGCCTTGCTCCAGTCGAAGGCGGGGGCGGCGTCGGGGACGCGTTCGGGCCAGCCGAGGCCGATGGCGATGGGCCCGCCCATGTCGGGGGGCGTCGCCTGGGCCAGTGTCGATCCGTCCGTGAACTCAACCATCGAGTGGACATACGACTGCGGGTGCACGACCACCTCAATGCGGTCGAAGGGAATGTCGTAGAGCAGGTGGGCCTCGATCACCTCCAGACCCTTGTTGACGAGGGTCGCGGAGTTGATCGTGATCACCGGGCCCATCGCCCAGGTGGGGTGCGCGAGGGCGTCCTCGACGGTGACGCCCGCCAGCTGCTCCTTCGTACGCCCCCGGAACGGGCCGCCGGACGCGGTGACGACCAGCTTGCGCACGTCGGCGCGGGTGCCGGCGGCGAGCGCCTGGAAGAGAGCGGCGTGCTCGGAGTCGACCGGGATGATCTGCCCGGGCTTGGCCAGGGCCTTGACCAGCGGGCCGCCGACGATGAGCGACTCCTTGTTGGCGAGCGCGAGGGTGCGGCCCGCCTCCAGGGCGGCCAGGGTCGGTGCCAGCCCGATGGAACCGGTGATTCCGTTGAGGACGGTGTGGCAGTCGGAGGCGGCGACCTGCGTGGCCGCGTCCGGTCCGGCGAGGATCTCGGGGAGCGGCTCCCCACTGCCGTACTGGTCGCTCAGCGCCTCCCGCAGCGCCGGTACGACGTCCTCGCGGGCGACGGCGACGGTCCGGGCCTTCAGCCGGTACGCCTGCTCGGCGAGGAGGGCGACCCGGCCGCCGTTGGCGGACAGGGCGGTGACCCGGAAACGGTCCGGGTTGCGCAGCACGAGGTCGATGGCCTGGGTCCCGATCGACCCGGTGGACCCGAGGATCACCACGTCCTTCGGGCCGTCGCCCGCCACCGGGTCGTAGACGAGGTGGGGGTCGGCGAGTGGGGCTGGACTGTCGCTCATCCTCCCATTGTTGCCGCACCCGCCCGCCGGGAGGACAGCGCGTCCCTCGCACGGGTGTCGCCGCGCCTTCCCGGGGCCGCGCGGCCCCGCTGGGGCGGCCCCGGGAAGGCACTGGCGTGCGGCCGGTCTACCGGATGGGGCGATGGACGTTCTCCCGCCGTGACTCGCCCGGGGCGGCGTCCGCGATCCACGGACCGTCCCCCGAGGGATCGACGACGCCCTGCTCCAGCCACTCGTAGGCGCCGCCCAGCACGCCCTTGACGACCTTGCGGTCGAGGTCGTCGGTGTTGGTCCACAGGCGGCCGAAGAGTTCCTCGACGCGGATGCGGGCCTGGCGGCAGAAGGCGTCGGCGAGCTGGTAGGCCTCGCGGCCGTGGTCGCTCTCGGCGCGCAGGTGCTCGGCGCGCACGCACGCGGCGCTCATCGCGAACAGCTCGGCGCCGATGTCGACGATCCGGCCCAGGAAGCCCTGCTTGGTCTCCATCCGGCCCTGCCAGCGGGACATGGCGTAGAAGGTGGAGCGGGCGAGCTTGCGGGCGGTGCGTTCGACGTAGCGGAGGTGTCCGGACAGGTCGGGGTGGCCGGACGGGTGGAAGTCGGCGTAGGAGCGCGGGAGCTGACCGGGTCCGGCGACCAGCTTCGGCAGCCACTTGGCATAGAAGACGCCCGCCTGTGCGCCCGCCCGCGCCTTGTCCGACAGGGTCTTGTCGGGGTCGATCAGGTCGCCGGCGACCGAGAGGTGGGCGTCGACGGCCTCGCGGGCGATCAGCAGGTGCATGATCTCGGTGGAGCCCTCGAAGATCCGGTTGATGCGCAGGTCGCGCAGGATCTGCTCGGCGGGCACCGCGCGCTCACCGCGGGCGGCGAGGGAGGCCGCGGTCTCGAAGCCGCGGCCGCCGCGGATCTGGACCAGCTCGTCGGCCATCAGGCAGGCCATCTCGGAGCCGTAGAGCTTGGCGAGGGCGGCCTCGATGCGGATGTCGTTGCGGTCCTCGTCCGCCATCTGGGACGACAGGTCCAGGACCGCCTCCAGGGCGAAGGTCGTCGCCGCGATGAACGAGATCTTCGAGCCGACCGCCTCGTGCAGCGCGACCGGCTTGCCCCACTGCTCGCGCACCGCGGACCACTCCCGGGCGATCTTCAGGCACCACTTGCCGGCGCCGACGCACATGGCGGGGAGCGAGAGCCGGCCGGTGTTGAGGGTGGTCAGGGCGATCTTGAGCCCGGCGCCCTCGGGGCCGATGCGGTTGGCGGCCGGGACGCGGACGCGGTGGAAGCGGGTGACGCCGTTCTCCAGGCCGCGCAGGCCCATGAAGGCGTTGCGGTTCTCGACCGTGACGCCCTCGGAGGCGGCCTCCACGACGAAGGCGGTGATGCCGCCCTTGCCGCCACCGCCGTCCTTGCGGCCCTCGGACTTCGGGACGCGTGCCATCACGACGAGCAGGTCGGCCACGACGCCGTTGGTCGTCCACAGCTTCACGCCGTCGAGGACGTAGTCGTCGCCGTCCCGGACGGCGGTGGTGGCCAGGCGGGCCGGGTCCGAGCCGACGTCCGGCTCGGTCAGCAGGAAAGCCGAGATGTCGGTGCGGGCGCAGCGCGGCAGGAACGTGTCCTTCTGCTCCTGCGTGCCGAACATCTTCAGCGGCTGCGGCACGCCGATCGACTGGTGGGCGGAGAGCAGCGCGCCGATCGCGGGATTCGCGGATCCGACCAGGGCGAGGGCCTTGTTGTAGTAGACCTGGGTGAGGCCGAGGCCGCCGTACTTGGTGTCGATCTTCATGCCGAAGGCGCCCAGCTCCTTCAGCCCGGTGATCACCTCGTCCGGGATCCGCGCGTCGCGCTCGATCACGGCCCCGTCGATCTTCGTCTCGCAGAAGTCCCGCAGCTTGGCGAGGAACTCCTCGCCGCGCTGGACGTCCTCGTCGGCCGGGAGCGGGTGGGGGTGGATGAGGTCGAGGCGGAAGCGGCCGAGGAACAGCTCCTTGGCGAAGCTCGGCTTGCGCCAGTCCTGTTCCCGGGCCGCCTCCGCGACCTCGCGGGCCTCGCGTTCGGTGACGGTGGGTCGGGAGGAGGGGGTGGTTGGTGCGGACATGAGGCTCACCTCGCCGCGAATCGGCATCGGGGGGAAGTACGACCACGAAGATCGCGACGGTTCGTCATACGCGAAGTTGCGGACGTACGTTACTAGTCGGTGCTACCCGATCGTATGTACCCGATCCCGGGCGGCCCCACCACCCTTCGTGCGGCCGTTCGGCCGATGCCGGGGAAGGGGGGCGGCGGCGGAACGACGGGAAAGAAGGGCGTCGAAGCGCTTCGACAGCCTATGGACACCCACTCCCGCTGACGTTAATGTCGAACCACCCTCGCCCGCCTCTGTCCACCCCGCGCGCTGTCGAAGCGCTTCACATTGCTTGGAGAGCTGGATGGTCACCCTCGCCGAGGTCGCCCAGCACGCCGGAGTCTCGGCCAGCACGGTGAGCTATGTCCTGAGCGGCAAGCGGTCCATCTCCACCACCACCCGGCAGCGGGTCGAGGAGAGCATCCGGAAGCTCGGCTACCACCCGAACGCGGGTGCCCGCGCCCTGGCCAGCAGCAGGTCGAACATCATCGCCCTGATGATCCCGCTGCGCACCGACATGTACGTGCCGGTCATGATGGAGATCGCCATCGCGGTCGCGACCAGCGCGCGCACCCACGGGTACGACATCCTGCTGCTCACCGGCGAGGAGGGCCCCGACGCGGTGCGCCGCGTCACCGGCAGCGGGCTCGCCGACGCGATGATCCTGATGGACGTCGAACTCGACGACGAGCGGCTGCCCCTGCTGCGCGGCACCGACCAGCCGTCCGTGCTGATCGGCCTGCCCGCCGACACCACCGGGCTGACCTGCGTCGACCTGGACTTCCGGGCGACCGGCGCGCTGTGCGTGGAGCATCTGGCGAAGCTGGGGCACCGCGACATCGCGGTCATCGGCGAAGCGCCCGCGGTCTACGAACGGCACACGGGCTTCGCCGAGCGCACCCTCGACGGGCTGCGCACCCGGGCGCGGGAGCTGGAGCTGCGGCTGCTGCACCGCCCCTGCGAGGGCGGGTACGACGCGATGGCCGCGACCCTCGCCCGCGTCTTCGACGAACGCCCGGACACTACCGGGTTCGTCGTCCAGAACGAGTCGGCGGTCGAGCCGCTGCTCGCCCTGCTGCGCCAGCAGGGCCGGGCCGTGCCCGAGGACGTGTCGGTGGTCGCGGTCTGCCCCGAGCAGGTCGCCGTCCAGGCCTCGGTGCGGCTGACGTCGGTCGCCGTGCCCGCGCAGGAGATGGGCCGGCACGCCGTACAGCAGCTGGTCGCCAAGCTCGACGGGCGCGGGAGCGACGAGGTCGTGCTGCTCGCGCCGGAACTGACGGTCCGGGCCAGCTCGGGCCCGGCGCCCGTCGGGTCGTAGTTCTCCGCTCCCTCAGTAGCCCCCCGCTCTCCCAGTGCCTCCCTGCTCTCTCAGTAGCCCCCGTTCTCCCCGCACTCCCACAGGAGCCGCTTCCGTGAACCAGCCTGCCGAGATACCGCCAAAGGTCAGCCTCGCCCAGTCCTCCCCCACCGTCGGAACGTTCCGCGAGCGGGACGGCGTGCTGGAGTGGAGCGGCCGTCAGGAGACCGTCCGGATCGAGGCGTGGGGGCCGGACGCGGTCCGGGTGCGGGCCCGGCTCGGCGGCCCGGTGCTGGAGGGGCTGCCGGGAGCACTCCTCGCCGAGGCACCGGCGACCGAGAGCACCGTCAAGATCGAGGACGGACACGGCTCGCTGACCGTCGGAGCGCTGTCCGTGGAGGTCGGCCCCGAGGGGCAGGTGCGTTTCGTACGGACCGCGGACGGTGGTGAGCTGCTGGCCGAGGACCCCGCCCACTTCTGGTGGCCCGGCCCGCGCCTGTACACGGCCGTCGGAGGCGGGCAGCACCGGCTGGAGCAGCGGTTCGCCGCCTACGACGACGAGAAGCTGTACGGCCTCGGCCAGCACCAGCACGGCCGCCTCGACCAGAAGGGCCTGGTCGTGGACCTGGTCCAGCGCAACGCCGAGGTCTCCGTCCCGGTCCTCACCTCCAGCCGCGGCTACACGCTGCTGTGGAACAACCCGGCCATCGGCCGCGTGGAGCTGGCCCACAACGGCACCCGCTGGGTCGCCGACTCGGCCCGGCAGATCGACTACTGGATCACGGCCGGCACCCCGGCCGACACGCAGCGCCGCTACAGCGCGGTGACCGGCCGGACGCCGATGCTGCCCGCGTGGGCGGCGGGCTTCTGGCAGTGCAAGCTGCGCTACCGCACGCAGGACGAACTCCTCGCCGTGGCCCGGGAGTACAGGCGGCGCGGGCTGCCCATCGACGCCATCGTCTGCGACTTCTTCCACTGGACGCACCTCGGTGAGTGGAAGTTCGACCCGGCCGAGTGGCCGGACCCGGCGGCCATGGTCCGTGAGCTGGACGAGCTGGGCATCAAGCTGGTGGTGAGCGTCTGGCCGTCGGTGTCCCCGCTGAGCGAGAACCACCCGGTCATGGAACAGCGCGGCTACTTCATCGGCACCCAGTACGGCCCGATGGCGCACGCCGACTGGCCGGACAAGCAGGTCGCGTCGACGGTCCAGGTGGCCTTCTACGACGCCACCAACCCCGAGGCCCGCGAGTTCGTGTGGTCGAAGGTCAGGGAGAACTACCTCGACCGGTACGGCATCACGGCCTTCTGGCTGGACGCCTGCGAGCCCGAGCTGAGACCGGGCTTCCCGGAGAACCTGCGCTACTGGGCCGGTCCGGGCCCGGAGGTCGGGAACCTGTACCCGGCCGAGAACTCCCGGGCCTTCGACGAGGGCCTGCGCGCCTCCGGCGTGGACGAGGTGATCACCCTCAACCGCTCGGCGTGGGCGGGCAGTCAGCGCCACGGCGCCGCGCTCTGGTCCGGGGACATCGGCACCGACTTCGCGACCCTGCGCCGCCAGATCGCCGCCGGTCTCAACACCGGGCTGTCCGGCATCCCCTGGTGGAACACGGACATCGGCGGATTCCACGGCGGCGACCCGGACGACCCGGCGTACCGGGAGGTGCTGATCCGCTGGTTCCAGTTCGGCGCGCTGTCCCCGCTGATGCGGCTGCACGGCTTCCGCGACCCGGGCATGCCGCTGGGCCCGGACATGACCGGCGGCCCGAACGAGGTGTGGTCGTACGGCGAGGAGGCGTACCCGATCCTCGGGAAGTACCTGCGGCTGCGCGAGCGGCTGAAGCCGTACGTGCTCGACGTCATGCGCGAGGCGCACGAGGAGGGGCTGCCGGTGATGCGGCCGCTGTTCCTGGAGTTCCCCGACGACCCGGCGGCCTGGCCGGTGGGCGACGCCTACCTCTTCGGCCGGGACCTGCTGGTCGCGCCGGTGCTGACGGCGGGCGCCACGGTCCGGACGGCGTACCTTCCGGCGGGCGCGCGGTGGACGGACGCGTGGACGGGTGAGTCGTACGAGGGCGGGGTGTCCGTGACGGTGGACGCGCCGCTGGACCGGATTCCGCTGTTCCTGCGGGACGGGGCGCGGCTGCCGGTCGCTGAGTGAGCGCGGGGTGGGCGAAGGGGCCGGTCCCGGGCGGGGCCGGCCCCTCGGCCGTGCTGCGGTACGGGGTCAGCCGCCGCTGACCGTCAGGTTGTTGGTGCGGAAGTCGAGGCCGCCGGCGGACGAGGTGATCTCGTAGCCGAACTGCACGTCACCGATGGTCTCGTTGCCCATCCAGCCCTTGGTGTCCTTGATCCACTTCAGGATCGGCAGGATGTCGACGGTGCCGGAGTTCGAGTCCGAGGTGCGCAGGAACGAGATGACCTCGTTGGCGCCGTTGTCCCCCTTGTAGACGTTCCAGGAGTGGCCGCCGAGGCTGACCGACCCCTGCGGGCTGCCGAGCGGGCCCACGGCCCCGTTGTGGTTGACCCAGAGCATGATCTCGTAGTCGTAGTCCGTGTCCCAGATGTCGTACGACGTGTTGTACGCGCCGGACGACGGGACCGTGACGTTGTAGCTGCTGCTCAGCGAACCGAGGGAGGCGATGGGCTTGTTGATCACCTTCTTGGCGTTCGGGTAGGACTTGATTCCGCCGGTGTCGGGGTGGTCGGCCCAGACGCCCCAGTTGGTGCCGGAGTTGGCCCAGACGCACTGGCTGCCGGCGCCGGAGCCCCAGATGTTGTTGTAGAGCGTGTAGCCGTTCAGGCTCGTGTTGCCCCACTGGTCGCAGGAGTTCCAGACAGCGGCCTGGGCGGGGGCCGAGGCCAGGCCGACGGTGACACCGAGGGCGAGGGCCGGGGCCAGCAGGGCGGTCAGAGTGCGGTTGCGTGGTGCCATGGGGTTCCTTCCATGGGTGGGGGGAGTTGCGGTGCTGCTACCGCGCCTTGACGCTGATGACGCGGTCCTCTCCGGCGGCCAGGTCGAGCGGTTCGGCGCCGGAGGGAGTCCTCAGTTCGATGCGGTGGGTGCGGCCCGGGCGCAGGACGGCCGTCACCGTGCCGTCGGCCGTCCAGCCGAGGTCCAGCTCCGCTCCGAACCGGGTGCGTACGCCCGTGAGCCGGCCCTCGCGGCAGCTCTCCGGGAGCGCGGGGAGCAGGACCAGCCGGTCGGGGGTGGACTGCACGAGCATCTCGATGAGCACGGCCGGCAGGGCGTGCGCGGCGTCCGCGTTGTACACGTCGCGGTGGGGGTAGTGCGCGCTCATCAGCGACGCGTGGAAGAAGTCGCCGTCGAGCACCTGGCCGAGGGCGTGGGCGACCCGTTCGGCGTCCCGGAGGCGGGCCGCGATCAGGGCGTGGTGGAGGTGGCCGTGGGCGGAGTCGTTCTCGGCGCCGCGCAGTGCGAGGGCGCGGTGGGCGGCCTCGGCGAGGGCGGGGGTGTCGTACGGGTTGATCTCGTCGAGCGGCCAGACGCCGTAGAGGTGGCTGAGGTGGCGGTGGTCGTAGTTGTCCGCCAGGCCCGGCCACGCCCACTCCGACAGGGCGCCGTCGGCGTTGGCCCGGTGCGGTGGGAGGCGGTCGGCGAGGGCGCGCCAGCGGTCGGCGTGCTCGGGGTGGCGGTCGGCGGCGGTCAGCAGGGCGTGCCGGGCGGCGGAGAGGTCCATGGCCGCGTCGACGGTGCCCCAGCCGGCGTTGGCGGGGCGGTTCTCGGGTGAGTAGGAGGGGACCACGACCGCGTGCCCGTCGTCGTCGGTCCGGGTGAGGAAGTCCTCGTAGAACAGGGCGACTTCGGCGAGCACGGCGGTGGTACGGGGGTCGCGGTCGCCGCGGGTCTCGTCGTGGTCGACGAGGGGCTTGAGCAGCCAGTCGGCGCCTGCGGTCCACAGGTGGAGCGGGTACTCGCGGCTGAAGTGGTACGTGTGCCCGCACTCGCCGTCGGTGTGCGAGGGCGCGACGACGCCTCGGGTGCCGAAGATCGCGCGGGCGTTGTCCCGCCAGTCCGGGAGCTGCCCGTGGACCAGGGCGGCATGTGCCTCGGTGACCTCGGGGAGGGCGGCGGCCACGGCGGAGGCGGTCTGGAGGTTGAGGTTGGCGTTGGTGGTGAACGCCCCGGACCAGGCGGTGTTCCAGTCGCCGGTCCACAGGCCGGTGAGGCGGGGCGGGAGCATGCCGCTGGCCGACAGGAGGTGGTAGCGGCCGGCGGCGAACAGGCGCTCCGGGAGGGCCGTGCCGCCGGGGCGTGCGAGCAGCGCGGAGCCCGGCAGGGCGCGTTCGGTGGGCTCGGCGGCGAGGTCGAGGGTGACGCGGTCGTAGGCGGTGCGGTGGAGGGCGAGGTGGCGGTCGAGGAGGCCCTCGTACGACGTCCCCTCCGGCAGGTCGCGCAGGGCCCGGCCCTCGGTGACCACGTCCAGCTCGCCGGTGTGCCGGCGCACCCGGGTGAGGAGCAGTACCTCCGTGGCGCCCTCGACGAGCACGCCGGGCGGAACCAGCTTCGTGGTGCCGCCGGTGACCGCGACCAGGGTGACGCCGGTGTACGCCAGGTCGCTGCCGGGGTAGCGGGCGCGCAGGCTGAGCAGGGCGCCCTCGGGGGTGAGGACGGCGCCGTGGCCGACGCCCAGCCCGGCGGGGGCGCCGGGGAGACGGGGGTCGAGCGACAGGTCGAGGGTGAGGTGCGGGGCGGTGACGTGCTGGACGATCACGTCGTCGGCGCGGGAGACGAAGACGCGGCTGGTCCAGGTGGAGCAGGTGGCGGTCGTCTCCCCGGTGGTGAAGTCGACCGAGCGGCGGTAGGCGGCGCGGGTGTCGCCGGGCGGTCTGTTCAGGCGCAGCTGGAAGGCCGGGTGGAAAGGGCGTACCCATTGCAGCGGGCGGCCGTCGGTGAAGCCCTCGGCGGCGGTCGTGTCCCCGGCCAGCAGGCGGTCCTGGAGGGCGGGGAGTCCGGCGGCGAGCCGGGGCGGGCGGCGGTGTTCGTCGTCGCCGTTCGGGCGGACGAGCGTGTGGTGGGTGACGATGACCCGGTCGGCGTCCGGATCGCCGAACACAAGGGCGCCGTGGTGGCCGTTGCCGCTCAGGAAGGCGTCCTCCCAGCGGGCGGCGGGTTCGGGCTCCCAGGTGCCGTGTACCGGCGTACTGGTCATGAGGCCGGCTCCGTGAGGACCGCCACGCCGTAGCGGCCGAGGGTGACGCGGTCGGTGACGGTCGCGTCGATCAGCAGGTCGCGGTGGGTGCCGGGGACGTCGACGGTGACCGGGTCGCGACCGTGGTGGAGGAGGAACAGCAGGTCACCGCGGCGTACGGCCTCGACGCCGGCCGGGAGTCCGTCGAGCACCGGCCGGGCACCCGCGTCGGCGGCGATGCGGGCGAGCAGCTCGCGCAGCGCGTCCGGCTCCGGGAGGGTCGAGAGGTACCAGGCGCGGCCCTTGCGCAGGACGGCCGGGAGTCCGTCCAGCTCGCCGCCCTTGTAGCGGACGGTCTCGGTGGCGGTGCCGTCGGGCTCGATCTCCTCCGACCACAGGGTGCCCCGGAAGCCGTCGCAGGCGGCCGTCTCGTCCGCCTCCAGAGGCCACCACTCGTGCAGGGTGCGGATGCCGAACAGCGCGCGCAGCCGGGCGTCCATGCCGCCGGGCCTGACCCGGTCGTCCTCGTCGGCGACGCCGGTGAGGAAGCCGCAGACGAGGGTGCCGCCGCCGCGCCCGTAGGCGAGGAGGTTGTCGATCGCCGTGTCGGTGAGCGCGTAGAGCTGGGGTACGACGACCGCCTTGTACGGGGTCAGGTCGTGTTCCGGGTGGGCGAAGTCGGTGGTGAGGTGGGCTCCCCACAGTGCGCGGTGCCAGGCGCGCAGGACGTCGGTGTAGTCGAAGCGGGTGGAGAGGCGGCCGTCCTGGGCGCCGGCCCACCAGGAGTGCCAGTCGTGCAGGACGGCGACGTCGGCGGTGACCGTGCTGTCCGCCGCGTGCGGGCCGAGCTTCGCGAGGTCGGCGCCGAGCCGCTTGACCTCCTGGTACGTACGGCCCTGTGCACCCGCGTGGGAGACCATCCCGGAGTGGAACTTCTCGGCGCCCTGCCTCGACTGGCGCCACTGGAAGTAGCAGACGGCGTCGGCGCCGCGGGCGACCGCCTGGAGGGACCACAGGCGGTTGAGGCCGGGCGGCTTGGGGTGGTTCACGCCGCGCCAGTTGACGGGACCGGCCGCCTGTTCCATGAGCATCCACGGGCCGCGTGCCTGGGAGCGGGTCATGTCCTGGACCAGCGCGCCTTCCTGGGCGCCGAACGGGTCGCGCGGGTCGGGGTAGAGGTCGACGGAGACGACGTCCTCCTCCTCGGCCCAGCGCCAGGCGTCCTGGCCGGACCAGAGCGGCATGAAGTTGGTGGTCACCGGCAGGTGCGGGGTGTGGCGGCGGACGATGTCGCGTTCGGCGACGTAGCACTCCAGGAGCATGTCGGAGGTGAAGCGCCGGAAGTCGAGGACCTGGGTCGGGTTCTTCAGGTAATGGGTGCGGCGAGCGGGCAGGATCTCGGCCCAGTCGCCGTAGCCCTGACTCCAGAAGGCGGTGCCCCAGGCGGTGTTGAGGGCGTCGAGGGTGCCGTAGCGGTCCTGGAGCCAGCGGCGGAAGCGGGTGGCGGCCTCGTCGCCGTGGTCGTAGGTGCAGTACTCGTTGTTGATGTGCCACATGGTGAGGGCGGGGTGGCCGGCGTAGCGGACGGCCAGGGCCTCGGTGACGGCGGCGGCGTGGCGGCGGTAGGCGGCGCTGGAGTGCGAGAAGTGCTGCCGGCCGCCCCACCACTCGGTGCGGCCGTCCTCGTCACGGGGCAGGGTGTCCGGGTGGAGGTGCCCCAGCCAGGGCGGGGGCGAGGCGGTGGGGGTGGCGAGGACGACGCCGATGCCGCCTGCGTGCATCAGGTCCATCAGGCGGTCCAGCCAGCCGAAGTCGTGGACGCCGGGGCGTGGTTCGAGTCTCGACCAGGAGAAGACGCCGAGGGTGACGGAGTTGACGCCGGCGTCCTTCATCAGGCGGACGTCGTCGTGCCAGGTCTCCTCGGGCCACTGCTCGGGGTTGTAGTCGCCGCCGTAGAGGATGCGGTGGCGGGTGGTGTCCGACAGGTTGGGCATCAGCGGGGCTCTCCGTACTGGACGCCGCGTCCGTTGGTGGCGAGGTAGACGCGGCCGTGCACGCGGGGGTCGCCGGTGATCGTCTCGCCGGTCCACCCCCACTGGTGCTGGTCGTCGTTGATCCGCGTCCAGCTCCTCGCCTCGTCGTCGGAGCGGTAGACGGCGGTGATGGCCTCGGTGGAGCCGACCTGGTAGATCGCCGGATAGCCGGCGCCGTCGGCGGCCTTGCCGAAGCCGAGGGTGTGGGAGGCCCGGCAGCTGTCGACCCTGGTGAAGGTGACGCCGCCGTCGGTGGAGCGGTGCAGGCCGTTCCACTTCGTGCTCAGCCACAGGTCGCCGGACCGGCCGGGCGCCGCGACCAGCTTGAACTGGCTGTCTCCGGCGGGCAGTCCGGCCGCACGACGGGTGAAGGAACGGCCGCTGTCGGTGCTGACCAGTAGCGTTCCCGTGTCGGTGTCGTACGCGTAGAAGAGCGTCGGGTCGGCCGGGTCGGCGACCGGCGTGGCGCCCTTCGGGAAGGAGGGGACCTCGGACCAGGTCGTGCCGTTGTCCGCCGAGCGGTGAGCCGCGTACCTCGTGCCGTCCCAGTGCACGAAGGACCACAGCAGCACACTGCCGTCGGCGTTGGTGGCGATCGGTCCCGGCGCGTCCTTGGCGATGCCGGGCTGGGAGGCGAAGGGTGCCCAGGTGATGCCGCCGTCGTGCGAGTACGCGCCGTTGCCGTGGTCTCCCCAGCCCGCCCGGACCACGTACGCCGGTCTGCGCGCCGCCTGCGCGAGTCCCGTCGCCGACCCGGACACGGGGTTGGTCGCCATGCCGCCCGCCGGGGACGCGGTGAGCCGTTCGTGGTACATCACGCCGATGTCCCGCGACCCGCTGAGCAGGTGTGCCCTCCCGACCGGGGGCGAGACCAGCTGGGTCACGGACGCCTCCTCCAGGCCGCGGATCTGCGGGGCCCAGCGTCTGAGGTCGCGGGTGCCGTAGAGGGTGGCGCCGGTGCCGTACACGAGGTGCTTCGAGTCGTACGGGTCGAGGGCGACGGCCTGGATCCACCAGCCGAACTTGGGCTGCTCCTCGCCCCACTTCAGGTAAGGGGTCTCGGAGACGTCGAAGACGGCCGAGTCCTTCAGGGACGTCCAGGTGCGGCCGCCGTCGGTGGTCCGGTACAGGGTGTCGACCGCGGCCCAGCGGTTGTTGGTGGAGACGACGGCGGTGCCGGGGCGGCGGGCGTCGACGGCGACTCCGCCGTAGGCGAAGCCGTCGGCGGCACCGTCGGGGGTGGTGCCGCCGGGCTCGACGGGCGTGACCTCGGTCCAACGGTCGTTCGACGTGCGCAGCTTGTGCACGCTGCCGGTGGACTGGCCGTTCGGGCCCGGCGCGTCGGCGTACGTCACGTACAGCTCACGGGTGTGCCGGTCGTACGCGGCGCGGACCGGGACCTTGGCCGCGGTGCCGGAGGGCTGCCCGGGGACGGGCTGCCAGGTGGTGCCGTCGGGCGTGCGGAAGAGGTTCGGTGCGGTGCCGTCGGCGTCGCCCCAGCCGGCGTAGACGGTGCGGCGGGCGGCGACGAGGAGGGTGACGCCCTGGCCGGTGGTGCTCGGGGTGGCCGGGAAGCCGGTGGCGGGGGCCCAGGTGGCTCCCCGGTCGGTCGACTTCCAGAGGCCGTCATGCCGGGTGCCCAGCCACAGGGTGTCGCTGTCGCGCGGGTCGACCAGGAGCCGCTCGCCGGTGCCCCGGCCGTCCTCGTTGGCGCCGAGCTTCACGGTGAGGTCGGTGCGCTGCCAGGTGGCGCCGCGGTCTTCGGAGCGCAGGATGGCGCCGTTGCCCGACCACGCCTGGGAGTAGGTGCCGCAGGCCAGGTGGAGCCGGTCCGGGTGGGCGGGGTCGACGGCCATCGCCTCGACGCCCAGGAGGTTCCAGTCGTCCCAGCCGAGGTGGTCCAGGAGCGGCACCCAGCGGGCGGCCCGGTCGTCCCAGCGGTAGGCGCCGCCGATGTCGGTACGGGCGTAGGCGAGCTCGCGGACGCGGGGGTGGAACAGGACACCGGTGATGAAGCCGGTGCCGCCGATGACGACGTTGCGCCAGCGGTAGGGACGGGCTCCGTCGGGGTGCTCGGCGGCCTGGACGCGCCCGGGGGTGAACGGGACGGCGGTGAGCGCGGCGGCGGCCGCGGTCCCGGCGAGTACGGCACGCCGGCTCAGGGGGGACATGCGCATGACATACCTCGTTCTGCGAGAGTCGGAGGGACAGCAACTCGGGGGCGCGGGGCCGTGTCGGCACGCGGCTCCGGCGCGAGGGCGCGACAAGCCCCGGCGGCACCGCGGCACCGCGGCACCGCGGCCGAGGACATCGCGCAAGCCGCGCAACAGCTCGCGGGTCAGCCCTTGACCGCCCCCGTGAGCATCCCCTTCTTGAAGTGACGCTGGACGAACGGCGACAGCACGGCCACCGGCAGCAGTGCCATGACCATCACCGCCATCTGGATCGCGAGTGCGGACAACTCCCCCGTGTTGACCTGCGCCGACAGCCCGACCGGTCGTTCCTGCTTCTGCACCAGCTGGATCATGACGTTCTGGAGCGGCATCATGTCCTGGTCGGTCAGGTAGATCGACGCGTTGAACCAGGCGCTCCAGTAGCCCACGGCGTAGAAGAGGGCGATCACCGCGAGGACCGCGCGGGAGAGCGGCATCACGATCTTCCACAGGATGCGCCAGTCGCCGGCGCCGTCGATGCGGGCGCTGTCGATCAGCTCCTGCGAGATGTTCATGAAGAACGCCCGCAGCACCAGGATGTTGAACACGCTCACCGCGCTGGGCAGGATCAGCGCCAGGTAGGTGTCCGTCAGCCCCAGCGCCTGCACCAGCAGATAGGTCGGGATCAGACCGGCCCCGAAGAACATCGTGGTGAGCAGGGCCATCAGGAGCCAGCGGTGCCCGAGTGATCCGCTGCGCGACAGGCCGTACGCGCTCAGCACGGACACCGCCATGCTGAACAGCGTGCCGACCACGGTGACGCCGATGCTGACCAGGGCGGCGCGCTGGACCTGTCCGCCGCCCAGGAGTTCCTGGTAGGCGACGAAGGTGATGCCCTTGGGGATCACCACCAGGCCGCCGGCCTCGTCGATGGTCTTCTTCGACTGGAGGCTGGTGACGACGACGATCCACAGCGGGAAGACGATGCCCAGGCAGGCCAGGGTCAGGACGAGGCCCTTGCCGGCCTGTCCGGCCCTGGAGGGTTCCTCCTCCCACACCGGGCGCGGCGGGGCGGCCCAGGGGCCGGGCTTCCTCGTGGCCGGTGTGTCGTCGGCCGTCGTGTCGTCGGCCTGTGTGTCGAGGACGGCGCTCACTTCTTGTACACCCCCTGCTCGCCCATGAGGTGGGCCACCTTGTTCGCCGTCAGCACCAGCGCCAGACCGACGACGCCCTTGATGAGGCCCGCGGCGGCGGCGTAGCTGAAGTCCTGGTTGCGGATGCCGTTCCACCACACGTAGGTGTCGAGGACTTCCGAGGCCGCGACACCCACGGCTTGTCGTTGCAGCAGCAGTTGCTCGAAGCCGACGGTGAGGGCGTCACCGACGCGCAGCACCAGCAGCAGGGCGATCACCGGGCGCAGGGCGGGCAGCGTGATGTGCCACATGCGCCGCCAGCGTCCCGCGCCGTCCATGGCGGCGGCCTCGTACAGGTCGTTGGAGACGGCGGAGAGCGCGGCGAGGAACACGATGATGCCCCAGCCGGCGTCCTTCCAGATGGTCTCGGCGGTGACCAGGTACTTGAAGACCTCGGGGTTGGTCATCAGGTCGAAGCCCTCGTAGCCGTGCTCGCGGAGGGTCTGCGCGATGATGCCCGCGCCACCGAAGATCTGCATGAAGACGGTGACGACGAGGACCCACGAGAAGAAGTGCGGCAGATACATGATCGCCTGCGCGATCGCCCGGACCCGGGGCCTGACCACGCTGTTGATGAGCAGCGCGAGCATGATCGGGACCGGGAAGTAGAGCACCAGCTGGAGGAAGAACAGCACGAAGGTGTTCCGCACCGCGTGCCAGAAGGCCGAGTCCGCGAAGATCCGCTCGAACTGCTCGAAGCCGATCCACGGGCTCTCGAAGATGGCCACGAAGCCGTTCTCGCTGAGATACGGGTCGTAGTCCTGGAAGGCGACGACGTTGCCGAGGATCGGTATGTAGTTGAAGACCAGGACCAGCAGCAGCGCCGGCAGCGTCATCAGGATCAGGGTGCGGTCGCGTCTGAACCTGAGCCGGAGGCTCAGCTTCCCCGCGCGCTTGCCGCCCTTGTCCCCGGCGGGCCGCTCCGGATCCGTCGCGGGGTTCTTCTCGGGGGTCTTCGCCTCGGTTCTGCTCCGAGGCACCGTGCTGTGCGACACGGCCTTCTCCTTGCCGTCGGGCCTGTGCCTGGGGTCAGTTCGTGGAGCCGTTGCCGCCGTTGGAGCCGTTGTCGTCGAGGAGCTTCCTGTACCAGTCCCGCAGGCCGTCGCCGCCCTTCTCCTTCCAGTCCGACACCGCCTGCTGCACGTCGCTGATCTTCTTGCGGCCACGCACGACGTCGTCCTCCAACTGCTCGAAGTCGTCGGCGAGGTTGGCCCAGCGGGTGGGCTCGGTGACGGTCAGCCCGAAGAAGGAGGACTTCTTGGTGAAGGCGCCCATGCGCTGCTGCCACTCGACCATGCCCCGGGTGACCTCGGGCAGGTCCGGGTAGGCGATGTACGGGGCGGGGTTGCCGGTGTAGTCGAAGGCGCCGTTGACCTCGTTGACGCCCTGCTGGGTCTTGACCGGCAGGCCGCTCTTCAGGTCGTAGTCGGTTCCCTCGACGCCGTAGGCGGTGAGCATGAACTCCTTGGTGCCGTACGGCGCGGCGCAGTAGTTGCAGAGGGCGAGGAAGTCCTCGATCTGCTGCTTGCCCGCCTTCTTGCTGACGAAGGTGAAGATGTTGGCCGGCTGGACCGCCCACAGCGTGGGGTCGCCGCCGTCGGCGCCGAAGATGTCGAACGCGGCGATGTCGAAGTCCGGGTTCTGGGTGCGCTGTTCGGCCGTCTTGCCCCACCAGTCGGAGATGTTCTGGTTGTAGACCAGGATCTCCCCCGCGGTGAGCCGGTTGCCGGCGTTGCCGCCCGCCTTGCCCTGCACGGCGTCGGGGTGGACCACCTCGGCGGCGTACAGCTTCCGCGTCCACTCCAGGGCTTCGAGGTACTCGTCGGTCTCGATGCGGTTGACCAGCTTGTCGCCCTCCAGGTTCCACCACAGCGCCTTGTCGCTGCCGGAGAGGACGCCGAAGATGTTGAACGCCGTCCACTTCATGTCGTCGCAGGCCCAGAGCTTGGACTTGGCGTCGGTGGCCTCCTTGGCCCAGGACAGGAACTCCTCGGGGCTCTTCGGGACGGAGTAGCCCTTCTTCCCGAAGAGGTCCCTGCGGTAGAGCGGCGCGATGTCGGTGACGTACGAGGCCGGCATCGGGACCGCCCGGAGCACGCCTCCGAAGATGCCGCGCTGCCAGGCCTCGGTCGGGACCGCGGCCAGGTTCGGGTAGTCCTTGACCTTGTCGCCGGACAGGTAGGGGCCGAGGTCCGCGAACTTGGCGTTGACGGCGCTGGGGATGCGGCCGTTGAGGTTCCAGCCGGGGACGACCACGACGTCGGGGATGTCGCTGGAGGCGAGGACCGCGCCGAGTTTCTGGTCGTAGGTGACGCCGTCCTGGTTCTGCCAGGCGACCTCGACGCCGGTGGCCGCGTTCATGGCCGTGTAGTACGGGTTGTCGCCCTTGGGCGGGGTGCCCCAGAACGGCGCCATGACCGAGAGCTCGCCGCCGCTGCCCAGCTTCTTCGGCACCGACGTCTTGAGTTCGGCCGTGGGGATCGCCTTGGTGAAGCCCGCCGCCGATCCGTTCTTGGCGGGGATGTCCGGCGTCACGACGTTCGACGCCACGAAGGCCGGAAGGATCTTCTGCGCGTCCTTCCCCGACGTGGTCCCCTCCTTGCGGTCGTCCTTCCCGCCCCCGCCGCAGGCGGAGAGCAGCGGCATCCCTCCCGCCACCGCTGCGGTGGCGACCGCCGTGGAGGCGAGGAACTTTCTCCGGCTGGGGCCGGAGGCGGCGTTCGGCGTCATTGCGTCAACCCTTCGTGGCACACCAGGACACCCGGCGGTGGCCGTCGGCTGCGGTGTCTCGAGTGGAACTGGCTGAGCCGAAGCGGTCGTCGGAGGAATGCCCGGGTTCCGTCGCACCTCACGGTGGACCAGGTGCACTTCCGGGTGGGAGCCTCGTAGTCGAAGCGCTTCGATGTTGCTGCGAGGTTAAGTGAACGCCTGGGGGTGCACAAGAGTCGCTTCCAGAATTCCTCCGAGGTATCGGGAGGGCGAGGGCGGCCGAACCAGCTCATGTGACCCATGGGTTGCGGTGAGAAGTCGGAGGTGATGCGCGGAAGTGGCTTGACACCCGCCCCCGGGCCGACTGAGCATCGAAGCGCTTCGAAAGCGTCTGGCCGCTCCATCGCAAGGGGAACCCCACGTGACCGCACCCACGCCGCCCACGCCACCTTTCCGTGATCCGCGCCTGCCGTTCGCGAAGCGCGTCGACGACCTGATGTCGCGGCTCACGCTCGACGAGAAGACCGGATTTGTGCACCAGTTCGCGCCCGCCGTGGAACGGCTCGGCATCGCCGCCTTCCGCACCGGCCAGGAGGCGCTGCACGGCGTGGCCTGGATGGGCCCGGCGACCGTGTTCCCGCAGGCCGTGGGGCTCGGCGCCACCTGGAACGAGGACCTGGTGCGCCGGGTCGGCGAGGCGGTGTCCAGGGAGGCACGGGCGATGCGCGCCCGCGACGACCGCGTCGGCCTCAACGTCTGGTCCCCGACCGTGAACCTGCTGCGCCACCCCCTGTGGGGCCGGAACGAGGAGGGCTACTCCGAGGACCCGAAACTCACCTCGGCCATCGCCACCGCCTACACCCGCGGCCTGCGCGGCGAACATCCGACGTACTGGCGCACGGCACCCGTCCTCAAGCACTGGCTCGCGCACAACAACGAGACCGACCGGGACACGTCCTCGGCGTCCGTCCGCCCCCGCGTCCTGAACGAGTACGACCTGCGTGCCTTCCGCGAGACGGTCCGGGCGGGCGCGGTGGCCGGGGTGATGCCGGCGTACAACCTGGTCAACGGCCGTCCCAACCACGTCTCCCCGTACCTGAACCGGCAGCTGCGCACCTGGACGGAGGACGATCTCCTGGTCTGCTCGGACGCGGGCGCCCCCTCCAACCTGGTCGACTCCGAGCACTACTTCGACACCCACGAGGAGGCGACCGCCGCCGCGCTGCGGGCCGGGGTGGACAGCTTCACCGACCACGGCACGGACTCCTCGAAGATCGTCGCCCGCGTACGGGGCGCCCTCGACCAGGGCCTGCTCACCGAGGCCGACATCGACGCGGCCGTGCGCCGGCAGCTGTCGGTCCGTTTCCGGCTCGGCGAGTTCGACCCGGAGCACGACCCGCACGCCGTCATCGCGGAGACCGCGGCCGCCGGCTTCGACACGCCGGAGCACCGGGCGCTGGCACTGGAGACGGCCGAGCAGGCGGTCGTCCTGCTCAAGAACGACGGTGTGCTGCCGCTGGCCCCCGGCGCCCGGGTCGCGGTCGTCGGGCTGCTCGCCGACGAGTGCAAGCTCGACTGGTACAGCGGCACGCTCATCCACCGTTCCACGCCGCTGGAGGGCCTGTACGAGCGGTTCGGCGCCGAGCGCGTGAGCTTCGCGGAGGGCGTGGACCGGATCCGGCTCAAGACCGCCGCCGGTACGTTCCTGCACGTGCTCCCGTCGCCCGACTCCCCCGGCGACGCGCGCGGCACCGAGGGCGCCCTCGACCCGGCCCTGCTGGCCGGCCGCACCGACCTGCCGCCCCTCACCACCGACGCCACCGGCACCGAACTCGCGCTCGTCGACTGGGGCGAGGGCGTCCTCACCCTGCGCGCACCCGACGGCCGCTACGTCTCGGTCGCCGAGGACGGCTACCTCCGCGCCTCCGCCGACCAGCCCGGCGGCTGGGTCGTACAGGAGACGTTCCGCCTGGAACCCCACGGGAACGGGCACCTCCTCCGGCACACGGGGACGGGTCGTCACGTCCATGTCGCCGCCGACGGCGTGAAGGTTGCCGCCTCGGACCCCTCCGTGGAGGTCCCCCCGGAGCACGAGGCACCGGAGGTCTTCGAGCTGGTCGTCACCGAGCGCGGCGAGGACGCGGTGACGCGGGTGGCGGCGGAGGCCGACGTGGTCGTGGTGGTGGCCGGCAACGATCCGCACATCAACGGCCGGGAGACCGAGGACCGTACGACCCTGCGGCTGCCCGCCCACCAGGAACGCCTGCTGCGCGCGGCTCGCGCCGCCAACCCGAGCACCGTGCTGACGCTGGTGTCCGCCTACCCCTACGCCGTCGACGCGGAGGTGCTCCCGGCGGCGCTGTGGACCGCGCACGGCGGCCAGGCGGCCGGCACCGCGCTGGCCCGGGTCCTCGCCGGGGACGTCTCCCCCGCCGGGCGGCTCCCGCAGACCTGGTACGCGGACGCCGCCGACCTGCCGGACCTGCTCGACTACGACGTGATCGGCGGCCGCCAGACCTATCTGTACTTCGAGGGGACGCCGCTGTTCCCCTTCGGGCACGGTCTGTCGTACGCGTCCTTCTCGTACGCGGACCTGGCGGCGCGGGTGACGGACGGGGAGGTGTCCGTGTCCTTCACGGTCACCAACACGGGAGCCGTCGCCGCCGACGAGGTGGTCCAGCTCTACGCCCGCGCCGAGGCCCCGTCGGTCCCCCGTCCGCGCCGCGAACTGCTGGCCCACCGCCGCATCACCCTCGCCCCGGGGGCCAGGGCGCGGGTGTCCTTCGAACTCCCGCTGACCGCCTTCGCGTTCTGGGACGTCGCGCACGACCGGTGGCGGCTGGAGCCGGGCCCGTACGCCCTGCTGGTGGGCGCCTCCAGCGAGGACGTACGCCTGTCGGCCACCGTGACACTCGACGGCGAGCCCGCCGCGCCGCGCCCGGTCCGCGAACGCGGCCTGGCGGCCGCCGACTTCGACGAGCAGAGCGGCACCGAGATCGTCGACCGGACCAGGGCCACGGGCGACGCGGTGACGCCGGTGGCGGGCAGCGCGGGCAGCGCGGGCAGCGCGGGCAGCGCGGGCAGCGCGGGCAGCGCGGGCAGCGCGGGCAGCGCGGGCAGCGCGGGCAGCGCGGG
>NZ_JBIWEF010000018.1:0-93787 GCF_044762405.1 Streptomyces sp. NPDC097107 | reverse complement strand
TGGCGGGCAGCGCGGGCAGCGCGGGCAGCGCGGGCAGCGCGGGCAGCGCGGGCAGCGCGGGCAGCGCGGGCAGCGCGGGCAGCGCGGGCAGCGCGGGTGAACTGCTCTACCGGGACTGCGACTTCGGCCCGGGGGTCACCGGGGTGACGGTGACGGTGGCGGGAAGTGAGGGCACCGTGGAGATCGCCCTCGACGGCGGCCCGGTACTGGCGGTGCTGTCACCGGACGCGCCCACACCGGGACCGTACGACTACGTGGAACTCGGCGCCGCGCTGACGGCCGAGGGTGTTCACGATCTCCGCATCGGACTGCGCGGCTCTCTGCGGCTCGCGCACGTCGGCTTCTCCGGTTGAGGGTCCGGAGGAAGCCGGCACGGGGAAGGGGCCCGGCACCGGCGCGTGTCTACCGGCGCCGGGCCCCCGACTCACCACCCGCCCGGACCAGGCCCAGCTCGTAGGCGGCGATCACGGCCTGGGCCCGGTCGCGCAGTTCCAGCTTGGCGAACAGCCGGTTGATGTGGGTCTTCACCGTGTGATCGGTGATGGTGAGGCGGCCCGCGATCTCCGCGTTGGACAGGCCCCGCGCGATCAGGATCAGCACCTCCGTCTCCCGGGCCGTGAGGTCGTCCGCCGAGTGGACGGGCAGCCGTGACGCGCGCGCGTGGACGAACTCGGCGATCAGCCGCTTGGTGATCTCGGGCGAGAGCAGGGCGTTGCCGTCCGCCACCACCCGGACCGCGTGCAGCAGTTCGGGAAACGTGGCGTCCTTGAGCAGGAAGCCGCCCGCCCCGGCCGCGAGCGCGTCGTACACGTACTCGTCGAGCCCGAAGGTCGTCAGCATCAGGACCTTCGTCGCGCCGCCGGACGCGGCCAGGATCTCGCGGGCCGCCTCGATACCGTTCATGTGCGGCATCCTGATGTCGAGGAGTGCGAGGTCGGGCCGGGTCTCACCGGCGATCCGCACGGCCTGTGCACCGTCCTCGGCCTCGCCGACGACCTCGATGTCCTCCTGGGTGCCCAGCAGGTTCACGAAGCCGGTGCGTACGACCGCCTGGTCGTCGGCGACCAGTGCCCTGATCACGTGTGTCTCCTTCTCCCGCGCCATGGGTGTCACCCGGTCCCCCAGGGGAGTTCCGCCTCCACCAGGAACCCGCCGTCCGGTGCCGCGCCCGCGCTGAGCCGGCCGCCGACCAGCGCGGCCCGCTCGCGCATCCCGGTCAGACCGTGGCCCGTGCCGGGCCCCGTGCCGGGGTCCGGACGGGCGTCCGGCGCGGGTCCGTCGTCGCGGATGCGCAGCGTGAGCAGCCGGTCGGAGCCGTAGTCGACCTCCACCACCGTACGGGCGCCGGGCGCGTGCTTGCGTGCGTTGGTGAGCGCCTCCTGGGTGATCCGGTAGGCGGACAGCTCCCACGCGGCGGGCAGCGCCATCGAGGAGCGGGCCGTGGTAGCGATCTGCTGGAAGCCCTCACGGCCTTGGGGAGTGAGTCCGGGTGTGGTGTAGGTGGCGCTCTCGGCCTGGACGGCGATCATCGACACCGAGTGCGAGACGATGTCGTGCAGCTCGCGGGCGATGGCGGCCCGCTCGGCCTCTGCGGCCTGCTGCCGCTCCATCGCGATCAACTGGGCCTGGGCCTGGTGCCTTTCGGTGCGGGTCTCCTCGCGGGAGCGGACCGCGTCGCCCATCATCACGGCCCCGAAGATGACCACGGTCAGCAGGAACGACTCGGCGAACAGGCTGAGCGAGCCCTTCTCCCAGAGCGCGGGCACCGGAAGTTCCATCCGCGACCAGGTGTTGATGTGCACCAGGTTCACGCACAGGGCGCCGAGCGCGCCGCCGGCGACGGTCACGGCGGGGTGCAGTATCCGGTGCCGGCCGAGCGAGTAGCAGCCGACCAGACCGCTCGCCATGATCGAGAGGTACAGGTTGACGTCCCCGGCGAACCCGAGGAGGCCCGCCGCGACGGTGAGCATCGCGACGGGCGGGAAGGTCCGCCGCCACATCAGCGAGGCGGCGGACACGAGCACCCCGACCGTGGTCGTCACGGACCCGGGAATGACGATCAGCTCGGTGACCGCTCCGGCGGTCAGGACACCGCCGGTGGCCCAGGGGTAGGCGGGTGCGGCGATCCAGGCGCGGAACCGCCGCTGAAGCGACGTACTCATGAGCCCATGATCCCGGCCGGGGCGAAGGCGCGCGTCACCGCGCGGGTCGACTCCGCGCGCGGATGTCGTACCACGGGTTGAGTCCCAGGTGCGGAGCCTCGGTTGACGCCGTCCGGCCCGCGGATTCCTAACGTCGACGGACATGAGGAAGAGCCTTGGGGAGCATGCCCCGAAGTACGGCGCCAGGCGCGTCGAACGGTACGCGTGGGCCGGGTGCGCGGTCGTCGCGCCGGGGTTCGCGATGGTGTCCGGCCTCGGGCCGCACCGGGTGTGGGGGTGGGTGGCGGGCGCGGGGTACGCGGTCGCGGCGATCCTGACGGCCGGCTCCGTCCCGCTCCGCGCTGCCCGGTCGGCAGCCGTGCTGGGGGCCGTCGTGCTGCCGCTCGTCGGCCTGGTGGCGGCGGGGCTCGGGCAGTTGGAGGTCGCCGTCGTCGAACGGTCGGGGCTGCTGCTGCTCACGACCGGCAGGCCGTACGTCACGCACCCCGCGACCGTGGCCGACTTCAATCCCTACCTGCCGGGGACGGCGCTCTTCGGCGTGCTGCCCGGGGATGCCCGCTGGTGGCTGGGCGGCGCGTTCGTCGCCTCCCTCGCCGCTGCCGGACTGCACCGCTCCTGGCTGCTCGCCTGCCCACTGATCGCGCTGCCCCTCGCGGTGGGCGGGGTCGACCTGCCGGTGGCCGGCCTGATGTGTCTCGGCGTCTCACTCGCCGGGCAGGGGCGTCCGGGCCGGGCAGGTCTGGCGCTCGGAGCCGCCGCCGCCCTCAAGTGGACCGCCTGGCCCGCGCTTCCCGTGGCCCTCGCCCTGATCGCCGTACGCCGAGGTGGCCGGTCCGCGCTGCGGTGCGCGGCCGTGGGCCTGTCCACCGCGACGGCGGCGGTCCTGCCCTTCGTCCTCGCCGACCCCGCCGGCTTCTACCGGAACGTCGTCGCCTTCCCGCTCGGCCTGACCGCCACCGCCTCCCCCGCCGCGAGTCCGCTGCCCGGACATCTGCTGGCAGTGCACGTCCCCGGCGGCGCGGTGATCGCCGTCGCGCTCCTCTCGGTGGGCGCGCTGCTGATCGCCCTCTCGCTGGCGGTGCGCCCCCCGTGGACGGTACGGGCGGCGGCCGGGCGACTCGCGCTCGGCCTGGGCCTGGCGACGGCCCTGATGCCGGCGACGCGCTTCGGCTACCTGGTCTATCCCCTGGTGCTGGGCGCCCTGGCCCACCGGTCGGCGGCCCGTGGCACCGCTGTCCTCCTCTCCGCGCGGAAGGCGGTCGTCGCATGACGAGCCAGCCCCCTGCCCGCACCCTGATCGTCACGAACGACTTCCCGCCCAGGCAGGGCGGCATCGAGACCTTCGTCCGGGAACTGGCCGACCGTTTCCCGCCCGACGAGGTGGTCGTGTTCACCTCGGCACCGACAGCACCCGCACCGCCGGAGGCACCGGCGGCCTCGGCGGAGGCCGGCGGCTCCTTCCCGTACCCGGTGATCCGCCACCGGGCCCGTACCCTCTTGCCCACGCCCCGCGCCACCGCACACGCCGCGTCCGTGGCCCGCCGGTACGGCTGCGAACGGGTGTGGTTCGGCGCGGCGGCGCCCCTCGGTCTGATGGCGGGCCGGCTCCGGCGTACGGCGGGTGTCCGTACCGCCGTCGCCACCACCCACGGCCACGAGGTGTGGTGGGCCCGCACCCCCGGCGCCCGGGGCCTGCTGCGCCGCGTCGGCGCGGAGGTGGACACGCTGACCTGGCTGGGCGCGAGCACCAGGGGCCCCATCGAGGCGGCCCTCGCGCCCGGTACCCGGACCGCTCGCCTGGCCCCCGGCGTGGACACCACGGCCTTCCGGCCGGCCCTGGACGGCGGCCCGGTCAGAGCCAGGTACGGCCTGGGCCACCGCCCGGTGATCCTTTGCGCTGCCAGGCTGGTCCCGCGCAAAGGGCAGGACACCCTGATCAAGGCGCTGCCGTGGGTGCGCAGGGCGGTCCCCGACGCCGTCCTGCTCCTGGTCGGCGGCGGCCCGTACGCGCCCGCGCTCCGTCAACTGGCCCTGGCCGAGGGGGTACTGGACTCGGTCGTCCTCGCCGGTGGCCACCCCCACGACGCGCTCCCACCGTTCTACGCCGCAGCCGACGTGTTCGCGATGCCCTGCCGTACGCGCAGGCGCGGCCTGGAGGTCGAGGGCCTGGGCATCGTCTACCTGGAGGCCGCCGCGTCCGGGCTTCCGGTCGTGGCGGGCGACTCGGGCGGCGCCCCGGACGCCGTGCGCGACGGCGAGACGGGGCATGTCGTCGACGGCAGCTCGGTGGCCGCGACGGCGGACCGTCTGATCAGGCTCCTGCGCAACCCCGGACTCGCCCGTGAGATGGGCGCGAAGGGACGGCACTGGGTGCGTACGGAATGGACCTGGGACCAGTCCTTCGCGACGCTGCGCGACCTGCTCTCCGGGCCGGCCGGGATTGCCCCGGGCTCCTAGGCGGTGGCTGTCGGGCGGTCCGCCGTGACCAGCCAGGACGTGCCGCGCAGTCGGACCGTGCCGTCGGCCGCCTCGTGGCGGCGCAGATGGCCGGTGAGCGCGTGGCGGGCGCGGGCCTGCCCCCGGGTGTGCCGACCTGGCTCAGGAATTGCCGGCCCGGGCCCGGTGTTCAGCGGGAACTCCGCCGCGTCGACGGCTCCGCGCCCCATGCCCCGTACGCCTCGATCCGGTCGACGGCCACGCCGGAGAACCCGGCCGCGGCGAGGGCGGCGCGGATCCGGTCCGGCCCGGAGTAGTCATGCTGGTGGCGACGGCGGTCGGCGCGCCGGCACGCGCCGACGGCCCGAACCCCCGCACAGTGGGTTCGGGCCGTCGGCCTTCTACGTGTGGCTCCGGTCAGAGCGCGAGCCCCGTCAGGACCAGCACCCGCTCGTAGGTGTAGTCGTCCATCGCGAACCTGACGCCCTCGCGGCCGACGCCGGACTGCTTGGCGCCGCCGTACGGCATCTGGTCGGCACGGTAGGAGGGGACGTCGCCGACGACGACGCCGCCGACCTCGAGGGCGCGGTGGGCGCGGAAGGCGGTCTGGAGGTCGTGGGTGAACACCCCTGCCTGGAGGCCGTACTTGGAGTCGTTGACGGCGGCGAACGCCTCCGCCTCGCCGTTCACCTTCTGCACGCTGAGGACGGGGCCGAAGACCTCCTCGCAGGCGAGGGTGGTGTCGGCCGGGAGGTCGGTGAGGACGGTCGGGGCGTAGGAGGCGCCGTCGCGCTTACCGCCGGTGTGGAGGGTGGCGCCGGCCTCGACGGCCTCCTGGACCCACGCCTCGACGCGCTCGGCGGCGGCCTCGCTGACCAGCGGGCCGACGTCCGTGGCGTCGTCGTTCGGGTCGCCGGTGACCTGGGCCTCGACGGCGGCTACGACGCGCGGCAGCAGGCGGTCGTGGACGGCGGCGTCGGCGATCACGCGCTGCACGGAGATGCAGGACTGGCCGCCCTGGTAGTTGGAGAAGGTCGCGATGCGGGTCGCGGCCCAGTCCAGGTCCTCGTCGCTCGCCCAGTCGCCGAGGACGACGGCCGCGCCGTTGCCGCCCAGCTCCAGGGTGCAGTGCTTGCGCGGGACCGAATCCATGATCGCGTAGCCGACCGTCTCGGAGCCGGTGAAGGAGATGACCGGCAGCCGCTCGTCCTGGACGAGGGCGGGCATCTTGTCGTTGGGCACCGGGAGGATGCTCCAGGAGCCGGCGGGCAGCTCGGTCTCGGCGAGCAGGTCGCCGAGGATCAGGCCGGAGAGGGGGGTGGCGGGCGCCGGCTTCAGGATGATCGGCGCGCCGGCCGCGATCGCGGGGGCGATCTTGTGGGCGCACAGGTTGAGGGGGAAGTTGAACGGCGCGATGCCGAGGACGACGCCCTTGGGGAAGCGGCGGGTGAGGGCGAGGCGGCCCTGGCCGCCCGCGTCGGTGTCGAGGCGCTGGGCCTCGCCGCCGTTGAAGCGGCGGGCCTCCTCGGCGGCGAAGCGGAAGACGGACACCGCGCGGCCGACCTCACCGCGGGCCCACTTGATCGGCTTGCCGTTCTCGGCGGAGATCAGGCGGGCGATCTCCTCGGTGCGCTCCACCAGGCGCCGGCTGACGTGGTCCAGGGCGGCGGCGCGGGTGTGGGCGGGGGTGGCGGCGAACTCGTCCCGTACGGCGTACGCGGCGGCCACGGCCTCCTCGACCTGGGCGTCGGTCGGCAGGCTCACCGTACCGACCCGGCTGCCGTCCCAGGGGGACGTGACGTCGAAGGTGGCCTCGCCGGTGGCCTGGCGGCCGGCGAGCCAGAAGGCGTGGGTGGAAGTCATTGTGGAGTCCCGGCCCTTCCGCGTTGGGGGTGGTGGTGTGTACGGGGGTTGCGGGTCCACGGTAGGGCGGGGTGCGGGGAGGGGCGTTTGTCCGAGTCGTAGTGGTGGGGGCGGGGGCTTCGACGTTGTGGCCATGTGCGAGGGCCTGGGGGCGCCATGTGCGAGGACCTGGGGGCGTGGCTGGGGCGGGTGGCCGGGGCGGGTGGCCGGGGCGGGTGGCCGGGGCAGGGGGTGGAGGGTTTTCGCCCCCGCCGCCCCTTGCCGTCGCTGGGGCCTGCGCGCGCCCGGGACCCCCGCTCAAACCCCCGCCATCGGCCTTGGCGGCCTCGTCCTCACACGCCGGACGGGCTACTCGGCCGACGTCGCCTTCAGGGCCAGCCACAGCTCCATCCGTACGTCCGGGTCGTCCAGGGAGCGGCCCAGGATCTCCTCCACCCGCCGCATCCGGTAGCGGAGCGTGTGGCGGTGGACGCCGAGTTCGGCCGCCGCCGCGTCCCACTGGCCGTGGCGGGAGAGCCAGGCCCGCAGGGAGGCCACCAGGTCGCCCCGGCCGGTGGCGTCGTGGTCGCGCAGGGCTCGCAGCAGGCCGTCGGCGAAGGCGCGTACCGCGTCGTCGGCGAGGAGGGGAAGGACCGACCCGGCCGCCAGGTGCTCGTGCTCCACGCAGACGCGTCCACGCCGTCGGGCCACCGACAGGGCCTGCTCGGCCTGCTTGTAGGCGGCGGACGCGGCGATGGGCCCGGAGGGCGCCGAGAGGCCGATGACCAGGCCCTCCTCGTCGCCGCCCGCCGTCGGCTCCGGTGCCGGGCGGCCGGACTCCAGCGCCGAGGCGTACTCGACGCAGGCGGCGACCGCCGCGCCCCCGTCCGTGGCCAGCACCACGAGCCGCTCGCCATCGGGAACGGCCAGCACCGCCTCACCGGACCTGGCCGCCGCGGACTCGACGACCTCGGCGAGCGCGCCGAGCGGGTCGCCGTCGGTGCAGGCGGCGGCCAGCGCGGCGGCGGAGGGCCTGGTCTTGGCGGCGGGCACGCGCACGTGCGGCCCGTTGTGCGCCCGCGCGGCGGACGCCGACGCCGACTCGGCGACGATCATCCGGAAGGGCGCGTCCAGCAGGCCGCCGTACAGGCCCCCGGCGACCGTGCGCGCGTGGTCCGGTTCGCCGGCCAGCAGCATGCGCAGTACGGCGGCGTCGATGCGCAGCCCCGCCTCGTGCAGGGAGCGCGAGCGTTCCGTGGTGAGCGTCAGCAGGGCGATGGCCGAGTGGACGGCGTACCGCTCGGCGGTGCCGGGGGCGGCGGCGGTGCCCACGGCGAGCGCGGAGCGGGGCCTGCGGGAGGTGCCGAGGGAGTGCAGTTCGACGCGGTCGGCGTTCTCGGGGTGTTCCGGGTGCCCGGCTCCGCCGACGACGGAGGAGGCCGGTGCGGGGCGCTCGCGCAGCCGCTCCACGTCCGCCGTGAGCCGCGCGGCCCTGCGGCCCGCCCACTCCGGTGCGGCGGCGACGACGGCACCGGAGGCGTCGTACAGCGCCGCCCAGCCGTCGACCTGGGCGGCCAGCGCGGCCAGCAGCCCCTCCGGGCCGTCGGTCAGGGCCCGCTTGGTCAGCTCGCGCTGGGCGGCGAACCCCGCGGTGACCGCGCGGTACTGGTCGGCGGCGATCGCGGCGGACACCGCCTTGCTGATGGCGAGGAAGGGGGTGCGGCGCGGCACCTCCAGCAGCGGCAGCCCCTCCTGCCGGGCCGCTTCGACCAGTGCCTCGGGGATGTCGTCGTAGTTGACGCCGACGGCGAACCCGAGCCCCACCACCCCGGCGCCCGCGAGCCGCTTCACGTACCGGTGCATCGCCTCGGGGTCGGCGGCGTCCAACTTGAGCGCCGTGAACAGCAGCAGCTCCCCGCCCTCCATGTACGGCACGGGGTCGGCGAGCTCGCTGACGTGTGCCCAGCGCACCGGCACGTCGAGGCGGTCCTCGCCCGCGCGCACGGTCAGCTTGAGCGCGGAGTGGTGGACGAGGGAGGCGAGCGTGGGGGGCATAGTGGCCTGGGCCTTCGGATCTGCGTCAGTGGTGCGAGGTGTCGGGTGTCCGCGGTGCGCGGTGTCAGGTGTCCGGTCTGTGAGACACCTGACATCTTTTGGCTGATCTTTTGGCCGCCGCGTATGAACGACCCGTGTCGATTCTGCCTCACTGTACGGTCCCCGGGCACCCGCCCCGGACGGGTCACCCGCCCAGGTCCACCAGGAGCGGCGGCGCGTGCTCGCCCTTGACCGTGGTCAGCGACAGCACCGCGTGCCCGGCGGGCACGGCGTGTGCCAGCTCGGATGCCGACCAGCGCTCGCGTTCGACCTGCCGCACGGTCACCGCGTCCGTCGTCACTGCCTTGCCCGTCACGAGCTTGCGCAACGCGTGGAAAGCGCGGGTCATCGGCTGGTCGGCGAAGACCGTGTGCTTGGCGACCTCCGTCGTCTCCACCCACTCGGTGCCCCACGTCTGGGCGAACCGGCTGCCGTCCCAGGTGGAGATACCGCAGAAGGCCATGCGGCAGCCGACCGCCCCGTAGAGCGGGCCGTGCAGCGCCTCGGGCACCTCGCCGATGCTGCGCAGGGTGAGCAGCACGCCCGCGTTCTGCGACCGCAGACGCTGGATGCGGCGCACCGACTCCATAGTGACGGCGCTGGTCGCGTCGTCCAGGACGAGGTAGGCGGAGTGCGCCCGCCCGCCCTTGCGGACGACGGCGTGAAACTGGGCGAGGACAAGCCGGGTGATGACCTGGCCGGCCTCCTCGTGGCCGCACTCGGGCAGGTCGACCCGAACCCGCAGGGGGTGTTGGGCAACCGCGCGCAGGGAGAACGCCCGGCCGGGGCCACCACCGTCGAAGAAGCCGGCAAAGACCGGCCGGTTCAGCACCGCCAGCCGGTCGGCCAGTGCCCGGCCCGCGTCGCCCGGGGTGCCCGTCTGCCGAACGCGCGTCTCGAACTCGCGGCGCATGAGGTCGTCGCCGCTTGCGCCGAGCGCCTCCCCGAGCTGGATCAGCGCCGCGTCTTCACCCTCCAGCAGCGCGCGCAGCTCCGGCAGGGAGGGGAAGCGCCCGTGCACCGCCCGGAAGGGGCCCAGGAGCTGGGCCAGCACCGTGGCAGCGCCCTGCGTGCCTGCCTCCAGGTCGCCCACCAGCGCCTCGGCGAGGATCGCGGCCGCCTCGTCCGGGTCGTCGGACTCGGCGTACGGGTCTAGGTCGTACACCGAGGACGGGTCCCCGATGCGCACGACGACGTCGAAGGCGTCGTCCGCCCCCAGGGGGCTGCCGGGGGCGGAGACGGCCACGACGGCGCAGCTGCCGGTGAGGGCTTGGAGGGCGAGCGCCTCCGTCACCGGCTCGACGAGGGTGCGGGTCTTGCCGGACCCGGAGGGGCCGACGGCGAGCAGCGACGTGCCGAGCACGTCCGGGCCGAGGGCCGCCCCGGCGTCGTGGTACGGCGCCGGGGCGCGTTCGGCCGCCACCCAGCGGCCGATCCGCACCTGCCCGGCGAGCAGGTCGTGCCGGGCGGCCCGGCGGGGCAGGTCGCGGGCCCCGGAGGGGTGCGTCCAGGCGGCCCCGCCCCGGCGCAGGACGGTGTCACGGAAGGCGGCCAAGGCGGCGCCGTCGCGGGCGACGTTGAACGCGTGCTCGACGCGGGTGCAGTCGACGTCGTTCATCCGGCCGCCGGCGACCTCGCCGGTGAGCAGATCCGCGGCCTCGTGCTGTCCGGCGTCGCGGAGCGCGGGCCACTGGGAGCGGGGACGGTCGGGGGCGGGTGCGTCGGGCACGGTGGTCCCGCGGCGCGCGTCGAGCAGGCCCCGCGCGTACGGGACCCAGGCGCCGAGGCGGGCGAACGGCCACACCACGAGCAGCGTGACGACCGTGTACAGGAAGTTCGTGAACACGGCGGAGGCCATCAGGTCGTACCCGTCCGTGACCAGCACGGTCAGCGAGAGCAGCGGGTCGACGACCGGCACCGCGGACCAGTCGGCCCCCGGGAAGGCGTCGGGGAAGACGAGGCTGAGGACCAGCAGGGCAAGGAGGGCGGCGACCAGAGCGCGCACTGGCTGGCGCAGGCGGCCCACGTAGTGGCGCACGATGGCGGGCCAGCTGCCGAGCACGGCCACGGCGGCGACGAGGGCGACGAAGAAGAGGCCGTCGTAGAAGAGCAAGGCGTCCGCTCCCGGGAGCGCCACGGTCCGCCCCTCGACCTGCTTGGGCGCAGCCACCGTCCCGCCCCACCACCAGTCGTCCGGTGTGAACATCCGCAGCAGGACGAACTGGAAGGGGACGACCCGCTGCTGCCAGAAGGACCAGACGCCGATCGCCAGGACGAGCGGGATCAGCAGGCCGGCGACGTTGACCGGCGCCAGCTTCTCCTTGATCTCCTTCGGCCGGTGGTAGCCGTGGCGCCAGATGCCGGGCCGGGCGACCGGCCGCGCGGCGTCGAGCCAGGCGGCGACTGCGGACGAGGCCCGGGGAGCCTGGTCGGGCACAGGCGGCACCCCCGGCTCCCGCACCGGCCGCGGTGGTACCGACGGCACCTCGGGAGGCCCCGCCGGACGCGGCACCGGATTCGCATGCGTACCCCGCGCGTCCCGGTTCCCGTCGCTGTCCATCGCCCTTGCCCCCTGACCAGCCGCTCCGTCCACCATCAGCGAGTCAATCTAACGCCCTTCCAAGGGGAGTTCACCGCTTACGCGGCCGGGCCCGTATCGACGTGTCCGTATGCCACCACGTCCGCCACCTGTCCATCGCGGACAACCGACACCGCCGACAACGCCCACATGGAGCATGCCAGCCCCCCTCTCCCGGTCCTAGCCTGCGAGAAAAGAAGGCAAGCGTCCGTAAGATCCCACAGATCGCGCAAGACCCAGGAGCCCCCATGACCGCACTTCCGCAGGAGCGCCGCGTCGTCACCGCCATCCCCGGCCCGAAGTCGCAGGAGCTGCAGGCCCGCCGCACGGCCGTGGTCGCGCAGGGTGTGGGCTCCGTCCTGCCCGTCTTCACCGCGCGCGCGAGTGGCGGCATCATCGAGGACGTCGACGGCAACCGCCTGATCGACTTCGGTTCCGGCATCGCCGTGACCTCCGTCGGCGCCTCCGCCGAGGCCGTCGTACGCAAGGCGTCCGCGCAGCTCGCCGACTTCACCCACACGTGCTTCATGGTCACGCCGTACGAGGGCTACGTCGCCGTCGCCGAGGCGCTGGCCGAGCTGACGCCGGGCGACCACGCCAAGAAGTCGGCCCTGTTCAACAGCGGCGCCGAGGCCGTCGAGAACGCCGTCAAGATCGCCCGTGCGTACACCAAGCGGCAGGCGGTCGTCGTCTTCGACCACGGCTACCACGGCCGGACCAATCTGACGATGGCGCTGACCGCGAAGAACATGCCGTACAAGCACGGCTTCGGTCCGTTCGCGCCCGAGGTGTACCGCGTCCCGGTCGCCTACGGCTACCGCTGGCCGACCGGCGCCGAGAACGCCGGCCCGGAGGCCGCCGCCCAGGCCATCGACCAGATCACCAAGCAGGTCGGCGCGGAGAACGTGGCCGCGATCATCATCGAGCCGGTGCTCGGCGAGGGCGGTTTCATCGAGCCGGCCAAGGGCTTCCTGCCCGCCATCAGCCGGTTCGCCGAGGACAACGGCATCGTCTTCGTCGCCGACGAGATCCAGTCCGGCTTCTGCCGCACCGGCCAGTGGTTCGCCTGCGAGGACGAGGGCATCGTCCCGGACCTGATCACCACGGCCAAGGGCATCGCGGGCGGCCTGCCGCTCGCCGCCGTCACCGGCCGCGCCGAGATCATGGACGCCGCGCACTCCGGCGGCCTCGGCGGCACCTACGGCGGCAACCCGGTGGCCTGCGCGGGGGCCCTCGGGGCCATCGAGACGATGCGGGAGCTGGACCTCAACGCCAAGGCCAAGAACATCGAGGCGGTCATGAAGTCCCGCCTCACCGCCATGGCCGAGAAGTTCGACCTCATCGGCGACGTCCGGGGCCGCGGCGCGATGATCGCCGTCGAGCTGGTGAAGGACCGCGACACCAAGGAGCCGAACCCGGAGGCGACCGCCGCGCTCGCCAAGGCCTGCCACGCCGAGGGCCTGCTGGTCCTGACCTGTGGCACCTACGGCAACGTGCTGCGCTTCCTGCCGCCGCTGGTGATCGGCGAGGACCTGCTGAACGAGGGCCTCGACATCATCGAGCAGGGCTTCGCCCGCCTCTGAACGAGCGCGTGAGGGGGCGCCCGGGCGAGCACGTGCGCGGGCGCCCGAACGCGCATCTGAGCCACGTTTCGCACGCCTGGCGCGGCGAACCGCAGAGCGTGTGAAGAACGTGTGCGGGGTGGATGGCAGGACGCCGATGCCCCTGTCGTGAGCCCACCCCCTGTCGTAGGTTCTACGCAGATGAGAGATACACCCCGCCCACAGGGGACTGTGGGCGGGATCTCAGGCCGAGGCCTCCCCAGCTTCGACCTGGTCGTGCCTCGCGCACACAACCGGAACCCGAGGGTTCCGGGTCTCCTCACCGATCGGACGGTCGCCCGCCCCATACCCCCCGGGGCGCGCGGCGTTCCGGTCAGGACGACCGCCTCGGCACCCGGGACGGTGGTTCACCGAAGGGCCGGCACACTCCCCCCCTTGTGCCGGCCCTTCGGTGTTCGCGCGCACGTCGACGGGCCTGAGAAGCTGGGCGTCATGCCCGCCTCGCCTTCTCGCGCGCTCCCCGTCGTCATCGGATTGCCCGTCCTGCTCCTCCTCTTCGCCCTGATCACCTGGCAGGTCCTCGCCGACGGCCCGCTGATCGGGGTGGACGAGCGGCTGAGCAGGGCGCTCGTCCACCCGGACCGGCTCTCCGAGCTGCTGGCCGACCTCGGCAACGTGCAGGTGGCCGTACCCGTCCTCGCCGCCGCGCTGGCGTACGTCGCGTGGCAGGGCCGCGCCGAAGGTGTGGACCGCTGGTGGCTGCCGCCTCTCGCCGGGGCGCTGGCGCTGGTCCTGGTGCCGGCGCTGGTCGCCCCGCTGAAGGCGTGGACCGACCGCCCCGGCACCCCGGCGGTGCCGCCGGCCGTGGGCTACTACCCCTCCGGCCACACCGCCACCGCGGTCGTCGCGTACGGCGCGGCGACCCTGCTGCTCCTCGGGCCGCTGCGCTCGCCGGCCGTCCGCCGCGTGCTCGTCGCGCTCTGCGCGGTCCTCGTCCTCGGTGCCTCCTACGGGCTGGTGCGCCGGGGCTATCACTGGCCGCTGGACGTGGTGGCGAGTTGGTGCCTGGGCGCGGTGCTGCTGGCCGCGGTCGCGCTGGTGGCCGGCCGCACCGCGCCGCCGGTCACCCGAAGTACGCGTCGAAGTTCCTCTGGAACTCCCAGTTCGAGTAACGGTCCCAGTTGATCGACCACGTCATCAGGCCGCGCAGGGCCGGCCAGGTGCCGTGGGTCGCGTAGGAGCCGCAGTCGGTCTTCCTGGTCAGGCAGTTCAGGGCCTTGGTGACCTCGGCCGGGGAGACGTGGCCGTTGCCGGCGTTGGTGGAGGCCGGCATGCCGATGGCGACCTGGTCCGGGCGCAGGGGCGGGAAGACGTTGGCCGCGTCGCCCGCGACGGGGAATCCGGTGAGCAGCATGTCCGTCATGGCGATGTGGAAGTCGGCGCCGCCCATGGAGTGGTACTGGTTGTCCAGGCCCATGATCGGGCCCGAGTTGTAGTCCTGGACGTGCAGCAGGGTCAGGTCTTCGCGCAGGGCGTGGATCACGGGCAGGTACGCCCCCGCCCTCGGGTCCTGGCCGCCCCACTTGCCGGTGCCGTAGTACTGGTAGCCGAGTTGGACGAAGAAGGTCTCCGGGGCCATGGTCAGCACGAAGTCGTCGCCGTATTTCGCCTTCAGGGTCTTCAGGGCCGAGATGAGGTTGACGATGACCGGGGTCTTCGGGTTCTTGAAGTCCGTGTCGTCGGCGTTCAGGGACAGCGAGTGGCCCTCGAAGTCGATGTCGAGGCCGTCGAGACCGTACTCGTCGATGATCGCGGAGACGGACGAGACGAACTTGTCGCGGGCGGCGGTCGTGGTGAGCCGCACCTGGCCGTTCTGGCCGCCGATGGAGATCAGCACCTTCTTGCCGGCCGCCTGCTTGGCCTTGATCGCCGCCTTGAACTCGGCATCGCTCTCCACGTTCGGGCACTCGGCGACGGGACAGCGCTCGAAGCGGATGTCGCCGGAGGTGACCGAGGTCGGCTCGCCGAAGGCCAGGTCGATGACGTCCCAGCTGTCGGGTACGTCGGCCATCCGCGTGTAGCCGGAGCCGTTGGCGAAACTGGCGTGGAGGTAGCCGACCAGGGCGTGGGCCGGGAGGTCGGAGCCCCCGCCGCCGGCCGAGCCCTCCGTGGTGGTCGCCGTGACCGTGGCCGACCGCGGAGACTCACCCGCGTCGTTGACCGCGGCGACCTGGAAGGCGTACGCCGTCGAGGGGGTCAGGCCGGTGAGGGTGGTGGAGGTGCCGGTGACCGTGCGGACCTTGGCGCCGTCGCGGTAGACGGCGTAGCTCGTGGCGCCCGGGACGGGTGCCCAGGACAGGGCGACGCTGGAGGAGGTGACGGAGCCGGACGTCAGACCGCCGGGGGCCGACGGGGGCCGGCCCGTCTCCCCGCCCGGGCCGGTCAGCGAGATGTCGTCGGCGTGGTAGGCGCCGGTGCCGTACCAGCCGTGGGTGTAGATCGTGACCCTGGTGGTGGACGGGCCGGTGCGGAAGGTGGTGGTGAGCTGCCGCCAGTCGGGGGCGGACTGGGCCCAGGTGGAGACGTCGGTGGTGCCGGTGCCGCTCGCGCCGAGGTAGACGTAGGTGCCGCGGACGTGGCCGGACAGGGTGTACTGGGAGTCGGGTTTGACGGACACCGTCTGTGCGCAGCGGGCGTTGTCGGCGCCGGCCGGGGTGGCCTTCAGGGCCGCGGTTCCGCTGTGGACGGGCGAGGTCACGGTCGTGCCCGCCGTGCAGGTCCAGCCGTCCAGGGCGGACTCGAAGCCGCCGTTGCGGGCGAGGTCCGCGTCGGCCGCACGGGCGGCCGACGAGAGCGCGGTCATGCCGGACGCGGCGAGCGCGGCGGCGGTGAGCAGTGCGAGGAGGGGCCGACGGGCGAGCGGTCTGGAGCGTTCCACAAGTGCCTCCGGACATGGGGGAGATGAGGAGGGTGGAGCGCGCCCAACTTGGTCCAGACCAATTCCGTTGTCAACCCTTCGCGCACCTCACCCGCCGCCGTCCTCCACCGCCAGGATCGCCGCCGCCTCGTGCATGGCCAGTTCGAGGAGCGACGGATCGGTGAGGGTGCCGGTCCCGTCCGGCGGGATCAGCCAGCGGACTCCGCCGGACGACCGGCGTGCCGGGTACGCCGGGCCTCCCGGGTACGGCACCACGATCCAGGTACCGAGTCCCGCAGTGCGGACCCCGGTACCCAGCCAGCGGGACGCCGTGCCGGCCGGCACGAGGAAGCCCGTGCGCGCGTCGCCGACGCCGGCGAGCACCGGGCCGGGTTGGTCCAGGACGCGGGAGAGGACGTCGAGGGTCGGACGGCCGAGCCTGCCCGGCAGGATGAGCACGTCCCAGGCCTTGCCGGCGGGCAGCAGCGCGACTCCCAGTGGGTTGCGCTCCCACTCCCGCCGGCAGGACTCGGGATCCGGTGCGGCGGATGCCAGCCACGCGACCGCCGTCTTCGCACCAGGCATGTGAAGACCTCCCTCTTCCTCGTGGACGCGGGATGCGTCACGAGGGAGAGGGAGGTCTTCCGGCAGGCATTACGCGGGTCGCGGCGCCTCGTTGGGGTGATCCGCGTCACACACCCACGTCCGGTACGCGGCTCAGCTGTCGAAGCCGAGCCCCAGCTTGTCCATGGTCCGCAGCCACAGGTTGCGCCGGCCGCCGTGCGCGTCCGCGCGGGCCAGCGACCATTTGGTGAGCGCGATGCCGGTCCAGGCGAAGGGCTCGGGCGGGAACGGCAGCGGCTTCCTGCGCACCATCTCCAGTTCGGTGCGCTCGGTGCGCTCGCCCGACAGCAGGTCGAGCATCACCTCGGCGCCGAACCGGGTGGCGCCCACGCCGAGGCCGGTGTACCCGGCCGCGTACGCCACCTTGCCCTGGTGCGCGGTGCCGAAGAACGCCGAGAAGCGGGAGCAGGTGTCGATCGCGCCGCCCCAGGCGTGCGTGAAGCGGACGCCCTCCAGCTGCGGGAAGCAGGTGAAGAAGTGCCCGGCGAGCTTGGCGTAGGTCTCCGGGCGGTCGTCGTACTCGGCGCGCACCCGGCCGCCGTACGGGTAGATCGCGTCGTAGCCGCCCCACAGGATCCGGTTGTCGGCGGAGAGCCGGAAGTAGTGGAACTGGTTGGCGCTGTCCCCGAGGCCCTGCCGGTTCCGCCAGCCGATCGACGCGAGCCGCGCGCCGGTGAGCGGTTCGGTCATCAGGGCGTAGTCGTAGACCGGGACGGTGTACGAGCGCACCCGCTTGACCAGGTTCGGGAAGATGTTGGTGCCGAGCGCGACCGTGCGGGCGCGGACGCCGCCGTACGGGGTGCGTACGGCCATGCCGGCGCCGTACGGCTTCAGGGTGAGCGCCGGGGTGTTCTCGTAGACGCGGACGCCGAGGCCGAGGCAGGCCCGCTTGAGGCCCCAGGCGAGCTTGGCGGGGTTGACCATGGCCACGCCCCGGCGGTCGAACAGGCCCGCGCGGAAGGTCGGGGAGTCGACCTGTTCCCGTACGGCCTCGGCGTCCAGGTACTCGACGCCGTCCGCGAGGCCCTTGGCGCGGATCTCCTCGTACCAGTCCTTGAGCTCCCCGGCCTGGTACTCCTCGGTCGCCACGTCGATCTCGCCGGTGCGCTCGAAGTCGCAGTCGAGGGAGTGGCGGGCGACCGCCGCCTCGATCTCGTCGAGGTTGCGGGCGCCCAGCTCCTCCAGCCGGTGGATCTCGTCCGGCCAGCGGGTGAGGCCGTTGGACAGGCCGTGGGTGAGGGAGGCGGCGCAGAACCCGCCGTTGCGGCCGGAGGCGGCCCAGCCCACCTCGCGGCCCTCCAGCAGCACCACGTCCCGCCCCGGGTCGCGCTCCTTGGCGATCAGGGCGGTCCACAGTCCGCTGTAGCCGCCGCCGACGACCAGCAGGTCGCAGGTGTCGGCGCCGGTCAGGGCGGGCTGCGGGCGGGGGCGGCCGGGGTCGTCCAGCCAGTACGCGACCGGCTGGGCGTCGGAAAGGGATTTCGTCCAGTCGTTGCTGCGGCTCATGGCGCTCGGGGCCATGATTTCAACTCCCTACTGAGGCACTAATGCACTGGTGCGTTTACGCCTTGCGGCGATTTCGGCGGTTGCCGATGACCATGGAGGCCAGAACGAACAGTACGGCGATGACGAACATGGCCGTACCGACGACGTTGATCTGAACGGGCGTTCCGCGCTGGGCCGATCCCCAGACGAACATGGGGAACGTGACGGTGGAACCCGCGTTGAAATTCGTGATGATGAAATCGTCGAAGGAGAGCGCGAAGGCGAGCAGCGCGCCGGCGGCGATGCCGGGGGCGGCGATGGGGAGCGTGACCCGGACGAAGGTCTGGAAGGGACCGGCGTACAGGTCCTGCGCCGCCTGCTCCAGCCTCGGGTCCATCGACATCACGCGCGCCTTGACGGCCGTCACGACGAAGCTGAGGCAGAACATGATGTGGGCGATCAGGATCGTCCAGAAGCCCAGCTGAGCGCCCATGTTGAGGAACAGGGTGAGCAGCGAGGCGGCCATCACGACCTCGGGCATCGCCATCGGCAGGAAGATCAGCGAGTTGATCGCGCCGCGTGCCCGGAAGCGGTAGCGGACCAGCGCGAAGGCGATCGCCGTGCCGAGAGCGGTGGCGCCGAGCGTTGCCCAGAAGGCGATCTGGAGGCTGAGCGACAGGGAGCCGCACAGTCCGGCGACACCGCACGGGTCCTTCCAGGCGTCCGTGGAGAACTGCTGCCATTCGTAATTGAAGCGCCCGTTCGGTTTGTTGAACGAGAACACCGTGACGATGACGTTGGGCAGCAGGAGATAAGCGAGCGTCAGCAGTCCGGCGAGCACGACCAGATTGCGCTTGAACCAGTTGACGAAGGTCATTTAAACGAGATCCTCCGTCCCGGACTTGCGAATGTAGATGGTGACCATGGCGAGAATCGCGGCCATCAGGATGAAGGAGAGCGCCGCCGCCGTCGGATAGTCCAGCACCCGCAGGAACTGGGACTGGATCACATTGCCGATCATGCCGGTGTCGGCGGATCCCAGCAGGGACGCGTTGACGTAGTCGCCGGTCGCCGGGATGAAGGTGAGTAGCGTCCCGGAGACGACGCCCGGCATCGACAGCGGGAAGGTGACCTTCCGGAAGACCGTGGAGGGCCTCGCGTACAGGTCCCCCGCCGCCTCGTGCAGCCGTCCGTCGATGCGCTCCAGCGAGGTGTACAGCGGCAGGATCATGAAAGGCAGGAAGTTGTACGTCAGACCGCAGACCACCGCGAGCGGTGTGGCCAGCACGCGGTCGCCGGCCGTCCATCCGAGCCAGCTGGTGACGTCCAGGACGTGCAGCGTGTTCAGGGCGCCGACGACCGGCCCGCCGTCCGCGAGGATCGTCTTCCAGGCCAGGGTGCGGATCAGGAAGCTGGTGAAGAAGGGCGCGATCACCAAAATCATGATCAGGTTGCGCCAGCGGCCCGCGCGGAAGGCGATCAGGTAGGCGAGCGGATAGCCGAGCACCAGGCACAGCACGGTCGCGGAGGCGGCGTAGGCGACCGAGCGCAGGAACTGCGGCCAGTACTCGGACAGCGCGTCCCAGTAGGTGGCGAAGTGCCAGGTGACCTTGTAGCCCTCCTCCAGGGAGCCCGTCTGCACGGACGTGGAGGCCTGGTAGATCATCGGCGCCGCGAAGAAGACGACCAGCCACAGGATGCCGGGCAGCAGCAGCCAGTACGGCGTCCAGCGCCCCCGCCTGCGCGGCGGCTTCTTCTCCGGTGCGGCCGGGGACAGCGGCGGTGGCGCCTCGGTGAGGGTGGACATCAGGCGGCCTCGCCCTCGGCCACGCCGGCGTCGATGTCCTGGTCGGCGCCCAGACCGAAGGTGTGCGCCGGGTTCCAGTGCAGGACGACGTCGGCGCCGGGCGCGAGGCGGGCGTCGCGGTCGATGTTCTGCGCGTACACCTCGAACTCGGGGCAGGCCGCGCAGTCGACCACGTACTGCGTGGAGACGCCGATGAAGCTGGTGCTGCTGATCTTGCCGGTGATGCGGTTGCGGCCCTCGGGGATGGAGCCGGCGTCGTCCGCGTGGGTGAGGCTGATCTTCTCCGGGCGTACGCCGACCAGGATCCTGCCGCCCGCCAGGGCCGGCGCGGAACAGCGGGCGCCGGGCAGGACCAGCTTGTCGCCGGCCGCCTTCACCGCTACGTCGTCACTGCCGCCGCCGCGGGTGTCGACCTCGGCCTCGATGAGGTTGGACGTGCCGAGGAAGTTGGCGACGAAAGTGGTCTGCGGGTTCTCGTACAGGTCGGCGGGGGCGCCCAGTTGCTCGACCCGGCCGGCGTTCATCACGGCGACCTGGTCGGCCATGGTCATGGCCTCCTCCTGGTCGTGCGTGACGTGTACGAAGGTGATGCCGACCTCGGTCTGGATGCGCTTGAGCTCCAGCTGCATCTGGCGGCGCAGCTTGAGGTCGAGGGCGCCGAGCGGTTCGTCGAGGAGCAGCACCTTGGGGTGGTTGATCAGGGCGCGGGCGACCGCGACGCGCTGCTGCTGGCCGCCGGAGAGCTGGTGCGGCTTCTTGCGTGCCTGCTCGCCGAGCTGGACGAGGTCGAGCATCTCCCCGACCTGCTTCTGCACGCTCTTGATGCCGCGCCGGCGCAGGCCGAAGGCGACGTTCTCGAAGATGTCGAGGTGCGGGAAGAGGGCGTACGACTGGAAGACCGTGTTCACGGGCCGCTTGTACGGCGGCAGGGCGGTCACGTCCTGGTCGCCGAGGTGGACGGTGCCCCCGCTGGGCTCCTCCAGTCCGGCGATCATGCGCAGGGTGGTGGTCTTGCCGCAGCCGGAGGCGCCGAGCAGGGCGAAGAAGGAACCCTGGGGCACGGTCAGGTCGAGCGGGTGCACGGCGGTGAAGGCACCGTAGGTCTTGCTGATCCCGGAGAGGCGGACGTCGCCGCTGTGCTCCGTCGCGTCTGGCTGAGCCTTCGTCGTATTCATCGTCGTCACGCCCCAGTGAGCTTCGCGAACTTTTCTTCGTAGGCCGTCTCTTCCTTCGGGCTCAGTGAGCGGAAGGCACGGGACCGGGCCTGCATGGCCTTGTCAGGAATGATCAGCGGGTTGTTCGCCGCGTCCTCGTCGATCTTCGCGAGTTCCGCCTTCACGCCCTCGACGGGACAGACGTAGTTGATGTAGGCGGCGAGCTGCGCGGCCGGGCCCGGCTCGTAGTAGTAGTCCATGAGCCGTTCGGCGTTCGTCTTGTGCCGCGCCTTGTTGGGGACCAGCATGTTGTCGCTCGACGTGATGTATCCGCTGTCCGGGATGACGAAGTCGACGTCCGGGTTGTCCGCCTTGAGCTGGACGACGTCCCCGGCCCAGGCCAGACAGGCCGCGAAGTCGCCCTTGGTGATGTCGGCGGTGTAGTCGTTGCCGGTGAAGCGGCGTATCTGGCCGCGGTCGACGCCCTTCTGGAGGCGGGCGATCGCCGCGTCGTAGTCGTCGTCGGAGAATCGGCCCGGGTCCTTGCCCATGTCCAGCAGCACCATGCCCACGGTGTCGCGCATCTCGGTGAGGAAGCCGACGCGTCCCTTGAGCTTCGGGTTGTCGAGCAGGTCGGAGACCGTCTTGACCTCGATGCCGTCCAGGGCCTTCTTGTTGTACGCGATGACGGTCGAGATGCCCTGCCAGGGGTAGGAGTAGGCGCGACCCGGGTCCCAGTCGACGTCGCGGAACTGGGGCGACAGATTGGCGAAGGCGTGCGGCAGGTTGGCCGGGTCCAGTTTCTGGACCCAGCCGAGGCGGATCAGCCGGGCGGCCAGCCAGTCGGTGAGGACGATGACGTCGCGTCCGGTCTCCTGGCCCGCGGCGAGCTGCGGCTGGATCTTGCCGAAGAACTCGCTGTTGTCGTTGATGTCCTCGGTGTACTTGACCTTGACGCCGGTCCGCTTGGTGAACGCGTCCAGTGTCGGGTGCCGGTTGCCGCTGTCGTCGACGTCCATGTACTCGGTCCAGTTGGAGAAGGAGACCTCCTTCTCCTCCTTCGACCGGTCCTCGGCGGAGACACCGCCCTCGGTCTTGCCGGCCGCCGGGATGCCGCAGGCGCTCAGCGTCCCGAGTCCGCCGACCGCGAGCGCGCCGCCCGCGGAGGCGCGCAGCAGTGAGCGGCGGGTGAGGGCGGCCCTGCCGCTGGTGAAACTGCGCCGCATGGCGGCCACTTGGGCCGGGGACAGGCGGTCGGGCTCGTACTGCCTCATGCGCGTGGATGCCCTTTCGGGTGGGTCGGCCGTGGTCGGCGGCCTTTCGTGTGGCTATCGGTCCCCGAAGACGGTGCGGTGCCAGTCCTTGGCCGCCACCGCGGTGTTGTCGAACATGACGTGCTTGACCTGCGTGTACTCCTCGAAGGAGTAGGCGGACATGTCCTTGCCGAAGCCGGACGCCTTGTATCCGCCGTGCGGCATCTCGCTGATGATCGGGATGTGGTCGTTGATCCACACGCAGCCCGCCTTGATCTCGCGGGTGGCGCGGTTCGTCCGGTACACGTCCCGGCTCCATGCGGAGGCGGCGAGTCCGTACGGCGTGTCGTTGGCCAGCCGGATGCCCTCGTCGTCGGTGTCGAAGGGCAGGACGACCAGGACCGGCCCGAAGATCTCGGACTGGACGGCCTCGCTGTCCTGGGTGGCGTCGGCGATGAGGGTGGGCCGGTAGTAGGCGCCGTCCTTCAGGTCGCCCTGCGGTGCCTCACCGCCGGTCACCACGCGCGCGTAGGAGCGTGCCCGGTCGACGAAGCCGGCGACGCGATCCCGCTGGACGTGACTGACCAGCGGCCCGAGGTCGGTGCCCGGGGCGAAGGGGTCGCCGACCCGGACGGTGTCCATGAGGGCGGCGGTCTTCTCGACGAACGCCTCGTACAGGGGCCGCTGCACGTACGCGCGCGTGGCGGCCGTGCAGTCCTGGCCGGTGTTGATGAGCGCTCCCGCGACCGCGCCGTTGACGGCGGCGTCGAGGTCGGCGTCGTCGAAGACGAGGAAGGGCGCCTTGCCGCCCAGCTCCAGGTGCAGGCGCTTGACGGTGGCCGTGGCGACCTCGGCGACGCGCTTGCCGACGGCGGTGGAGCCGGTGAAGGAGGTCATGGCGACGTCCGGGTGGCCGACGAGGTGCTCACCCGCCTCCCTCCCGGTGCCGGTGACGATGTTGACGACGCCGTCCGGGATGCCGGCCTCGGTGGCGGCCTGGGCGAACATCAGGGAGGTCAGCGGGGTGATCTCGGCGGGCTTCAGCACGATGGTGTTGCCCGCGGCGATCGCCGGGAGGATCTTCCAGGCGGCCATCTGGAGGGGGTAGTTCCAAGGCGCGACGGACCCGACGACGCCGATCGGCTCGCGGCGCACGTACGAGGTGTGGTCGCCGGAGTACTCCCCCGCCGACTGGCCCTGGAGAAGGCGGGCGGCACCGGCGAAGAAGGCCGCGTTGTCGACCGTGCCCGGCACGTCGAACTCGCGGGTCAGCTTCAGTGGCTTCCCGCACTGCAGGGACTCGGCGCGGGCGAAGTCCTCGGCGCGGTCGGCGAGCACGGCGGCGAACCGGTGCAGGGCGTCGGAGCGCTCGCCGGGGGTGGCGCCGGCCCAGCCGGGGAACGCCTCCCGGGCGGCGGCGACGGCCGCGTCGACGTCGCCGGTACCGGCGAGTTCGTAGGTGAGGACGTCCTCGCCGGTCGCCGGGTCGACGACCGTGTGCGTACGTCCGGAGGTGCCCCTCGTCAGGCGGCCCGCGATGTACTGGGCCCCGTCCGCGAAGCGGTCCTGGGCCGGGAATCGGTCCGGGGTGGCGTTGCCCGGGTTGTGCATGTCGGCTCTCCTCGGTCTCCCCGTGATGGGGGCCGGCGTGGCTCAGGCTCGATGTGAGTGCCGATCCTGACAGAGCACTAGGCCTCCAACAAGGGATTCCGTTGTTGCCATTTGGTTACGCGACGGAATCTGTCGACCAGGTGTCGAGTCGCCACGGAAAAGGCCGGACGGAGTGTCAGTGGCGCGTGCCAGACTCGCGTGCATGGAGAAGACCACGGGGGCGCGGGATTCCGGGGCGGTGGGGATCATCGACAGCAGGGAATCGCTGATCGGGCGGGTCCGGGCGGGCGCGCGGATCAAGTACCTCTGCTTCTGGGGGCACCGGCCGCTCCCGGACGGCCGGATCGGGCCGGGCTGTCTGAGCCAGTGGTGGCCGTCGCCGTTCGCCGTGGCCGGGGTGGAGTACGCGACCGCGGAGCACTGGATGATGGCGGGCAAGGCCCGGCTCTTCGGCGACGCGGAGGCCGAGCGCCAGGTACTCGCGGCTGATCACCCCGCCGGGGCGAAGAAGGCGGGGCGGCTGGTGCGCGGCTTCGACGAGACGGTGTGGGAGCGCGAGCGGTTCCGGATCGTCGTCGAGGGCAGCGTCCACAAGTTCGCCTCGGACCCGACGCTGCGCGCGTTCTTGTTGAACACGGGCGAGAGGGTGCTGGTGGAGGCGAGCCCCGTGGACCGGGTGTGGGGCATCGGCCTGACCGCGGACGACGAGGCGGCGACGGACCCGGAGCGGTGGCGGGGGCCGAACCTGCTGGGGTTCGCGCTGATGACGGCGCGCGAGCGGCTGCGCGGCCGCGGCTGACGCCGGCGGGCCGGGCAGCCGCGTCGGCTTCGTCAGCCGTGCGCCTGCGTCGCCACCGAGACCGCCGCCGGGCGCGGGGCACCGTAGTAGGGGTCCTCGTAGTCGGAGTCGCTGTTGATCGCGGCGATGATCCCGACGGCGAGCAGGGCCATCACGGCGATGCCGAGGACGATGCCGATGATGCCCATGATGAAGCCGGCCTGGGCCTGCCCGTGGTTGTTGGCCTCGCCGCGCTCGGCCCTGCGGCGCCCCTTGACCCCGAAGACCACGGCGAGGATGCCGAGCACCAGCGAGACCACGCCGTACGCGCAGAACATGCAGCAGGCCAGGATGCCCAGGACCATCGCGGCGGTGCCCATGCCGTTCTGCGGCGGCATCGGAGCCCCGGGCCAGCCATAGCCCTGGGGATAGGCGGGGTAGCCGTAGCCGCCCTGGGTGCTGTGGCCGCCCGGCGCGCCGTATCCGCCGGGAGCGCCGTACCCGCCCGGGGGGCCGTACCCGTCAGGGGCGCCGTACCCGTCAGGGGCGCCGGGGCCGTCGGGCGCGATCGGCGGAGGCGGCACCGCGGCGGGCGGACCACCGAACCCGGCGGACGGCATGGCCGCCATCGTGGCCTGGTCGTGCACGGACGGCGGCTGCCCCGCACCGGCGGGCCGGCCCTTGTCCAGCGACGGCCCGCTCTCCGGGGGCGCCCAGGGGTCGTGGGCGCCGTTCGCGTCCCCACCGGGCTGTGTCGCGTCCGTCATGTCGTGTCCCCCTGGTCGATCGTGCCCGCCATGCTACGGTCCCGGGTCGTCCGGCGTGAGACCGGCCTACGATGATCCCCGAACCACCGATCAGCCGATCACCCGCGTCCCGCCACCGCCCCGCGCGGCCCGGGCCGCCGTTCCGGGGAGGAACCCTTGACTGAGCACCTCGTCGACCCCGCCGTCCCGCGCGACCTGCACGCCTTCATCGCCGGGCTGCCCAAGGCCGAACTCCACGTCCACCACGTCGGCTCCGCCTCCCCGCGCATCGTCTCGGAACTGGCCGCGCGCCATCCCGACTCCAAGGTCCCCACCGACCCCGAGGCGCTGGTCGACTACTTCCAGTTCACGGACTTCGCGCACTTCATCGACGTGTACCTGTCCGTCGTCGACCTGATCCGCACCCCGGAGGACGTCCGGCTGCTGACGTACGAGGTGGCCCGCGACATGGCCCGGCAGCAGGTGCGGTACGCCGAACTGACCATCACCCCGTTCTCCTCCACCCGGCGCGGCATCGACGAGGGCGCCTTCATGGCCGCGATCGAGGACGCCCGCAAGGCCGCCGAGGCCGAGTTCGGGACCGTACTGCGCTGGTGCTTCGACATTCCGGGCGAGGCCGGTACGGAGGCCGCCGAGGAGACGACGCGGCTCGCCACCGACGACCGGGTGCGCCCGGAGGGACTGGTCTCCTTCGGGCTGGGCGGACCCGAGATCGGTGTCGGCCGGCCCCAGTTCAAGCCGTACTTCGACCGGGCGATCGCCGCCGGGCTGCACTCGGTGCCGCACGCCGGCGAGACCACCGGCCCGCAGACGGTGTGGGACGCCCTGACCGACCTGCGCGCCGAGCGCATCGGACACGGCACCAGTTCGGCGCAGGACCCGAAGCTGCTGGCGCACCTCGCCGAGCGGCGCATCCCCCTGGAGGTGTGCCCGACCTCGAACATCGCCACCCGCGCGGTGCGCACCCTGGACGAGCACCCGATCAGGGAGTTCACGCGCGCCGGTGTCCTGGTGACCATCAACTCCGACGACCCGCCGATGTTCGGCACCGACCTCAACAACGAGTACGCCGTCGCCGCCCGGCTCCTCGACCTCGACGAGCGCGGGCTCGCCGACCTGGCGAAGAACGGGGTCGAGGCGTCGTTCCAGGACGCTCAGGGCAAGGCGGCTCTCCGGGACGAGATCGACACGTACACCTCGACGTGGCTCGCATCCTCGTGAGCACCCCGCGCCGGGTGACCGCCGTGGCCCACCGCGGCGACCCCTATCTGTTCCGCGAGAACACCCTCGACTCGCTGCGCTCCGCGCTGCGCCGGGGCGCGGACGCGGTCGAGATCGACGTACGGCTCACCCGGGACGGCGTGCCGGTGCTGCTGCACGACGAGACGCTCAAGCGCCTGTGGGAGCAGGACCGCCCGCTGCTCTCGCTGTCGGCGGACGAGGTGCGCGGCCTGACGGCGGGCCGGGTACCGACGCTCGCGGAGGCGCTGGCCGCGACCGAGGGCAGCCGGCTGATGCTCGACCTGCCGGGCGGACCGGGCGAGCGGGCGGCCCGGCGCGTGGTGGACGTCGTCCGCGAGTGCGGGGCGCGCGACCGCGTGTACTACTGCGCGGGCCCCGCCGTCATGCTCGCGGTGCGAGCGGCCGACCCGGCGGCCGAGATCGCGCTGACCTGGACCACGGCGGCCCCGCCCCGGCCCGCGCTGCTGGCGGCGGTCCGCCCCCGCTGGCTCAACTACCGCTTCGGGCTGGTGGACCGGCCGCTGGCCGAGCGCGTCCACCGCGACGGCCACCTGCTCTCCGTCTGGACCCCCGACACCCGCCGATCGATGCGCCGACTGCTCGCCCTGGGCGTCGACTCGATCACGACGAACCGCATCGGCACGCTGTGCGCCCTGCGTGGTGACGGGCCCCTCCCGTAGGGGCGATCCCGTACAAGGCCCCTGGCCTGTAAGGGGTTTCCCCGAGCCCAGCTCCGGGCCGGGCGCCCTCCTCACCGACGATCCGCCAAGGGGCGCGGCGCACAAGGATGATCAGCGATCCTTCCGCCGGAACCCGCCCCAACCCCCGGAGCAGTCGATGCGCGCCCGTACCCACTCCGTCCTCGCCGCCTCCGTCGTCCTGGCTCTGTCCGTCGGGCCGTTGACGGCACCGGCGTTCGCCGCACCGTCCGCCTCCGTCGCCGCCCACGCCACCGACCGGCCCACGGACGGGCTGGACAGGAAGGCGCTGCGCGCCGCCATCGGCGGGGTCCCGAATCAGCACGCCACGGCCGCCCTGGTGCGGGTCGGCAGCACCGACGGCGGCTGGCGTGGCAAGGCCGGCGTGCGCGATCTGGCCAGTGGCCGGCCCGCACACCCCCACGCCCGCTTCCGCGCCGGTTCGGTCACGAAGGTCGTCACCGCCGCCACCGTCCTGCGGCTCGCGGCCGAGGACAGGATCGACCTGGACGCACCGGTGCAGGGCTACCTCCCCGACCTGTTCACGCCGGACTTCGAGGAGCCGATCAGCGTCCGGCAGCTGCTGAACCACACCAGCGGCATCAAGGCCGGTGACGGTCTCGGCAAGGACTTCCCGGAGTTGTACGCGCATCGCTTCGACACGCTCACCCCGCAACAGGTCGCGGCGTCGGCGATTGCGAAGGGACCGGAGGAGTTCGCTCCAGGGACGCAGCAGCGCTACGGGAACATCAGCTACACGTTCCTCGGCCTGCTGATCGAGAAGGTGACGGGACGCTCGTACGCCGCCGAAGCCACGCGCCTTGTCCTGCGCCCGGCCGGCATGCGTCACACGTACTTCCCGGGCACCGACCCCCGCATCCGCGGCCCGCACAACCGGGGCTACCAGACGGTGGAGCAGCCGGACGGGACGGTGGAGCTGGTCGACGTGACCGAGTGGAACCACGCGGACCGCTGGGCGGCCGGCGACATGATCTCGACCGTCGCGGACCTGGAGCGGCTGCTCACGGAGCTGTTCGAGGGTCGGATCGTGCCGCAGCCGGAGTTGGAGGAGATGTTCACGACCCCCGCGGGCGTCACGGGCGCGACCCGCAGCGCTGGCCTGGAGTGCCAGGAAGTGGGCGGCGAGGTCTTCTGGGGCAAGTCGGGGTCCCGCTACGGCTACAGCGCGGTCATCGGCGGCACCCGCGACCTGAGCCGCACCCTCGTCTACTCGGTCAACGCCACGGATGCCAAGAGCGCGGAGGCGAACCCGGTCGTCGGCGCGATCACCGCGGCCTCGCTGAAGTAGCCCCCGTCAGCCGCCGCGCCACCACGTGCGAGCCCGCCACCGCCGCTACCGCGAGGCCGAACCCCACGGCGAGGTCACGCGGGCGCGTGGCGTGCAGGACACCGGCGCGGCGCAGCCGGTGGCGGGCCCAGAGGGTGAACGGGACGACGACGAGGGGCGAGGTCGCCGACCCGGGCGTGTAGCCGCGCACCAGCCCCGCCTGGGCGAGGTGGACCAGGCCGTGCAGACCGAAGGCGTTGAGGGCGGTCTGGTACGCCGCCGACCGGCCGCCGGTCAGCCGGCCCGCGGCGGACGCGGAGGCCACGACCGCGGCCATCACCCCCACCGCGACGGCGAACTCCCGCCCGTCGGCCGGCTCGGCCCGTCGCCACACGGCCTCCGGCACGGTGGGGAACCGCTCGCGCAGGGCGGGCAGGTTGCGCCGCCACCAGCCCGGCACGGTCGCCAGTTCCTCGGCGTCGTGCAGGGCCCAGGCGGCCAGGAGACCGAACGTGACCGCCGCTCCCACCTTTTCATCGTCCGGTGAATTCATCACACCGGTCAGTCTGCTACACCCCCACGATCCCGTTCCACCGCTTGGCGAACTCCGACCGTTCCCCCGCCGCGATGTCCCGCGCGATGGCGAGCCGTTCGCGCATCGCCGCGTCCGGGAAGATCAGCGGGTCCTCGGCCAGGGCGGCGGTTGCCTCGTCGCCGGAGGAGGCGAGTACGTCCCGGGCGGCGGGGACGGGGCAGACGTAGTTGACCCAGGCGGCCAGCTCGGCGGCGACCTCGGGCTGGTAGTAGTAGTCGATCAGCCGCTCGGCGTTGGCCTTGTGGCGGGCCAGGTTGGGGATCATCAGGGACTCCGACCACAGCTCGGCGCCCTCCTCCGGGACGACGAACTCGATGTCCGGATCGTCCGCCTGGAGCTGGATCACGTCACCGGAGTAGGCCTGGCAGGCCAGGACGTCACCGCTGGAGAGGTCCTTGATGTAGTCGTTGCCGGTGAAGCGGCGGATCTGGCCCTTGGCCACCTGCTTCTCCACCTGGTCGCAGACCGTGTGGAAGTCGTCCGCCGTCCAGTCGGCGATGTCCACGCCGTTGCCCTGCATCAGCAGCGCGAACGCCTCGTCCATGCCGGACAGCAGGGTCACCCGGCCCTTGAGGTCCGCCGCCCACAGGTCGGACACGTGCCGGACCTCCCGGCCGAGCCCGCGGCGGTTGTAGGCGATGCCGGTGATGCCCGACTGCCAGGGCACGGTGGACCTGCGACCCGGGTCGAAGGCGGGCGAACGCAGCAGCGGGTCGAGGTACTCGGTGACGTTCGGCTGGCGGGAGCGGTCCATCTCCTGCACCCAGCCGAGCCGGACGAACCGCCCGCACATCCAGTCGCTGATGACGAGCAGGTCGCGGTCGGTGGGCTGGTGGTTCATCAGTGACGGGCTGATCTTGCCGAAGAACTCGTCGTTGTCGTTGATCTCCTCGATGTACTCGACGGAGATGCCCGACCGCTTCTCGAACGCCTCAAGCGTGGGCCGCCGGCTCGGGCGCTTGTCGTCGGTGTCGATGTACAGCGGCCAGTTCGCCCAGGTCAGCCGTTGCTCGGTGGCGGACCGGTCGGTCGCGGCGCGGTCGCCCGGCGCGACGTACGCGGCGGGCACGCCGCAGCCGGCCAGCGCGCCGAGTGCGGCGGGGCCGCCCAGGCCGCGCAGCAGCGCCCGGCGGGAGAGCGTGGGCGTCCTCGAGAGCAGGGGCATGGCCGCAGGATCCCGCGCCCGCCCTGCCAGGGACAATCGACGCTGCGTCGAGCGCCTCCGCCCAGGCCCGACACCCTGTCGACCGGGGCGAGTTCGCGGTGCGCACGCGCCGCGGCCCCGGACGGGAATCCCGTCCGGGGCCGCGCGCACCGGGTGCGTCACGCGTCCAGGTCCGTCACACGTCCAGGCACGTTCACGCGTCCAGGTCCGTCACACGTCCAGGCACGTTCACGCGTCCAGGCACGTCACGCGTCCAGCGACGTCATCACGTGCTTGATCCGGGTGTAGTCCTCGAAGCCGTACCCCGACAGGTCCTTGCCGTAGCCGGACTTCTTGAAGCCGCCGTGCGGCATCTCGGCGACCAGCGGGATGTGGGTGTTGATCCACACGCAGCCGAAGTCCAGCCGCTTGGACATCCGCATGGCGCGGCCGTGGTCCTTGGTCCACACCGAGGAGGCCAGCGCGTACTCGACGCCGTTGGCCCACTCGACGGCCTGGTCCTCGTCGCGGAAGGACTGGACGGTGATCACGGGGCCGAAGACCTCGTTCTGCACGATCTCGTCGTCCTGCTTGAGGCCCGAGACGACGGTCGGGGCGTAGAAGTAGCCCTTCTCGCCGACCTGGTGGCCGCCCGCCTCGACCTTGGCGTGGGCGGGGAGACGCTCGATGAACCCGACGACCTGCTTGAGCTGGTTCGGGTTGTTGAGCGGACCGTACATGACGTCCTCGTCGTCCGGCTGGCCGGTCTTGATCTCGGACGCGGCCTTCGCGAGCGCGCTCACGAACTCGTCGTGGACCGACTCGTGGACCAGCACGCGAGTGGCCGCGGTGCAGTCCTGGCCGGCGTTGAAGTAGCCCGCCTCCGAGATGCCCTCGACGGCCTTGGGGATGTCGGTGTCCTCGAAGACGACGACCGGTGCCTTGCCGCCCAGCTCCAGGTGGACCCGCTTGAGGTCCTTCGACGCCGACTCGGCGACCGACATGCCGGCCCGCACGGAGCCGGTGATGGAGGCCATCGCCGGGGTCTCGTGCTCGACCATCAGACGGCCGGTGTCGCGGTCACCGCAGACGACGTTGAAGACGCCCTTGGGCACGATCGAACCGATGATGTCGGCCATCAGGGCCGTGGACGCCGGCGTGGTGTCCGAGGGCTTCAGGACCACCGTGTTGCCCGCGGCGAGTGCCGGGGCGAACTTCCACACGGCCATCATCATCGGGTAGTTCCACGGCGCGACCTGGGCGCAGACGCCGATCGGCTCGCGGCGGATCATGGAGGTCAGGCCCTCCATGTACTCACCGGCGCTGCGCCCCTCCAGCATCCGCGCCGCGCCCGCGAAGAAGCGGATCTGGTCGACCATCGGCGGGATCTCCTCGGAGCGGGTCAGCCCGATGGGCTTGCCCGTGTTCTCCACCTCGGCCGCGATCAGTTCCTCGGCCCGCTCCTCGAACGCGTCCGCGATCTTCAGCAGGGCCTTCTGCCGCTCGGCCGGGACCAGGTCCCGCCAGGCCGGGAAGGCCGCGGCGGCGGCCGCCATGGCGGCGTCCACGTCCGCCTGCCCGGACAGGGGGGCGGTCGCGTAGGCCTCGCCCGTGGCGGGGTTGACCACCTCGGTGGTCCGTCCGTCGGCGGCGTCCCGGAACTCACCGTCGATGTAATTGCGCAGACGACGCAGCTCGGTGCTCACTGCCGGCCCTCCAAGTTCGGTGTCTACTTCAGGTCTCCCGGTGTCCGGACGTCACAGCTGACCGCTGTCGGCTGTCGGATGACCGCTGACGGATGTCCGAACACTGAGACACCCACCCTAGACGGAGACCCGACGTTTTCAACACCCCCGGCCGCCCCAAGGTTGCGAAATCCGTAGAGTCTGACCTCGTGGACAACGAATTTCATCGATCCGGCCTTGCGAAACTGTCGATACGTCGTGCACAGTGAAGCCGTGGCCAGTCGAAGCGCAGACCAGAAGGACTCCCGCGAGTCCAGGAACGGCGGTCCCCAGTTGGACGCCGTCTCCCTCGCCATCATCGAGCAGCTCCAGGAGGACGGCCGCCGGCCGTACGCCGCCATCGGCAAGGCCGTGGGCCTGTCGGAGGCTGCCGTGCGCCAGCGCGTCCAGAAGCTGCTCGACCAGGGCGTGATGCAGATCGTCGCCGTCACGGACCCGCTCACCGTGGGATTCCGCCGGCAGGCGATGGTCGGCGTCCGTGTCGAGGGCGACGTGGAGTCCGTCGCCGACGCGGTGACGGCCATGTCCGAATGCGAGTACGTGGTGATGACCGCGGGCTCCTTCGACCTGATGGTGGAGGTCGTCTGCGAGGACGACGACCACCTTCTGGACGTCATCAACAAACGCATCCGGGCCGTACCCGGAGTGCGCTCCACCGAGAGCTTCGTCTACATGAAGCTCAAGAAGCAGACCTATATGTGGGGAACCCGATAATCGTGAGCACCGACAGCCCCAAGGACCTCAGCAGGACCGCGTACGACCACCTGTGGATGCACTTCACCCGCATGTCGTCGTACGAGAACGCCCCCGTCCCCACCATCGTCCGCGGTGAGGGCACCCACATCTACGACGACAAGGGCAAGCGCTACCTCGACGGTCTCGCCGGCCTGTTCGTGGTCCAGGCCGGACACGGCCGCACGGAGCTTGCCGAGACGGCCTCGAAGCAGGCGCAGGAGCTCGCCTTCTTCCCGGTGTGGTCCTACGCCCACCCGAAGGCCGTGGAGCTGGCCGAGCGCCTGGCGAACGAGGCCCCCGGCGACCTCAACAAGGTCTTCTTCACCACCGGCGGCGGTGAGGCGGTCGAGACCGCCTGGAAGCTGGCCAAGCAGTACTTCAAGCTGACCGGCAAGCCGACCAAGTACAAGGTCATCTCCCGCGCGGTCGCCTACCACGGCACCCCGCAGGGCGCCCTGTCCATCACCGGCCTGCCGGCCCTGAAGGCCCCCTTCGAGCCGCTCGTCCCGGGCGCGCACAAGGTGCCGAACACCAACATCTACCGCGCCCCGATCCACGGCGACGACCCCGAGGCCTACGGCCGCTGGGCCGCCGACCAGATCGAGCAGCAGATCCTGTTCGAGGGCCCGGAGACCGTCGCGGCCGTCTTCCTGGAGCCCGTGCAGAACGCCGGCGGCTGCTTCCCGCCCCCGCCCGGTTACTTCCAGCGGGTGCGCGAGATCTGCGACCAGTACGACGTGCTGCTCGTCTCGGACGAGGTCATCTGCGCCTTCGGCCGCCTCGGCACGACGTTCGCCTGTGACAAGTTCGGCTACGTCCCGGACATGATCACCTGCGCCAAGGGCATGACCTCGGGCTACTCCCCGATCGGCGCCTGCATCATCTCGGACCGCCTGGCCGAGCCGTTCTACAAGGGTGACAACACCTTCCTGCACGGCTACACCTTCGGCGGCCACCCGGTCTCCGCCGCGGTCGGCATCGCCAACCTCGACCTGTTCGAGCGCGAGGGCCTCAACAAGCACGTGCTGGACAACGAGGGCAACTTCCGCGCGACCCTGGAGAAGCTCCTCGACCTGCCGATCGTCGGCGACGTCCGCGGCAACGGCTTCTTCTACGGCATCGAGCTGGTCAAGGACAAGGCCACCAAGGAGTCCTTCAACGACGAGGAGACCGAGCGGATCCTGTACGGCTTCCTGTCGAAGGCCCTCTTCGACAACGGCCTGTACTGCCGTGCCGACGACCGCGGCGACCCGGTCATCCAGCTCGCCCCGCCGCTGATCTCCAACCAGGAGACCTTCGACGAGATCGAGCAGATCCTGCGCGCCACGCTGACGGAGGCGTGGACGAAGCTCTGATCATCCTTCTGGAAGATCATCACCGGCCCCGGTGCCGCCCGTTCGAGTGAGAACGGCGGCCCGGGGCCGCGTGCTGTCCGGCTTCCCCCTCAGCGACTCCCTACCGTGCCCAGTGACCGATCGGCCCCGCCTTCGTTCCCCCGGAAGAGGGATGTGACCGGGGAAATACGGATCAGAACCGAGGTGTACGCCCATGGAGGCCCCGCCGGACAACGACGTGCTCCGGGCCCACGCCCTGCGCTTCCAGCACCACGACGGCTCCCCCGCGCTTCAAGGCGTGTCGCTCGGCGTCCGCGAGGGCGAGATCCTCGCCGTGAGCGGCCCGCGCGGCAGTGGCAAGACCACGCTGCTGCGGTGTCTGTCCGGGCTGGTCCGGCCGCAGGACGGCGAGGTGTGGTTCAACAGCGTGCCGATGCACACCATGGGCCCGCTCGGCCGTGAACGCCTGCGCCGCGACCGCTTCGGCTGGATCGACCCCGCCCCCGTGCTCGTGCCGGAGCTCAACGCCTGGGAGAACGCCGCCCTCCCCCTCATGCTGCGCGGCGCCGGCCGACGCCGGGCCAAGACCGCCGCCCTGGAGTGGTTGGAGCGCCTCGACGTGGGCGACAAGGCCCGCCGGCGCCCGCACGAACTCCAGCAGGCCGAGCGGCAGCGCGTCTGCATCGCCCGCGCGCTCGCCGTCACCCCCGCGGTCCTCTTCGCCGACGAGCCGACGGCCCCCCTGCACCGTGCCGACCGCGCCCACGTCCTGCGGACCCTCACCACGGCGGCCCGCTCGCACGGCATCACCGTCCTCCTCGCCACGCACGACGCGCGGACCGCCGCCCTGGCGGACCGCACGGTGGCACTGCTGGACGGGCGCCAGGTACGGACCGTGCACCTGCCCCCGGTCGCCGAGACCACGGTGGCCACCGGGGCCCCAGAAGCCACAGGAGCCACAGGAGCCACAGGGACAACCGACGCCACAGGGACCACTGGGCCCTCCGGAACGGAAGGCCTGGCGGCGTGCTCGCTCTCCGCCTGACCCGCGCCGCCCACCTCGCCGTCCAACTGCGCCGACTGCTGGTCGCGGTGGCCTCGGCGGGCACGGGCTTCCTGCTGCTGTGCGCCCTCGGCCACGCGCTGACCCACCCGGACACACCCGGCGCCTCCGCCCTCCACCTGGCCTGGTGCGCGGCGCCCCTCGCCGCCACGGTGTACCTCGCGGTCGCCGTGGCCCGCACCGACCCCGGCACCCGGCCCCGCCCCGGGCTGTCGGCGATCGGCCTGGGTCCCGGCCGCCTGATGGCCGTATCGGCGACGACTACGGCCCTGACCGGCGCGTTCGGCTCGGTGGTGGCCCTGCTCGTCTTCCTCCACCTGCGCGGCGATCTGACCGGCCGGCCCCTCGACGGCGCCGTGTCCGACGCCCTGGCAGTCGGCCAACCCCTCCCCTTCCCGGCGGCGCTGACGCTGCTGAGCCTGGTACCGGCCACCGCCTCGGCCGCAGTGGCGCTCACACTGCGCCCCCGCGAGCCCCGGCCCACCCCGCCCACCGGCTCCCGTCGCTACGGCCGCTTCGGCGCGTACGGCTGGGGAGCGGCCCGGGAAACCTTCGGCACATACGGCCGCTACGGCGCCCGCCTGGCCCCGGCCTCGCCCGCGGGCAGCCCCGCCACGTCCCCTGCGGGCAGCCCCGCCGCAACACCCCCCGCGGGCGGCCTCGCGGCACCCCCTGCGGGCAGTCGTGCCGCTGGGGCGGCACGGGTAGGCGCAGGCGGCGCCCTGCTGACGCAGACCAGTGCCACCCACCCGGCGCCCCCGACGGACGGCCCGCAGCCGACGCCGGACGCCGTACCCGACCGCCCGACCCCGACCCCGACCCCGACCCCGACCGAGGCCACAACCACCCCCCCGCCCACGCCCACACCCCGCCCCCAGGACACCACCACCCTCCCCTGGGGCATCACCGTCCTCGCCGCAGGCCTCGCCGTGGAGACCTACGCCGGCAACACGGCCGCCCCCGCCCCCGACGCCACCCCCTCCGCCGGCGTCCTCTTCGGCTGGGCCCTCACCGTCCTGGGCCTCGCCATGGCCGGCCCCGGCCTCACCCACCTGTGCGGCCGCCTGCTCCAGACCGCCCGCCCCGGCGCCCTGCGCCTCCTGGCCGGCCGAGTCCTGATGGAGGAGTCGCACCGCGTCGGCCGCCCCCTCGGCGTCGTCTGCGCCGTGGCCGCCGCGGCCTACGCGGGAAGCGTCCTGTACGGCACGGACGGACCGGACTTCGGCCCGCTGAGCGTCCTCGGCGCCCTCCTGGTCGCCGGCTGCACGGTGGCCACCCTCCTCACCGCGGCCGTCGAGGCCAAGCACGCCCGCGCCGACACGAGGGACGCCCTGCTGCTGCTGGGCGCGCCCCCGGCCACCCTGCGCGCCGCCGCCGCCGTGCGCGCCGGCGCGCTGCTCGCCCTGTTCGGTCCGTTGACCCTGATCGTCGCGCAGCTGGCGTCCCTGCCACTGGCCGGCTGACCACTCCTCACCCGCCCGGCCGGCCCCTCCGACCCGGCAGAAAAATTCTCGAAGAAGTTCGCGAACCCGCGATGAGTTCCGCCCGCCCCTCGCGTCTAACCCTTCGAACGGCAAGACAACAGCAGGACACCGACGGGAGAGGCCCTCATGTACCAGCAGATGATCTTCGTGAACCTGGCCACCAACAACCTCGACGCCTCGAAGAAGTTCTTCGCCGGGCTCGGCTACGAGATCAACGCCCAGTTCAGCGACGACACCACCGCGTCGATCCCGCTGAGCGAGACCATCGTCGTGATGGTGCACACGCCGGAGAAGTACCGCCAGTTCACGAAGAAGGACATCGTGGACTCGACGAAGTCCAGCGAGGTGCTGGTCGCGCTGAGCGCCGAGAGCCGCGAGAAGGTCGACGAGTTGGTGGAGAAGGCGGTCGCGGCCGGCGGTTCGGTCTCCGGCGAGACCCAGGACCACGGCTTCATGTACGGCCGGGCCTTCGACGACGTCGACGGCCACACCTTCGAGGTCGTGTGGATGGACCCGGCGGCGGTCGAGGGCTGAGCCGGGCGCACGCCTAGCATGGGCGGGTGGATCCGACACCCGCCCGGCCCAAGGCCCGGTCACAGGCCCAGCTCCAGTCCCACCACGCCTGCCACGACCGGGAGATCGAGAGCCTCGCCGAGTTCGACTCCGTCGTCTCGGCGCACGGCACACTCGCCCACTACCGCGTCCAGGCCGTCGATCTGACGGCCCGTACGGACGCCCTGATGTCCGCGGACCCCACGGGCGCCGTCTTCCTCGGCTGCCCGATGGCACCCGAGGCGGCCACCCGGGTGCGCGCCGCCGGCGCCCTGGTCTTCCCGCCCATACCGGGTCTGCCCTTCGATCCGTACCGCGGACGCGTCTACTCCCCCGACGAGCTGTACGCCCGTCTGGACGCGGGGTACGAGGCGACACCGGACGCCCTCGCCTACGACTGGTTCCAGCAGACCAAGGCGGACGGTGACGTCTTCGCCTCCATGCTGCGCGCGATCCACGACGACTCCGTCTCCGACGCGATCGACGAACTCCTCACCGGCGCCCGGGTGGTGGGCGTCATGGGCGGTCACGCCATGGCGCGCGGCACCAGGTCGTACGCGGGCGCCGCGCGCCTGGGCCGCGAACTGGCCCGCGCCGGGTTCACCGTGGCCACCGGCGGCGGTCCGGGCGCGATGGAGGCGGCGAACCTCGGCGCCTACGCCGCCCCGTTCGACGACGGGATGCTGGACGACGCGCTGCTGCTCCTCGCCAGGGTCGCGTCGTTCACCCCGTCGATCACCGACTGGGCGCGGTCCGCGTTCGAGGTCCGTGAACGCTGGCCCGGAGGTGGCGCCTCGGTCGGCATCCCCACCTGGTTCTACGGCCACGAGCCGCCCAACGCCTTCGCGGCACACATCGCCAAGTACTTCGCCAACGCCACCCGTGAGGACGGCCTGTTGGCCCGCTCCAACGCGGGCGTGGTCTTCCTGCCGGGCGCCGCCGGGACCGTACAGGAGATCTTCGACAACGCGACGCCGAACTACTACGAGTCGCGGGGCGAGCCCACGCCGATGGTGCTGGTGGACCGGGCGCACTGGACGGAGAAGCTGCCCGCGTGGCCGCTGCTCACGTCGCTCGCACGGGGGCGGACGATGGAGTCCCGGATCGCGCTCGTCGACCGGATCGAGGAGGCTCCCGGAGCGCTGAAACGTCTCGGTGGTTAATAAGACGGCAAAGCCAACGCCCTTGGCCGGCATATGCGTTGACACTGCTTATGCACCGCTTATAGACCAGTGAGGCTCGTGGGTGTGCTGGTGCCGCTCATCAGGCGTCAGCACCCTCTCCACCCCCCGCATCTGCGCTCCCGTAAAGGACAAAAGTGGCAGTCCTGTCCATACTCAGAAGCACGGCATCCCGCCGTGGCGTTCGAGCCCTCGGCGTCGCCTCCGCCTCGGTGGCCCTGGCGATCGGCGCCGCCGGCAACGCGATCGCCTGCGACATCAGCGAGTTCTCCGCCGCCGCCAAGTGCGAAGGCGACAAGGGTGTCATCACCGTCACCGACGTGGACCCGGCCGGCATCCCCGCCACCGTCACCGTCTACCTGCAGAACAACGGTGCCGACGCCGAGAAGATCGGCGAGCAGGTGGTCAAGGGCTCGCGCGAGGGGAGCACCATCACCTTCGCCGCGGACTGGAAGCCGAACGCCGAGTACCGCATCCATGTCAAGGCCGACAAGTACGTCGACGAGGACATCAAGCCGAACCTCGTGACCCCGTCGACCCCCTGCAAGACGGAGGACACCCCGACGCCGTCCCCGTCCGAGAGCTCCTCCACCCCGGCCGAGGAGACCAAGACGCCCACCCCGGCACCGTCCACGTCGGCCCCGGCACCGTCCGAGAGCGAGAGCACCGCTCCGGCGGCCGTGCCGAGCGACAACGCCCCGTCCCCGGCGGCCGGTGAGTCCAACCTCGCCGAGACCGGCGCCAACTCCAACACCGGCGTGATCGCCGGCATCGCGGCGGCCCTGGTCGCCATCGGTGGCGGCGCGGTCTTCTTCGGCCTGCGCCGCCGCGGGGCGAACAGCAACCGCTGACGCCTCGCACCTCCGTACGCAGCGGTGGCCCGTCCCCGGCCGGGGACGGGCCACCGTCACGTCGTCTCACCTCGTCTGGCGTCGCCCGGCCGTCTCAGCCGAACGCCGCCTTCTCCAGCCAGAGTTCCAGCAACTCGCGGTCGCCGAGCACCTGGAGTCCGGGGGTGTCCGGCGGGAGCCTGCGGTAGAAGGCCAGCAGGACGTCCGTGAGCGGCCCCCGCAGGGCCACGGTCGCCTTCTCGTGGCCGCGGCGCCAGACGACGCCCTCCTCGGGCAGCTCGATCAGCCAGTCGGCGTCGAGGTCCGCGGCGGTGTCGGTGGCGTGCAGGTGGATGCTGCGGCCGGGCGCCCGCAGGCCCTTGGCCGGCCCGTCCGGAAGGACCCGCTGCACGAACCGCACGATCTCCAGCCACTCGTCGATCGCGTCGACCGCCACCTCGGCGGCGACCGCCTCGCACGGACGGCCCGCCGCGAGGGCCGCGTCCGCCCCGTGGACGACGAGTTCGTGCGTCATCCGGCGGGCCCAGAAGCCCGCGGTGTGGTCCCCGGACCACGACCACGCCCGCCCGTCCGGCCCGGCCTCCCGCAGCGCGCGCACGACCGACTCGCCGGACTCCGCCAGCCACGCCTCCAGGGCGGCCGCGTCCCCCGTCACCGGCGGGCCCTCGGCTCCCGGCGCACGGTCCAACGGGACCTCCTCCTCGGCGCGGGTGCGGACTATCAGCTCCGTCCAGCGCAGGGCGCGGCCGACATGCCGCACCAGGTCCTCCAGCGTCCAGTCCGGGCAGGTCGGCACGGTGGCGGACAGGTCGGCGCCGGAGGAGAGCACCGCACCGAACCGGCCCACCTGGTGGGCGATCTCATCGCAGTAGCGGTCATGCGCGAGGCGTGTCATGCCTCCACCCTACGAGCCGGACGATCACCGCAATACGACGATTTCCGCCCCGTCGAACTCCACCCCCACCGTGTCCCCGACCTCCGGAGCCGCCCGCAGCGCGCACGCCGCCTCCAGGCGCGGCGCGTCCTCGGGCCGGAGGTGGACGGCGACATGGGTGCCCCGGAAGGTGCGTGCGGTGACCGTGCAGCGCAGGCCCTCGCCGGCGGCCACCATGCGCACGCCGGCGGGCCGGACGAGCAGGGAACGTGCACCCTGCGGGGCATCCTCGGGGACCGGCACCTTGCCCCACGGGGTGTCGGCGGCCTGCCCGGTGACGGTCGCGTCGACCACGTTGTCGAAACCGAGGAAGCGGGCCACGAAGGCGTCGGCGGGCCGCTGCCACACCTCCAGCGGCGTCCCCGACTGGGCGATCCGCCCGTCCCGCATCACCACGACCCGGTCGGCGAGCGCGAATGCCTCGCCCTGGTCGTGCGTCACGGCGAGCACGGTCGTACCCAACCGGCCGAACAGTTCCCGGAGTTCGACGACCAGGCGCTCCCGCAGCGAGCGGTCGAGCTGGCCGAGCGGCTCGTCCAGCATCAGCAGCCGGGGCCGGGGCGCGAGGGCGCGGGCCAGCGCCACCCGCTGCTGCTCACCGCCGGAGAGCGCGGCGACGGACCGGCGCTCGGCGCCCGGCAGCCCGACCAGCTCCAGCAACTCCCCCACCCGCTCCCGCTGCCCGGCGCGGGAGGCGCCGCGCATGCGCGGTCCGAAGGCGATGTTTCCGGCCACGTCGCGCTGCGGGAAGAGCTGGTGGTCCTGGAACATCAGCCCGACCTCGCGCTTGTGCGCGGGCACCCCGGACTGGTCCCGCCCGTCCAGCGTCACCCGCCCGGCGTCCAGCGGCTGGAGCCCGGCGACCGCCCGCAGCAGCGTCGACTTCCCGCTGCCGCTGGGCCCGAGCACGCACACCACCTCGTGCTCGGCGACCCCCAGGTCGACGGCGTCGAGCACGGCCCGCCCGCCGAAACGGACGGTCGCACCTTCGAGGTTCAGCAGCATCCGCAGCACTCCCGCATCCCTGGAACTCCCGCGTCCGTGGAACTCCGCGCATCCCTAGGACTCCCGCACCGTGCATCTCCGCGCATCCCTAGAACTCCCCGCTCCGGTCGGTCCGCAGCCGCTCCAGCACCACCAGGGCCACGGCGCACACCAGCATCAGAATCGTCGACAGGGCCATGGCCTGGCCGTAGTTCATGTCCCCGGGCCGTCCGAGCAGCCGCGCCACGGCGACCGGCAGCGTCGGGTTGTCGGGCCGCGCGATGAACACGGTCGCCCCGAACTCCCCGAGCGACACCGCGAAGGCGAACCCGGCCGCGACCAGCAGCGCCCGCCGCACCATCGGCAGGTCCACCTCCCGCCACACCCGCCACGGCGACGCCCCGAGTACCGCCGCCGCCTCCCGCAGCCGTACGTCCACCGCCCGCAGCACCGGCAGCATGGTCCGTACGACGAAGGGGACGCCGACCAGCGCCTGCGCGAGCGGCACGAGGATCCAGGAGGCTCTGAGATCCAGCGGGGGTTCGTCCAGTGCGATCAGGAACCCGAAGCCGACGGTCACGGCGGACACCCCGAGCGGCAGCATCAGCAGCGCGTCGAAACCGCGTACGAAGCGGCCCGCGTCGCGGCGGGCGAGCGCGGTGGCGGCCAGCGCGCCGATCACCACGGCGATGGCGGTTGCGGCGACGGCGTACTGGAGGCTGTTGCCGATGGCCTCGATCGGCGGGACGAGGAAGGTGCCGCCGTCCTCCCGGGTCAGCGCCCGGTAGTAGCCGAAGCCGGGTGCACCGAGCGACCGCTCGACCAGCACGGCGAGCGGCAGCACGAGCAGTACGGCGACGGTGACCAGGACCCCGGCCAGCAGCGCCCGCTGCCCGGTCCCACGGGGCCGGCGCGCGGTCGTGGCCGCGTCCACCAGCCGCAGGGCCGTCTCCCGCCGCCGTACCGTCCAGGCGTGCACGGCGAGGACGGCGGCCACCGCGCCGAACTGGATCAGCGTCAGCACGGCCGCCGTGGACAGGTCGAAGATCTGCGAGGTCTGCCGGTAGATCTCCACCTCCAGGGTGGAGAAGGCCGGTCCGCCGAGGATCTGGACGACGCCGAAGGACGTGAAGGTGAACAGGAACACCATCAGCGCGGCGGCGGCCACGGCGGGCGCCAGCGCGGGCAGCGTCACCTGCCGCCAGGCCTTCAGCCGCGAGGCGCCGAGCATCCGCGCGGCCTCCTCCTGCCGCGGGTCGAGCTGCGCCCAGAGGCCGCCGACGGTGCGTACGACGACGGCGTAGTTGAAGAAGACGTGCGCGAGCAGGATCGCCCACACGGTGGTGTCCAGCCGTACGCCCCACAGCTCGTCGAGCAGCCCGCCGCGTCCGACCAGCGCCAGGAACGCCGTGCCGACGACGACCGTCGGCAGCACGAACGGCACGGTCACCACGGCCCGCAGGACCTGCTTGCCGGGGAAGTCGAACCGGGCGAAGACGTACGCGCCGGGCAGTGCGATGAGCAGGGTGAGCGCGGTGGAGGCCAGCGCCTGCCAGGTGGTGAACCACAGCACGTGCCGGACGTCGGGCTGGGCGAGTACGTCGACGATGCGTCCGAACTGCCAGGATCCGTCGATCCGCAGTCCGCGCGCGACGATCGCGGCGACGGGGTAGGCGAAGAACACCGCGAAGAACGCGACGGGCACGGCCATCAGGGCCGGCCGCGCCGCGCTCCCGCGCGAAGTCCTGGCCTTGCCTACTTCAGTACGAGTGAGGTCCACGACTTGACCCACTGGTCGCGATCGCCGGCGATCTTCGCCGGGTCCATGGTCTGCGGGTCCTCGGCCTGCGGCCCGAACTTCCTGAACGCCTCGGGGATCCGCGCGCCCTCCCGCACCGGGTAGACGAACATGTTCAGCGGCATGTCCTCCTGGAACTCCTTGCCGACGAGGAAGTCGAGGAGCGCCTTGCCGCCCTCGGTGTTCTCGGCGTTGCTCAGCAGGCCCGCGTACTCGACCTGACGGAAGCAGGTGCCGGTGGCGACGCCCGTCGGCGCGGTGCCGGGCTGCGGGTCGGCGTAGATGACCTCGGCGGGCGGGGACGAGGCGTAGGAGACGACGAGCGGGCGGTCGCCCTTGGCCTTCTTGCCGCCGGACGAACCGGAGAACTCCTCGTTGTACGCCTGCTCCCAGCCGTCGACGACCTTGAGGCCGTTCGCCTTCAGCTTCTTCCAGTAGTCCTGCCAGCCGTCGTCCCCGTACTCGGCGGCGGTGCCGAGCAGGAAGCCGAGGCCGGGCGAGGAGGTGCCCGCGTTCTCGGTGACGAGCAGGTCCTTGTACTCGGGCTTGATCAGGTCGTCGAAGGAGTCCGGCGGGGTCAGCTTGTGCTTGCTGAAGTACGCCTTGTCGTAGTTGACACAGACGTCACCGGTGGTGACGGGCGTGACCCGGTGCTTGTCCTGGTCGGCCCGGTACTCGGGGCGGATCCGGTCGGAACCCTTCGCCTCGTACGGCTGGAACAGCCCGTTGTCGAGCGCGCGGGACAGCAGCGTGTTGTCGACGCCGAAGAAGACGTCGCCCTGGGGGTTGTCCTTGGTGAGGACGGCCTTGTTGACGGCCTGCCCGGCGTCGCCGTCCTCCAGCACCCGGACCTTGTAGCCGGAGCTCTTCTCGAAGGCGGCGATGACGTCCTTCGAGGCGGCCCACGAGTTGTGGCTGACGAGGGTCACGGTCCTGGAGTCGCCGGAGCCCTGGCTGCCGCCGTCGGACGATCCGCAGGCGGCCAGGCCGCCGACCATGCCGAGCCCGACGGCCAGGACGGTGGCCTTCTTTGTGATGCTCACTGAATTCCTCCTGGGTGACCAGGAGAAGACGCGGCCCCGCCCGGAACCCCTGGCGAGGGTCCCGGGCAGGGCGCAACAGCTCGAGTGGTGACCGATCTCCCTACCCAGAATGACCTGGGCCAGGTTCGGAGGGTCTGCGGCCGGTGCCGCACTCTCAGCGCTGTGGCGCTCCCCTGTCGGAATATGAAGATGTGGTTCCGGACGTACTTCCGTATGACGTCGTCGTACGACGATGTACGACGCCGGTCAGGTTACCGCTCGCTCGCGGCGAGCTGACCACACGCCCCGTCGATCTCTTGCCCACGGGTGTCCCGGATCGTCACCGGCACACCATGCGCCGCGATCGCCTCGACGAACGCCTTCTCGTCCTCGGGCCGCGAAGCGGTCCACTTCGAGCCGGGCGTGGGGTTGAGCGGGATGAGGTTGACGTGCACGGGCCTGCTCTTGAGCATCCGCCCGAGCCGGTCGCCGCGCCACGCCTGGTCGTTGATGTCCCGGATCAGCGCGTACTCGATCGACAGCCGCCGGCCCGACCGTTCCGCGTACTCGAACCCGGCGTCCAGCACCTCACGCACCTTCCACCGCGTATTGACCGGGACGAGGGTGTCGCGCAGCTCGTCGTCCGGCGCGTGCAGCGAGATCGCGAGGCGGCACTTGAAGCCCTCGTCGGCGAAACGGTGGATGGCCGGCACGAGGCCGACCGTGGAGACGGTGATGCCGCGCTGGGAGAGACCCAGTCCGTCGGGCTCGGGGTCGGTGAGGCGGCGGATGGAACCGACGACGCGGTTGTAGTTGGCGAGGGGCTCGCCCATGCCCATGAACACGATGTTGCTCAGCCGGGCCGGTCCGCCGGGGACCTCACCGTCCCGCAGGGCACGCATCCCGTCCACGATCTGGTGCACGATCTCGGCGGTGGACAGATTCCGGTCCAGGCCCGCCTGCCCCGTGGCACAGAACGGGCAGTTCATTCCGCAGCCCGCCTGGGAGCTGATGCACATGGTCACCCGGTCCGGGTAACGCATGAGGACGGACTCGACGAGCGTCCCGTCGAACAGCTTCCACAGCGTCTTGCGGGTGGTGCCCTGGTCGGTCGACAGGTGCCGCACGACCGACATCAGCTCGGGCAGCAGCGCCTCCCGGAGCCCCTGGCGCGAGCCGGCGGGGATGTCGGTCCACTGCTCGGGGTCGTGCGCGTACCGCGCGAAGTAGTGCTGCGAGAGCTGCTTCGCACGGAACGGCTTCTCGCCGATCGCGGCGACGGCCTCCTTGCGCTCGGCGGGCGTGAGGTCGGCGAGGTGCCGCGGCGGCTTCTTGGCTCCGCGGGGGGCGACGAATGTGAGTTCTCCGGGCTTAGGCATGGCTGTACCAGTGTCGCAGATCGACTTGGGTGGCCTGCGGGAGACCAGGCCGGGCGTGACCGAGCGCCCGGATCGGCGTTGTGACTTCCGATTGGCGAAGCAGGGGACGCGATGTCGTTCCCCGCATGTCCCGCGGCGCCGCATGGCCGCCGCTTGACCTGGACCAAGCTTGAGTTTTTAGGCTCCGTTCAGAGTCGCAGGAAGCGATCCGCAAGAACCGTTCAGCGTGCTTTTCGAGGAGGTTCGCCATGAGCGAGCACACAGCCCATTTCGAGATCCCCGACCGCTACCGCTATGCCGTGATCCCGCACATCATGGTCGACGACGCCGCCGCGGCGATCGACTTCTACCAGCGGGCGTTCGGCGCCCGTGAGAACTTCCGGATCGACGCTCCGGGCGGTGGGATCATGCACGCCGAGATCACCATCGGGCGGTCGACCCTGATGCTGGGCGACTCCAGCGTGGACGAGGCGGAGGCCGGCTCCTTCGCCGCCCCGGCCTCGCTCGGCGGCGGCACGTCCGTCACGTTGCACGTCTTCGTGCCGGACGTCGACAGCCTGGCGGAGCGGGCCGAGGCCGCCGGGGCGGAGATCCTCCAGCCGCCGAAGGACATGTTCCACGGTGACCGCACCGTCATCCTCAAAGACCCTTCGGGTCACATGTGGGTGTTCCTGACCCACATCGAGGAGGTCTCGGAGGAGGAGCTGCGGCACCGCCTGACCGCCGCCGGGTGACCGCGACGGCCATGAGCACGGTGGCGGGATCGGACAGCGAGAGGCCCGCCGCCCAGAGGGACGGCGGGCCTTACCCGTCAGGACAACCACCGGGCCGTCAGCCGGACCCGACGAAGATCACCAACAGCAGCCACACCACAGGCGCCGTCGGCAGCAGCGAGTCCAGGCGGTCCATGATGCCGCCGTGGCCCGGGAGCAGCGTGCCCATGTCCTTGATGCCCAGGTCCCGCTTGATCATGGACTCGCCGAGGTCGCCCAGTGTGGCGCTGACGGCGACCGCGAGGCCGAGCAGCAGGCCCTGCCACCAGGTGCCGTCGTCGATCATGAACTGCATGCACAGCGCGCCGGCCACCATCGCGAACGCCACCGCTCCGAGCAGGCCCTCACGGGTCTTGCCAGGGCTGATGCGCGGGGCGAGCTTGGTCTTGCCGAAGCGCCAGCCGACGGCGTAGGCGCCGGTGTCGCTGACGACCGTCAGCAGGAGGAAGACCAGGACGCGCCGCGAGCCGTCCTCCGCCATGAGCATCATCGCGACGAACGTGGCCAGGAACGGCACGTAGAACGCGGCGAAGAGTCCCGCCGTGACGTCCTTGAGGTAGCCCTCCGGCGGCTCGGTCATCCGCCATACGAGGACCGCCAGCGCCGTGAGCGCCATGGCGACCCACGCACCCTCGGCACCCCGCACGTACCCGGCGACCACCATCGCCGCGCCGCCGATCGCGAGCGGCACGAGGGGCGCCTTGATGCCCTTGCGCTCCTCCAGCCGCTTGGTCAGCTCCCACAGGCCCACCACGACGGCGACCGCGACCACACCGACGAAAACGGCCTTGACGACGAACAGCGACGCGACGATCACCGCGCCGAGCCCGACGCCGACCCCTATCGCCGCACCCAGGTCGCGCCCCGCGGTCTTCTTCTGCGGCTGCGGCTGCGCCGGTTGGGGGGCGTCGGGCATGGGCTCCGGATTCTGCGGCACCGCCGCATACGGCTGCGCCGACGGATTCTCTCCGCGATACGTCTCGTCGCGGAACGGCTCGTCTCGGAACAAGGGGCCGCTCAGCCGAGCGGCCCCTTGGCCGTCATCCTGGTCTCCGCCGTGTTCGGGTACGTCGGGCACGATGGGCATGGGGCGAGTCTGCTGCGCGTAATGCGCATCGTACGCGGGACCCGCCGGGGCAGCCCCCTGGACAGGCCCCTGGTCGGACGCCCCCCAGTACCCGGCTTGTGGCGGCGCTCCCCAGGAAGAGTCGTTCATCAGACCTCGAGCAGCTCCGCTTCCTTGTGCTTCAGGAGCTCGTCCACCTGGGCGACGTACTTGGCGGTGGTGTCGTCGAGCTCCTTCTCCGCGCGGCGGCCCTCGTCCTCGCCGACGTCGCCGTCCTTGACCATCTTGTCGATGGCGTCCTTGGCCTTGCGGCGCACGGAGCGGATGGAGACCTTGGCGTCCTCGGCCTTGCTCTTGGCGACCTTGATGTAGTCGCGGCGGCGCTCCTCGGTGAGTTCGGGGAACACCACCCGGATGATGTTGCCGTCGTTGCTGGGGTTGACGCCCAGGTCGGAGTCGCGGATCGCCTGTTCGATGTTGCGCAGGGCGCTCTTGTCGAAGGGGGTCACCACGGCCATCCGCGGCTCGGGCACGGAGAACGAGGCCAGCTGGTTGATCGGCGTCAGCGCGCCGTAGTAGTCGGCCACGATCTTGTTGAACATCGCCGGGTGCGCACGGCCGGTGCGGATCGCGGCGAAGTCCTCCTTGGCGACCACGACGGCCTTCTCCATCTTCTCCTCGGCCTCGAGGAGGGTCTCTTCGATCACCACTTGCTCCTGCGTGTCTTGAGTAGGCCCGGCTGCGGTTCCCTGTCGGGCCGGCGGCCGGCTGCGTCGCGTTCTTCCTGCACGGTTCCCGACCGGCGGGACATTGTCCATCCCCCGGCCCGGTCCCGTCCCGTCCGTCCCCCGGACAGGTGGCGTCCGCGGACAGGGGGTGCTTCTCCGGTCAGTCCCGGCTGCCTTGGTCACCCACAAGCGTGCCGATCTTCTCACCCTTGACGGCGCGGGCGATATTGCCCTCCTTCAGAAGCTCGAAGACCACGATCGGGAGGCTGTTGTCGCGGCAGAGCGTGACGGCCGTCGCGTCGGCGACCTTCAGGTCACGGGTGATGACCTCGCCGTATCCGAGCGCGTCGAACTTCACGGCGTCCGGGTTGGTCTTCGGGTCGGAGTCGTAGACCCCGTCCACGCCGTTCTTGCCCATGAGCAGGGCCTCGGCGTCGATCTCGAGGGCGCGCTGGGCGGCGGTGGTGTCGGTGGAGAAGTAGGGCATGCCCATACCGGCACCGAAGATGACCACGCGGCCCTTCTCCAGGTGGCGCACGGCGCGCAGCGGGATGTACGGCTCGGCGACCTGGCCCATGGTGATGGCGGTCTGCACGCGGCAGTCGACGCCCTCCTTCTCCAGGAAGTCCTGGAGGGCCAGGCAGTTCATCACGGTGCCGAGCATGCCCATGTAGTCGGAGCGGGCGCGGTCCATGCCGCGCACCTGCAGCTCGGCGCCACGGAAGAAGTTGCCGCCGCCGATGACGATCGCGATCTGCGCGCCGTCCCGGACGACGGCCGCGATCTCACGGGCGATGGCGTGCACCACGTCGGGGTCGACGCCCAGGCCCCCACCGCCGGAGAAGGCCTCTCCGGACAGCTTCAGCATGAAGCGGCCGCGTACTTTGCCGTCGTCGCTCTTCTCGGCCTTGGTGGTCATGGAGATCTCGCCTCTTTACGTGGGTCACACACACGAAGAAGGCCACTGCCGGTGGGGGCGTGTTTCGCATCCCATACGCGGCAATGGCCTCCTCGTCAGATCTGCTGTCGTCCGCCGCCACGCGCGCGTACGCAACGGCGTACGCGGACGGCGCCGACGACTGCTGTCGACCCTACCGGGGTCGCTCGTCCGTCGCGGTACGGACTCAGATGCCGACCTTGATGCGCGAGAAGCGCTTCAGGGTGACACCGGCCTCGTCCAGCACCTTCTGGACGGACTTCTTGTTGTCGAGCGCGTAGGGCTGGCCCAGCAGCGTGGCGTCCTTGAAGAAGCCGTTGAGGCGACCCTCGACGATCTTCGGCAGGGCGGCCTCGGGCTTGCCCTCGGCGCGGGTGGTCTCCTCGGCGACGCGGCGCTCGGACTCGACGACCTCGGCCGGGACGTCCTCCTTGGAGAGGTACTTCGGCGCGAAGGCGGCGATGTGCTGGGCGACGCCCTTGGCGATCTCGGCGTTCGGCTTGTCCAGCTCGACGAGGACACCGATCTGCGGGGGCAGGTCGGGCATCGTGCGGTGCATGTACGCGGTCACGAAGCCGCCGGAGAACTGCGCGAAGCGGTCCAGGACGATCTTCTCACCGAGGTTGGCGTTGGCCTCGTCCACGAACGCCTGCACGGTCTTGCCGGACTCGATCTCGGAGGCGAGGAGCGCCTCGAGGTCGGCCGGGGCGGCCTTGGCGACGTGCTCGGCGATGGCCTTGGCGACGTTCTGGAACTTGTCGCCCTTGGCGACGAAGTCCGTCTCGCACTTCAGCTCGACGAGGACACCCGAGGTGTTGTCGTCGGCGATGATCGAGACGACGGCACCGTTCTCGGCAGAGCGGCCCTCGCGCTTGGCGACGCCCTTCTGACCCTTGATGCGGAGCGCCTCGACGGCCTTCTCGACGCTGCCGTCGGCCTCGTCCAGCGCCTTCTTGCAGTCCATCATGCCGGCGCCGGTGAGCTCACGAAGCTTCTTGACGTCGGCGGCGGTGTAGTTCGCCATGAGTCTGTGAATCTTTCTGGAAGTCTGGAAGATCGAAGATCTTGCGGGAACACGGACCTACATGGAGCTGCAGGTCCGTGTCCCTCCACCGGCCTACGGGTGAACGGCGGGAGCGGATCTCATGTCACCGCTCCCGCCGTCGACGCCGACGGGACGGTCAGGCCTGCTCGCCCTCGGCGGCCGGAGCCTCGGCGGCGGGCGCCTCCTCGGCCGGGGCCTCGGTGGCCGCAGCCTCGGCAGCAGGGGCCTCGGCGGCGGGGGCCTCGGCGGCGGGGGCGGCCTCGGCAGCCGGAGCCTCGGCGGTCTCGGCGTCGGCCTTCTTCTCGGCCTTCTCGCCCTCGAGCAGGTCGCGCTCCCACGCGGCGAGCGGCTCGCCGGCGGCCTTGTCACCCTTGTCGCCGGCAGCGGCACCGGAGCGGGCGATGAGGCCCTCGGCGACGGCGTCGGCGATCACGCGGGTGAGCAGGGTGACGGAGCGGATCGCGTCGTCGTTGCCCGGGATCTTGTAGTCGACCTCGTCGGGGTCGCAGTTGGTGTCGAGGATGGCGACGACCGGGATGTTGAGCTTCCGGGCCTCGCCGACCGCGATGTGCTCCTTCTTGGTGTCCACGATCCAGACGGCGCTGGGCACCTTGGACATCTCGCGGATACCACCGAGGGTCTTCTCCAGCTTGGCCTTCTCGCGGGAGAGGACCAGCAGCTCCTTCTTGGTGAGGCCGGAGGCGGCCACGTCCTCGAAGTCGATCTGCTCGAGCTCCTTCAGGCGCTGCAGGCGCTTGTAGACGGTCGAGAAGTTGGTGAGCATGCCGCCCAGCCAGCGCTGGTTGACGTAGGGCATGCCGACTCGGGTGGCCTGCTCGGCGATGGCCTCCTGCGCCTGCTTCTTCGTGCCGACGAACATGACCGTGCCGCCGTGGGCGACGGTCTCCTTGACGAACTCGTAGGCGCGGTCGATGTACGACAGCGACTGGAGCAGGTCGATGATGTAGATGCCGTTGCGCTCCGTGAAGATGAATCGCTTCATCTTCGGGTTCCAACGACGGGTCTGGTGACCGAAGTGGACGCCGCTTTCCAGCAGCTCCCGCATCGTGACGACGGCCATGGCCGTATCTCCTCGAGTTTCTCGGTTGTGCCGCGGAAGCCGGACGGCTCCCGCGCCTGACGCCCGCGATGCGCCGTGCCACTGGGGACCGAGGGGCGCTGACACGAGCCTTGGGCGGCGTCGTGTCGGGGCGTGCGAAGTCGACCCGGTGACCCGGATCGCCATCAGAAGTGTACGGGACCCGCGGGGTACCGGGTGACGCGGCTGTCCACAAGTGGGAAGCGCTCCACAGGATCGGACGGCGATCGTCCCTGGTGCGGGACGGTTCCTCCATGCGAGCGAGGCGATGTGCGGGTGCGTGTACGTGGGTGGTGCTGCTGCTGACGGCCCTGGCCAGGGGGGCGCCGTTGCCGGCGACGGCGGCGGCGGCGGTACCTCCGACGGCGGCGACGGCGACGGCCACGGCCACGGACGCCGGTCGGGTCCCGGATCCGGCGGTGCCGGCCGTGGCCCGCCTCTGGCCGGTCGGCGCCCGGCCCGCGGTCCTGCGGGGCTGGGAGCCTCCGGCGACGCCGTACGGCCCCGGCCACCGCGGCGTGGACCTCGCCGCGGTGGACGGGACGCCGGTACGGGCGGTGGCGGCGGGACGGGTGTCGTTCGCGGGGCGGGTGGCGGGCAGGGGCGTCGTCTCGCTGGAACTCACGGGCACGGGTGATCCACCTCTGCGGACGACGTACGAGCCGGTCGAGGTCTCGGTGAAGAAGGGGGACGAGGTCGCGGCGGGCGAGGTACTCGGCACGGTGCGGCCGACGGGCTCCCACTGCGCGGCCTGCCTGCACTGGGGCCTGCTTCGGGGCGACGCCTACCTCGACCCGCTGGCCCTGCTCCCACCGTGGCTGCTCGACGGGGGCCCGTCGAGGCTGCTGCCGGTCCTGGGAGTCCCGTTTCCAGGGGCTGCGGGCGGTCGCGCCGCAAGCGCCGCAGAGGTGGCTCGCGGCAGAGGTGGCTGGGTCACAGGGGTGACGGGAGTGACAGGGGCGGCTGGGTGACAGGGGCGGACAGGGGCGGACACGAGTGGCACCCCCGTGACGCCGGGCCGCGCACCCGTTCCGTTACCGAGGGGCCACGCCCCGATGGCCCCCGAGGTTCTCGACCGCCCCGGCGATCAGCCCCGCACGCCCCGCAACGCCATGGAGACCGCCGCCTCCGTGATCGCCGCCGGCTCCTCCGCCGCCCCCAGCTCGATCCGCCGCACGGCCGCGTCCACGACCCCCTGCAGCAGCATCGCCGCCAGCCGCGGCTGCCCGTGCCCCATCTCCCCGAGCGCCTCGACGATCATCGCGATCAGGCCGCCGTGCGCCGCCCGGATCTTCTCCCGCGCACCGGCGTCGAGCTCGCTCGCGGAGATGGCCACGACGGCGCGGTGCCGCCGGTTCCCGACGAGGTCGAGCTGTGTGCGCACATACGCCTCGACCTTGGCCTCGGGAGCCGTCGCGCGTTCCATCGCCGACTCGACCTCCGCGGCCCAGACCGGGAAGTCGACGGCGCAGAGCTCCTCGACGACCGCCGCTCGCGACCGGAAGTACTCGTAGACGGAGGACCTGGCCAGGCCCGTCCGTTCGGCGAGGGCGGGGAAGGTCAGCGCCTCCGTTCCGCCGTCGGACAGCAGGGAGCGTGCCGCGTCCAGCAGGGCGGCACGCTGCATCGACCGGTGCTCGGCCACGGAGGCCGCTCGAATCCTTGGCACGTCACCACTTTACGGACGCGCCACCCGGTACGGGAGTCACTCACTCGACCGCACGACCGCCGACAGGGTCACCGAAGGAGTCGTTCGCATGCCATAAGGCCAGGTCAGCGACCAAAGCTTGCCAGCTTGGCGCGCAGTTGCAACACCGACTTGGTGTGGATCTGGCTGACCCGGCTCTCCGTCACGCCCAGCACGTTCCCGATCTCGGCGAGCGTGAGCCCTTCGTAGTAGTACAGGGTGACGACGGTCTTCTCCCGCTCCGGGAGCGTGTTGATCGCCCGCGCCAGGAACCGTCGCAGTTCCCGGTCCTCGGCGACCTCCACCGGGTTGTCGGCGGCGGTGTCCTCCAGCGTGTCCATGAGGCTCAGCCGGTCCCCGCCCTCACCTCCGGCGTGCAGCAGTTCCTCCAGCGCCACCACGTTGGCCAGCGACAACTGGCTGAAGACCGCGTGGAGGTCCTCCACCGCGATCCCCATCTCGACGGCCACTTCGCTCTCCGACGGGGTGCGGCGCAGCCGTGCCTCCAGCGTCGCGTACGCACGCTCCACGTTCCGCGCCTTCTGCCGGACCGACCGCGGGATCCAGTCCAGCGCCCGCAGCTCGTCGATCATCGCGCCCCGGATCCGGGTGATCGCGTAGGTCTCGAACTTGATCTCCCGGTCGACGTCGAACTTCTCGATCGCGTCGATCAGTCCGAACACCCCCGAGGAGACGAAGTCGGCCTGTTCGACGTTGGGCGGCAGTCCCACGCTCACCCGGCCCGCCACGTATTTCACGAGGGGCGAGTAGTGCAGGATCAGCTGTTCCCGCAGCCGCTCGTCCCCCGTCGCCTTGTACGACCGCCACAGCTCGTCGAGCGTCGAGGGGGCGGGCGGTCGCACGCTGCCACCGTCGCGGGCGGCTGGGGGGATCGCCGCCCGGTCGGACCCGGAGGTGTGCTGGGGCATTCGTCGCCTTGTGCCGTTCTGCCGTGATGTTGGTGTGCCTGGGTGAGGCCGCCGGTCTGCTGCCTGCGTGGGGGTCCTCGTGAGCGTAGCGTGACTGGGCAGTCGCGGTGCGCGAAGAGCGGGGCGGGCCCGTACGCAGATACGTTCCGCTGAACGCTCTCCTGGGGGGACGGTGATCGCTCCGCGTGATCACTCGGGTACCCCAACTGCCAGAATTCCCAAGGGCGTCGGGGTTCCCCCGGACGGCCGAACACACTGGGTCAACACGGGCTCCGGCCACCGCGGACCGAGATCATCGCCTGGCGTGTCAACTTCCAGCCGTCGCCGTGTCGTTCGACGTAACCAAGCGCTCGAAGCTCGTACAGTCTCGCGATCGCGTCGTCCTGCGTGGTCTGTGCGCGCCGCGCCACCTCGTCCGCTCCTGCCGCTCCACGTGCGGGTAGCCCGGCCAGCACCTGGCGGGTGCGGGGTTCCAGCAGGTCGGTGGGGAGCACCGGCCCGCGCCTGTCCGGGGGCAGCTCACCCATGTCGCCGACCAGTTCCACGACCTCGGCGGCGTCACTGACGAGGACCGCGTCGCCGCGCAGCAACTCGTGCACCCCCGCCGACAGCGCGCTGGTGGCCGGCCCCGGTACGCCCATCGTGTGCCGGCCGAGGCGCTGGGCCGCCCGGGCCGTGACCAGCGAGCCGCTGCGGTAGGCGGCCTCGACGACCACCGTGCCCCGGGTGAGTGCGGCGATCACACGGTTGCGCAGGATGAACCTGCTGGGCGTCGGATGATCGCCCGGTGGCAGCTCCCCGATGACCAGTCCCTGTTCCGCGATTCTGGTGATCAGCCCCGTGTGCCCCGGCGGGTAGGGGCGGTCGACGCCGCAGGCGAGGACCGCGGCGGTGGCGCCGCCCGCGCCGAGGGCGCCCCGGTGGGCGGCGCCGTCGACCCCGTAGGCGCCGCCGGACACCACGACCCAGCCGCGTTCGGCGAGCCCTGCGGCGAGGGTGGCCGCCATGTGGGCGCCGTACTCGGTGCAGGCGCGGGCTCCGACGACGGCCACCGACCTCAGCGCCCACATGCGCAGACCGGGCCTGCCGCGCACCCACAATCCGAGGGGCCTGGCGTCGCCGAGGTCGTCGAGCTGCCGCGGCCACTCGGCCGCCCCGGGTGCCACGAACCGCACCCCCGCCGCCCTGGCGACGGCGAGGTCCCCTCGCGGCTCGGCCCGGCTCGCCCTGGCACACAGGCCGGCCCACCGTTTCTCGCTCACCCCCGGGAGGGCACGCCCGCCCGCGCGCAGCCGCCGCACCACGTCCGCGACGCCGCGCTCCCGCACCCACCGTCCACCGGTCTCGTCGCCGGGCTCGATGACGCGGGTGAGAAAGACCCGGCCGAGCATCTCGTCGTCGCCCGCCGCATCGGCGTCTTCCCAGATCACGACATCGTCCGCAACCCCGTCACCACCCTTGGCGACGTGGCCGTCCCCGCCATGACCGGCGACGGCTCCACCCCCGGTCGTGGCACTGCCCCCGTTCACGGCGCCATCCCCGGTCACGTCAGCGCTCCGAGCGCCATCGGGACGCCCCTCGGCACCCCCGTGCGCAGTTGCAGCGCCAGGGCGACGTCCCTCACGTCCGGTCGGTCGTGGCCGACGAGATCCGCAACGGTCCAGGCGACGCGCAGGACCCGGTCGAGGCCGCGGGCGGTGAGCACGCCCCGTTCCAGGCTGCGTTCCGCGTCGTCCAGCGCCCCGGGCGCCGCGTACCAGCGGCTGCGCAGCTCCCGTCCGGGCACCTCGCTGTTGGACCGCCAAGGGGTGCCCGCGAGACGCGCGGCCGCCCGGGACCGGGCGGCCCGCACCCGGTCGGCGACCGTCGCGGTCGTGTCTCCTCGGGGGCCGGCCCCCGCCAGTTGGCTGCGCGTGATCCGCTCCACCTCGACCCGGAGGTCGACCCGGTCGAGCAGTGGACCGGACAGCCTGGCCTGGTATCGGCGGATCGCCGAGGGCGAGCACTCGCACAGGTCCTCCTTCTGCGAGAACCGTCCGCACGGGCAGGGATTGGCCGCGAGCACCATCAGGAACCGTGCCGGGAACCGCACCACGCCCGCGCTCCGCGCGATGACGACGTGCCCGGCCTCCAGCGGCTGGCGCAGGGCGTCGAGCGCGTGGCTGCTGAACTCGGGCGTCTCGTCCAGGAACAGGACGCCGCGATGTGCCAGCGAGACGGCTCCGGGCCGCCCGATTCCGGGGCCGCCCCCGACGAGGGCCTGCATCGTGGCGGAGTGGTGCGGCGCGCAGTAGGGGGCCGCGTCGATCAGGGGTTTACCGGGCGGCAGCAGACCCGCCACCGAGTGCACCGCGGTGACCTCCAGCGACTCCTCCCGGCGGAGCCGGGGCAGGACGGCGGGCAGGCGCTCGGCGAGCATGGTCTTCCCGGCACCGGGCGGCCCCTCCAGGAACAGGTGATGACCACCGGCGGCGGCGACCGCCACCGCCGTGCGCGCCGCCTCCTGGCCCACGACGTCGGCGAGGTCGTGACCGTGGTCGTACTGCGCCGTTCCCATGCCGTGCATTCCGGTGGCGGCTCCCGTGCCGGGCATGCGCAGGCCTGCGAGGAGCGGGTCGGGCCGACCCTGGTGGTCCGGTTCCTCCTCCGGCACGGGCTCGTCGGCGAGGACGGCGATCAGCTGGCGCAGGCTGCGTACGCCGAGCACCGACACTCCGGGCACCAGGGACGCCTCGGCGGCGGCGCACTCAGGGACGACCACCTGTTCGTAGCCGGCCTCCGCCGCGGCCAGGACCGCCGGCAGGATGCCCCGCACAGGCCGCACCCGTCCGTCCAGGCCCAGCTCCCCGATCATCAGGATGTCGGCGAGCACGCGGGGATCGATGCGCTCGGCAGCGCCGAGGACCGCGGCTGCGACGGCGAGGTCGAATCCACTGCCGCTCTTCGGCACCGACGCGGGGCTGAGGCCGACCGTCAGCTTCTTCTGCGGCCACTCGGCGCCCGAGTTGACCACAGCGGCCCGTACCCGGTCCCGGCTCTCGGTCAGGCTCTTGTCCGGCAGCCCGACCAGCGTGAACGCCGCGACACCTGGTTCGAGGTCGGCCTGGACCTCGACCACCACGCCCTCGACGCCGACGAGCGCCACGGAGCACGTACGCGCGAACCCCATCACGCCACCCCCCGCGCGTGCTCGACCGCGGGGGCACCGCGCCGCGGGAGGAGGACACCGACCAGGTCGATGCGGACTCCGCCGGGCGGAGCCCCTCCGTGGGTCTGGATCCAGCGCTCGGCGAGCCGCCGCAGCCGCTCCGCCTTCTCGGGGGTCACCGCGGCCATCGGGTGTTCGAAGGAGCAGCCCCTGCGCGTCTTGACCTCGCAGACCACCAGGACGTCACCGTCCAGGGCCACGATGTCGATCTCGCCGGTCCTGCCGCAGCGCCAGTTGCGCTCCAGGACCGTCATGCCGGTCCCGGTCAGCCTGCGGGCGGCGAGTGTCTCGCCGTACTTGCCCAGCGCACCTCGTGCGTTCATGTCGGCACCACCTCCGGTGCCAACGATGAGGCGGACTCAGCGAGCTTTTGGATCTTGGTGGACGGTCAGGCGACTGTGGACAACCTTGTCACCCACACGAGTGACGCCTACCGATCTCTTGCCGAGTCTCAGCCGCTCGGAAGCTCCAGATCGCTCTTGTTCAGCTCCTCGATGTTCACGTCCTTGAACGTCAACACCCGCACCTGCTTCACGAACCGGGCCGGCCGGTACATGTCCCACACCCAGGCGTCGGCCATGGATACCTCGAAGAACACCTCACCCTGGACCGAGTGCACCTGCATCTCGTAATCATTGGTGAGGTAGAAGCGCCGCTCGGTCTCGATCACGTATTTGAACAGACCGACGACGTCGCGGTACTCCCGGTAGAGCTTGAGCTCCATTTCGGTCTCGTACTTCTCGAGGTCCTCGGCGCTCATGGCATGTTCCCCTTCAGCCGTGCGGTCCCACCATTGTGCGCCCGTCCCGTGAGCCCCTAGACGATTTCGGTGTCCAGGGTCACCGGTCCGGCGGGGGGACCTTCGTCGAGCAGCTTGCGCAGCAGCTCGGCGAGTCTGGTCGGATACACCGTCTCACGTGCCCGGGTCAGTTCCCGACACGTCCACCAGCGCGCTCCGGCGACGCTGCGCCGCTCGAGTTCGGTCAGCCCCACGGCCTCGGTCGCGGTCTGGGTCGTACGGGCCAGGTAGTACCACTCGTCCTGGTCCCAGCGGCGGCCCGCGAAGGGGAAGGAGCACCTGCGCCGCCACAGCACCGGGCCGAGCTCGATTTCGGTGATGCCGGTCTCCTCGGCGAGCTCCCGCCGTGCGGCCTCCTCACGGGTCTCGTCGCCCTCCACGCCGCCGCCCGGGGTGAACCACCAGTCGTCGGCCGGATCGTCCGGTTCGTGCCCGTGCAGCAGCAGGATGCGGTCCTCGGGGTCGAGCAGCACCACCCGGGCCACCCTGCGCAGCCCGCCCTCGTAGGAGTCCTGCCCGGCCCGGGTCGCCTCAGCGGGCACCGGTGGGCCCCGTTCCGGTCCGGACGCGGGCGGCCGCGGCGCGCTTGGCGAAGGGGCCGTAGGCGGCGCCGACGAGGATCAGCCCGGCGCCGGCGATCACCAGCGCGACGACCGTCCGCAGCGGGCCCGGCGAGGACAGGCCACCCAGCGCCTCGAAGCCGGTCGGCCGCTCCAGCATGCCGTTCACGGGCCAGACCACGGCGTCGACGCGGGCGTCCACGGCACCGCGCGACACGGTGCCGCCGGCCGCGTCGGTGAGGTGGGCGGTGGAGTCCACGGAGTTGTCCCGCTCGTCGCCGAGCAGGAACAGGCGGCCCTCGGGGACGGTCACGGCCGGGAAGTCGCTGATCTCGGCCGGCGTGCCATCGGACAGGTACGGCTCGTCGACGACCTTGCCGTTGACCTTGAGCTTGCCCTCCTGGCAGCAGGCGACGGTGTCCCCGCCGACCGCGACCACGCGCTTGACCATCGGGGCGTTGGCCCAGGTCGTGTCCTTGAAGACGACGACATCGCCGCGGCGGACGTCGGTGCCGTCGATGCGCTGCGCGAGCACCCGGTCACCGGCGTCGATCGTCGGCGTCATCGAACTGGTCGGCACGGTGTAGGGGCGGTAGACCACCGCTCCCCAGACGAAGCCGCCGAGGAACAGCACCAGGCCCAGCGCCACGGCGAGCCCGGACAGCCGCTGCCCGGTCCGGCTGCCCACCGGGCCCTTGTTCGTGCCGCCACCCCGCGGGACCGTACGTGTCGTGCTCTCGCCACCCATGGATCCGCACCTTACCCGGCGGTACCCGAACGGGGCAGCCCCTCCCGGGGCCCGGGAGGGGCTGCCGGAACTGCCTGACGGACGTACGGCGAGGGGCCGGGCGGCTCAGCGGGTGTCGGCGGGGGCCATGCGCCTGCGGCGCCACCAGACGACCGGGACGACTCCGGCGAGGGCCAGGCCCTGGGGCGCGACCGACAGCGCGGCGGCGGCCGACGACTGGGCCTGCAGACCGTCCTGGTCGAAGGTGTCCGGGACCGGCAGGGTGTCCCAGCGGTTCATCGGCCAGGCGATCACGATGGCGCGGCCGACGACCTCCTTGACCGGAACCATGCCGCCGTGGCTGTCCGACTGGTTGTAGCGGGAGTCCCGGGAGTTCTGCCGGTGGTCGCCCATGACCCAGATGGAGCCCTCGGGAACCTCGACCTTGAACTGGCCGCCCTGGTCGTCGACGCTGCACGGCGTGTTGCCGGGGTAGACGTACGGCTCGTTGAGCGCCTTGCCGTTGACCTTGAGGGGCCCGGTCTCGTTGCACTCGACCGTGTCGCCGCCGACCCCGATGACGCGCTTGATCAGATCCTTCTCGTCCGCGGACGGCATCAGGCCGATCCAGCTGAGGACCGTCTGCAACGCGTTCGGGTCGGGCGTCGGCTCGCCCGCGAGCCAGTCGTCCGGGTCGTGGAAGACGACGATCTCGCCGCGCTCGGGCTCCGAGCCGAACCAGGGGGTGAGCTTGTCGACGAGGACACGGTCATTGATCGTGAGCGTGTTCTGCATCGAGGCGGACGGGATCGAGAACGCCTGGACCAGGAACGTCTTGATCAGCAGCGCGAGCACCAGCGCGATGCCGATCAGGATCGGCAGTTCCTTCCAGAAGGAGCGCTGCTTCTTGGCCGCGGGGGGCGCCGCCGGGGGCGTCCCGCCCACTCCCTCGTCCTGGGTCCCGCCGTGTTCGTCCGTCACCCTGCCGTCCTCGGTCCCGGAGTCGTGCCCGGAGGCCGGGGCGCCGTCCGCGACCGGGCCGGCTGCCTCCACGGGGTGTCCGCGGTTCTCCTCGCCGTCGTGTCCGGACCGTGCGCCAACCGCCACATCCCCCACGCCAACTCCTTACTCTCTGCCACCGCCTGCCCCGTACACGGCGCAGGCCCACCACTCCCATAACGAGCGGGAGTTCCGCAGGGGTCGGGAGCTGAATCATCGCGTTCGGACCGTCAGGGGCAACCCTATGCGACAGCCGGGGAGCGGCGGTCGAACCGGAGGCCGAGTCGGACACGGACGCATACGTTTTCGGCTCGTCCAGGGTGGTCCAGTGGCCGAACGGCCAGGCGATCACCATGGCCCGCCCCACCACCTCGTCCTCGGAGACGGTCCCGGAGTCGGTCTCCTGGTGGGCGCGGGAGTCGGCGGAGTTGGACCGGTGGTCGCCCATCACCCACAGCCGTCCCTCGGGGACCGTGACGTCGAACGGCGCCTTGGACGGGGAGTCTCCCGGATAGAGGTAGTTCTCGTTCAGTGGAACGCCGTTGACCGTGACGCGTCCCCGGGTGTCACAGCACTTGACCCGGTCCCCGCCCACGCCGACGACTCGCTTGATGAGGTCCTTCTCGTCGTCGGACGGCAGCAGGCCGATGAAGGCGAGGCCTTCCTTGACCTGCTTGATGACGACGGGGTCGTCCTTCTTGGCCGTCTGCTCGCCCTGCAGCCAGCCACCGGGGTCGCGGAAGACGACGACGTCCCCGCGCTGCGGCTCGGATCCGAACCAGGGAGTCAGCTTGTCCACCAGGACCCGGTCACCGATCTGGATCGTCTGCTCCATGGAGCCCGACGGGATCACGAACGCCTGGACGAGGAAGGTCTTCAGCACCAGCGCTATCAGGACGGCGACACCGACGAGAAGGGGTACCTCCTTGACCGCGCCGCGCCTGCGTCGGCGTTTGACCTTGCGCTGCAGCTTGCGCCGCTCGGCACGGGACCGGCCGCCGGACGGCGGGGAAGTGCGCCGCGAGCCGGTGGGCAGCAGATTCTCCGTGGGGCTGCTGGGCGCCCCGCGCGGTTTCCCCCGGCTACCCATCGGCCCCCTCCGACCGACGTGTCTCACCGGCCGGTTCCCCCGCCTCCGCGTCCGGCACGCGCGCGTAGGCGTCCGGGGGGTCGAGGTGGGTGGCGTGGTCGAAGGGCCAGGCGATCCAGTCGGCGCGGCCGATCACCTCGTCCACCGGGACCATGCCGCCGCCCGGGGAGCCCAGATGGTCGCGGGAGTCGCTGGAGTCGGCCCGGTGGTCGCCGAGGACGAACAGGGTGCCGTCGGGGACGACGACGTCGAAGCGCACCGTGGACGGGCGGTCGCCGGGGTACAGGAAGGCCGACTCGTCGACCGACTGGCCGTTCACCTGGACCCTCCCCTCCCTGTCGCAGCACACCACGTGGTCCCCGCCCACACCGACAACGCGTTTGATGTAGTCGCCGTGCCCGAAGAGCCCGGTGCCGTCGAAGACGACGATGTCGCCCCGCTGCGGCCGGTCCCCGAAACGGTACGCCAACTTGTTTACGAGAACCCGGTCACCGATCCTCAATCCGCGCTCCATGGATCCGCTGGGGATCTGGAACGGCTGTAGCACGAAGGTGCTGAGGAGCAGCAGGAACAGCAGCAGAGTCAGGAGGGTCACGGTGATCCGGCCGCCCGGCACCCAGTCCGTGATCCGCCCCGCCAACGCGGAACGCGACCGTTCCTCCGGGCCCTGCGGATCCGAGGGCTGCTCGGAGTCGGAAGGGCGGGAGGAGCGGTCGCGCTCCGTGGGCTGTGCTTCGGTGTCCATCGGGGCCAGATGTTATCCGGCCCCGGTGTGGACCTCGGAGGGCGCTCAGTTGTCGCGCTTCTCCTTGATCTTCGCCGCCTTGCCGCGCAGCTCGCGCAGGTAGTACAGCTTGGCGCGACGGACGTCACCGCGGGTGACGAGCTCGATCTTCTCCACGATCGGGGTGTGCACCGGGAAGGTGCGCTCGACGCCGACGGAGAAGGAGACCTTGCGGACCGTGAAGGTCTCGCGCACGCCGGCGCCCTGGCGGCGGATGACTACGCCCTTGAACTGCTGCACACGGGAGCGGTTGCCCTCGATGACGCGGACGTGGACGTTGACGGTGTCGCCGGGGCGGAAGGCCGGGACGTCGCTGCGCAGCGACGCGGAGTCGACGGAGTCGAGCAGGTGAGACATTTCGTCTGCTTTCCTCGCTGATGCCACAGGTCATCAACGGAAACTAGGTGTTTCGGAATCAGGGTCGTGCGGGTCGGGACGGGCGTCGTCTCCCCCTGTGGCAGGGGCGCGCTCCGGACGGACGCACAACAGCGCCCTATTCTTCCATGCCCGGCGTCCTGCGCCAAAATCGGCCGTACGGCGCCCCGTCCGGGTCGGGTTCCCAGCCCAGGATGGAGAGCATCTCGCGGTCCTTCTTGTCGAAGGCCTTGGGGTCGCACCGCTCGATCAGGTCGGGCCGGTTGGCGGTCGTGCGCCGCAGGGCCTCGTCGCGGCGCCAACGGGCGATCTTCCCGTGGTGGCCGCTGAGCAGCACGTCCGGGATGCCGCGGCCGCGCCACTGCGGCGGCTTGGTGTGGACAGGGCCCTCCAGCAGGCTTGCCATGGCGCCGGGGGCGAAGGAGTCGTCCCGGTGGGACTCGGCGTTCCCGAGGACGCCGGGCAGCAGCCGTGCCACGGCCTCGGTGACGACGAGCACGGCCGCCTCGCCGCCGGCGAGGACGTAGTCGCCGATGGACACCTCGTACACGGGCATCCGGGTCGCGTACTCGTCGACGACGCGGCGGTCGATGCCCTCGTAACGGGCGGGCGTGAAGATCAGCCAGGGCCGCTCGGAGAGGTGGACGGCGAGTTCCTGGGTGAAGGGCCGGCCGCTGGGCGTGGGCACGATCAGGGCGGGCTCGCCGCAGCCCGTCTCGTAGCCGTCGGCCAGGACGGAGTCCAGGGCGTCGCCCCACGGCTCGGTCTTCATCACCATGCCGGGCCCGCCGCCGTACGGGGTGTCGTCGACGGTGTTGTGCCGGTCGTAGGTCCAGGAGCGGAGGTCGTGCACGTGGACGTCGAGCTGCCCGCGCGCGCGTGCCTTGCCGACCAGGGAGACATTCAGTGGTTCCAGGTACTCGGGGAAGATCGTGACGACGTCGAGCCGCATCACGCCTCTTCCCCGGCGGCGTCCTGGGCGGCGGCGTCCCGCGCGGAAGCGCTGTGTCCATCAGCGACTTCGTCGCGGGCCGCGCGGTCGTCGATCAGGCCGGGCGGCGGGTCGATGACCGCGCGCTGCCCGTCCAGGTCGATCTCGGTGACGATCTCGGAGACGAACGGCACGTAGACCTCGCTGCCGTCGGGGCGCTCCACCACGAACAGGTCCTGCGTGGGCAGGTGGGAGATCTCGGTGATCCGGCCCACCTCGTCGCCGTCCTTGGTCACCACGTCGAGGTCGATCAGCTGGTGGTCGTAGTACTCGTCATCGTCCTCGGGCCGCTCGTCCGGGTCGACGTCGGCGATCAGGAGGGTGTTGCGCAGCGCCTCGGCTCCGGTGCGGTCGTGGACGCCGGCGAACCGCAGCAGGAGGCGGCCGCTGTGGACCCGGCCGGTCTCGATGGTGAGCGGTCCGGTGGAGGCGGGGTCGGTGGCCAGTACGGCACCGGGGCCGAGCCGCAGCTCCGGCTCGTCGGTGCGGACCTCGACGGTGACCTCGCCCTTGATTCCGTGGGCGCGGCCGATGCGCGCGACTACCAGCTGCACTGTGCTTGATCTCCTGTCGGAACTGCGACGAGCCGGTCACGGCTCGTACGACTACGGGCCGGGGACGGCCCAATGGCCCTCCCCGGCCCGAGCCGGTGCTGCGTTTGGCGTCAGCGGACGTGGTCCACGTCGACGAGGTCGACGCGGACACCGTGGCCGCCGATGGCGCCCACGACGGTCCGCAGGGCGCGCGCGGTGCGGCCGTTGCGGCCGATCACCTTGCCGAGGTCATCGGGGTGGACCCGAACCTCGAGCACACGCCCGCGACGCAGGTTGCGCGAGGCAACCTGCACATCGTCGGGATTGTCGACGATGCCCTTCACGAGGTGCTCGAGAGCCTCCTCGAGCATGCTCAGGCCTCGGTCGACGTGGACTCGGCGGCAGCCTCGTCCTTCTTGTCGGCCTTCTTCTTCTGGGTGATGGCCTCACCCTTGCCCTCGTCGTCGCCACCGATCGCCTCGAAGGACGGACGGGCCGACTTCTCGGCCGGCTGCAGCAGCGGCGCCGGGGCGGGCTCGCCCTTGAACTTCTGCCAGTCGCCGGTCTTCTTCAGGATGGCGCGCACGGGCTCGGTCGGCTGGGCGCCGACACGCAGCCAGTACGCGACACGCTCGGCGTCGACCTCCATCACCGACGGGTTGTACGTCGGGTGGTACTTGCCGATCTCCTCGATGGCCCGGCCGTCACGGCGGGTACGGGAGTCGGCGACGACGATGCGGTAGTGAGGCGAACGGATCTTGCCCAGACGCTTCAGCTTGATCTTGACTGCCACTGGAGTGGGTTCTCCTGGTTTTGACGTGATTGGGCACGGCGAGAGAGCCGCGTGGGGTTGCGGTACCCGAGTGCCCGATGGACGCGTCAGCCGGAGGAGAGAGGGGTCCTGTGCGACTGTCGAGTACAGCTAGCCATTGTGCCACACGCGGGCGGGCCCTTCGGACCGAGGGCGGACCGAGGGCGGAGCGCCCGGTTCCGGCTGCCACGAGCAGCCGGACCGTCAGCTCGCCGCCGCGCCGACCACCTCCGGGATCCGGAACGGCTTGCCGCAGCCGCCGCACATGATCGGGGCCTGGGCCAGGACCGACGGGACGACCCGGACGTTGCGACCGCAGTCGCAGACGGCCTTTACGCGCACCCCTCCACCGGAGGAGCCGTGGCGGGCGGCCGGACCGCGGAAGCTGCGGGCCGTGTCGGTCGCCGTCGCGACGGTGTGCGCCTTCAGCGCGCGCTGGAGGCGTTCGATCGTCGGGCGGTAGCGGCGCTTCGCCTCGGGGGTGAGCGTGACCAGCGAGAAACCGCTGCTGGGATGCGGCTCCTCGGGATGGTCGAGGCCCAGCTCCTCCGCGATCGCGAGGAACCGCCGGTTGTGGTAGCGCCCCGCACGGGAGGTGTCGCGTACTCCTCGCGCGGCGGCGATGCCGTGGACTGCCTCATGGAGCAGTCGTTCGAAGGAGAGTTCGTGCCCGCACGCGGACGACGACTCTCCGATCAGGGACTCGGGCGCGGCAAGATCGGGCAGCTCGGTGTGGTGCCGCTGAATGTCGGCCCACGCCTGCGCCAGCTCTGCGGCGAGAACAGGTGGTGTCGTGCTCACGTAATGACAACGAGCCGGGGTGCCGCTGTGTTCCTATTCCGGGGCATCTCAAATAATTTGCACGTACCCGTCAGTTGCCGCTGATGCGTCCCGACGAGGGCGGGTGCGCTGATCTGCGGAGAAGCCTCACAGCTCATACCAAGCTGGTGCGTAGTCCGACGTACGCGCCGGCGCGTAGGCCCCGTCCACGCGCCGGGGTGCGTGGGGCTCGCGGATGCGCAAGGGGCGTTTCGGTCGCTGTCGCGCCGGAAGGGCGCCACCCGATTGGCCCATCGATGCGCTCATCGACGGGTGCGACGTTACCGGGTGTGCCGTCGGCGTGCGGCACCGCCCCGCACCCTGCCCGTTACCGTCACCGCGGGGCGGTCGCGGGGCCCGCCGACCTTGGCCGGAACCGCCTCGCCTGCACCGCCGCCACCCGCTGTCATCGCCGAGGGTCACGATCAGGCCATCCGTCGCAGCGGTCGGGCAGGGGCTACCGGGAGTACCGCACGGCCAGGCGCACGTTGCCGGGAAGTGAAATCTCGCCACTGGGGCGCGGCTCGGGCAAACCGGCCGCCGCTACCACTGGACGCCACGGCGGGCCCGGAGTTTCCTGGCATACGGGGGAAGTGCGAGCGCACTGCACGGGGGCCATGGAACCGGGCACAGCGGCAACACTCGTCGATTGGGGCGCTTTCCTATGACACCTACGCTCGTGCGGCAGCACTCATCTCACGCGGGGACAACGCCTCGTGTGGACCTGCGTGCACGCGCGCGTGACTGGTCCGAGATACAGGAGCGGATGCTCGTACCGCTCTACGAGGCCGTCTTCGAGCGACTGGACGTGGGCGGCGGCACAAGGATGCTGGGGCTGGGCTGCGGCTCCGGGCTGGCCCTGCTGATGGCCGCCTCGCGCGGCGCCGCGGTGACCGGGGTCGACTCCCGCTCACCGGAACGACTGGCCCTGGCGCGGCGGCGCCTGCTTCCCGAGACGCTCGACGCGCCCGGGTCGCGAGGCACGCGCGCACGTGCGGACGCGGCACGGGCGGACGCGCCACGGATCGTCGAGGGCACGCCCCGGGACGCGGAGGACCCGTCGGCGCCGGCGTTCACCCTGGTGACCGCCTTCGAGCCCATCGGGTGCCTCGCGGGCGGCTCGGAGGGGCTGGGTGAGCTGCTCGCCCAGGCGACGCCGCTGGCCGGGCGCGGGGCGGCCGTGGTGCTGGCCGGGTGGGGGCCGCCGGAGCGGTGCGCCACGACGTCGGTGCTGCGGGTGGCCACCAGACTCGCGGACCCGTTGCGCGGCGCGGGCAGCTGGCGCCCCGCCCTGCGTGACGACCTGGAGGAGGTCGCGCAGCGGGCCGGGCTCAGGCCGGACGGCTCCGGGCGGGTGGCGTGCCCCTTCGGTTACGGCGACGCGGGCAGCGCGGCGCGCGGGCTGCTGTCGACCGGGCTGTTCGACGCGGCGATCGCCGCGACCGACCAGGAACAGGTCGCCAAGGAGCTGTCGGAGGCCCTGCATCCGTACCAGCGTCCGGACGGGACCGTGTGGATGCCGAACGTGTTCCGGTATCTGATCGCCCGGACTCCCTGACGACCGGTTCCGACCGGATGTGTGCGGAGCCTGAGTGACTTCTTCCGATGCAGGTGTGAACTCTGTGAAGAAGCCGGATCAGGACTTCTGCGGTTTCGCCTGGTGGATCATGGGCTCCTAACCTGATCCACCGTTCGGGGGAACTGACACATCTGCATACAGGAGCCTTCAGTGCCGCACCACAAGACCGCGCTGCGCGTCGCCGCACCCGTCGCCGTCCTCGCCCTGGCCCTCACCGCGTGCGGGGGCGGAGACGACGCCGACACCGACGCGAAGAGCCCGGCGAGCCCCGAGGCCCCGGCCTCTCCCTCCCGGGCGGCCTCGGGCGGCGAACTGGCGACGGGCGAGAGCGCGACGGGCAAGGTCGCGGAGGACCCCGGCGAGGTCACCTACGAGGTCGTGGCGCAGAAGGTCGAGGTCGGCACCGAGGCGGAGGCCGCGAAGGCGGTGGCGGACGCCGCGGACGCCAAGGGCAAGGTGCTGGCCGTCGCGCACGTCGAGTACACGCACAAGAGCGGGCCGGCCCTCACCGAGGGCTCCGACGTGCACGACGGCACCACGATCTTCGCCGACGGACAGCGCGGCGGCGTCCTCATCGGCGCCTCCGACGACGCCCCCGGTTGCGAGGACACTTACGACGTCGAGAGCTGGAAGCAGGGTGAGAGCCACGTCTTCTGCGAGACCTACGTGATCCCGGCGAACTCCTCCAGCGTCGAGGTCCACTGGTCCGAGGAGGACGGCCAGCCCTACGTCTGGAAGTTCCCGCAGAAGTAGCAGAAGCGGCAGAAGCACCAGAAGAAGCGGCGGAAGCAGCGGTCCCGGAGGGGCGTTGCACGGGCCTCACGCCTCCGGGCCGTCCTTCGCCATCCGCGTGACCCCCGCGATCCGGTACGCGTCCGCCTCCTCCAGCGTCTCGTTCGCCAGCAGCGCCTCGGCCAGCGCGTCGAGCCGCCCGCGGTGGTCGGTCAGCTTGCGGACGGCTTCCGTGTAGCACTCGTCGACGACCCGCCGCATCTCGCCGTCGATGGCGTCGAGGGTCCCCGGGGCGGCGGCGAGCCCGTAGGCCTGCTGCGCGTCGGCGGGGAGGGCGGACAGCCTGCCGACCTGTTCGCTCATGCCCCAGCGGCCGACCATGCCGCGCGCGATCCGGGTGACCTGTTCCAGGTCGCTCTCCGAGCCGGTGGTGATCACGTCGTACACCACCTGCTCGGCCGCCATGCCACCGAGCGCGCCGATGATCCGACCGCGCAGGTACTCCTCCGTGTACGCGTACCTGTCCGCATCCGGCGTCGACAGCGTCACCCCGAGTGCCCGCCCGCGCGGCACGATGGTGATCTTGCGGACGGGGTCGGCGCCCGGCTGCAGCATGCCCAGCAGGGCGTGCCCGCTCTCGTGGTAGGCGGTGCGCCGGCGCTCCTCCTCGGGCATCACCAGCGGGCGTTCGGCACCCAGCTGGACCTTCTCCATGGCCTCGGAGAGGTTCGCCTGCGTCACTTGGTCCTGCTTGCGCCTGACCGCGAGCAGCGCGGCCTCGTTGGCGAGGTTGGCCAGTTCGGCGCCGGTCATGCCCGGGGTCGTACGGGCGACCTGGGCGAGGTCGACGTCCGGGGCGAGCGGGATCCCGCGGGTGTGGATCTCCAGGATCGCCTTCCGGCCGCCCCGGTCCGGCGGCGAGACGTTGACCACCCGGTCGAAGCGGCCGGGACGGGTCAGGGCCGGGTCCAGGATGTCGGCGCGGTTGGTGGCGGCGATGACGATCACGCCCTCGGCGCCCGAGAAGCCGTCCATCTCCGTGAGGATCTGGTTCAGGGTCTGCTCGCGTTCGTCGTGGCCGCCCATGCCGGAGCCGCCGCCGCGGGCCCGGCCGATGGTGTCGATCTCGTCGATGAAGATGATCGACGGCGCCACCTTCCGGGCCTCGGCGAACAGCTCCCGTACCCGGGAGGCGCCGACGCCCACGATCATCTCGATGAACTCGGACGCGGACGCCGAGAAGAACGGCACGCCCGCCTCGCCGGCGACCGCGCGCGCGAGGAGCGTCTTCCCGGTGCCGGGCGGGCCGGACAGGAGGACGCCGCGGGGCATCTTGGCGCCCATGCGGCGATAGGCGTCGGGGTTCTTCAGGAAGTCGACGACGTCACTGAGTTCGCCCTCCACCTCGTCGATCCCGGCCACGTCCGCGAACGTGGTGCGCGGCTCACCGGCCTCCAGCCCGATCGGCTTGGGCGGCGCCTTGCGGCCCAGCATGCCGCCCGCGCCGCCGCCCAGGGCGCCCCTCATGCGCCGCGCGATGAAGACCCACAGCACCACCAGGAGCAGCATCGGGGCCAGCGAGATCAGCACGTTGACCAGGAGGCTGCGCTGCCGAACGACCGGCTCGGCCGTGACGGTGACGTTCTGCTCGGTCAGGTCGTTCCAGAGCCGGTCGTCCGCGAAGGTCGGCCGCTCGGTCGTGAACTGGGTGTACGTCCCGTCGCCCTCGGGGTTGTCCCGGGCCTTCTTCAGCTGGCCCTGGATCGCGTCGCCCTTGGCGTAGATCTTGCTGACGTTGCCCGCCTCGACCTGTTTGCTGAACTCCGTGTAGGAGATGGTCGGCTCGTCGCCCTCGTTGAAGAAGGAGAGCACGAGGTTGGCGACGAGGAAGACGATCAGCGCGGCCAGGGCCAGGTTCCACCAGCCCCCGCGCATCCTCCTGCCGCCGGGTGGCGGCTTGGGGGGCTCGTCGGGCGTGCCCTCGGTGCGCCAGGGAGGCTCGGGGGCCTTGCGCGGCGGGGACGGGTTGGTCATATCCGGACGTTACGACAGGAAAGCCGCGCGGGCACGTGCGTGTACGGCGCTGGGGCGCCCCTCCGGTGAGGGGCGCCCCGGCGCCGTACATCCCTGCGATCCGAGAACCGTCAGCCCATGAACTTCTTGAACTCGTCCGGCAGCTCGAAGTCCTGGCCGCCCTGCTGGGGCAGTCCGAAGGCGCCGCCGTTCTGCGCGGCCGCGGCGCGGCGGGCGGCCTCCTCCTGCTCCTGCTGCTTGCGCTTCATCGGGTTGCCGGAGCGCTGCTTGCCCTTGGCCTTCTTCTGCTGCTTCTTCTGCCGACCGGGGCCGCCGCCCATACCCGGCATGCCGGGCATACCCGGCATGCCGCCGCCCTGCGCCATGCGGGACATCATCTTGCGGGCCTCGAAGAAGCGCTCCACAAGTGACTTGACCGCACTGACGTCGACGCCGGAGCCCTTGGCGATACGGGCGCGGCGCGAGCCGTTGATGATCGTCGGCTCCGTGCGCTCGGCCGGGGTCATCGACTTGATGATGGCGGCCGTGCGGTCGACGTCGCGCTCGTCGAGGTTGTTGATCTGGTCCTTCATCTGGCCCATGCCGGGAAGCATGCCGAGCAGCTTCGAGATCGAGCCCATTTTCCTGACCTGCTCCATCTGGGCCAGGAAGTCGTCCAGGGTGAAGTCCTGGCCCTTCTTGGACGCCAGCTTGGAGGCCATTTTCTCGGCCTCTTCCTGGCTGAACGTCTTCTCCGCCTGCTCGATCAGGGTGAGCAGGTCACCCATGTCGAGGATGCGGGAGGCCATCCGGTCAGGGTGGAAGGCGTCGAAGTCCTCGAGCTTCTCGCCGTTCGACGCGAACATGATCGGCTTGCCGGTCACCGAGGCGATCGACAGGGCCGCACCACCACGGGCGTCGCCGTCCAGCTTGGACAGCACCACGCCGTCGAAGCCGACGCCGTCGCGGAAGGCCTCGGCGGTGTTGACCGCGTCCTGACCGATCATCGCGTCGACGACGAAAAGGATCTCATCGGGGCGGACCGCGTCGCGGATGTCCGCGGCCTGCCGCATCAGCTCCTGGTCGATGCCGAGACGGCCGGCGGTGTCGACGATGACCAGGTCGTGGACCTTGGACTTGGCGAACTCGATGGAGTCCTTGGCGACCTTGACCGGGTCACCGACGCCGTTGCCCGGCTCGGGCGCGTAGACCGCGACGCCGGCGCGCTCGGCGACGACGCTCAGCTGGTTGACGGCGTTGGGGCGCTGGAGGTCACAGGCGACCAGGAGGGGCGAGTGGCCCTGCTCCTTGAGCCACCGGCCCAGCTTGCCCGCGAGGGTGGTCTTACCGGCACCCTGGAGGCCGGCCAGCATGATCACGGTCGGCGGCTGCTTGGCGAAGCGCAGGCGGCGGGTCTCACCGCCGAGGATGCCGACCAGTTCCTCGTTGACGATCTTGAGGACCTGCTGGGCGGGGTTGAGCGCCTTGGAGACCTCGGCGCCCAGGGAGCGCTCCTTGACCTTCTTGATGAAGGCACGCACGACGGGCAGGGCCACGTCGGCTTCGAGGAGCGCGATGCGGATCTCGCGGGCCGTGGCGTCGATGTCCGCCTCGGTCAGCCGTCCTTTGCCCCGGAGGGATTTGAAGGTGGCTGACAGGCGGTCGGAGAGAGTATCGAACACGGCGGCGTAGGTCCTCGCGTCGGCGTTGGTGTGGGTCGCCTCCCAGGGTATCCGGCCCCGCAAGCAAATCGTCCCTGCCCGCTGCAGAGAGCGGGCAGGGACTGGAATCCCCGCATGCGCGGGGAGCACAGCATCCCGAGCAGCTTGCACATGCTGCCCATCGGACCATCCCCGCATCGGCGGAGAGCACATCCGGTAAACACACGAACCGACCATAAGGTCACGCCCGCAGCAACTCCTCCAGCTCTCGGGCCACGGACACCGCCTCCTCCCCCGGCAACGGCGCGCCCCCTCGACCCGTCACATAGAAGGCATCCACCGCGTTCGCCCCCAGCGTGCTGACATGCGCACTCCGCACCTGCACCCCTGCCCCCTCCAGCGCCCGCCCGAGCCGGAACAGCAGGCCCGGCGCGTCCTGGGCGCGGACCTCGATCACCGTGGCCAGCCGGGACGCGGCCGGGGCGACCGTCACTCGGGGCGGGGGCGGCTCCACGCCCCGGCGCCGGGGGTAGGCGGCGTCCCGCTCGGCGAGCCGGCCGGCGATGTCGAGGGTGCCGTCCAGGGCCCGGACCAGGTCGGCGCGCAGGCGGGTGGCCTGGGGCAGGGAGCCGTACTCGGCGGCGACGCGCCAGTCCAGCAGCAGGACGGAGCCCTCGACGCCGTCCGGCAACGGATGGGACCGCAGCTCGGCGGTGCGGACGGTCAGCCGGTGCATGGCCAGCACCCCGGCGACCGCGGGGAGCACGCCCGCCTGGTCCGGTACGGCGATCAGCAGCTCCACGCCGAGGGGCTCCGGGTCGGCGCCCCGCTCCGGGGCCGCGGCACGCTCCGGATCGGCCGGCGGTTCGGTCTGGGCGCGCAGTGCCAGTACCGGCCCGCCCGTGCGGAACGCTTCGACGGCGAGCCGTTCCTGCTCCGCGGTGGGTGCGGCGGCCTCGGGCTCCTCCAGCGGGTCCCCCGCCAGCACCGCCGAGACGCGCTTCACCAGGTCGGCGACGAGGGAGCCGCGCCAGGAGGACCAGGCCGCCGGTCCGGTGGCCAGGGCGTCCGCCTCGGTCAGGGCGTGCAGCAGCTCCAGGGTGTGCTCCGTGCCGACCGCATCGGCGACCGCGCGCACGGTGGCCGGGTCGTCGAGATCCCGCCGGGTGGCCGTCTCGACGAGCAGCAGGTGGTGGCGTACGAGGGTGGCGAGGACGGCCGTGTCCGCGCGGTCGAAGCCGATCCGCGCGGCCACGTCCCGGGCGATGGTCTCACCGGCCACGGAGTGGTCCCCGGGCCAGCCCTTGCCGATGTCGTGCAGCAGTGCGGCGACCAGGAGCAGGTCGGGCCGGTGGACGCGGCGGGTGAACCCGGAGGCGCGCACCGCGGTCTCGATCAGGTGCCGGTCGACGGTCCAGAGGTGGACGGCGTTGCGCTGCGGACGGCAGCGGACCCGCTCCCAGTCGGGCAGGAGCCGGGTGATCAGCCCCTCGGCCTCCAGCGCCTCCCAGACCTCCACGGTGGGCCGGCCCGAGCCCAGCAGGGTCACCAGCTGCTCGCGTGCCTCGGCGGGCCAGGGCGCGGGCAGCGGGCGCACGGTGGCCGCGAGGCGCCGTACGGCGTGCAGGGAGAGCGGGAGCCCGGCCTGCGCCGCGGCGGCTGCGGCACGCAGCGGGAGCACGGGGTCGCGGTCGGGGCGCGCGGTGCGGGCGAGCACCACCTCGCCGTCCTGCTCGACGACGCCCTCGGCGAGCGGGGAGCGCTCGGCGACCTGCTTCCCGCCGCCCAGCATGGCGCGCAGCCTCGGCCGCACGGAGCGCGAGCGCAGTACGCGCCCCACCTCGCGCCAGGTGACGTCGCCGGCGTACGAGATGACACGCGCCGCCTCGTACACCTGCCGCAGCAGCGCGTCGGCGTCCAGCAGGCCCAGCTCGGCCGCCACCTGGTCCTGCTCCTGCAACGCCAGCCGGTCGGTCGCCCGGCCCGTCGCCAGGTGGAGCGCGTCGCGTACGTCGAGCAGCCGGCGCCGGGCCTCGGCGAGGCCCTCGCGCGGGGCGTCGGCCAGCCAGGAGGCGGCTACGGCACGCAGGGCGGTGGCGTCGCGCAGGCCGCCCCGCGCCTCCTTGAGGTCGGGTTCCAGCAGGTACTGGAGCTCGCCCTGGCGTTCGGCCCGCTCGGCACAGAGTTCCCGGAGTTCGGGGAGGCGCTTGGGGGCCTGGTTGCGCCAGTCGGCGAGGACCGCGGTGCGCAGCCCGGCGGTCAGTCCCAGGTCGCCGGCGAGGTGCCGGGCGTCCAGGAGACCGAGTTGGACTTTCAAATCCTCGCCCGCCGTCCTGCGCGCCTCCGCGGGCGTACGCACGGAGTGGTCGAGGGCGAGACCGAGGTCCCAGACGGGATACCAGAGGCGGTCGGCGAGGGCGGCGACCGCCTTGTCGTCGCCGCCGTCGTGCAGCAGGAGCAGGTCCAGGTCGCTGCGCGGGGACAGCTCGCCGCGGCCGTAGCCGCCGACGGCGACCAGGGAGACGCCCCGGAGCGGGCCGGCGGCGGCGAAGAGGCCCGACAGCCACTCGTCCGTCAGTCCGGCGAGGGCGGCACGGCGCGGCGGCCCGGACCGCGCCTCCTCGGTGAGGAGGCGCAGCCGGGCCGCCGCGTAGCCGCTGGGTCCCGAGTCCTCTGCTTCTTTCGTCACGTCCGTACTCGTCACCCGGCGACTCCGTTCCGTTCTCGTGCCCCAGAGCTGCGACAGAGCTGCTTCGAAGCTGTTCAGAGCGCGTCGGGGCCGCGCTCGCCGGTCCGCACCCGTACGGCCGTGTCGACCGGAACCGACCAGACCTTGCCGTCACCGATCTTGCCGGTGCGGGCCGCCTTGACCACGACCTCGATGAGCTGTTCGGCGTCGTCGTCCTCGACCAGCACCTCGATGCGGATTTTGGGCACCAGGTCGACGGTGTACTCGGCGCCGCGGTAGACCTCGGTGTGGCCGCGCTGGCGGCCGTAGCCGCTCGCCTCGGTGACGGTCAGGCCGTGGACCCCGAAGGCCTGGAGGGCCTCCTTGATCTCGTCGAGCCGGTGCGGCTTGACGACGGCGGTGATGAGCTTCATGCGTCCACCTTCTTGCTCTGGGCCGACGCGGCCGCGGAGGCGCCCGGCGTGGCGGTCGTCCGGGCGGCACCGCCGCCGGCGCCGCTGAAGTCGTATGCGGTCTCGGCGTGCTCGGCCTGGTCGATGCCGGCCACCTCGTCGTCCTCCGGCACGCGCATGCCGATCGTCTTGTGCAGGACGAGGGCGAGGATGGCAGAGACGACCAGGGAGTAGGCGAGGACCCCGAAGACACCGGCGCACTGCTTCCAGAACTGGTCCAGGCCGCCGCCGTAGAACAGGCCCGCGACGTCGGACTGGCCCTTGCCGGTGGCGAAGAAGCCGACGAGGAGGGAGCCGAGGATACCGCCGACGAGATGCACTCCGACGACGTCGAGCGAGTCGTCGTAGCCGAACCGGTACTTCAGGCCGACCGCCATGGCGCACAGCACACCGGCGATGACGCCGACGGCGATCGCGCCCAGCGGGGAGACCGCGCCGCCCGCCGGTGTGATGGCGACCAGGCCGGAGACGGCGCCGGAGGCCGCGCCCAGCGTGGTGAACGCGCCGTGCCGGACTTTCTCGTAGGCGAGCCAGCCGAGGACGGCCGCGCCGGTGGCGACCTGCGTGTTGACGAACATCAGTGCGCCGACGCCGTCGTCGTTGCCCAGCCAGGAGCCGGCGTTGAAGCCGAACCAGCCGAACCACAGCAGGCCCGCGCCGAGCATGACCAGCGGGAGGCTGTGCGGGCGCATCGGGTCCTTCTTGAAACCGACCCGCTTGCCGATGACCAGGATCACGCCGAGCGCGGCGGCGCCGGCGTTGATGTGCACGGCCGTACCACCGGCGAAGTCGATGACCCCCAGCTCGAAGGCCCAGCCGCCGGCGCCCCACACCCAGTGGGCGACCGGGAAGTAGACGATCGTGGCCCACAGGGCGATGAACAGCGCCCAGGCCGTGAACTTCACCCGGTCGGCGAGGGCACCGCTGATCAGGGCGGGCGTGAGCACCGCGAACATCAGCTGGAAGACCAGGAAGACGAAGACCGGGATGGTGTAGCCGTCCCACAGCTCGGTCGGGCCGATGTCGCTGAGTCCGATCCAGTCGGAGTTCCAGCCGACGATGCCGCCGGTGTCGGTGCCGAACGCCATGGAGAAGCCGTACAGCACCCACAGGACGGTGACGATGCCGAGGCTGATGAAGCTCATCATCAGCATGTTCAGGGTGCTCTTGACGCGGACCATGCCTCCGTAGAAGAAGGCCAGGGCCGGGGTCATGAGCATCACCAGGGCGGAGCAGATGAGCATGAAGCCCGTGTTGGCGGCAGAGAGCTCCGTCTCTGCGGCGAGCGTGATGGCTGGAGCCATCGGCGTCTCCTCGTCGTTGGTACGGCCCCGTGCGGGCGAAGCCTGAGCGGAATGAGGGGTGGGCCGGTTATGAGCCACGAGATTGGCTCAGCACCGTTTCGGTGGGCGCCCCTCGTTGTTTCGCCGCCGTGACGAAGGCGCTGTGCGTGTTACGCGTCGGTGAACTGCCGGATGCGGGGCCGAGCGATCGTTATCGTGGCGCAACGTCCCGACCGGGACACGAACCGGCCGCGGCGGCCTCCGAGTGACCTGGCATGGGGGAGCCGAGTCGGGCAGTTCGGGAGGGCCGGCCGCGGCCGGGGCTGGTGGGTTTCAGACCGCTTCGGCGGTCTCCGGCAACTCGACGGCGAGCCGCTCGGTGAGGTCGACGATCTCACCGAGGTCGCCGAAATCGCGTACGGCCGTGTCGACGGTCTTGCGGATGCGGGTGTTGACGCGTTCGGAGCGGACCTTCTTGGCGATGCCCATGGCCTCGACGGCCAGGCCGGTGCTCTCCTCGGGCTCGCGGCGCAGCAGGTGCACGGTGGCCATGCCGATCAGGTTCAGCGCGTACGACCGCTGGTGCTCGTCGTCCTCGGCGAACAGCTCCACCGCGCGGCGCATCAGCGGCTCGGCCAGCGAGGCGTAGGCGGGGCTGCGGCCGGCGACGTAGGCGAGGTCGCGGAAGGAGTGGCTGTTCTCCCCGTACAGCTCGGCCTCGGAGAAGAAGCGGATCCAGTCGGGGTCCGGCTCGTCCCACTCGTCGGCCTCGGCGAACGTGTCCTCGGCCATGCGCACCGCACGCTTGCAGCGGCCGGGCTGTCCCATGTTGGCGTAGGCGCGGGCCTCCATCGCATACAGCATCGACTGGGTGCGGGGGCTGGCGCAGTCCCGGCTGCCGTACTGCGCGAGGTGGATCAGCTCCAAGGCGTCGTCGGGCCGGCCGAGGTGGATCATCTGGCGGCTCATGCTGGAGAGGATGTACGAGCCGAGCGGCCGGTCACCGGCCTCCTTGGCGGCGTGCAGGGCGAGCACGAAGTACTTCTGCGCGGTGGGCTGGAGCCCGACGTCGTACGACATCCAGCCGGCCAGCTCGGCGAGTTCGGCGGCGACCTTGAACAGCTTGGACCGGGTGGCGTCCGTCTGGGGTTCCTGCAGCAGGTCGGTCACCTCGTGCAGCTGGCCGACCACCGCCTTGCGGCGCAGGCCGCCGCCGCACTGGGCGTCCCAGCGGCGGAACATCACGGCGGTCGACTCGAGCAGGTCCAGCTCCGGCCTGGACAGGCGCCCACGCGCGCGGGAGGCGGGCGCGGGCTCGCGTCCGGAGAGCGTGGCCGACGGCGAGGGGACGAGCCAGCGCTGCATGGGCTCGATGAGGGACGGGCCCGCGGAGAGGGCCAGCGAGCTCCCGAGAAAGCCGCGCCGCGCCAGCATCAGGTCGCTGCGCGAGAACTCGCTGAGCAGGGCCACGGTCTGCGGACCCGTCCAGGGCAGGTCGACGCCGGTCGCGGAGGGCGTCGGGCGGGTGGAGCGCAGGCCCAGGTCCTCGACGGAGACGACGACGCCGAAGCGCTCCGAGAACAGCTCGGACAGGATCCGCGGGATCGGCTCACGCGGATTCTCGCCGTCGAGCCAGCGGCGCACGCGTGAGGTGTCCGTGGAGATGTGATTGGCGCCCAACTGGCGCGCCCGGCGGTTGACTTGACGGGCCAGCTCTCCCTTGGACCAGCCGCTGCGGGCGAACCATGAGGTGAGCAGCTCGTTGGGGCGCTTGTCAGCGGGTGACGCGCTTCCCGCGCTCGTACCGCTTCCGCCGTTGCCGCTCACTGGAACGCCCCCATCCCTGAGACCACCTGTCGCCGAGTGCGCCAAGCCCTATCAGAATGCCGGTGGTTGGGGCTCTCCGTCCGGTGGTTGCCACCCTTCGAACGTAAAGCCGAGTTGCCTCCGGCATACCCATGAGTGCATGTGCCCCACGGCTTCATGCACACAAAGTAATCCTACGATCACCCGTCCAGCCATGGCTATTGCGGAATCGCCACCATTCGCCACCCCTTCGGATGAACTCCCAGTGGCCTGCACGCGATTCACTTGACATAGGCCGACCGGGAGTCGGTGCAACGGTGCACACCGGGGCGTGCGCGGGCGAACACACCACCCGACACGCTTCCGGACGCTGTCTGAACCGCGCCGGACTGGGGAGTTGGAAGCAGAGAGTCACATTTCACGTCCGCTGCGTAACCGCCGCTGCATCGACCCGTTGGAGGGGGCATGGGCTTCACGATCGGCATCGGCAGCACTCGGGGCATGCGCGACATCCGGTCCGGCGCGCGCCGCCGCGGTCGCGCGCCGGAGTGCACCGCGGTGGCCGAGTTCACCGGACTGTGGGGCTGGGCCGTGGTGCCGGGGGCCCGGGCCGCCGCGGGCGTCTGCTCGTGCGGTCGGCGTGACTGCCCGGCGCCGGGTGCGCATCCGCTCGGCTTCGCACCGGAGGTGCCCGCCGGGGCGACACTGGACGAGGCGAGCGAGGCCTGGGCCGAGTTCCCGGGCGCCGCGGTGATGCTGCCGGTCGGTCGGACCTTCGACGTGATCGAGGTGGCCGAGCCCGCCGGGCTGCGGGCACTGGCCCGGCTGGAGCGCATGGGCCTCCCGCTCGGCCCGGTCACGGCGACCCCGCAGGGCCGCGTCCACTTCTTCGTCGCCCCGGGCGCCGCCGCCGAACTGCCCCGGCTGCTCTACCTCATGGGCTGGGACGATCCGTCCGCCCTGGACCTGCGCGGACTGGGCCCCGGCTCACATGTCACCGCCCCGCCCTCCGACCGCGGCGATCTCGGCCCGGTGCGCTGGCTGCGTCCGCCGGCCCTCGACTCGGCGACCAAGCCGCCGGCGGCCCGGCTACTGCTCGGGACACTGGCATACGTCGCCCATCGGTCCCGGGCGTAGGCCTCCGGCGGGGGCAGGCTGGCGGGCTTCCCGGTACGCCTCGGTTCCGCACGCACACGCGCCTCCGCACGCATACGCGCCACACTGTCGCACCCCGCGTACCTGCCCTGCCTCGCACATCATGCGACGTGCGCCACGCCAACCCGCCACCCGACGCGCCTGCGCGCCTGCGCGCCTGCCACCTGATGCCCCGCGCGCCACGCCACGCACCCGGCGCACCATGTCCGCGCGCCCGCCACCCAGGCGCCACGCCAGCCAGCCCGCCCGCCCGCCCGCCACCCAACGCCTCACACACCACACCTGCCAGCCATCGCACCGCCCCCGCTCGACCAACGCCGCGCGCACCACGCCAGCGCGCCCGCCACCGAACGCACGCCGGCGCGCCACTCCGCACCACGCCCCCACGCCTGCCACCGCCGCCCCACCCCTTGGCGCGCACCGACGCGGCACCCCACACCAGCGCCGTCCGGCGCGCGCCTCCCGCGTAACCGCGCACAGCGAAGCGCCCGTCCCCCGGTCGAAGAGGCGCCCGCCCCCCTTCGACCGGGGGACGGGCGCCTCTTCGCGCGCGGGCGCGTGTCCTGGGACGCGCGCCGCAGTCCGGCAGGCGGCAGCGTCACTCGCCGATAAGGGCATCCACGAACGCCGCCGGCTCGAACGGCGCCAGGTCGTCCGCGCCCTCGCCGAGCCCGATCAGCTTCACCGGCACGCCCAGCTCGCGCTGCACGGCGACCACGATGCCGCCCTTGGCCGTGCCGTCCAGCTTGGTGAGCACGATGCCGGTGATGTCGACGACCTCGGCGAAGACCCGGGCCTGGATCAGGCCGTTCTGCCCGGTCGTGGCGTCGAGCACGAGCAGCACCTCGTCCAGCGGCGCGTGCTTCTCCACGACGCGCTTGACCTTGCCGAGCTCGTCCATGAGGCCAGTCTTGGTGTGCAGGCGACCGGCGGTGTCGATGAGCACGACGTCCGAGCCCATCTCCTTGCCCTCCTTGACCGCGTCGAAGGCCACGGAGGCCGGGTCGCCGCCCTCCGGGCCGCGCACGGTGTGGGCGCCGACCCGCTCGCCCCAGGTCTGGAGCTGGTCGGCGGCGGCGGCACGGAAGGTGTCGGCGGCGCCGAGGACGACGCTGCGGCCGTCGGCGACCAGAACGCGGGCGAGCTTGCCGGTGGTGGTGGTCTTGCCGGTGCCGTTGACCCCGACGACCATCACGATGCCGGGCTTGCTGTTCGGCGGCTCGGTCTTGACCTCGCGGTCCATTTCGGGGTCGACGAGGGTGATCAGCTCCTCGCGCAGCAGGGTGCGCAGCTCGTCGGGCGTGCGGGTGCCGAGCACCTTCACCCGCTCGCGCAGCCGCTCGACCAGCTCCTGGGTGGGCTGCACGCCGACGTCGGCGGTGAGCAGCGTGTCCTCGATCTCCTCCCAGGTGTCCTCGTCGAGGTGCTCCCGGGAGAGCAGGGTGAGCAGGCCCTTGCCGAGGGCGTTCTGCGAGCGGGAGAGGCGGGCACGGAGCCGGACCAGACGGCCGGCGGTGGGCTCGGGAACCTCGATCTGCGGGATCTCGAGCTCATCGACGACGGGCGGCTCCTCGACGGTGGCGGGAGCGGTGCCGCCGTCCGGGAGGTCGACCTCCTCTATCGTCCGGCGCGTTTCGTCGCGCGGCGTCTCGGCCTCGTCGCCGACGCGCGGCTCGGCCGGAGGGGCGGTGATGTCGGGGGTGGTGGGGGGCGGCGGAGGCAGCTGCTTCTTCCGGCGACTGCCGATGACCAGCCCGCCGAGCGCGCCGATCACGACCACGGCGATGACTACAGCAAGGATGACGATTTCCATAACTCGTCCAGTATCAGCCATGAAAGGTGGGGAATCGCAGAAGGTGCGAACCCGTGACGATGCGCGTACGAGCAATCACGGCCCACCGGAGTCCGTCCGGCAGTACACCTCTGAGCTGCGTGTCTGGTGCAGTCGAGAGTGTTTATACACGTCAGCACAGGGCTACAGCCGCTCCTTCGGTCTCCACCCACACAATGTGATGACCGCGCGTGCCCTCGCTCTGACCAGCGTCGTTCGCAGAACATGCGAATTTTTCGCGATCCATGCGAGGCGGCCCATGGCGCCCATTGACGGATCGGCTCGCCTGTATCTGGCGGCCGATGTGCCCCTACTGCGCCCGGAGGACCAGGTCTTCCAGGCGATGCTGGACGGCTGGCGCAACCAGCAGCTGGCCCGCAATCTCAGCTTCGGTACGGTCGAGCAACGAGAAGCGCTCATCCGGCGCTTCCGAGCCTTCACCGACGCCGACCCGTGGCTATGGACGGCCGCGCACGTGGACGAGTTCACCACCGAGGCGCGAGGAGTCCGGCGGAACAGCCGCTCGACGGTGCTCGGCTATCAGACCGGGATCAGGCTCTTCATGGGCTATCTCACCGATCCTGCCTACGGCTGGTCGACCGAGTGTGAGACACGGTTCGGCACCCATCCCGTTCAGATCTGCCATGAGTGGAACACTGCCCGACACACCCAGGAAGCCCAGGCCGGGCCCGGCAAGCGAGCCCTCACTCACGACGAACTGCAGGCGCTGTTCGACCACGCCGACGAGCGAGCCGTGGCCGCGCAGTCCTCCGGCCGCAAGGGGTGGCTCACCGCCTTCCGCGATGCAACCTTGCTGAAGGTCGCATACGGCTGGGGCCTGCGTCGCAACGAGGTCCGACGCCTCGAACTATGCGATCTGGGCAGCACCCCCAAGGCGCCGGAGTTCGGCAGCTACGGCATCGTCCACGTCCGCTTCGGGAAGGCCATGCGCGGTTCACCGCCCAAACGGCGGGCCGTGCTGACGGTCCCCTTGTTCGACTGGGCGACGGACGCCCTCGGGCAGTGGGTCGAGGAGGTCCGCCCGTTGCTCGCAGAGGCCGGCTCCCCCGTTCTTTGGCCCTCGGAGCGAGGATCGCTCCTGTGTCTCTCCTCCGTGACGTCCCTGTTCACGCGCTGCCGGCACGAGCTGGGGCTAGCGGAAGGACTGGACTTCCACTCGCTGCGGAGGTCGTACGTTTCCCACCTCATCGAGGCCGGCTACGACTCTCTGTTCGTGCAGCAGCAGGTCGGCCACGAACATGCGTCGACCACCACGCTCTACACGCACGTTTCCCCCGATTACCGGGCCCGCACCGTGCGGGCTGCCCTGGATCGCATCGGGCACCGAGTGACTGTGGGGGAGGTCGCTCCATGAACCGTTCGGTGACGTACTCCTGGCGTTTGCGGGAGATCATGGCCGCACGCGGCCTCAACAACATCTCCGACTTGATTCCGCTTCTCAAGGATCGGAGCATCGACCTGTCAGCCTCACAGATCTACCGCTTGGTCGGCCAGCGTCCGGAACGCCTGTCGCTGGCCTTGCTCGGCGCCCTCTGTGACGCGCTGGAGTGCAGCGTCGATAACCTGTGCCGATTCGAAGTGCAGACCACTCAGCAGCCCCGTCGAGCGGCCTCCGGAGGGCCCAGGGTCGTCGACCTGAACAGCACCGTCCGCCCGCGACGGGCACGAGTACGACGGACTGATTGAGATGCCCCGCTGCAAGAAGCCTTGCGCACGCTGCGGCGTCATCAACGGCCGCTACGGCGTCGCCAAATGGCCCGAGGGATTCGTCTGCGGCCGCTGCTACTACCGCGCCGTGCAGTGCCGCGGCGCCTGCCCAGCCTGCGGCGTCGAACGACTCCTGCCCGGCCTCAACACAGACCGCGCCCCCATCTGCCGCGATTGCGCGGGCATCCCCCGTGACTTCCACTGCACACGCTGTGGAGAAGAAGCCGACCGCGGCCGTCGAGGCCTCTGCCACCGCTGCTGCCTCCAGGACGACCTGGCGATCCTTCTCGATGACGGCACAGGACAGATCGCGCCGCCGCTGCGTCCGCTCGTCGATGCCTTGATCGCCCAGGATCGACCGGTTAGCGCCCGGCTATGGACCCGATTCCCACACGTCAAGACACTCTTGCACGGACTCGCGGACGGCAGTCTGCCCCTCGACCACGAGACCTTCGACAAGTTCACCCCACGGCAGGCCGCAGAGCACACACGCGAACTTCTTGTCACTCTCGGCATCCTGGCAGAACGCAACCGAGCCGAGGTGGAGTTTCTACGGTGACTGGAGTGGAAGATGCCGCAGATCGCCAACCCCGAGGATCAGCAGGTCGTTCGCCGCTTCGCCACCTGGCACCATCTACGGCGGCTGCGTGAGCTCGACACTCACGGGGCTGTCGCGCCGACCACCGTGGCCCGAGCCCGCGCAGACGTCCGCGCCGGAGCCGACTTCCTGGCCTGGCTGCGAGAGCGCGGCCGCACCCCTATGACCTGTGCACAAGGTCACGTGGACGAATGGCTCGCCCCCGGCACAGGCACCCGCCGCAGCGCGGCGACCTTCGTGCACTGGGCCGTTCGCACCCGCGTCATGGCCCCGGTCGACTTCCCCTGGATCCGCTCGGCCAAGCTCGATTCCATCGACCAGAGCGAACGACTGCACATCCTCCGGCGCATCGCCGAAGACAGCTCTATCCGCCTCGAAACCCGAGTTCTCGGGCTACTCGTCCTGCTCTTTGCTCAGCCAGTGACACGGATCTCGCGCATGCGCATCGACGACATCGAGATCACCGACGAGGACGTCACCGTTCACCTCACCGGTGGGGAACCCGTCCCTGTCCCCCACCCCTTTGACCAGCTCTTTCGCGACTACCTGCCGCAACGACGCCACACGACGACTGCCCGCAACAACCGCACCCGCTGGCTCTTCCCCGGCGCCGTCCCGGGGCAGCCAATGGCATCCGCGACCCTCCACAAATGCCTATGGGACAGCGGCATCCCCATCCGTCGCGAGCGGAACTCGGCCCTGCGCGATCTCGTCCTGGAGATGCCGCCAGCACTGGTAGCCAAGGCCCTCGGCTACAGCCCCCTCGCCACCGAACTGCACGCCGCACAAGCAGGACGCCCATGGGCCGGATACGCATCCATTCGCCGCTATCACGGCAAACAGCTCCCGATCTTCTGACTACCTGTGCGAGAACTGGCGACTGTCTACTTGATCTGGGCTGAGGCCTGCACAACGAAGGAGTTGAGGGACGCCCGTGCCTGGACCGACCTCGTCCGCAATTCTTCGCGGTCTGTTGCGCGGTGAAGAGCACCGATCACCCCGATGGTCTGTTCGGCCCGTGCATGCAGGTCGCCATTGGGTGCGAGCAGACGAAGCTGGTGAACGGCCTGGAAGGCCTGGCCGCGGATCCGGAAGGCTTCTGCTCTGGCTGCTACATGCGCCGGACCGTCCTCTTCCTCGTGCTGCCGGTGCCACCAGTCGTGTTGGCTCCGTATGAATTCGTTGGTCGCAGCGGTGAAGGCGAGGACAGCGCTGCGGCGTTCGCTCCGGTCTGCCACACGCTTCTGGAACTGATACCCCAGAAGGGAACCGATGAGTGTTCCCGCCACTGCGATGAAGGTCGTAAGTACATGGCTCACCGCACTAGTTGACCATGCCAACTCCAACATCAACAGGGCATGCAGTGGCGAGATGTCGCACAGGCTTTGAGGCTGCCGCCGGGGCAAGAACTCACGACGTCTCAATATGCGATGTCGTCAGTCGGCTCCGAGGGCACCCCCTTGTAGCTTCCTCTAAAGGACAAAGGCCCCTGGATGGCAGGAGTCGGATCAAAGTACGATGGAAGAGGCCACGTCAACGCGCGTAGAGTCCCGTCAATCCCCTCTCCTCTCACGATCGAGGCACGGACCCCCCACATGAGCAAGACCGCCGAGACCGAAGGCGCCCTGGAAACACGTGGCATCGAGCAGGTGCCCGACCGTGAGCGCACCGCACGGACCCGCGAGCTTTTCCCGACCTGGGTCGGCGCCAACATCAGCGTGCTGCTGCTCACGATGGGCGCGAGCCTCGTCGTGGCGTACCAGCTGAACTTCTGGCAGGCCCTCGTCGTCGCGGCCGCCGCGCCGGTCCTGTCCTACGGCCTGGTCGGGCTGATCGGCATCGCCGGCAAGCGCGGTGGCGCGCCCGGAATGGCGCTGTCCCGAGCGGTGTTCGGGCAGCGGGGCAACCTGCTGCCGGGTTCACTGATCTGGATCGCCCGCTGGGGCTGGGAGACGATCAACGCGGTGACCGGCGCGTATGCCCTCCTCACCGTGCTGGACATCGTGTTCGGCATCCGGGCCAACAGCGTGCTGGACATGGTCACGCTGCTCGCCTTCGTCGTGGCGACCTTCGCGATCTCCGGGCTGGGCATCAACGCCGTACAGAAGTGCAATAAGTACGCGGCCTACCTCTTCGCCTCCTTCTCGGTACTGGTCCTCGGCTACCTGGTCGTCGACACCGACTGGTCCGCGGTGTTCGACCGGTCCGCCGGCTCGGCGGCCGCGATGATCACCGGCGTCGGCCTGATCGCGGCCGGCGGCGTCAGCTGGATCCCGTCCGCCCCGGACTTCACCCGGTACCTGCCGCGCACGGCGTCCTCCAAGGGGATCGTGGGTGTGACGGTCGGCGGCGCCGGCATCGTCGTCCTGCCCATGGTCCTGATGGGCATGGTCATGGCCGTCTCCACGCCGGACCTGGCCTCGGCCTCCGACCCGGTCTCCTTCCTCGGCGAGATCCTGCCGACCTGGATCGCGGTGCCGTACCTGCTGATCGCGCTGATCGGCATGCTGCTGATCAACTCGATGTCGATGTACTCGGCCGGTTTCACCGCACAGACCCTGGGCTTCAATGTGCCTCGGCACTGGGCGGTCTCGGTCAACGCGGTGATCTCGCTGATCTTCGGCGGCGTGCTGATGCTGGTGGCGACCAGCTTCATGGGCTCCTTCATCGCCTTCCTGTCGCTGCTCGCGGTCGCCTTCTCCGCCTGGGTCGGCGTCTTCGGTGCGGACATGCTGCGCCGCGAGGAGTACGACGGCGACGCCCTCGCCGACACCGGCCGCACCAGCGCCTACTGGTATCGCGGCGGCTTCTCCCCCGCTGCCGTCGCCTCCTGGGCGGTGGGGCTGATCGCCGGTCTGATGTTCACCACGTCCGACTGGTTCACCGGCCCCCTCGCCGCGAACAACTTCATCGGCGAGTACGGCCTCGGCTGGGTCGCCACGGTCGTCATCTCCGGCCTGCTGTACGTCGTACTGCCGAAGCCGCCTGTGGTCGTCCCGGCGACGGCGCCGGCCGGGCGGGCGGAGCAGCCCGCATCCGTGACCGTCTGACCCCGCGCCACCTGCCGCCCCTTCCCGGGCCGAGCCTGACCGAGGCCGGCGGGAGGGGGCGACATGCGTACGGCATCCGCTCCCACCGGGGGTGCCTGCCTGCGCCCACGGATCCGCTGGTGGAAGTCCTCGCCCCGGAACCGGACGGTACAAGGCGCTGGAGACGGGCGGCGGCGTCCTCATCCGGTGAGCCGCCCGGGCCGGGACGGGAAGGACCGGACCCGGACGTAAGACACCGCCGCCCCCGGTCCGGGCGGTGACCCGGGCCGGGGGCGGCGGACGGTACGAGGAGAGGGGCAGCGGGGACTTGGCCCTTCTCCCCGGGTTCGGGGGCGGGCGGTCAGCCCATCTCCTCCAGGGCCTTGCCCTTCGTCTCCTTCACGAACTTCAGGACGAAGGGGATGGAGAGGGCGGCGAAGATCGTGTAGATCACGTAGGTGCCGGAGAGGCTCCACTCGGCCAGCGACGGGAAGCTCGCGGTGATGGCCCAGTTGGCGATCCACTGCGCGGCGGCGGCCACACCCAGTGCGGCGGCGCGCAGCCGGTTCGGGAACATCTCGCCGAGGAAGACCCAGACGACCACGCCCCAGGACAGGGCGAAGAAGAGCACGAACACGTGGGCGGCGATCAGGGCGACCCAGCCCTGCGTCTCCGGGAGCTTGCCGTCGACCAGGTCGAAGGAGAACGCCCAGGCCTCCAGCGCCAGGCCGATCACCATGCCGACCGAGCCGATGAGGGCGAGCGGCTTGCGGCCGATGCGGTCCACGAAGATCATCGCGATCACGGTGCCGACGATGTTGATGATCGACGTCGTGAACGAGTAGAAGAACGACTGCGTCGGGTCGACGCCGACCGACTGCCACAGCGTCGCGGAGTAGTAGAACGCGACGTTGATGCCGACGAACTGCTGGAAGACCGACAGGCCGATACCGATCCAGACGATCTTCTTGAAGAGGAAGCTGCCGCCGAGCAGGTCCTTGAAGGAGGACTTCTCCTCTCGGTGCATGGCTCGTTCGATCTCGGCGACGCGGGCGTCGAAGTCCACGTCCTTGCCCTCGACCTCTTCGAGGATCTGCTTGGCGCGTTCGTGCTTGCCGACGGAGACCAGGAAGCGCGGGGACTCGGGGATGGCGAAGGAGAGCAGCCCGTAGAGGACGGCCGGGATGACCATGACGCCGAGCATGACCTGCCAGGCCTCCAGGCCCATCAGCTCACCGCGCTGGTCGCCGCCGGCGGCGTTGAGCAGACCCCAGTTGACCAGCTGCGACACGGCGATGCCGATGACGATCGCGGCCTGCTGGAAGGAGCCGAGCCGGCCTCGGTAGGCGGGCGGCGAGACCTCGGCGATGTAGGCGGGGCCGATCACCGAGGCCATGCCGATGGCGAAACCGCCGATGACGCGCCACATGGCGAGGTCCCACAGCGCGAAGGGCAGTGCGGAGCCGATGGCGCTGACGGTGAAGAGGACGGCCGCGATCTGCATGCAGCGGATACGGCCGATGCGGTCGGCGATCCGACCGGCGGTCGCGGCGCCGATGGCGCAGCCGATCAGCGCGATGGCGATGACCTGGGCCAGCACCGCGGAGCCGACGTCGTAGCGGTCCCGGATGGCCTCGACGGCGCCGTTGATCACGGAACTGTCGTAGCCGAACAGGAAACCGCCCATCGCGGCCGCCGCCGCGATGAAGATGACGTGCCCGAGATGCTCGGGATGAGCCGTCCTGGCTCCTGAACTGGATGCCTGCGATGTGCTGGCCACGTGTACTCCTCGGGCTACCGGCAACGCTGCCGGGGTGGATCGCCTTCGAGGTGCCACTGAAGGAACCTGAAGGTAAAAGCAACGTTGCAGAGACTATGCCTTCAAGTTTCGAAGTCAATAGGGCAAGAGCTGTGAGTTTGAGGACCTGGAGTGGGCACACTCATTCAAGAGTTGAAGTAATGCGCTGGGTAACTAACGCAACCGCTGACTGATGACCTTCGACACACCGTCGCCCTGCATGGACACGCCGTACAGCGCGTCGGCGACCTCCATCGTGCGCTTCTGGTGCGTGATGACGATCAACTGCGAGGCCTCCTGCAGCTCCTGCATGATCCGGATCAGCCGCTGCAGATTCGTGTCGTCGAGCGCCGCCTCGACCTCGTCCATGACGTAGAACGGGCTGGGCCGCGCCTTGAAGATCGACACGAGCATCGCCACGGCGGTCAGCGAGCGTTCCCCGCCCGAGAGCAGCGACAGCCGCTTGACCTTCTTGCCCGGCGGCCGGGCCTCGACGTCCACGCCCGTGCTGAGCATGTTGTCGGGATCGGTCAGGATCAACCGCCCCTCACCGCCCGGGAACAGCCTGCTGAAGACGCCCTCGAACTCCCGGGCCGTGTCCCGGAAGGCCTCGGTGAAGACCTGCTCGACGCGCTCGTCGACCTCCTTGACGACCTGGAGCAGGTCGGCGCGGGTCTTCCTCAGGTCCTCCAGCTGCTCGCTGAGGAACTGATGCCGCTCCTCGAGCGCAGCGAACTCCTCGAGGGCCAGCGGGTTGACCTTGCCCAGCTGCTGGTAGGCGCGTTCCGCGGCCCTCAGCCGCTTCTCCTGCTCGGCGCGTACGAAGGGCCGGGGACGGTTGCGCGGAGGCTCGCCCGCTGCGGAGTCGCTAGTGGATTCCGTGTCCGGGAGCTCCTCGCCCTCGGCGGGGGGCGAGGGCGGCACCTCTTGATGGGGGCCGTACTCGGCCGCGAGCCCCGCCGGTTCCACACCGAGTTCCTCCAGCGCCTTGGTCTCCAGCTGCTCGATCCGCAGCCGCTTCTCGGCGCCGAGTACCTCGCCCCGGTGGACTGAATCCGTCAACTTGTCCAGCTCCGCCTTGAGGTCGCGCCCGGCGGTGCGCGCGGCGGCCAGCTCCTGCTCGCGCCGGGCCTTGGCGGCCTCGGCGGCGGTGCGCTCCTCGCCGGCGCGGGTCAGGGAGGCGTCGACGTGCGCGAGCAGCTGCCGGGCACCGGCGGCCACGGCCTCGGCGACGGCCGCCTCGTGCCGCAGCCGGGCCCGCCGCTGTTCGGCACGCGCGCGTGCCTCGCGTTCCGCGCGGGCGGCACGGTCCAGGGAGTCGGCCCGTCCGGCCAGCGCCTTGACCCGTTCCTCGTGGGTACGGGCCTGAAGGCGGGCCTCCATCTCGGTCTGGCGGGCGTTGGCGCCATCGGCGGCGAGCCGGTCGCGCAGGGAGGTGTCGGGCTCCTCCGCCCCTCCTTCCCCGAAGGGGGCACTCTCCTCGGCGACCGCCAGCCGCTCGGCCAGCTCCTCGACGTCCATCAGCGCCTTGTCCAGCGCCTCCTGCGCCCGCGCCGCCGCCGCGGCGGACCGCTCGGCCTCTCCGGCGGCGCCCCGCGCCTGTCCCGCCAGCCGGCCCAGCTGCTGGGCGACGGCCGACTTCTCGCGGTCGGCCGCCCGGCGCCGCTCCCCCAGCTCCTCCACCAGCGCGGCACACTCCCGGCGCCGCTCGACGGCCGCGTCCTGCGCCTCGGCGAGTTCTTCGCACCGCATGCCCAGCTCCTCCTGCTCGGCGGCGGCCTGGTCCACGGACGCCTGAACCTCCAGCAGGCTCGGCGCCCCGGCGGACCCGCCCTGCGCGAAGTGCGCGCCCAGCAGGTCGCCCTCGGCGGTGACGGCGGTCAGCCCGGGCCGGGCGTAGACGAGGTCCTCGGCGTCCTCCAGGGTGGCGACGACGACGATCCCGCGCAGCAGCCGCCGCACTGCGGGCATCAGGTCGGCTGGACCGCGGACGAGGTCGGCGGCGTGCGGCGGCCCTTCGCTCCGCGGCCCCTCCGCTACGTCATCGGGGGCGCCGGCGAGCAGCAGGGCGGCCCGGCCGGCGTCCTGCTTGCGCAGCAGGCGGATGGCGTCGGCGGCGGCCGCGGGGGACGTCACCGCGAGGGCGTCGGCGGTGGCGCCGAAGGCGCTGGCCAGGGCGGCCTCGTAACCGGGCGTCACGGTGAGGAGTCCGGCGGCCGGACCGAGCAGGCCGGTGAGCCGGTCCTTGGCGGCGAGCAGCGCCCCGGTGCCGTCCTTGCGGCGCAGTCCGAGCGCGAGGGCCTCGTGGCGGGCCTGTGTGGCGGCTCGGGCGCGTTCCGTCGCGGTGGCCGCCTCCCGGGCGGTGCTGAGGGCGGACTCCGCCTCGGCCAGCTGACGCTTGGCGGCCTCGTGGCGCTCGCCCAGCTCCTGGTCGCCCGCGTCCAGTCCGTCGACCTCCGCCTGGAGCGCCTCGTACTCCTCCTGGGCGGCGGCGGCCCGCTCCCGCGACTCGTCCCGCGCTTCGGCGAGGCGCTCGATCTCGGCCTGGGCCGAGGCGGCGCGGGAGCGGGCGGTGCTCACCTGGCCGCTGAGCCGGGCCAGTCCCTCACGGCGGTCGGCGATGGCGCGGGCGGCGTCCTTGAGGCGGCGCTCCTCCAGAGCCAGTTCGCGTTCGAGGTCGGCGCGGTGGGCGACCGTGTCCTCCAGAGCGTGCTCGGCCGCCTCCAGGGCCGCTTCGAGCTCGGCCTCCTGTTCGCGGACGCGGGCGGCCTCGCGCTCCAGCTCCTCCGGGTCCCGGCCGCGCCGCTCCTCGGGGGGCGTGGAGGTGGCGCTCTTCACGCGCGCGTCGGCCAGCGAGATCGTGCCGCGCACCCGTTCGGCGAGCTGGGAGAGCTCGTACCAGGTCTGCTGGGCGCGCTGGAGACGCGGGGCGAGTCTGCGCACCTCGTCCTCCAGGTCCGCCTCGCGGCGCAGCGCCCGGCTCAGCTCCCGCTCGGCGGCTTCCTTGCGTTCCTTGAGCGCGGCCTCATCGGCGATCTCGGCCTGGAGCGCCTCACGCAGCCGTACGAGGTCGTCGGCGAGGAGCCTCAGCCGCGCGTCCCGGAGGTCGGCCTGGATGACGGCGGCCCGGCGCGCCACCGCCGCCTGCCGGCCCAGCGGCTTCAGCTGGCGCCGCAGCTCGTCGGTGAGGTCCTGCACGCGCGCGAGGTTGGCCTGCATCGCGTCCAGTTTCCGGAGCGCCTTCTCCTTGCGCTTGCGGTGCTTGAGGACGCCGGCGGCCTCCTCGATGAAGGCGCGGCGCCCCATCGGGTCGGCGTGCAGGACGGAGTCGAGCTGGCCCTGGCCGACGATGACGTGCATCTCTCGGCCGATGCCGGAGTCGGAGAGCAGTTCCTGGATGTCGAGGAGGCGGCAGGTGTCGCCGTTGATCTGGTACTCGCTGCCGCCGTTGCGGAACATGATCCGCGTGATGGTGACCTCGGCGTACTCGATGGGCAGGGCCCCGTCGGAGTTGTCGATGGTCAGCGACACCTCGGCCCGGCCGAGCGGCGGGCGGCCGGTGGTGCCGGCGAAGATGACGTCCTCCATCTTGCCGCCGCGCAGCGTCTTGGCGCCCTGTTCGCCCATGACCCAGCTGAGCGCGTCGACGACGTTGGACTTGCCCGAACCGTTCGGCCCGACGACGCAGGTGATGCCCGGCTCGAACCGGAGCGTGGTCGCCGAGGCGAACGACTTGAACCCGCGCAGGGTCAGGGCCTTCAGGTGCACGCCGTCGGACTCTACCTTTCACGGGTGTCTCACTCCATGAACCGGTGAACCGCCGCGGTTTCACCGGTGAACGTGCAGGGCACATCAGACGTTGAAGAGGGTGAAAGGATGCACGGGGGAGGACCGGGCGGGCCGGACGGCGGAGACGGGGGCAGGAAAGAAAGAAGGGACGCCGAAGCGTCCCTTGCAGACTCTGACACCTGAGCGGTTGTACGGACGGGCCCAACCACTGCCGTGCCGTGCTGGAGCGATGCAGTGATCAGGTGAGCGCAGGCTCCGCCTGGTGTGCGTCAACGCTCTCCATGCTCTCCATGATCCTGTCGTGAGAAGCGGCAGCCGCCAACGCGTCGTTCTCCGCCTGGATCCGTCCGAGTTCGGATTCCAGGTCCTGGACGCGCTGCTGGAGCCGTCGCATCTCGGCGAGGAGTCGAGGGTCGGAGCCGCCGACGTAACCGAGAAGCGCCTTTGCCATGATGGATGGTCCTCCACAATGAGTGACCGACCGAAGCGGTGCGGGTCGTGTAGGGATCGCACCCGCGGTGCTTGGCACTTTGGAGTTTTTCCTGCCGTTCAACCATGCCAAACAGCTAAGGTGCGCGGGGCTTTCAGCGTCTCACCAAAAAGTTTGACGGTCAACACGATCACGCCCCGTATCGGCGGGCACCCGGGCGCACACGGCCTGGTAAACGGCGACGCGGCGACTCCTGCGGGCCCCTGGGGGCGTGGCGATCATCCTGCGTGCGGAGCCTCCCACGACCCGTCGTTCTTGGCAACCACCTGCCCGTTTCCGCTGCGGACACCTCTCCCAGAACGGTCCTGCCGGGCGTCGGGGGACCTCCGCGCGGTCCGGCGTCAGCGGATGGCGAAGCCCTCGTAGCCACCGCGGGGTGTGTCCCAGATCTCGGTGACACCCTCCACTCGTCCGGGCGTGTCGTCACCGTGCAGCCAGTCGAGCAGTCCTTCGCAGCGCTCGCGCGGGCCCTCCGCTACGACCTGGACACGCCCGTCGGCCAAATTGAGAGCAAAGCCACTCATCCCGCCGAGCTCCAGTGCCCTGGCCCGCGTGAACCAGCGGAAACCCACACCCTGAACCTGTCCGCGCACCCACGCGACCAGCCGTACGTCCTCGCTCATGACTGCAACCTAACCAGTCAATGTCCCGCCGGACACTTCACCCCCTGGCGCCATGCGGTACCGTCCCCACCCAATGAATCTCATCTGAAACTCACTCGATCGTGTGAGTTCCGTGTTGATCGTGAGGACACGTCGACCGCGAGGACACGTCCAGCGCGAGGACGAGGAAGGCCAGAACATGGGACGCCACCGACGCTCCGCCGCCGGCCGCGCCGCCACGGGCCGCGCCGCGGGGGGCCATCAGCCGGACGGCGCGACGGGACGGGGCCGTGACCCGCAGGCCCCGGGCGACCGCCCCACGATGGGGATCGCGCCCTACCTGAACCCCGAGGCGTACGCCGAGGTCCGTGCCAAGAGCGACGCCTACCTGTTCGCGCCGGACGGACCGGACGGCGACGGGGGCGAGGGCCACCCGCGGGCCGGCCGCACGGTCCCCTTCCCGAGCGACGGCTTCTCCCCCGACGACGGTCCGCAGCGCGCGGGCACACACCGCCGTCGCAAGAGGAAGGGCGTCACCCCGGTCCGCACGGGTCTGCTCGGCGTCTCGGCCGCGGTCGCCATCGGCACCGTGGCGGTGGCCACCGGCGCGGTGCCCGGGCTCGACAACTACCGGATCGGCGGCGACAGCGGCGGGGGCGACCGGGTGCAGTCCCAGGACGCCCCGACGAACACCCCGTCCGAGCAGGGCGGCACCTCCGGCAGCGCCGAGGCCGACCGCGGCGGCGACGCCTCCACGAGCCGCGGCACCGGCCGGTCCTCGTCGCCCTCCGGGTCCGCCGAGTCCTCCCAGCCCGCCGAGTCCTCCCCGTCCGAGTCGTCCTCCTCCGAGTCCTCCACGCCGTCCTCGCCCTCGGCATCGGCGTCGAAGCCCGCCGCCCCGGCCGAGACGCCGTCGCAGACGAAGAAGCCGGAGACGACTCCCAGCAAGAAGCCGACGCCGTCGCGTCCGGCCGGCAAGGAGCCCGACCAGCCCAGCGCGCCCGCCGCCGTGTCGGACGAGGCCGTCGCCCAGGCCCAGGTGCTCAAGCTCGTCAACGACGAGCGGGCCAAGGTGGGCTGCAGCCCGGTGGCCGCGAACAGCGCGCTGCGCGAGCTGGCCGAGGACTTCAGCCAGGCCATGGCGGAACAGGGCTTCTTCGACCACACCGACCCCAGTGGCGCGACCCCCTGGGACCGGGCCGAGGCGGCTGGCATAAGCAGCCTCGGCGGCGAGAACATAGCCCGCGGACAGGCCGACGCCCAGGCCGTGATGGACGCCTGGATGGACAGCCCGGGCCACAAGGCCAACATACTGAACTGCGACTTCCAGACCCTGGGGGTCGGAGTCCACTTCGGCTCCGGCGGTCCCTGGTGGACCCAGAACTTCGGCTACTAGAGCCAACGCCGTTCAGTTAGGGCGGGGCTGGAGGCGTCAAGGGGTGCTCGTGAGCATGTTGATGTTGATGGTGGCTTTGTAGGTGGTCCGGTCGATG
>NZ_JBIWEF010000017.1:12148-127078 GCF_044762405.1 Streptomyces sp. NPDC097107 | reverse complement strand
CCGCCAACGCCTGCCGGATCACCCGCTGCTGCGACGGACCGTTCGGAGCCGTCAACCCGTTCGACGCACCGTCCTGATTCACCGCCGAACCACGCGCCACCGCCAGCACCCGATGCCCGTTACGCCGCGCGTCCGACAGCCGCTCCACCACCAGCACACCCACACCCTCGGACCAGCCCACGCCGTCGGCGGCGGCCGAGAACGACTTGCAGCGGCCGTCGGCCGACAGACCACGCTGACGGCTGAAGTCCACGAACGTGTCCGGCGTGGACATCACCGTCACCCCGCCCGCCAGCGCGAGCGTGCACTCCCCGCGCCGCAGCGCCTGGATCGCCCAGTGCAGTGCCACCAGCGAGGACGAGCAGGCGGTGTCCACGGTCACCGCGGGGCCCTCCAGGCCCAGCGCGTAGGCGACCCGCCCGGAGACGACGCTGGCCAGACTGCCGTTGCCCAGGTAGCCGGCGATGTCCTCCGGGACCTCGTGCAGCCGGGTGCCCCAGTCGTGGTACATGACGCCGGCGAAGACACCGGTCGGACTGCCGTGCAGCGACACCGGGTCGATCCCCGCGCGTTCGAGTGCCTCCCAGGAGGTCTCCAGGAGCAGCCGCTGCTGCGGGTCCATGGCCTGGGCCTCACGCGGACTGATCCCGAAGAAGGCCGGGTCGAACTCGGCCGCGCCGTGCAGGAAGCCGCCTTCGCGGGTGTAGGTGCGTCCCGGGGTGCCGGGTTCGGGGTCGTAGAGGCTCGCGACGTCCCAGCCGCGGTCCTCGGGGAACGGAGACACTCCGTCCGCGCCCTCGGCGACCACCTCCCACAGCTGTTCCGGAGAGGCCGCCCCACCCGGAAACCGGCAGCTCATGCCGACGATGACGATCGGCTCGTCGTCGGCGTGGACCTCGGTCGCCGTCGTACCCGCTCCTGCCGTGGCGGTGCCGGCGAAGGTGTCCAGCGACGCCTGGAGGATGTGCGCGGCGAGGGCCCGGGGCGTGGGGTGGTCGAAGATCAGGGTGGCGGGCAGGCGCAGGCCGGTGGCGGTGTTGAGCAGGTTGCGCAGTTCGACCGCGGCCAGCGAGTCGAAACCGATCTCGTTGAAGGCGCGGGCGGGTTCGACGGCTGTCACGTCGTCATGTCCGAGTACCGCGGCCACCCGGTCGCGGACCAGGTCCAGTACGCGTCCTTCCCGCTCGGGCTCGGGGTGTGCGAGGAGCGCGTGCGCGAAGGGCAGTTCCTCTCCCGGGCCGGACCGCCCCACCGCGGATCCCATGACCGATCCCACCGCGGACCCCGGAACCGATCCCACCGCCGACCCCGCAGCGGAGGGACGGGAGTCCCCCGTACGCCGTGCGGGCCGTACGACGGACCGGAGAAGTGGCGGGATGCCGTCCGGGCGGGCCCGGACGGCGGCCGCGTCGACGCGCACGGTCAGGGCCACCGCGAGGTCGGGTGTGGCCGAGGCCCGGTCGAACAGGGCCAGGCTCTCCGCCGGGGTGAGCGGTGCCAGACCCTGGCGTTCGATGCGCCTCAGGCCGGCTGAGCCGAGGGTGGTGCTCATGCCCTCGCTGCCCGCCCACAGGCTCCACACGTGGGTCTGGGCGGGCAGGCCCTGGGCCCGGCGGTGGTGGGCGAGGGCGTCCAGGAAGGCGTTGGCGGCGGCGTAGTTCCCCTGTCCGGGGGCGTCCAGCAGGCCGGAGGTGGAGGAGACGAGGACGAACGCGGTCAGCGGCAGGTCGCGGGTCAGCTCGTGCAGGTGCCAGGCCGCGTCGGCCTTCGGCCGCAGCACGGAGTCGACGCGGTCGGCGGTGAGGCCGGCCAGCAGGGCGTCGTCCAGTACTCCGGCCGCGTGCACCAGGCCGGTGAGCGGGTGTGCGGGGTCGATGCCGGCCAGGAGGCCGGCGACGGCGGCCCGGTCGGCGACGTCGCAGGCGGCCACGCGGACTCGGGCGCCCAGGGCCGTCAGCTCGGCGACCAGCTCGGTGGCGCCGTCCGCGGCCTCGCCGCGCCGTCCGGCGAGCAGCAGATGACGTACTCCGTGACGGGTCACCAGGTGGCGGGCGATCTCCCGGCCGACGCCGCCCGTTCCGCCGGTGATCAGCACGGTGCCCGTCGTGATCCAGGGTCCCGCGGCGGCTTCGTGGTCGCCGTCCGGCCCACCGGGTACGCGCACGGCCCGGGGCACCCAGATCGCGTCCTGCCGCAGCCCCGTCTCGGGTTCTGGCGCCGACGTCGCCGCCGCCGTTAGGTGCCCTGCCGAGGAGTGCCGCGCCGGGTCGTCGTCGATGAGCACCACCTGGCCCGGATACTCGGCCTGGGCCGAGCGGACGAGACCGCGTACGGCGGCTCCCGCCAGGTCGGTGAGCTCCTCGTCCTCCCCCACCGCCACCGCGCCCCGGGTCACGAAGACCAGCCGCGTCCCGGGGGAACGTCTGTCGGCGCCGGTGTCGCCGGTCTCGGCGTACTCGTCGTTCCCGTCCTTCTCTACCAGCCAGGTCCGCAGGAGTCCGAGCGCCCAGCCGGTGGCGGCCCGCACCCGGTCCGGCACGGTGCCGCCCGTTCCGGGCTCCGGCACCGGGAGTTCGGCCAGCACCACCCCGGGCAGGCGAGCGGGCGTGCCGAGCAGAGCGGTCAGCGCGGCGGCCCCGTCGACCGCGGCCCAGGTGCCCGGTGCCGACGACACGGGCACGGCCGGGCCGCGCTGCCAGGTGAGGCCGTACACGGGGCGGGGGTCCGCGGCGGAGGCGGTGAGCCGGCCGGCGGGGACCGGGCGGGACACCAGTGCGGCCACCGACGCCACCGGTGCGCCGGCCGTGTCGGTGATCTCCAGCGCGAGCCTCTCGGAACCGTCGCCGTCCGCGGCGGTGATGCGTACCCGCACCCGGGTGGCGCCCCTCGCCCGCAGTCGTACTCCGGACCAGGCGAACGGTATGGCGGCCGGCGCGTCCTGCGGCGGGGTGTCGGAGGTGAGGAACTCGGCGCTGTGCAGGGCGGCGTCCAGCAGGGCCGGGTGCAGACCGTAGGCGTCGGCGCCGACGGCGGTCGCGTCGTCCAGCGCGACCTCGGCGTACACGCCGTCCGTGTGCCGCCAGACCGCCCGCACCCCCTGGAACGGGGGTCCGTAGCCGTACCCCTGGGCGGCGAGGTCGCGGTACAGCGTGGAGATGTCCACGGGGACGGCGCCGCGCGGTGGCCACACGTCGGGGCCGGTGGCCGCCGGCGGTGCGGCGACCGTCTCGGCGGGGGAGAGCACGCCAGAGACGTGCCGGGTCCACGCCTCCTCCTCCACCTCGCCGTCCACTCCCGTGCCCTCGGGACGGGAGTGGACGGTCAGGGCGCGGCACCCGGAGGCGTCGGGCCCGCCCACCGTCACCTGGAGGGCGACGCCGTGCCGCTCGGGCAGGACGAGCGGCGCCTCGATGGTGAGTTCGTCGATCCACGGGCAGCCGGTCAGCTCGCCCGCGTGCGCGGCCAGCTCCACGAAGGCGGTGCCGGGCAGCAGGGGCGTGTCCAGAATGACGTGGTCGGCCAGCCAGGGATGCGTACGGGCGGACAGCCGCCCGGTGAGCACCACACCGTCCGAACCGGGCAGCGCGACCAGGGCACCGAGCAGCGGGTGCGCGGCGGGTGCCTGGCCGAACCCGGTGGCGTCGCCGGAGGCGGCGGGGGTGTGCAGCCAGTAGTGCCGGTGCTGGAAGGGATAGGTCGGCAGGTCCACCTGCCGGGGTGCCCGGCCGCCCGTGTGCCGCTCGAACCCGGCACTCCACCGGACCGTCCGGCCGCCCACGTGCAGTTGGGCGAGGCAGGCCAGCAGACCGGGCTCCTCGGGCCGCTCCCGACGCAGCGGCGCGAGCGCCAGCACGCCCTCGCCGGTCGCCGACTCCTGGACCAGAGCCGTCAGGGTCCGGTCGGGGCCGACCTCCAGGAAGACGGTGGCGCCGGCCTGCGCCAGGGCGGTCGTGCCGTCGTGGAAGCGCACCGCCTCACGCGCGTGGCGTACCCAGTACTCCGGGTCGCACAGGTCACCCGGTGCCGCCTCGGCACCCTGGACCGTGGACACCAGCCGGATCGTCGGCGGACGGTAGTCCAGGACCTGCGCCACCCGCCGGAACTCGTCCAGCATGGGCTCCATGAGCGGCGAGTGGAAGGCGTGCGACACGCGCAGGGCGACGGCCCGGCCGAACCGCCCGGCGATCTCGGCCACGGCACCGGCCGCGCCGGATATCACCACCGAGGCCGGACCGTTCACCGCGGCGACACCGACGTCCGCGCGGTCACCGAGCGCCGCGCGCACCTCCGCCTCGGTGGCACGCACGGCCGCCATGGCCCCGCCCTCCGGCAGGGCCTGCATCAGCCTGCCCCGGGCGGCCGCCAGCGTCGCGGCGTCCTCCAGGGACAGCACACCCGCCACATGGGCGGCGGCCAGCTCACCGACCGAGTGGCCCGCCACCAGGTCCGGCACCACGCCCCAGTGCTCCAGCAGCCGGTACAGCGCCACCTCGAACGCGAACAGCGCGGGCTGCGTGTACTCGGTCCGGTCCAGCAGGTGTCCGCCGCCGTCCGTCGGCGTGGTGTCCCACATCACCTCCCGCAGCGGACGGTTCAGCTGGAGGTCCAGGTGCCCCACGGCCTCGTCGAGGGCCGAGGCGAAGACCGGGTGGCGCGCGTACAGCTCCCGCCCCATGCCGGCCCACTGGCTGCCCTGCCCGGCGAACAGGAACGCGGTGCGTCCCCCGGCGGGCTCCCCGGTGACCAGGACGGGGTCCTCCGTGCCGGCCGACAGCGCGGCGAGGCCACGCAGCGCCTCCTCCCTGCCGTACGGCAGCAGCACGGCCCGGTGCTCCAGCGCGGCCCGTCCGACGGCCAGGGTGTATCCGACGTCCGTCAAGTCCTCGTCGTACGCGCCGGGTTCGCCGCTGCCTTCACTACCCGTACTGTCACCGCTCCCGGCGAGCCGCGTGCGCAGCCGTTCGGCCTGGGCGCGCAGTGCCGCCCGGCTCCTGGCCGACACCACCACCGGCACCGGAACCTCCGGTGACTGGTCCAGTGGCTCCTCCGGTGCACCCTCCGGCGTCTCCTCCGGCGTCTCCTCCAGGACCACGTGAGCGTTGGTGCCGCTGATCCCGAACGACGACACCCCGGCCCGGCGCGGGCGTCCCTCGGCCGTCCACGGGCGGGCCTCGGTCAGCAGTTCCACGGCACCCGCCGACCAGTCCACGTGCGGTGTGGGCCGGTCCACGTGGAGCGTCCTCGGCAGGAGCCCGTGCCGCATGGCCATGACCATCTTGATCACACCCGCGACGCCGGCCGCCGCCTGTGTGTGCCCGATGTTGGACTTGAGCGAGCCGAGCCGGAGCGGACTGTCCTCGGGCCGTCCCTGACCGTACGTGGCCAGCAGTGCCTGGGCCTCGATCGGGTCGCCCAGCGTCGTTCCCGTACCGTGCGCCTCCACCGCGTCCACGTCGGCCGGGTCCAGGCCCGCCGCGGTCAGGGCCTGCTCGATGACGCGCTGTTGGGAGGGGCCGTTGGGCGCGGTCAGACCGTTGGAGGCGCCGTCCTGGTTCACGGCGGAGCCGCGGATCACGGCGAGGACGCGATGGCCGGCGCGGCGGGCGTCGGACAGGCGCGTCAGGACCAGCACACCGGCCCCCTCGCCCCAGCCGGTGCCGTTCGCCGCCGCCGCGAACGGCTTGCACACGCCGTCCGGGGCGAGACCGCGCTGACGGCTGAAGGAGGTGAAGACGCCGGGGCCGCCGATGACGGCGACCCCGCCGGCCAGGGCGAGCGTGCACTCGCGCTGCCTCAGGGACTGGCAGGCGAGGTGCAGCGCCACCAGCGAGCCCGAACAGGCCGTGTCCACGGTGAGGGCCGGGCCCTCCAGGCCGAGCGTGTAGGCGGCGCGGCCGGAGACCACACTGGGCGCGATGCCGGTGAGGAGGTAACCGTCCAGGCCGTCGGGGGCCTCGTGCAGACGGAAGCCGTACTCCTGGGGCTCCGCGCCGATGAAGACCCCCGAAGGGCTGCCGCGCAGGGAGTGCGGGTCGACACCCGCGTGCTCCAGGGCCTCCCAGCACAGCTCCAGGACCACCCGTTGCTGCGGGTCCATGGCGGAGGCCTCGCGCGGGCCGATGCCGAAGAACCCGGCGTCGAAGCCCCCCGCGCCCTCCAGGAACGCGGCGTCGCGTACGTAACTCTTGCCGGGCTTGGCCGGGTCGGGGTCGTAGAGGCCGTCCACGTCCCAGCCGCGGTCGGTGGGGAGGGGCGAGAGGGCGTTCCGCTCCTCGGCCACCAGGCGCCACAGCGCGTCCGGCGACGTCGCGCCGCCGGGGTAGCGGCAGCCGATGCCGACGATGGCGATCGGCTCGTGCGGATCGACGTCCACGGGGGCGGACCGCTCGGCCCCGGCGGTCGTTCCGGCGGGGCTCTCGCCCAGCAGCCGTCCGGACAGGAAACGGGCCAGCGCGAGGGGCGTCGGGTGGTCGAAGACCATCGTGACGGGCAGGTCCGCTCCGGTGGCGGCCACCAGGGCCGCGTGCAGTTCGACGGCGGCGAGCGAGTCGAAACCCTGCTCCTGGAACGGCAGTCCGGCCTCCACGGTGCCTCCCGCGCCGGGGGCCAGCTCGGCCACGACGGCCGCCGCGCGGGCGCGCACCAGGTCCAGGACCAGGGCCTGACGGGCCGAGGCCGGCAGGCTCCGCAACCGCCGGACGAGCGCCTCCCCCTCGCCCGGCCCCTCGTCGCCCGCCACCACGTCAGGAATGAGATCCCTGGACTCGCTCATCCGCGCACTCCACTGTTCCGGTACGTGAGGAATCACCGCACTGCACCGCACGGCACGCCGTCGCACAGGACGTCGTCGGGCGGCACCGCGATGCACACATTCGAGGAAGAAGTCGTCAAGGACGCGCCACCTCGGCGTCAGGCTAGATCCGGGCCAACGCGGCCAAACACCCCTATACGCCCCCTAGGCGGGGCGAAAAGCGGGGACGGGAGTGCCGCGGGCCACCGCGGGCGGCGCGGCGCTCAGGCGTTGGCGAGCACCGTCGCGGCGAGCCGCTCGATCGTCTCGGCGGCGCGGGACGTGAGGTAGAAATGCCCGCCCTGGAACACGTGGACGGCGAAGTCACCGCTGGTGTGCCGGCGCCAGGCGTCGGCCTCCTCCAGGGTGACCTGCTCGTCGCGGTCGCCGACGAAGACCTCGACCGGGCAGTCAACGAGGGCGTCGGGCGTGCCCGCGTAGCGCTCGATGGCCCGGTAGTCGGCCCGCACGGCGGGCAGGATGGCCCGCAGCATCTCCTCGTCGTCCAGCAGCCGGGCGTCGGTGCCGCTGAGCTTGCGGATCTCGGCCACCAGGCCCTTGTCGTCCCGCAGGTGGACGTCGTCGGACCGGCGCCGGGAGGGCGCGCGACGCCCGGACGCGACCAGCACGGTGGGGGCGAGCCCCTCCCGCCGCATGCGTACCGCCACCTCGAAGGCGACCGTGGCGCCCATGCTGTGCCCGAAGAAGGCCGGCCGCGGTTCACGGACGAGGTGGGGGCGCAGCGCGTCGAAGACCCGGTCGGCCAGGGTCGCGATGTCGGTCAGCGGCTCCTCGGCGCGCCGGTCCTGACGCCCCGGGTACTGGATCGCCAGCACCTCGATGTCGGGGCGCAGGGCGCTGGAGACCGGGTGGAAGAAGGACGCCGATCCGCCGGCGTGCGGAAAACACACGACACGTGCCTTGGGCGCCGGCGAAGGATGGTAGAGCCGGACCCAGCTCCCGCTGTCGGTGGTAGCTCCCGCCATGGCTGATTCCTCTCTGGCCGCATGATCACCGGTCATGCTGCTCACCCGCCGCCCCCCGGCCAACCCCTAAGCCCCCCTATGGCTCGGCGGGTCTCTCGCGCCCTCCGCTGATATCGCTCTCATGAACACTGGACAGCACGCCGAAAGCCGCAGACACTGACGGAGCCCCGGAGCCGGCATCGATAACATGGAGTCGTCAATGAGCGCCACCGCCCCGGCCTCCTCTCCGCCCGCCCTGACGTACCGCGACGGAGCCCTCCTGCGGGACGGGCGCCCGCACCGCGTCCTGGCGGGCTCTCTGCACTACTTCCGGGTCCACCCCAAGCAGTGGGCCGACCGTCTCGGGCGGCTGGCCGCCCTCGGCCTGAACACGGTGGACACCTACGTCCCGTGGAACTTCCACGAGCGCGCCGAGGGCGACGTCCGCTTCGACGGCCCGCGCGACCTGACCCGGTTCCTCAGGCTCGCCCAGGAGGAAGGCCTGGACGTCATCGTGCGGCCGGGCCCGTACATCTGCGCCGAGTGGGACAACGGCGGCCTGCCCGCCTGGCTGACCGGCACCCCCGGCATGCGGCTGCGCACCTCCTACGGTCCCTTCCTGGAGGCGGTCGACCGCTGGTTCGACCGGTTGATCCCGCGCGTCGCGGAGCTCCAGGCGAGCCGGGGCGGACCGGTGGTGGCCGTACAGATCGAGAACGAGTACGGCAGCTACGCCGACGACCGCGCCTATGTCCGCCGGGTGCGCGACGCCCTGATGCGGCGGGGCATCACCGAACTGCTCTACACGGCCGACGGGCCGACCGAGCTGATGCAGGACGGCGGCGCCCTGCCCGGCGAACTGGCGGCGGCCACCTTCGGCTCACGTCCCGCCGAGGCCGCGGCGCTGCTGCGCTCCCGCCGGCCCGCGGAGCCCTTCTTCTGCGCCGAGTTCTGGAACGGCTGGTTCGACCACTGGGGCGAGAAGCACCACGTCCGGTCGGCGGACAGCGCGGCCGAGACCGTCGGCGGCATCCTCGACGAGGGCGGCTCCGTGAGCCTCTACATGGCACACGGCGGCACCAACTTCGGCCTGTGGGCGGGCGCCAACCACGACGGCGACAGGATCCAGCCGACGGTCACCAGCTACGACTCGGACGCCCCCATCGCTGAGAACGGCGCCCTGACACCGAAGTTCTTCGCCCTCAGGGAGGAACTGACCGCCCTCGACGGCACCGGAGAGCGGCGCCCCGTGCCCGCCGATCCGCCGACGCTGGCCCCGCGTGTGCTGCCGGTGACCCGGCGGGCGGCCCTCCTGGACGGGCTGCGCGCGGCGGCGGAACCGGTGCGCGCGCCCACGCCCCCGACCTTCGAGGAACTGGCCCTGGCCTCGGGCCTGGTGCTCTACGAGGCCGAGCCGCTGCTGCCCCCGGGTGAGCACGAACTGACCGTCACGGGCCTGCACGACCGTGCCCAGGTCTTCGCCGACGGCGTGCCCGTCGCCGTACTGGACCGCGAAGAGGCCTCGCTCACCGTGACCGGGACGGGCTCCCGGGTCCGGCTGGGACTGCTGGTGGAGAACCAGGGACGGATCAACTACGGCCCGCTGCTCGGCCAGGGCAAGGGCATCCTCGGCGGGGTCCGGGTGGACCGCCGGCTGGTGCACGGCTGGACCGTCCGTCCGCTGCCGCTCGATCAGTGGACGCCGGACGAGACGGCACGCGCCGCCGGGGCCGCGCCGTCCGACGGCCGGGCGGGTTTCGCCACCGCCACGCTGTCCCTGTCCCCGGACGAGCCCGCGGACACCTTCGTCGCCCTCCCCGGCTACGGCAAGGGCTTCCTGTGGGTCAACGGCACCCTGCTGGGCCGCTACTGGGAGATCGGCCCCCAGACCACGCTCTACCTGCCGGGCCCGCTGCTGCGCCCCGGCGACAACACCCTGACCGTGCTGGAACTCGAACGCTTCGGCGACCGGATCACCCTGTGCGACCGGCCCGTGCTCGGGCCCCCCGAGGAGTACGTCGAGACGTTCGACTGACCGGGCCGGGGCGACCCGCCCGACGCACCGCGCTGACGGGACCAGGGCGAAGGATGTTACCGATGCCAAGAGGGCCCACGTGGCTAGACTGACCGGCGTACTAACCAGCATCTGCGACGCGCGGACGGCGCGGACGGCGCGGACGGCGCGGACGGCGCGGACGGCGCGGACGGCGCGGACGACGCGGACGACGCGGCGGGACCGCGTCCGGTTCCGGAGAGGCGAGCGATGTCATCGGAAACGCGGGGAGCCGACGAGCGCCCCGTGCGGAGGCCGGCGGACCGGGAGGGTGTCGCGCGGCAGCCCGGCATGGCCGACGTCGCCCGGCTCGCCGGTGTCTCGGCCCAGACGGTCTCCCGGACCCTGGCGGGCCACCCCCACGTGCAGCAGCGGACCCGCGCCAAGGTGCTCGCCGCCGTCGAACAGCTCGGCTACCGCAGGAACAACGCGGCGCGCATGCTGTCGTCGGGGCGCAGCCGGACGATCGGCGTCGTGACGCTGCGGACCAACTTCTACTCGCGCACGAACCTGACGTTCGGCATCGAGACCGCGGCACGCGAAGCCGGGTACGCGGTCAGCACCGCGACCACCGCTTCGCTGGACACCGCGGCGATCGAGGGGGCGTTGTCCCGGCTGGCGGAGCAGGGCGTCGAGGGGGTCGTCCTCTCGGTGCCGCTGGCCCATGTGAGCCCGCGGATCGAGCAGCTCACCCGCTCGGTGTCGACCGTCACCGTCGACGGATCGCGGACTTCGGCCACCGAGGTCGTCGCCGTCGACCAGACCCTGGCGGCGCGCCTGGCCACACGTCACCTGATCGAGCTGGGCCACGAGACGGTCTGGCACGTCGCGGGGCCCGAGGAGTGGCTCGACGCCGCCAGCCGCCGCGTCGGCTGGCGCGACACCCTGGAGGCGGCCGGACTGTCCGTGCCGCCGGTACTGGAGGGCGACTGGACACCCGCCTCCGGGTACCGCAACGGGCTGATCCTGGGCAAGATCCCCGACGTCACCGCGGTCTTCGTCGCGAGCGACGAGATGTCCTTCGGGGTGATCCGCGCCCTGCACGAACTCGGCCGACGGGTGCCGCAGGACATCTCCGTCGTCGGTGTGGACGACATCGCGCTCGCGGAGTACTGCTCGCCCTCGCTGACGACGGTGGCCCAGCCCTTCACCGAGATGGGCGCCCTCGCGGTCGCCCACCTGATGCGGCACATCGCGGACCCGGGCGCGGCGCCGGAACCCGCGTCCGTCGAACCCACGTTGATCGTCCGCGCCAGCACGGCGCCGGCCGGTGACGACCCCGACGCCCCGGGACGGACGAGAACCGGCCGCGCTCAGTGAAGTGACGTCGTCCGGATCCGCCGGGTGGCGGTCCGCCGCCGGGGGCGCAGGAGAGGGGCGAGTGCCCAACTGCCCGGGCCGATGGCGGCGACGAGCAGGAAGGACCAGCAGAACATGGCTGCCGTTTCGCCGCCGTTCTCGATGGGGAGCAGCGCGTCGGGCTGGTGCTCGGTGAAATAGGCGTACGCCATGGACCCGGAGCACAGGACGGCTGCGGCCCGGGTCCCCGCCCCGCACAGAACCATCGCGCCACCGAGCAGTTGGATGACGGCGGCCCACCAGCCGGGCCACTCGCCGGCGCCGGGCCCGGCTCCGTGCGGACCCCCCAGCACGTCGAACAGGGTGGCGGCTCCATGGCAGGCGAACAGCAGGCCTACGACGATGCGGAAGAGTCCGATCACGTGCTCCCGGCTTCGTTCCAGCGCTTCCACAGGCGGGGCTCCTCTCTCGCTGGGCGACCTCGGCAGGACCGTCTCGCCGAGGGGTGCGGTGCGGGGTGCGTTCCGGCCCGAAGTCGGCACATCCACTTGCCGGTTCACCTTGCTCAGGCCCTTGACCGGATCCCATCCATGGCTATGGTCTAGACCTAGTGCCGCTAGGTCTAGACCTATATCGGCCTCCGTCCTCGGTCTCCACCGCCGGCAGCGCCCGGTGGTGACGGGCCCCGCGGGCGGTGGCATCGACGCTTCCGAGGAAAGGGCATGGCATGAACACGAAAAGACGGATGGCTTTCGCGATCGGAGCGCTGGTGGCCCCCGTGCTCGCCGTCAGCCTTCCGGCGGGCACGGCGAACGCCCATGGCTGGGTGACCTCGCCCGGGAGCCGACAGGACCAGTGCGCCGCGGGCGTCGTCGACTGCGGCCAGATCAAGTACGAGCCGCAGAGCGTCGAGGGTCCGAAGGGCCTGCGCAGTTGCAGCGGAGGGAACAGCCAGTTCGCCGAACTGGACGACGGCAGCAAGGGCTGGCGGGTCACGCCGGTCGGTACGACGCACACCTTCACCTGGCACCACACGGCACGGCACGCCACCGACACCTGGCAGTACTTCATCGGCGACCAGAAGGTCGCCGAATTCGACGGCCAGGGTGCACAGCCCGCTCCGGACGTCAGCCACCAGGTGGACTTCGGCGGCTTCGCCGGCCGCCAGAAGGTGCTCGCGGTCTGGAACGTGGCGGACACCGGCAACGCCTTCTACTCCTGCATCGACGTCAACATCGGCGGCGGCGACGGTGGGGGCGGTGGAGGTGAGCCGGGCGCCTGTACCGCTCCGCCGTGGAACGACGGGAGCGTGTACACCGGCGGTGACACGGTCTCCTTCGGCGGCCACAACTGGCGCGCCAAGTGGTGGGTGACGGGCGAGGAGCCCGGTACCTCCGGCGAGTGGGGCGTCTGGGAAGACCTCGGAGCCTGCGCGGCCGCGTGACCGCGACCGGATCGGCGCGCGCTCGGCGGGGCGCGCGCCGACCCGGCAGCACCACGCGGCGCGAGGGGCACTCGCCACGGCGGCTCCCATGGCGGTCCGGAACGTTCTACGGACGGATCCGTGACAGCACCGAAGGGGTTCTGTTTTCCTGGAAGAAGGTAAAACAGAGGTATACGCCCAGCCATTCGCGTACCCGCACCGTCCAGGAGGGGTCGTAATGGATCCTTGGCTGATCTGGTTGATCGTCGCAGGTGTCCTGATCGTGGCGGAGATCTTCACCCTCACCGCCGCTCTCGGAATGCTGGGCGCGGCCGCGCTGATCACGGCCGGGTCCGCCGCGGCCGGTCTTTCACCGCCTTTCCAGTTCCTGGTCTTCACCGTCGTCGCCACCGTCACCATCCTCTTCGTGCGCCCCGTCGCACTGCGTCACGTCATCCAGCCCCAGACGACGCGATTCGGTGTGGACGCGCTGGTCGGCAAGGCCGCCTACGTCGTCTCCGAGGTGACGGGCATGGAGGGCAGGGTCCGCATCGACGGCGAGGAATGGACGGCCCGTTCCTATGACGAGACGCTGGTGATCCCGCAGGGAAAGACCGTCGACGTCATGGAGATCAGCGGCTCCACCGCACTCGTCTACCCCCGGGAGTGACCATGGAAGCCTCGGCGTTCCTCATCGCCGGTGTGATCGTCGCGCTGCTCGCGGTTTTCACCGTGGTGCGGGCGGTACGCATCGTGCCCCAGGCCCGCGCCCGCAACGTCGAACGGCTCGGCCGCTACCACCGCACCCTGAAACCCGGCCTGAACCTCGTCATCCCGTACATCGATCGTGTCTACCCGGTGATCGATCTTCGGGAACAGGTCGTCTCCTTCAAACCGCAGCCGGTCATTACCGAGGACAACCTGGTCGTCGAGATCGACACCGTGCTGTATTTCCAGGTCACCGATCCGCGTGCGGCCTTCTACGAGATCGCCAATTTCCTCCAGGCGGTCGAGCAGCTCACCGTCACCACTTTGCGCAATGTCGTGGGTTCCATGGATCTGGAGAAGACCCTCACGTCGCGCGACACCATCAACAGCCAGCTCCGCGGTGTGCTCGACGAGGCCACCGGGAAATGGGGGCTGCGAGTGAACCGGGTGGAGATCAAGGCCATCGACCCCCCGCAGTCCATCAAGGACGCGATGCAGAAGCAGATGCGGGCCGAGCGGGACAAGCGGGCCGCCATTCTCGGCGCGGAAGGGCAGCGCCAGTCGCAGATCCTCACCGCCGAGGGCGACAAGCAGGCCGCCGTACTGCGCGCGGAGGGCAACCGCACCGCCGAGATCCTCAAGGCCGAGGGACAGTCCCGGGCGATCGACGAGGTCTTCCAGGCCGTGCACCGCAACGACCCCGACCCCAAACTCCTCGCCTACCAGTACCTCCAGGTGCTGCCCCAGCTCGCCCAGGGGTCGGGCAGTACCTTCTGGGTCATCCCCAGCGAGGTCACCTCCGCGCTTCAGGGGGTGTCCCGCGCCTTCACCGAAGCACTGCCCCAGTCGCCCGCCACCCGCGAGAAGGCCTCCGACGACGGCGCGGCCCAGGCGGCCGACGACACGGCGCAGGCCGCGGAGGCCGCCGCCCAGGCACTCGCCGACGCGGCCAGGGCCAACGGCGTCACGTCCGAGGCACCGCGCCCCGCCCCCCAGGCCGAGGACCGCTGAGATCGTCCCCGGCCGCCGCGTGGGGCACACTCGGGTGTAGGGGTGTGTCCCTGCGGATCATTGCGAGGCCCGCATGTTCGATGTGCCGTTCTGGCTCTGGATAGCCTTCGCCGCCACCGTTGTCGTGTCGCTCGCCGTCGACCTGCTGGCCCACCGCGACACGCACGTCATCGGTTTCAAGGAAGCGGCGGCCTGGAGCGGGCTGTGGGTCGGCCTCGCCCTCGTCTTCGGCGGGGTCGTCTTCCTCGTCCTCGGTGGGACGGCGGGCACGGAATACACCACCGCGTGGCTGCTGGAGAAGAGCCTCTCGGTCGACAACCTCTTCGTCTTCGCCCTGATCTTCGCCTACTTCAAGGTGCCCCGCGCCTACCAGCACCGGGTTCTCTTCTTCGGCGTCATCGGCGCCCTGGTCTTCCGCGGTGTCTTCCTCGCCGCGGGCGTGGCCGTGGTCAGCCGGTTCACCGCCGTTCTGTTCGTCTTCGCGGCCATCCTCTTCTACAGCGTCTACAAGATCCTCAAGGGCGAGGAGGAGAGCTTCGACCCGGGCAGGAGCTTCGCAGTCCGGCTGCTGCGCAAGGTCATCCCCGTGCGCGACACCTACGCGGGCCCGAAGTTCTTCGTGAAGGAGGCCGGCAAGCGGGTGGCGACGCCGCTGCTCGCGGTCGTCGCGGCGATCGAGGCGGCCGACCTGATCTTCGCCGTGGACAGCGTGCCGGCCGTGCTCGCCGTCAGTGACGACGCCTTCATCGTCTACACCAGCAACGCCTTCGCCATCCTCGGCCTGCGGGCCCTGTACTTCCTGCTGTCGGGGCTCTTGGACCGCTTCCACTACCTGAGCAAGGGCCTGGCGATCATCCTCGGGTTCATCGGCGTCAAGCTCATCCTCCAGGCCCTGCACAAGATGGTCAGCCCCTCCGTGCCGGAGATCCCGTCCCCGGTGAGTCTGGCGATCATCGTCGTGGTCCTGGCGGTGTCGGTGATCCTGAGCCTGCGACGCCCCGCCGACACGGCCGACGGGGCCGGTGAGGACACGGACGGCCCTGACGGGGAGGAGGCCCTGGCGCCGCCTCCGCGAGGGCGGCAGGACCCCCGGTGAGGCCCGACGCGGCACAGGACTGGTCCCGCCGAACATGGGAACGTAAAGTAGGGGCAAAAGCTTCTAAAAGGCTCTTCCTAGCGCGGACGTGAGAATCATGAGCAGTCACACGCAGCACACGAAGACGACGCAGGCCGAACCGCGGCAGGCCGACGTGCAGCGCGGGCACACCTGCCCGTCCTGCGGCCACCACGTCCCCGCCGAGATCAAACGGCACAAGACCCTCGGGATCTACGTCCCGGAGTGGCACCGGGGCATGTGTCACAACCCCGACTGCGCCGAATCCGCGACCGACCGCCGCGGGTAACCACCGGCTCGGCGCAACGCCCCGGCGACCAGCCGGCCGGCCTCCGCGCCGGACACGCCGCCGACGCGCCCCCGACACGGCAGCAGCACCCGACCGCGCCGGGCACAGGATGTCGGGTCCCGGAGGCGCGGGCTCCCTAACGTGAGTGAGCGGAAGGGAAGGAGCCCGGGGTGCTGGAACGGCTGAACCAGGCCATGGAACACATCGAGGCGCGTCTCGACCGGCCGGTCGACGTCGCCGAACTCGCGCGCATCGCGGTGACGTCGGAGTACCACTTCCGGCGCATGTTCTCCGCGCTGTCCGGCATGCCGCTCTCGCAGTACATCCGCCGCAGGCGGCTGACCGTGGCGGGCGCCGAGGTACTCGCCGGTGAGCGGACGCTGCTGGACATCGCGGTCCGCTGCGGCTACGGCTCGGGTGAGGCCTTCGCGCGGGCGTTCCGCGCCATGCACGGTGTGGGCCCGGGCGAGGCCCGGCGAACCGGCGCGGCCCTGCAGGCCCAGCCCCGGATGTCCTTCCGGCTCGTCGTCGAAGGGAGCAGCAGCATGCGGTACCGGATCCAGGACAAGGAGGACTTCCGTGTCGTCGGAAAGAGGGCCCGGGTCCCCCTGGTCCACGAGGGGGCCAACCCGGCGATCGCCGAGTTCATCCGGGGCATCGGTCCAGGCACCCTGGAGCGGATCACGTCGCTCTCCGACCAGGAGCCGGAGGGGATCGTCGGGGTGTCCGACCAGATCGACCCGAGCCGCGCCGAGGGCACCGAACTCGACTACTACCACGGCGTCGTGACGCGCGCGGAGACCCCCACGGACCTGGACGCCCTCCCGGTCGCGGCGGGGACATGGGCGGTGTTCGAGAACTCCGGGCCGTTCCCGCAGGCCCTCCAGTACCTGTGGCGGGACGTGTTCACCCAGTGGTTCCCGTCGAACCCCTACCAGAGCAGGCCCGGACCCGAGATCCTCCGAGTCCGTGTGACGGACGACGGGGCGCAGGCCGACGCGGAACTGTGGATTCCCGTAGCGCGGACGACCACCGCCTGAACGGAGGAGCGCATCCCGAGGCGACCGTCCGAGGCGATGCGCACGCCCGCTCTTCTCAGCCGACGGCCGGTCCGGTGACGGGCCGGCCCTCGGTGTCGTAGGGCCAGACATTGGTCCGGCACCCGTGCAGTCCCTTGATCTGCTGCATCATGACCGGAGCGGGCCGCCCCGGCCCGGGGCACCCCTCGTGGCCGTGGCCGAGGAAATGTCCGACCTCGTGGTTGACGATCAGAGCCCGGTAGGACGTCACGTCGTCCACGTAGTACTGCGTGGCCAGCAGCCACCGTTTGAGGTTCACCATGACGTCCTGACCCACGTTGCAGTTGACCTCGCCGCCGGTGTCCAGACCGTACTGGCCGCATATGTCGTCCACCGTCTCCGCCGTGGCGAGCCGTACCCGGAAGTCGGACGTGCCGCCGGACACCCGCCGGAAACCGACCTCCCCGTCGGCCGTCCAGCCCCGCTCGTCGGCGAGGATCCGCTCGACCTCGGTCGCGACGTCCCGTGCCGGGATCCCGATGCCGTCCTCGACCTGGACCACGTAGGTCAGCGTCCGCCCGCTCCCGCCGACCCGGTCGCCGCCGCCGCCCGCGGTGGCGAACGTCCCCGGGCCCGACGACGGAATCGAGCCGGCGTCCGGGCTTCCCTCCTTCTTCTTCTGCTCCTGCTCCTTTCCGGCCTCGGCCTCGTCCTCCGTCGCCTCCCCCGTCTCGACGACCTTGCCCGACGCGGGTCGCTCGGAGGGCGCCGAAGACCGCCCGGCGGCGTCCGTCGCGTCGACGGAGCCGGGGGAGGGGTCCGCGTGCTCCTTGAGGACCAGGCCGCCGGCGAGCAGCAGCACGACGCCGGCCGCGAGCCCCGCCCACAGCCTCGGCGGCTTCCCGCCCCGTCCGCGGCGGGCGCGGCTGCCACAGCTGCGTCGGTGGGCCGCGCCGGAAGTCGGCGAGGGCGTCGATCGGTGCTCGTTCATGATCGCGAAGCGTGCCCTCGCCGTGTGATCGCCCGTGGACGGCTTTTGGACCGCTGTGTAACAGCCGCCACCCGCGCGCGGACATTCGCACGTTCATACGCATACTGAGATCCATGCCACGGGTCCTGATCATCGAAGACGACCGCGCCGTCCGGGAGGGCGTACGCCTCGCCCTGCGCCGCCAGGGGCACGAGGTCGCCGCGGCCCCGACGGGCGAGGACGGCCTGGAGCAGCTGCGGTCCTTCAGGCCCGACGCCGTGGTCCTGGACCTGATGCTGCCGGGCATGCCCGGCTTGGAGGTGTGCCGACGGATACGCGCCCACGACCAGGTGCCGATCATCATGGCCACCGCCCGCGGTGACGACACCGACATCGTCGTCGGACTGGAGGCCGGAGCGGACGACTACGTGGTCAAGCCGGTCCGCGCCCGCGTACTGGACGCACGCATCCGCGCGGTGCTGCGGCGCGTGGGCGGCGCGTCGGACGAGCACGGCACGCCCCGTACCGAACACCACGGGGAACTGGTCATCGACCGGGCCGGACTCACCGTCACCCACCAGGGGCGGCCCGTCGCCCTCGGCCCCTCCGAACTGCGGCTGCTGCTCACGCTGTCCGCCTCGGCCGGGCAGGTGTTCAGCCGCCAACAGCTCCTGGAAGCCGTATGGGAGCACAACTACCACGGGGACGCGCGGCTCGTGGACGCCTGCGTCAAGCGCCTGCGGGCCAAGATCGGCGAGCCCGCGGGCAGACCCCGTTACGTCCACACCGTGCGCGGCTTCGGCTACCGGTTCGGGGCCCGGTGAGAGTTCCACGGGTGCTGCGCGCGCTGAGCGGCCTGCGCGTGCGGCTGGTGGTGGCCTTCACACTGGTCGCTGTCGTGGCCACAGTCACCACCGGCGCGCTGACCTTCCGTGAGGCACGCACCGGGGTCCTGCAGCAGAGCCAGGACACGGTGATCGACGACTTCCGGCACCGGGTCGACACCCTGGTCCCCAACTACCGTTTCCCGCCCGACGAGTCCGACCTGCGGTCGTTCGCCGTCGACGTGTCGCGCGGCGGGCGGTCCCAGAACTGGCGGGTGCTGGTCGCCTACCGGAACGCGAGCGCCACGTCCGGCCCCGGGGACTCGTTCCGGGAACTGTCCCCGGCGATGCGCGAGTCCGTGCGCACCCGCCGGGCCACCGTGTTCCAGCGGGTGACGCGGGACGGCCACTCCGCACTGGTCGTCGGCATGCCCGTCACCTTCGCCGGCCAGTACCGCACCGAGCGGCGCGCCTCCGGACTGGAGGTCTACCTCACCGTCCCGCAGCGGGAGGAGCAGGGCTACGTCGACGCGCTGGTCACCGCCATCGAACGCGCCACCGTGCCCGCCCTGGCCCTGGCCGTGCTGATCGCACTCCTGGCCGCGCGCGGGGTGCTGCGGCCCGTGCGCGCGCTGCGGCGGGCGACCCGCAGTATCGCCGAGGGCCGCCTGGACACCAGGCTCGCGGTGCTGGGCTCCGACGAACTCGCCGACCTGTCCCGCACCTTCAACGAGACGGCCGCCGAGCTGGAGGGATCGGTGGCGGAACTGCGGCGCATGGAGGCCGGTGCCCGCCGCTTCGCCGCGGACGTCTCGCACGAACTGCGCACCCCGCTGGCGGCGATGTCGGCGGTGACCGACGTGCTGGACGAGGACGCGGCCGGGCTCGACGACGACACCGCCATGGCCGTACGCCTCATCAGCGAGGAGACCACGAAGCTGGCCGGCCTGGTGGACGACCTGATGGAGATATCCCGGTTCGACGCGGGCGCGGCCGCGCTGCACCTGGACGAGATCGACCTCGCCGAGTCGGTACGGCGCACGCTCGCCTCCCGCGGCTGGCTGGGCACCGTGGAGACCAGCCTGCCGGAACCGGGCGCGCTGCGCGGCCGGGTCGACCCGCGCCGCGTCGACGTCGTCGTCGCGAACCTCGTCGCCAACGCCCTCCGGCACGGCGCTCCACCCGTCCGCCTGCACCTCTACGGGGAGGACGGCCCCCACGCGGGGAGGCAGGCGGTCGTCGTGGTCGGCGACACCGGGGACGGCATCGCCGACAGCGTCCTGCCGCACGTCTTCGACCGCTTCTACAAGTCGGACAGCGCCCGGACCCGCAGCGAGGGCAGCGGCCTCGGGCTGGCCATCACCGCGGAGAACGTACACCTGCACGGCGGCACCGTCCGGGCCGCCAACCATCCGGACGGCGGCGCCGTCTTCACGGTCGTCCTCCCGCTGAGACCGGACGGCACGGAGGACCGGGTGCCGCACGCGGCGAAGGAGGAACAGCCATGAACCCGCCCACGCCACCACCGGCGACCACGACGGCCCCGGGCGTGGGGCCGGCCGGCGGCAGCGCCCGGCGCCGGCTTCCCCTCCTGCTCGCGGCGGCGCTGTTCCCGCTCTCCGCCTGCGGCATCCCCGCCACCGGTGTGGTCGAGGCGGGCGAACCCGCGACGGGCGTACTGGAACCGGGCCGGGCCCCCACCCCGTCGCAGGCCGAGTCCTCGGCCGTGCCCGTCACCACGGTCCCGCTCTACTTCGTCACGGACGGCGCCCTGGTGGCGGTGTCCCGCACGACGCACGGCGCGACCGACCTCGGCAGCACCGTACTCATGCTGTTCAAGGGCCCGGACGAGCAGGAGCAGAGAGCGGGGCTGACGACCGAACTGCCGCCGGCCTCCGTGGTGCCCACCATCCGGACCGACGGAGCGGCGGTCGTCGTCCAGCTGCCGCGGAGCACCGGGAGCTTCAGCCGCACGGCCGTCGACCAACTGGCCTGCACGGTCGCCGTCGCCCGTCTGCGTCAGGACCCGGCACTGGGCAGCGCGCAGGTGACCGTGGAGCAGCCCGGCGGCCGGCTGGCGGGCCGGTCCAGCGACGACTGCCCGACGGGCGGGGCCCGCGAGGCCGGGGGGACCGGCAGCGCGGACGGCCCGGACAGCGCGGACAGGACGGACAGCGCGGACAGGACGGACAGCGCGGACGGCCCGGACAGCGCGGACAGGACGGGCGGCGCAGGCGGCACCGGCGGCGGCTGACCGCTCACAGGCAATCCGAAGGATCATCTCCCCCGGCAGTTCGCCGCGCCGGCCGCGTTGCCCGGCGCGCCCGAACTCGCCGACGACGTCCGGTTCCGCACCAACCCCGACCGCGTGGCCCACCGGAGTGAACTGCGCCCGCTCCTCCAGGACCGGTTGCGCACCCGCACCGCCGACCACTGGGCCGGCTGCGTGCTGTCCGCGGCCGGAGTGCTTGCCGGTCCGGGCAACGCCCTTGACGAGGCCTTCGCCTACGCCGGACGGCTGGGCGTCGAGGCCGTGGTGGACGTCGGCGGTGCCCGCCAGGTGGCCCATCCGATCCGCCTCGGCGTCACTCCGGCGAGCTACCGGTTCGCACCGCCTGAGCTGGGCGAACACACCGATGACGGCTTCCGCGCGGACGAGGGGCCGGACGCCTGAGACCGGGTCCGGCGTGGCCGTACGTCTGAGCCCACAGCGCCTGGGTACCCTCCGCCGCATGGCGGTGGACAGGAGGACCGAGCCGCCGCGCCGGGCACCGGCGCGGCAGCGGACGAACCGCACGCTCGGGCGGGCGCTGGCCCGGTGGGCGACGACGACCGATCACAAGGTGATCGGCAACCTCTATATGACGACCTCCTTCGGGTTCTTCCTCTTCGGCGGCGTCCTCGCGCTGCTGATGCGCAGTGAACTGGCCCGCCCGGGGCTCCAGCTGGTCACCAACCACCAGTACAACCAGCTCTTCACCGTCCACGGCACGATCATGATGCTGCTGTTCGCGACCCCGCTGTTCGCCGGCTTCGCCAACGCGATCATGCCGTTGCAGATCGGCGCCCCGGACGTGGCGTTCCCCCGGCTCAACGCGCTCTCGTACTGGCTGTACCTCTTCGGCGGCCTGATGGTGGTGGCCGGGTTCCTCACGCCCGGGGGAGCGGCCGCCTTCGGCTGGTTCGCCTACGCGCCCCTGAACAGCGCGGTGTTCAGTCCCGGCGCGGGCGGTGATCTGTGGACCATGGGCCTGGTGGTGACCGGCGTGTCCACCACGCTCGGCGCGGTCAACTTCATCACCACCATCCTGTGCCTGCGCGCCCCCGGCATGACCATGTTCCGGATGCCGATCTTCACCTGGAACGTGCTGTTCACGTCGATCCTGGTGCTGCCGGCCTTCCCCGTGCTCACCGCCGCGCTGCTCGCGCTGGAGGCCGACCGGAAGTTCGGCGCGCACATCTTCGACGCCGCGAACGGCGGGGCGCTGCTGTGGCAGCACCTGTTCTGGTTCTTCGGCCATCCCGAGGTGTACATCGTCGCGCTGCCGTTCTTCGGGATCGTCTCCGAGATCATCCCGGTGTTCAGCCGCAAGCCGATCTTCGGTTACGTCAGCCTGGTCGGCGCAACCATCGCCATCACCATGCTGTCCGCCGTGGTGTGGGCCCACCACATGTTCGCCACCGGTGCGGTGCTGCTGCCGTTCTTCTCCCTGATGTCCTTCCTCATCGCGGTGCCTACGGGCGTGAAGTTCTTCAACTGGATCGGCACGATGATGCACGGCTCGCTGTCCTTCGAGACACCCATGCTGTGGTCGACCGGCTTCCTGGTGACGTTCCTGCTGGGCGGCATGAGCGGTGTCCTCATCGCCTCACCGCCCCTGGACTTCCACCTGACGGACTCGTACTTCATCGTCGCCCATCTGCACTACGTGCTCTTCGGCACGGTCGTCTTCGCGATGTTCGCCGGCTTCTACTTCTGGTGGCCGAAGTTCACCGGCAGGCTGCTCGACGAACGCCTCGGAAAGATCCACTTCTGGACGCTCTTCGTCGGCTTCCAGACCACGTTCCTCGTCCAGCACTGGCTCGGCCAGCAGGGCATGCCCCGCCGCTACGCCGACTACCTGGCCGCGGACGGTTTCACCACACTGAACACCATCAGTTCCATCGGCGCCTTCCTGCTCGGCCTCTCCACGCTGCCGTTCCTCTACAACGTGTGGCGCACCCGCCAGTACGGCACGAGGGTGGAGCACGACGACCCCTGGGGCTTCGGACGTTCCCTCGAATGGGCCACGTCCTGTCCGCCCCCGCGGCACAACTTCACGTCGCTGCCCCGGGTCCGCTCCGAGTCCCCGGCGTTCGACCTGCACCACCCCGACATCGGCCGGCACGACCAGAGGCACGAACAGAGGAAGCAGTAGTGAGGGAACGGCAGTGAGGGAACGGCAGTGAGGAAACAGCAGTGAGGACCGAAGCGCGTCTGTTCACCGGCGTGGCGGCCTTCTTCGCCGTCACCGCCGCCGGATACGGCTGGTTCTCCGAGGAACCCGCCGGTACCGCCGCACTGACCATCGCCTTCCTGATGGCCTCGCTCATCGCTTTCTTCCTGCGTGTGCAGTACCGCAAGCGCGGCCCGCGGGCCCAGGACCGCGGTGACGCGGAGGTCCTGGAAACCGCGGGCCCGCTGGACTTCTTCCCGCCGCACAGTCCCTGGCCCATCGTCACCGCCCTCGGCGCCGTCGTCCTCGCGCTCGGCATCGTCTACGGCCTGTGGCTCGCCCTGCTCGGTTTCGGCGTGCTCGCCCCGGCCGTCCTCGGCCTCGTCTTCCAGTACGCCGGCCGGGACGCTCAGCGCTCCAGCTCGCCGGAGGACGACTCCGGCCCGGACTCCGTCTCCCCGGCGTCGACCCGGTCGCCGTAGTACCACTCGCTGAGCGTCGCCCGCAGCCGCCCCACCCGCGGTGCGTCCTCGCCGGGCGCCGTCGGCGCGAGCGGCTCGGCTTCCTTCCGCGACCGCAGCACGTACCGCTCCTCGGCGTCGAGGGGCGCGTGGCTCTCGACGTAGCCGCCCGCCAGGGTCTGCACCAGATCGCCGGTCTCCGCGCCCTCGGCCAGCCGCTCGCGCTCCCGCTCCTGCAACGCCAGGCAGACACGCTTGGTCACCATGAAGGCGATCGGCGGCACCAGCACCAGGGAGATCCGGAACACCCACGTCAGCAGATTCAGCGAGACGTCGAAGACGTGGGCGAGGATGTCGTTGCCGCCCGCCAGCAGGAGAACCCCGTAGAAGCAGATCGCGGCGACGCCCAGCCCGGTCCGCACGGGCTTGTCCCGGGGCCGGTCGCACAGATGGTGCTCCGCGTGGTCGCCCGTCACCCAGCGCTCGAAGAACGGGTAGGCGTACAGCACCGCGAACAGGGCGCCCGGCAGCACGACCGCGGGCACCAGTACGTTCCACATGACGGTGTGTCCCGCCACCTCAGTCTCGAACGGCGGCATCAGCCGCAGCGACCCCTCCAGGAAGCCGACGTACCAGTCCGGTTGCGACCCGAAGGAGACGATGTCGGGCCGGTAGGGGCCGTACGCCCAGATCGGGTTGGTCTGCGCCACCGCCGCGAGCACCGTCAGGACGCCGAAGACCATGAAGAACAGGCCCGTCGAGTCCGTCATGAACTGCGGGAACATCGGCTTGCCCACGGCGTTGCGGCCGGTCCGGCCGCGGCCCGCCCACTGGGTGTGCTTCAGGTGGAAGACCAGGATCAGATGGAGCGTGACCAGCGCCAGCAACAGCCCGGGGAGCAGCAGGATGTGCAGCGAGTACAACCGCGGGATCACGTCGTCGCCGGGATACTCGCCGCCGAACACGAGCATGCTGATGTACGTCCCCACCACCGGGATGGACAGCATGATGCCCTGTGCAATGCGCAGCCCCGTCCCGGACAGCAGGTCGTCGGGGAGCGAGTAGCCGGCGAAGCCCTCGGCGAGCGCCAGCACGAACAGCGTCACACCGATCAGCCAGTTCACCTCACGCGGCCGGCGGAACGCCCCGGTGAAGAAGACCCGCAGCAGATGCACCCCGATGGCCGACAGGAACACCAGGGCCGCCCAGTGGTGCAGCTGCCGGATCAGCAGACCGCCGCGCACGTCGAAACTGATGTCCATCGTCGAGCGGTACGCCTCCGACATGCTCAGCCCGAGCAGCGGCTCGTACGACCCGTCGTAGACGACCTCCGTCATCGACGGCTTGAAGAACAGCGTCAGCCACACCCCGGTCAGCAGCAGCACCACGAAGCTGTAGAGGGCGATCTCGCCCAGGAGGAAGGACCAGTGCTCCGGGAAGGCCTTGCGCAGCAGCCCACCGCCCTCGGAGACGGGGAGGCGCCCGTCGGCCCAGTTGACGGTGTGTCCGGCCGCGTAGCGGGCCCGCGCGCCGGCGCGGGCCCTTCTCCTCTTCAACAGCACGGCGCATGAGTTCCCCGGCGCCAATTCCGGAAACTACGCCCGTACCGGGGGAAGACTACGTACGGTCACCCTTCGGCTTGCCCGGCTGGTCCGGAGTGCCGTGCGGCGGCGGGGAGAACGGCTCCGGTGAGGTCGCGGGCGACACGGGGGAGCCCGTGCGGCCCTGCCCCTGCTCCGGGCGTACGGCGTCCGGGTCGCCCGAGGAAGGCTCGGCACCGGACTTCAGCTGCTCCAGCCGGGCCGCCAACAGCTCCGTGGCGGGGAGGCGGTCGGCGTGCGACCGTTCGTACGCCAGCAGATCCTCCACCTGCTCCGCGCCCAGCGACCGGATCCGGCTCTCCAGCCCGCCGATCGGCAGATGGTCGTAGTCGGGCAACGGCAGGGTGTTGCGAGCGGGGTCGGCCATGGTTCTCACTTCCCTCTGTACGACCTGTACGAGATCCTCGGGGATCAGCTCCGCATCCTCGGGGATCAGCGTCCGCCCGGTCCGCCGCTGCCGAACGAACCGCTGCTGCCCTCGTCCCAGCGGGGCCGGTCCTGATCGGGAGCGGTGCGGCTGCCCTGATGCCCGAGGTCGTGCGGCAGCGTCCGGTCGTCGCTCCTGGGCATCTCGTCGGGCTCCCGCCGCTCCCGCGTCTCGTGGACGGGCCCCTCATCGGGCATACGGGGCTGCTCCTCGGGACGCGGCGGGGGCGACTCCTTGCGCTTCTGCCGGCTGCCGAAGGCGAAAGCGCCGATCAGCAGACCCACCACCACGACGGCCGCGGCACCGATCCCGATGCCGATTCCGCTGGAGCTCACCGCCAGGTCCATCCATGCGTTGGTCATGGGGCGCGGGTACCCCCGGTCCGGGCAACCAACCAGCTCAGCCCGACCGGGAGGCTCGTGTCTGCGAACGGTTGGCCTTCCGGATCGCCGTGAGCAGTTCCGTCTTGGACATCCGCGACCTGCCCTCGACGCCCAGTCGCTTGGCGACGCCGTACAGGTGCTCCTTCGAAGCCTTCTCGTCGACGCCCTCGCCGCTGCGTCCGCCCTGTCCGCGGGGCCGCCCGGACTGGGGGTCGGAGGGGCCCTTGCGGTCGCCCTCCTTGCGCTCCCAGTGGTCGCCGACCTTCTCGTACTTGTGCTTCAGCGCCCCGTACGCCACCCGGTGGGCGCGCTCACCCTCGCCGTACTCCTCCACGGCCGAGTCATGAGCCTTGATCCAGGTGCGCTGGGCCTCCCGGGTGGAGCGTTCCAGGGTCGACGGCAGTTCCTGTCGTCCCGGCATGTCGTGCACCTCCGCAGTCGTCGACGTCATCGCTGTCACCAGCTCGGGAAGAGTCCCGGGTGCCCGGCGGCGCACCGGGAAAACGGGCCGGAAACCTTGGGAACGACGGGCCCGGCGGTTTGGCGCACTCCGCAGCGGCAACCCGCGCGGTGTGACATCGACGACGACTTCCCAGCAGGAACTGTTCCGCTTCCTGGAGGACCGCTTCGCTTGTGCACAGGCGTGTGCCGAGTGCGCACGGGCGTGCGCGCTGCGGGCGAGCCTCGTGGACCCGGACGGGACCGAGAACCAGGAGCTCGTACGACGCAAGGGCATCATGTGCGCGGAGGTCTGCGACGCGACCTGCCGGGTGCTGTCCGAACAGAACCAGGTGGACGAGGCCGCGATCCGTGTCCAGCTGGAGTGGTGCCGGCAGGTGTGCCTGGAGAGCGCGCACGTCTTCGACGAGCACCCGGGCGCCGAGGAGAGCGCGGAGGTCTGCCGCGCCTGCGCCCGGGCCTGCGGAGAGTTCCTCGCCACCCTGCGCTGAGGCCCCGCGCCCAGGCCCTGGGCCGGCGGGCGCGCCGGCGTTAGCCTGCCGGTATGACGGCCACACGGAGGGGTGATCGGGCGGGCGGCCAGGCGGGCGATCCGGGACTGTTCGGCCCCGGCTCGGTGACCTGGCAGGCGCACGGCGACCCGATGATGTGGATCGCCGGCATCCGCGCCCTGTACCTGCAGGCCCTGCACCCGCGCGCCGTACGCGGCGTGCTGCAGAACAGCGACTTCCGGCGCGACGCGTGGGGGCGCCTGATGCGCACCGCGAGCTTCGTCGGCACGACGACGTACGGCACCACCGAGGCCGCCGAGCGGGCCGGCGCCCGGGTGCGGAAGATCCACCGCGGGCTCGGGGCGACCGATCCCGAAACGGGTGAGCGGTACGGCGTCGACGAACCCGCGCTGCTGCTGTGGGTGCACTGCGCCGAGATCGACTCCTATCTGCACGTGCTGCGCCGCTCCGGATTCCCGCTCACGGACGCCCACGCCGACCGCTACCTCGCCGAACACCGGCACAGCGCCCGCCTGGTCGGACTCGACCCCGACGCCGTACCCGCGAGCCGGACCGAGCTGGCCGCCTACTTCGCGCGGGTACGGCCCGAACTGGCCGCGGGCGACGACGCGCACGAGGTGGACGACTTCCTGCTCCGCCCGCCCGCGCACCCCCTTCTGGTACCGGCACGCGAGCTGCTGTGGCGGCGGGTGGCACATCTGGCGTACGACTCCCTACCGCGGTACGCGCACGAGCTCTACGGCAGACCGGCCCCCGCAGCCGCCACCGTCACCCGGCGGCTGCGTGCCACGGGCACCCTGCTGCGCGCCGTTCCCGCACGTCTGCGCTGGCAGCTGCCGCCCAAACACATCCTGCGCGCCACGGCGAGGCTCGGACCGGCCGCGCGCCCGGCACCATACAAACTCGGACCATGAACCGCCATACTGGACCGTCCAGGGGAGGGCGGGGCGGACTGCTACGGGGGCGGGCAGCGAGATGGGGGACAGCACGCTGATCCAGGGCCGGTACCGGCTGCTGGAGCGGATCGGGCGCGGCGGCATGGGCGAGGTGTGGCGGGCGCGGGACGAGTCACTGGGCCGTCGCGTCGCCGTCAAGTGCCTCAAGCCACTGGGCACCGGGCACGACCACTCCTTCACCCGCGTCCTGCGGGAGAGGTTCCGGCGCGAGGCAAGGGTGGCCGCCGCGCTCCAGCACCGCGGGGTGACCGTCGTGCACGACTTCGGTGAGTCGGACGGTGTGCTCTTCCTGGTCATGGAGCTGCTGGAAGGCCGGGACCTGAGCCGGCTCCTGGAGGACAACAACCACCATCCACTGCCGGTCCCCGACGTCGTCGACATCGGCGAACAGGTCGCCTCCGCGCTCGCCTACACCCACGAACAGGGCATCGTGCACCGCGACCTGAAGCCCGCGAACATCGTCCGGCTCGCCGACGGCACCGTGAAGATCTGCGACTTCGGCATCGCCCGGCTCGGCCACGACGCCGGGTTCACCGCCCGGCTGACCGGCACCGGAATCGCCATGGGCACCCCGCACTACATGTCGCCCGAGCAGATCGGCGGCGGCGACGTCGACCGGCGCAGCGACCTGTACTCACTGGGCTGCGTGCTCTACGAGATGGCCACCGGGGTGCCGCCGTTCGACCTCGACGACGCCTGGGCGATCCTCGTCGGCCACCGCGACACCGATCCCGAGCCCCCTCGCACCCACCGCGCCGAACTGCCCGCCTACCTGGACCGGATCATCCTGGACCTGCTGGCCAAGCGGCCCGACCAACGCCCGGACGACGCCCGCGAGCTGGGCCGCCGGATCACCGCCGGCCGCACGGCACCGGCGTACGCGCCGACCGTTCCCCCGCCCCGGACGCGGACACCCGAGCCGGTCGGGGGCCGGGCCGCCCTGCCGTCCTGGACCAACGGCATGACCACCGGCCGCAAGGCGACCGGCACCGGACTGCGCTCCACACCACCGGACCCCGCCGCCGGCCTGTCCGGCGAGTGGATTCCGCGGCCGGCGGGCGACGAGGCCGCCGCACCCGCCCCCGACGAGCGATCCGTCCCGGCGCCCGAGGAGGTCGCCGCGCTGGCCGGGCGGCACAGCGCCGCCCTGAGCCTGGGGCGGCTCGGCCGCTGGGAGGAGGCGGGCGAGGTGCACCGCGCGGTGGCCGACGAGCGCGAGCGCCTGCTCGGCCCCGAGCACCCCGACACGCTCGCCAGCCGCTACGAGGCCGCCTTCACCCTCAGCCGCACGGGCCACGCCGCCGACGCACTGCGCGCCTACAAACGGGTCGCCGAGGCCAGGATCCGGGTGCTGGGCACCGACCACGCCGACACGCTCGCCGTCCGGCAGGAGATGGCGTACGCCCTTGGCCGGCTGGGCCGGCACGCCGACGCCCACCAGGTCTACACGTCGGTCCTCGCGGCCCGCGAGCGCGTCATGGGCGCCGACCACCCCGACACCCTGCGCTGCCGGCACAACCTCGCCTTCAACCTCGGCCGGCTCGGCCGCCCCGGGGACGCCCACCGCATGGCCCGCGAGGTGGCCGCCGCCCGCGCCCGCGTGCTCGGCCCCGAACACCCCGACACCCTGGTCACCCGCTACGAGGTGGCCTACGAACTCAGCAGGCTGGACCGTTGGCAGGAGGCCCTGGTGACCTACCGTGAGGTCGCCGAGGCCCGCGAGAGCGCGCTCGGCCCGGACCACCCCGACACGCTCGCCGCCCGCTACGAGATCGGCATCAGCCTCGGTCGCCTCGGCCGCAGCACCGAAGCGCTGGCGCTCTACCAGGCGCTGATCGGCGACCGCACCCGCGCCCAGGGCCCCGAACACCCCGAGACCCTGCGCGCCCGGCACGGCCTGGGTGTCAACCTCGGCCGGCTCGGCCGCTGGGAGGAGGCCCTCGCCGAGTCCCGCGAAGTGTGCGCCATCCGTGAACGCGTCCTCGGTCCCGGCCACCCCGACACGCTGGTCAGCCGCCGCGAGGTCGCCGTCGGCCTGGGCTGGCTGGGCCGCTGGGCCGCCGCCCTCACCGAGTACCGCCGGGTCGCCGCCGCCCGCGAACGCGTCCTTGGCCCCGGCCACCCCGACACCCTCGCCGGGCGCGACGACGAGGCCCACTGCCTGGAACAACTCGGGCGCGGCGCCGAGGCGGTGGAGCTGTACCGCAGGGTGGCGGTACAGCGCGGCGCGGGAGCACGCTGAGCGGGGACGGGGCGCGGCACGTCCGAGCCGGGAACGCCGATCCGGCCCGCGCCGGGTCCGGCCCGCGCCGACCGGGGGCAGCCGGAGCCGGGCCGGGGCCCCGGCCGTACCTCTGGCAGCCCACTGCCACCCCGTGTTACCAAGAGCCATGACGCCGCCCACCGAGTCCCGAGCATCCCGCGCCTACGACGCCGTCATCGTCGGCGGTGGCCACAACGGCCTGGTCGCCGCCGCCTACCTGGCACGAGCCGGCCGTTCCGTGCTGGTGCTGGAACGGCTGGACCACACCGGGGGCGCGGCCGTGTCCACCCGGCCGTTCGCCGGGGTCGACGCGCGGCTGTCGCGGTACTCGTACCTGGTCAGCCTGCTGCCGAAGAAGATCGTGCGGGACCTCGGCCTGGACTTCCGGGTGCGCGGACGCACCGTCTCCTCGTACACGCCCGTCGAGCGGAACGGGCGGCCCACCGGGCTCCTCGTCGGCGGGGGCGAGCGGCGGACACGGGAGTCGTTCGCCCGGCTCACGGGCTCGGAGCGGGAGTACGACGCCTGGCAGCGCTTCTACGCGATGACCGGACACGTCGCCCAGCGCGTCTTCCCCACCCTCACCGAGCCGCTGCCCACCCGGGACGAGCTGCGCCGCCGGGTCGACGACGATGCCGCCTGGGGAGCGCTGTTCGAGGAACCGATCGGCGTCGCGATCGAGCAGCACTTCGCGGACGACCTGGTCCGGGGGGTGGCCCTCACCGACGCCCTGATCGGCACCTTCGCCGGCGCCCACGACCCCTCCCTGAGCCAGAACCGCTGCTTCCTCTACCACGTGATCGGCGGCGGAACCGGCGCCTGGGACGTGCCGGTCGGCGGCATGGGCGCCCTCACCGACGCGCTGGCCGACGCGGCACGCGCGGCGGGCGCCGTGCTCGCCACCGGGCACGAGGCGGTGCGGATCGACACGGACGGGCACACGGCCGAGGTCACCCACCGCTCGGACGGCGGCGAGGGCGTCGCCGCCGCACGCCACGTCCTGGTGAACGCCTCCCCGAGGGAACTGGCGGCGCTCACGGGGCAGGCGCCGCCCCCTCCCGCCGAGGGCGCCCAGCTCAAGGTCAACATGCTGCTGACGCGGCTCCCGGCGCTGCGCGACCCCGCGGCCGATCCGCGCGAGGCGTTCGCCGGGACCTTCCACATCGCGGAGGGCTACGAGCAGCTGGCCACGGCGCACGCCGGCGCCGCGGCCGGCGAACTGCCCGCCGCCCCGCCCTCCGAGATCTACTGCCACTCGCTGACCGACCCCACGATCCTCGGCCCGGACCTGGCCGCGAAGGGCATGCACACGCTCACCCTGTTCGGTCTGCACACGCCCGCCCGCCTCTTCGCCCGTGACAACGACGCCGTACGCGAGGAACTGCTGAAGTCGACCCTCGCCCAGCTCGACGCCCACCTGGCCGAACCCCTCGCCGACTGCGTGGCGATGGACGCCGACGGGCGGCCCTGTATCGAGGCCAGGTCGCCGCTCGACCTGGAACGCGACCTGCGCCTGCCCGGCGGCAACATCTTCCACCGCGAGCTGGCCTGGCCCCACGCCCAGGAAGGCACCGGCCACTGGGGTGTGGAGACCGGGCTTGCGAACGTACTGCTGTGCGGGGCGGGCGCGGTGCGCGGGGGAGGGGTCAGCGGGGTACCCGGGCACAACGCGGCGATGGCGGTGCTGGAGGGGACGGCGCGCTGACGGCGCATGTGCCGGTCAGGGAGGGGTACAGCGACATAGCGGATATTTAGCCCCTGTAATCGGTACGACAAGGAGCCTGCCATGGCTGACCTCAGCCCCATCGACCTGCAGAAGGCCCTCAGCGGTGTGGATTACCCGGCGGACAAGAAGTCGCTCGTCGACTGCGCCCGCAAGAACAAGGCCGACGACAAGGTCGTGAGCCGTCTCGACGGTCTCAAGGAGAACAGCTTCGACGGGCCGAACGAGGTGCAGAAGGCCGTCTTCAACGGCTGACGGACGCCAGGCGCGAACGATCGCCTAGTCGGCCGACGCGGTCCACCCCGCCGCCTCGATCCGCGCCGCGTCCGCGGGGCGCGCGTCGTGGAACAGGACGGCGTCGGCCGCCTCGGCGCGCAGCCCGTCGACGTACGCGCCGCGGCCCACGTACAGCCGGTCGGTCGTGTACCGCCAGCGCAGGGTGAGCCCGCGAGCGGCCGGGAGGCCGGCCGTCAGCCGGTGCCACTCGCGGCCGGACCAACCGGTCGCCGAACCCGCCGGGTGCTCCCGCGGCTCCTCACCGCGGCGCGTGGTGGTGAACGGGACCGGCTGCCAGGTGGTGCCACCGTCGGTCGTCGCCTCCAGCACGAGAGCGTCCGACCCCGGCTCGGTGTCCCACCACAGCGAGCTGCGCAGCCGCGCCCCGCCACCGGAGGTGTCCAGCGCGGGCAGGGTGAGCGTGGCGGTCGAGGAAGCCGCCGTCCCGGAGAACCACGCCGTACGCCCGTGCGCCGGACGGACCGGCACGGCCCGCGCCATGTGGGTGCCGGCCGCGACTCTGGGCGCCGACCCCGAGCGCCAACCGCGCACCGGATGCACCGAGTTGCCGAGCACCACCAGGAACGAGTCGGTCGTCGGGTCGAGCACCAGCGAGGTCCCCGTGAAGCCGGTGTGCCCGGCCGTCCGAGGGGTGGCCATGGCGCCCATGTACCAGTGCTGGTAGAGCTCGAAACCGAGGCCGTGCTCGTCCCCCGGGAAGTCGGTGTTGAAGTCGGTGAACATCAGCTCCACCGACTCGGGCCGCAGGATGCGCGCCCGGCCGTAGGAGCCGCCGTTGAGCAGCGTACGGCCGAGCACCGCCAGGTCCCACGCGCAGGAGAAGACCCCGGCGTGGCCGGCGACGCCGCCGAGGCTGAAGGCGTTCTCGTCGTGCACCTCGCCCCACACCAGTCCGCGGTCGAGGCCGGACCAGGGCAGGCGGGCGTCCTCCGTGGCCGCGATCCGGGGCCGCCAGGAGGCGGGCGGGTTGTAGCGGGTGCGGTCCAGGCCGAGCGGGGCGGTGACCTCGTCGCGCAGCAGGACGTCCAGGGTGCGGCCCGTGACCTTCTCCAGCACCAGCTGGAGCGAGATCATGTTCAGGTCCGAGTAGAGGTACGCCGTGCCGGGCGCGCTCACCGGCTCCTGGTCGTGGATGAGCCGGACCTTCTCCTCGTACGTGGGCGCCTTGTACAGCGGGATCCACGCCCGGAAGCCGGAGGTGTGCGTCAGCAGTTGTCGCACCGTGATGTCCTGCTTGCCGGCCCGCCCGAAGTCCGGCAGGTACGAGGCGACCGGTGCCTCCAGCTCCAGCGCGCCCCCCTCCAGTTGCTGCACGGCGAGGATCGAGGTGAACAGCTTGGAGATCGAGGCGAGGTCGAACACCGTGTCCTCGGCCATCGGGATCTGCTGCCCGGCCGGGAACTCGACACCGGTGTCGGTCTTCTCGTCGTAGGCCCGGTAGCGCACCGCCATGCCGATCGGCTCGTGCAGCGCCACCGTGCCGCCCCGGCCCGCGAGCAGCACGGCGCCCGCGTACCACGGGTGCTCGGGGGAGGGACCGAGGAACGTCTCGGCGTCGGTGACGAGCTGGCGCAGATGGCCGGGGAGCAGGCCGGCGCGCTCGGCGGAGCCGCGCCGGAGGGTGGGGCGGCGGCCCTTGTCCGCGACGGCCTCGGCCGGCCCGGCCGCGAACGGGGCGATGGCCAGGGCACCGCCCACGGCCAGCGCGCCGGCGCCGAGCTGACGCCGTGTGAATCCGCTCGTCGCCTGTCCGGCCATCGAAGAGCCTCCCGTCATCGAAGCTGAAAGTATCTTTCCTGGATCCCCGCGCGGAGTGAAACTTTCCTGTCAGTGACGGGTCGTGTCAATGGGGCGTGCGGAGTTGACGAACCGCCGGACCCGCCCGGCACGGCGCCGGACGGGTCGCGGTGCGGTGGAGCCGCGTGCGGCTCAGCGCTCGCGCACCCGGACCACCCGGAGGCCGGGCGATGTCCAGATGTCGCGCTCGCAGAACCGGGACGTCACCCACCTCTCGCCCGAGAACAGCCGGGTCTGGTCGGCGTAATGGCGCGAGGCGGGGTTGGAGGACTGGGAGTACGTCAGCAGCGTACGGGCCACCGGGCACCGGCTCCCGTCCCAGCCAACGGCCTGGATGCAGCTGGAACCGGTGGTCACCTCGGAGTAGCCACCGAGAGCCGACTCCCACACGGGCTCGATCTTGTTCCAGATGCCCAGCGACTCCGTGCCGCCGCCCACGGGGACGCGCTTGCCGCCCCGCACGACGACTGGTGCTCACCGAGCGGCGCGTCCAGCGCGATGCCCGCCGCCCGCAGCTCGGCCACCGCGTCCGCGAGGGCGGTGGCGAAGCCCGGCGCGTCCGTGTTCAGCGTGTTCGGGGTGGTGACCGGGTCCGCGGGCGAGAACGGCACCTTCCACAACTGCCCCGCCGGTACCGCCTCGGTGAGCCCGCGCCAGAACCGGTCGAAGAGCAGCGCGCCCCGGCTGCCGGTGTCGACGGTGCGGTCCCAGCCGGCGAGCACACCGCAGGCCTCGCGGACATCGACGCTCGTGCCGTCGCTGCCCGTGGCCGTACCGCCCGGCAGTGCGGCGCAGGCACGCGCGGCGTCGGCCGCGGCCAGGTCGCCGGCGGGGGCGCGGTTGGCGAACTGCTGCCGTTGCAGGTCCCGCACGGTCAGCTCACCCCGGTCCGCCATCGCCGCCACGTCCTCGATGGCACCCCGCGTCCGCATCGACCGCTGGGTGCCGACGGTGCCGAAGACCCGCTCGTAGCCGGTCAGCGGCCGGTCCGCGTTGGTCGGCCAGGCGGTATGTGTACGTGTCAGTGGCATGACACGAGCTGCTTCCGGCGCGGCGCACGCGTCTTGACCCGCCCCGCCGACCGGCCGAGGATCATGTCATGACGCTGACGCCCGGACACGGCAGCACGGTCGACGGAGTGCTGCGCCGCAGTGCCCGGCGCACTCCGGCACGCGTCGCGGTGGAGTACCGCGACCGCTCCTGGACGTACGACGAACTCGACGCCGCCGTCTCCCGCGCGGCGAGCGTCCTGCTGGAGCGGGGACTGACCCGCGGGGACCGGGTCGGCGCCTACGGGCACAACTCCGACGCCTACCTGATCGCCTTCCTCGCCTGCGCCCGCGCGGGCCTGGTGCACGTCCCGGTCAACCAGAACCTGACCGGCGACGACCTCGCCTACATCGTCCGCCAGTCCGGCAGCACCCTGGTCCTCGCCGACCCGGACCTCGCCGGCCGGCTCCCCGACGGCGCACGCGTCCTCCCGCTGCGCGACGCCGACGACTCCCTGCTCGCCCGGCAGGCCACGGCGCCCGCGTACGACGGCCCCGAGCCGGGCGGCGACGACCTCGTGCAACTGCTCTACACCTCGGGCACCACCGCACTGCCCAAGGGCGCGATGATGACCCACCGGGCGCTGGTGCACGAGTACCTGAGCGCCATCACCGCCCTGGACCTCGGCGCGGGCGACCGCCCCGTGCACGCGCTGCCCCTCTACCACTCGGCGCAGATGCACGTCTTCCTGCTGCCCTACCTCGCCGTCGGCGCGACGAACACCGTCCTGGACGCACCCGACGGCGACCGCCTCTTCGACCTGATCGAGGCCGGCCGCGCGGACAGCCTCTTCGCACCGCCCACCGTGTGGATCGGCCTCGCGAACCGCGCCGACTTCGCCACCCGCGACCTCGGCGGCCTGCTCAAGGCCTACTACGGGGCGTCGATCATGCCCGTGCCGGTCCTGGAGCGGCTGCGCGAACGCCTCCCGGACCTGGCCTTCTACAACTGCTTCGGCCAGAGCGAGATCGGCCCCCTCGCCACCGTCCTCGGCCCGGACGAGCACGACGGCCGGATGGACTCCTGCGGCCGGCCCGTGCTCTTCGTCGACGCACGCGTCGTCGACGAGGACGGCAAGGACGTGCCCGACGGCAGGCCGGGCGAAGTCGTCTACCGCTCCCCGCAGTTGTGCGAGGGCTACTGGGACAAGCCCGAGGAGACCGCAGCGGCCTTCCGCGACGGCTGGTTCCACTCCGGCGACCTCGCCGTGCGGGACGCGGACGGCTACTTCACGATCGTCGACCGGGTGAAGGACGTCATCAACTCCGGCGGCGTGCTGGTCGCCTCCCGCCAGGTCGAGGACGCCCTCTACACCCACGAGGCCGTCGCCGAGGCCGCCGTGATCGGCCTGCCCGACGAGCGGTGGATCGAGGCCGTCACGGCGGTCGTCGTCCCGCGCGGCGAGGTCACGGAGGACGAACTGATCGCCCACGCCCGCGAGAGGCTCACCGCGTTCAAGGCACCCAAGCGGGTCCGATTCGTGGACGCGCTACCGCGCAACGCCAGCGGGAAGATCCTCAAACGCGAACTGCGGGACCGATTCGCCGAGTCGTGACCCGGCACCTCCGTTGCGGCCGAAGCGACGGGCGCCGAAGATCGACGCAGTGGTTCGTGCGGCGTGTCGTCGCGTTTCTCGCGCAGGGCTGAGGCGGCCGGGGCACCATCGGGGCGTGTGACGGGTGGGAACCGCGGCGCCGATCTTCCGAAAGGCACCCGTCACGTGGCCTGTCGGCGCTCGGACCCGATCGCTAGGCTGACCGCGGACGACGAAATCGGGAGGAGCACGGACGTGGCCGAGAGCACCACCCAACAGCGCCCGCTCATGGGCTGGGACAAGCCGGAGCTGGATCTCAGCAACGCGCAGTGGCAGTCCAGCAGCCGAGGCCAGGGGGATGTCCAGATCGCCTTTGTCGAGGGGTTCATCGCCATGCGGAACAGCGGCAGCCCGGAAAGTCCCTCCCTGATCTTCACCCCGGCGGAATGGGGCGCGTTCGTGTCGGGAGCGCGGGAAGGGGAGTTCGACCTCACGTGAAACGCCCGCCGGGTCGGTGAGCCGGGCCGGGGTGCGTCCGGCCGATCCGGGAGTGTTCCGCCCGATTTTCCGGACACGCGACCGTGGGTGCCCCTTCGTGGCCGACGCCTGAGCGAGGCTGACGCCAGGAGGGGGAACGGTTGCACTCCGGAGGTGAGGAACCCATGAGCACCACCCTGCCGGTCATCGCGGCGGTCGACGGTTCGGACGACAGCCTGCGCGGCCTGGACTGGGCCCTCGACGCCGCCCACCGGCGCGAGGCACCGCTGCGGGTGGTGCACGTACGCCAGTACGCCGCCTGGGCACAGACCGACGTCCTGGTCGCGGGGCCGCCGGACACCGGCGACGACCCGGTGCTCGACCAGGCCCGCGCGCATCTGCAGGGGCGGGCCTTCGCGGTGCCGACGGAGTACGTCGGAATGGAGGGCCTACCGGGCGCCGTGCTGCCGGACCTGGGCACCGACGCCCAGCTGCTGGTTCTCGGCTCCCGGGGCCGCGGCGGCTTCGCCAGCCTGCTGCTCGGCTCCAACGGCATGGCCGTCGCCCGCGACGCCGAGTGCCCGGTCGTCGTGGTGCCCCGCCCCGGGCGCGAGGTCCACGGCGAGGCACCGGCCGAACCCGGCCCCCGGGTGGTGGTGGGCCTGCACGTGGACAGCCCCGACGACGCCACACTGTCCTTCGCCTTCGCCGAGGCCGCGCGGCGCGGCGCCCGCCTCCAGGTGATCGCCGCCTACCCATGGCCGGTGCAGACCTGGGCCGCCGCCGGCCAGATGATGCCGCTGGTGATCGACGAGGTCTCCATCGAGAGCGAGACCCGGGTCCTGGCGGACGGCTTCCTCGCCCCGTACCGAGGGCGTCACCCCGACATCCGGGCCGAGACGAACGCCCTGCCCGGCGACGCCGCCGGGCACCTCGTAGCCGCCTCCCGCGACGCCGACCTGGTCGTAGTCGGCCGCCACCGCCGGCGCCTGCTGGTCCCGGCCCGCATGATGGGCTCGGTCACCCACGCCGTCCTGCTGCACGCGGCGTCCCCGGTCGCGGTGGTGCCGCCGGCGCCGGCGGAGGAGTGAGGGCGCAGGTCTGTGCCCACCGACGACGTCGGCGGTGCCGACGGCCGTTGCATACGCCATACGGCAGCCTGCCGCCGCTGCGTCGCGTCCCGAACCGCGGGGCTGGGCGTCGACCGACGCGTGACCGGGGGACGAACCCGGCGCAGACCCACGCGCCCGCCACCCCGTTTCCGAGCAGGAGTGGATCGTCGCCGGTCCCGCGCGCCCGGCGCCCGGGGCGTCACGCACCCCGGCCTTCGGCGGAACCCGGCGTGCCTATCATCGGCCCATGCAGGACTCGCCCAGCAGGGACGCCCGGATCGCCCTCGACCTCGCTCTGACCGTCCGGCACGACGGGAACGGCGGGGTCGCCGACGACCTCACCGGCCTCGCGGGGCTCACCACCTGGGTGCGGGCGCACCCCGACACCGTGCCGGACACCGACGTCTTCACCGCCGACGAGCCCACCCTGGCCGCCGCCCGCGAGGTACGCGCCGCTGCCCGTGCCCTCTTCGCCCGCGCCGTGCGCCCCGGCGAGCCGAGCCCCGCCGACGCCGCCCGGCTGCTTCCCGTTCCCGACGCCGTGCGGCGCCTGAACGAGGCAGCCGCCCGCACCCCCACCGTTCCCGTCCTGGACTGGGCCGACGGCGCCGGACCCGTCGTGCGCGCGGAGCTCGCGCACGGTGGCCGGCCCGATCTCGCCGCCGCCCTCGCGCGGGCGGTGATCGGCTTCCTCACGGGGCCCGACCGGCCGCGGCTGCGGGCCTGCCACGCACCGCGCTGTGTGCGCTACTTCCTGAAGGAGCACTCCCGCCAGGAGTGGTGCAAGCCGTCCTGCGGCAACCGGGCCCGGGTGGCCCGCCACCACGAACGGCACAAGCGGACCGCGTAGCCCGGCCGGGCTCCCGCCCGCACGCCGTTCGTGGGCCCGGGCCACGTACCATGGCGGCATGTCGTTCCTCCGCCGCCGCAGCGCCACGCCCGCCGGGCCCGACTTCGACGTACTGGCCATGGATCCGGGCGACTGGCCCGGGAACCTGGGCGCCGGCCTGCTGCCCGCGCCCGACGGCAGCTGTCAGGGCGTCTTCCTGCGCTACGACCTCTTCGGCGGCCGCGGTCCCGCGATGATCATCGGCAATCTGCCGACCGGCTCCCCGGCCCGCGAGGTCCCCGAAGGAGAGATCCCGTTCGAGGTGGCCCAGCTGCTGCTCGCCCTGGAGAACGACGAGGAGATCACGGTCGTCGGCACCGAGGACGTACCCGTCATGCAGGGCGACAACCTGCTCATCGTGCGCCGCCTCAAGCTCTCCGAGGGCCGGATCTCCTGCGTGCAGTTCGACCGCAGCGACGGTGTCCTGGTGACCATCGCCGCCTGGGACCGGCCCATCACCGACGACCTGTACGCCCTGCTGAAGCCGCTCCCGGCGGAGCTTTTCCAGCAGGGCTGATCCGGCCGGCTACCGCACGGCCGCGAGCGTGACGTCGGCGGCGCGCACGTACGCGACCCGGTGGCCGTACTGGATCTCGTAGTACTCGTCCGCTCCGGTCACCACCCGGTGGGAGGCCTCGTCGAAGGTGACCGCGTAGTAGTACTCGCCGGGTACCTTCTCACCGACCACGTACTTCTGCCCCTTCAGCAGCCGGTACGGCAGTGGCGACACGGCCTGGGCGGGCACGTCCGCCGGGTAGGCGGCCTTCTCCGGGTACGCGCGCCCGTACACCGGGACGCTCTCCAGCCCTTCTCTCGGAGTGATCACCCGGCCCGAGGCGGGAACCGCCGCAGGGCTCCTCTTCGGGTTGTGGAACCAGGCCTTCTGACCCAGGTACCAGATGGCCGTCCAGTCACCCCACCGGTCGGCCACCGCGTACTGCTGGCCCGTGGAGACCCGGGAGGACAGGTCGTTCACCCCGGTCGTCGGGGTGGTGCCCAGGCCGATGTCCTTGATCAGCGGCGCGTTCACGTCGTGGTCGGCGTACAGCCGCACCTCGCTGGAGCCGTGCGGCGCGCAGGGCTCGCCCTTCGTCTCGCAGCCGGTGTACTCGGGGCGGTTGGTGGCGTAGTCGGGGCGGATCGTCACCAGGCCGGACTTCTTGCCGGCGGTGGGCTCGAAGGGGCGGCCGAGCAGCTGGAAGTAGTGCCGCCAGTCCCAGTAGGGGCCCGGGTCGGTGTGCATGCCCGGGATCGTCGCGGTGGTGGTGCCGGGGACGTTGCCGTGGCCGAGGACGTGCTGCCGGTCCAGCGGGATGTCGTACTTCTTGGCCAGGTACTTCACCAGCCGCGCCGACGAGCGGTACATCGCCTCCGTGTACCAGGCGTCCGGGTCCGCGAGGAAGCCCTCGTGCTCCAGGCCGATCGACTTCGCGTTCACGTACCAGTTGCCCGCGTGCCAGGCCACGTCCTTCGCCTTCACGTGCTGGGCGATGTGGCCGTCGGTGGAGCGCAGGGTGTAGTTCCAGGAGACGTAGGCCGGGTCCTGGACCATGTTGAGGACCCCGTTCCAGGCGCCCTCCGTGTCGTGCACGACGATGTACCGGACGCGCTGGGAGGCGGGCCGGTTTCCCAGGTCGTGGTTGCCGTAGTCGCCGTCTCCGAACTCCTCGTACGGCGCCGGGATCCACTCGCAGGACACCGTCTTCGGGCACTCGGTGCCGGCGGCGGAGGCGGCCCGCAGGCCCGCGTCCGCGAGCTGCGAGACATCGGGGGCCACGTCGGGCCGGGCGGCCAGGGCGACCCGCTGCCCGGCGTCCGTGGTCCGGTGCTCGCCCGCGCGGATCACCTCGTACACGTCGTTCGCGTACGCCGCCGCCGTCGCGGAGTCCTCCGCGCCCGAGAAGCGGGCCACCGCCCCGTACCAGTCCGCCGGGTCCGCGCTGAGCGGTTCACCCAGTTCCCGCTGGGCGGCGGCGAGCAGCGCGGCACCGCCGGACACGTTCGCCGCCGGGTCCTCGCGCAGCGCGCCGGGGCTCAGCCCGGTCAGCTCGGCGGCCTTCGGCAGCGTGGTCAGCCGGGCGGGCAGGTCGGTGGGGTGTGCGGCCGTGGCCGTCGGGTGCAGCGGGGCGCGGGCGTCGTCGCCGCGCGGGTCCTCGGTGCCCTCGCTGTGGTGCGACGCCCCGGCCAGCGCCGTGCGCGCGTCGGTGAGGTGCAGGGGGCCGTAGCCGCCGGTCACGCTCGGCGCACCGCCGTGCGCGTCCCAGCGGGACTGGAGGTAGGAGACGCCGAGCAGGACGCTCTGCGGCACCTGGTACTCGGCCGCCGCGGTGGCGAACGCCCGCTGCAGACGGTCGGGGGCGGGTGGGGCGTCGGAGGGGCCGGCGGCGGGCGGTGCCGCGCCGAGCAGCGGCAGCAGCAGTGCCGCGGTGGTCAGGGCGGGCACGACGGGGGAACCTCGCAAAGCGGCCTCCTGTGACGGTGGGGCGTGGCGGGGCGTGCGGGGCCGAGCGTGGGTCAGTGGTACCCGGCGGTCCTACGATCCGTCAATCATGCCGTCGTGTCGGCGATTTCCCATGTCAGCAGGGGGGCGGGCGAGTTTCGCGACGGCGGCGCAAGGGCCTGCGCGGCGTCAGTGGCGTACACCAATGGCCGCTGCGGGTCCCCGGGCACATGAAATCCGCGGTGCGCCCCTGAAGGGCACACCGCGGACCGTCGCCTCCTCGGACCGGCGTTCCCGTCAGCGCGTGCCGACCGCCGCGCGCACGGCCCTGCGCGCCATCTGGCAGTCGTCGTGCAGCCGGCGCAGCAGCAGCCGCTGTTCCTCGCCGGTCGGCGCGGCGCCCGGGTGGGCCGGAGCCTGCGGTGCCGGAACCGTGTCGTGCATCGAACGCTGCACGGCCGTCTCGTACGTACGGATCTCCCGGGTCAGCACGAGCATCAGGTTCACCAGGAACGCGTCGCGCGCGGCCGTCCCCGCCGACTGGGCGATCTGACTGATCTGACGGCGGGCCACCGGGGCGTCACCGAGGACCGCCCACAGGGTCGCCAGGTCGTAGCCGGGGAGATACCAGCCCGCGTGCTCCCAGTCCACCAGCACTGGACCGGCCGGTGACATGAGGATGTTGGACAGCAGCGCGTCACCGTGGCAGAACTGGCCCATGCCCTGGCGGCCCGCATGGGCGATGCCGTGCAGCAGCTTCTGCAGGTCGCCCAGGTCCCGGTCGGTGAGCAGACCCAGCTCGTGGAACCGGGAGATCCGCGCCGCGTAGTCCAGCGGGGCGTCGAAGGTGCCCGCGGGCGGCCGCCAGGCGTTGAGCCGGCAGATCGCGCCGAGCGCCGCCCTGATGTCCGCCCGCGGCGGGGCTTCCAGTGGGTGCCGCTGCAGCGCCGCCACCCGTCCTGGCATCCGCTCGATCACCAGCGTGCAGTTGTCCGGGTCCGCTGCGATCAGCCTCGGCACCCGCACTGGGGGGCGGTGCCGGACGAACGAGCGGTATGCCCCTATCTCGTGCCGGATCCGCTCCGCCCAAGCGGGGGAGTGGTCCAGTAAGCACTTGGCCACCGCCGTGTTGCGCCCGGTCGTACCGACCAGGAGCACGGACCGCCCGCTGCGGCGCAGCACCTGAACTGGGGCGAACTCCGGACAGATCCGGTGCACGGCGGCGATCGCCGTGCGCAGCTGGGTGCCCTGGGAGCCGGACAGGTCGATTCTTCCGCTGAGCGGCTGTGTGCCGGGGCCCGCGCCGCGCCGCGCCCTGCCCGCCCCGAGCACCGGGGTCGGCGGACGCGCGGGGGCGAGATAGGGGCCGCCGCCCGCCGCCGGACGGGGGTGCAGCGAACGCTGCGGGGCGGACACGGAGGACGATGCTGCGTACATGGGCGAGACAGATCCCTTCGTGTGCCTGCTGTGCCTGCCTGAAGCGCGGTACCCGTCCGGTCGATCCGGAAGATCCGATCCGGAAGGTCACGCCTTCTGAAAAGCCGTCGCGCTGCCCGCCCGGCCGCTGAGGGCCACCCTGGGGAGTAACCCCACGGCGACCGGGTCGGGGTGGCGCATTCCTACCTGACACCCGGCCGCCCGTGGCACACCATCTGGCGCACCCTGGCGAACGGTGGCGAATAGTCGCCCGGCAACCTGCACGGGGCTACTGTCAACTCAGCCGAGAACCTGGGGGCTTGACGTGAGCAAAGAACCCAACACCCGTCTCTCGGACCTGTTCGGCCTGGCCGGCTGGTCCAAGGGCGAGCTCGCGAGGCTGGTGAACCGGCAGGCGGCGGCCATGGGCCACCTTCAGCTGGCGACCGACACCTCGCGGGTGCGGAGATGGATCGACATGGGAGAGATCCCGCGCGATCCGGTGCCGCGGGTGCTGGCGGTTCTGTTCACCGAGCGTCTCGGCCGTGTCGTGACCATCGAGGACCTCGGTCTGGTCCGGCACGGGCGTGCGGGGAAACGGCAGGGCGGCGGGGGCGAGGAACGTCCCGACGGTGTGCCGTGGGCGCCCGAGCGGACTGCGGCGGTCCTCACCGAATTCACGGGAATGGACCTCATGCTCAACCGACGCGGCTTGGTGGGCGCGGGCGCCGCGCTCGCCGCGGGATCCGCACTCAGCAGCGCCATGTACGACTGGCTGCACACCGACCCGGCCCTGGCTGCCGACGCTCCCGACCTCCGCCAACCCCTGCACGCCGACCCCGCCGGGTTCGACCGCTACGAGGCCGCCCCCATCGGGTCGCAGGAGGTGGAGGAACTCGAGCGCTCGGTCGAGGTGTTCCGCGCCTGGGACGCCGCCCGTGGCGGCGGGCTCCAGCGCAAGGCCGTGGTGGGCCAGCTCAACGAGGTGGGCGGCATGCTCGCCTACCACCACCCACCCCATCTCCAGCGGCGCCTGTGGGGTGTCGCCGCCAACCTCGCCGTCCTCGCGGGCTGGATGTCGCACGACGTCGGCCTGGAACCCACCGCTCAGAAGTACTTCGTCATCGCCGCCCATGCCGCGCGCGAGGGCGGCGACCGGCCCCGGGCCGGCGAGGCACTGTCCCGGGCGGCCCGCCAGATGGTCCACCTGGGCCGGCCCGACGACGCGCTCGACCTGATGAAGCTCGCCAAGTCCGGTTCGGGCGAGGGGGTGCTGCCGCGCACTCAGGCGATGCTGTACACCATCGAGGCCTGGGCGCAGGCCTCCATGGGCAAGGGCCAGGCGATGCGCCGCACCCTGGGGCGGGCCGAGGACCTCTTCGTCTCCGACCGGGCGGACGTGCCGCCACCGGACTGGATGCAGACGTTCAAGGAGGAGGACCTGTACGGCATGCAGGCCCTGGCCTACCGGACGCTCGCCGACTTCGAGCCGGGGGCCGCCGCGCACGCGCAGTACTACGCGGAGAAGGCACTGGCACTGAGGATCGACGGTCGGCAGCGGTCGAAGATCTTCGACTATCTGTCCATGGCTTCCGCCTGCTTCATCGCCGACGACCCCGAACAGGCGGACCGCTACGCGCGCCTCGCCCTGGTGTCGATGGGGTCCAACTCCTCCCAGCGGACCTGGGACCGACTGCGTCAGATGTACCGGCTCACCGCCGAGTACGCCGGCTACCCCAGGATCCAGGAGCTGCGGGAGGAGATCAAACTTGCGCTGCCGAAGGGCAAGTCGCCCAGCAGGTCACCCAGGGGGAAGGGCGGCGACATCGCTCCGGCGTAGGGCGCGACGCGTTGTCCGGGCGACGCGTCGTCCGATCGACACGTCGGCTAAGGCGCCACCCGGGCCATCAGCACGCAGGCGTCCGCCTGGCGCGGGGACCCGTCCAGCTCCTCCGTCACGATCCGTAAGCCGTCCTGCGCCGAGCGCACCCCGGCCAGACGGGCGGACAGGGAGAGGAGCCGACGCACGTCTGCCGGTCCGAGTTCGCCGGTGTGCAGGAGCAACAGGTCACCGGCTTCGAGGGTCGCCTCGGCCTGCCCGGCCAGTCCGCGCCCCGTCCCGTCGCGGAACAGCAGCGGGACGGGGTGTCCGGCGTGCGCCCACGCAAGGGCGCGGGCGCGGGGCCGGTATCCGCAGTACAGGGCGGAGCGCACGGGCGGCAGGGCGGTGGTCTCGAGTAACCGGTCGAGTCGGTCCTGGAGGTGTGCGGGCCGGACACCCGCCATCGCCAGGCCGCGCAGGGCACCGATCAGCGTCGCCGGAGCCTGTGCCGCGTCGGCGCCCGGGCCGACGAGGTCGCCGACGCTGAGCAGGGTCTCGTCGCCGGCGAGCGGGCACGCGTCGTACCAGGCGCCGCACCCGGCTGCGTCGGCCGTCGACGGCAGGTAGCCGGCGGCCAGGTCCAGGCCAGGCCGTCCCTCGTGCGGGAACCGCAGGAGGCCGTGCCAGGGCGGCGGCACGGCTTCCCGCGGTTCGACCGCGGCCCGTTGCTCGATGTCCGCGGACAGCGGTTGGCGGCGGAGCGAGTCACGGGTCTCGCTCACCGCCCGCTGGCTGCGGCGCAGTTCGCTGACGTCCCGCAGCACCGCCCACATCGAGGCGGTGCTGCCGTCGGCGTCGAGCACGGGCTCGCCCATCATGTGCACGGTACGCACGGTGCCGTCGGGGCGCACGACGCGGAACTCGCCGTCGATGGGCCGCGCGTCGACCAGGCAGTCCGTGACCATCGCGGTCAGTTTCGGCCGGTCCTCGGCGAGTACCAGGGACGGGAGTTCGTCGAGGCTCAGCGGAGCGGTGGCGGCGTCGCGGCCGAGGATCTGGAAGAGCTCGCCGGACCACTCGGCCTCGTCCGTCAGCAGGTTCCACTCCGCGCTGCCGACCCGGCTGAGCAGCGATCCGGGCCGCGGGGCGGGCGTCGGGCCGTCCCGGAGCTGCGCCAAGTGCGTGTCGATGTCGCTGAGTTGATGCAGTGCCAGGTCGTACAGGGCGCGCTGCCAGCGTCCCCGGGGGTCCGTTCCGTCGTCCTGGCTGTCCCGCCGTATCGCGTCCACGTCGCCCCGCAGCCGCCGGGCCTGCGATATCAGCGCCTCGACCGAGCCGTGTCCCGGTGGCTGGGCGGCCGGGTGGTCCGCGGAGAGATGGGACGACATGACGCACTCCGATGTGCAGACGGTACGACCAAGGCGGGAACGAGGCTGGCGCGAGGACCGTTACGACTGTTGCACAGCCCGCGACGCCCCGTAAGGGATTCGGCAACACACGATACGGTGGTGCTTCGGGCATATGCCACAGTCTTCCCCGAGCGACTTCGGCACCCGAACGGCGTACGTGAGCCGTGGGTCAAGCCGTAATTTTCCTAAGGGATTTGAGGTGCGTCGGAGTCCGGCGACGTCGTCGCCCTGGTGTTCGTCGGGCCCCTGTTCTATGGCGAGTCGGAGGGTGCCGGGCGGGGTGCCAGGTCGACGGGTGTGCGCGCTCCCGTCTCCAGGGCCCGCACCCCCGCCTCGGCGACCGCGGCGGCGGCGTACCCGTCCCAGGCGCCCGGCCCGGTGACCCGGCCCCGCCGGGTCGCGTCGACCCAGCTCTGCACCTCGCGGTCGTAGGCGTCGGCGAACCGTACGAGGTAGTCCTGCGGCACCTCCTCCCGGGCACCGCCCGCCGCCGTCACCACCATGGTGTGCGCCTGACCGATCCGGGCGCTGCCCGCCTCGCAGACGGCCTCGCAGCGCACCTCGTAACCGAAGCCGCAGTTGACGAAGATCTCCACGTCGACCAGCGCGCCCTCCTCGGTCTCGAAGAGCACGAACTGCGGATCGAGCAGCCCCCCGGGCGCGCCCGCCGACGGGCGCGGCCGGAGCACGGTCACCGCGGTCAGCTCCTGCCCGAGCAGCCAGCGGGCCGCGTCGATCTCGTGCGAGACGGAACTGGTGACCAGCATCGACGAGGTGAAGTGCGGCGGAGAGGACACGTTGCGATGGACACAGTGCAGCATCAGGGGCCGGCCCAGCCGCCCGCCGTCCAGCAGCGACTTCAGCTGCCGGTACTCGGCGTCGTACCGCCGCATGAACCCGATCTGCGCCAGCCTCCGGCCCAGCCGCGCCTCCGACTCCACCACGCGCAGCGCTCCCGCGGAGTCCGGCACCATCGGCTTCTCGCACAGCACCGGCAGCCCCCGCGCGAAGGCCGCCAGCAGCGCCTCCTCGTGCGTCTCGCCCGGCGAGGCGATCAGGACGGCCTCCACGCCCGGCGCGTCGAGCGCGGCCTCGACGTCCGTGTGCACGACGACCCCGTCGATCCCGCCCACGGCCTCCTTGGCCCGCTCGGCGTCGGGGTCCGCCACCGCGGCGACCCTGGCGCCGCTCATCACCCGGTCGAGGCGTCGTATGTGATCGGCGCCCATGTGTCCCGCGCCCAGGACCGCCACACCCAGAAGTCCGCTCACGCTCCGCCGGCTCCTTCCCCGTCCGCCGCACACCCGCCGAGGGGCGGGTGCGGGTACGGCGAACAGGGTTTCATGGTCGTCAAGAGGGGCGGAGGCCCCGGGGCTCGGCGGCGGGCGTCAGTACCGCAGCACCCCCGCGATACCGTCCACTTCCCCGAGTGCGCCGTCCGGCACGAAGCGGACGTCGGCGCCGGTCTCCAGGCACTGCTCGACGATCTCGTCCACGATGTCCTCACGGGCGCCGAGGTCACCGCTGTCCGCCGGGAGCAGGTGCTCACCGTCGTCGCGCATCGTCACCTTGTAGTTCTCCTCGACGGCCAGCAGCCGGACCCGGCCGGCGTGGGCGCTCTCCCACAACTCGTCGACGCCGGCCGCGAAGTCCTTGCGTCCGCGGGCCGCGTCCAGTTCCCTGGCGACGGCCTCGACGGCGCCCCGCGCCTCGTCGTCGAGGACCGGCCGCACCGCCTGCCACACGGCCTCCGCCGTCCCGTGCGCGAGGCCACCGTGCGGGACGAGGAGCGCGTCCCGCACGGTGTTCCCGGTCTCCTCCAGCAGGGACAGCGCGGGCTGCGGTCCGGTGACGTACAGCGGCCGGGGATGCGCGCGCAGGACCCGGCCCATCTCGGTGTCGGCGTCGCGCAGGAACCGGCGGGTGGTCTCGTCCCGGAAGGTGCTGGGCGCGTCCCCGATCCGCTCCTGGCGTTCGGGGTCGAAGTCCAGCGGCGGCCGGTCCATCGGGAATCCGCCGGTGCGGTCCTCGACGACCCGGCCCGCGCCCCCGCTCCACAGCCTGACGCGGTCGGCGGCCACCGACAGCACCCAGAACGGCCGCTCGGCGGCCTGTGCGGCGACGAGGTTGCGGGTCAGGAAGGTGTCCGACAGGACCACGCGCTCGGGGACGGAGCGCGCGAGCGTCCAGACCTGGTGTTCACCCGGCGCGGCGAAGAGCGCCAGGCCGTCCTCGGCGTGTGTCGGATCGACCTCGGCGAGGGCCCGGTCGAGTTCCCGGGACACCTCCGTGCGCCGTTCGCGGGTGACCGCGGGATCGTCCTGCAGCTGTTTCTTGGCCTCGGCGACCGCGTTGCGCAGCCGGACGGAGTCCTGGGCGTTGTCCGGTTCGCGACGGTGCGTCGGGGTCAGCACCGACACGGCCGGGTAGGGGCGGGGGCGCCGCAGTTCGGCGAGGGTGGCGGGACTCAGATCGTGCTCCATGTCAGCACGATAGGACTGATGGGCGTATCGGGCATTCGGAGCAATTCATCATCCCGGTCGCGCCTTCCGGTTCAGTCGTCGTCCCGGGAGGTCCGGGAGCCCTCGGAGCCGCAGGAGCTGCCGTCGGGCGGCAGGGAGCCGTACAGCAGGAAGTCGTCGACCTTGCGGTGCACGCATTCGGAGGACGCGTAGCCGGTGTGCCCCTCGCCCTTGTTGTCGAGGACCACCGCCGCGGAACCGAGCCGCTCGGCCGTCTCCACCGTCCAGCGGTACGGCGTGGCCGGGTCGCCCCGGGTGCCGACGAGGAGCATCTTCGAGGTGTCGAGGTCCTTCACGTCGTCCCGGATGTAGTCCGTGCCCTTGGGCCGGCCGTAGCACATCAGCACCTGCGTGAGGCGGTACCGGCCGAATACCGGCGAGGCCTCCTCGTACCGTGCGCGCAGCCGTTCCAGGGACTTCGCGACCTGGTCGGCGGTGGGGCGGTCGGGGTCGTCGGCGCAGTTGATCGCCATCAGGGCGGCCGGCAGATTGTCCATCGGGACGTCTTCCGGGTCGGTGAGGCCGCCGCCGGTGTCCGCGGGAGTCCGTGCGCGGACCGGGAAGGTGACGCCGCCGGACACGAAGCCCTCCAGGCCGCGGGTGTCGCCGTCCTCGAGCAGCTGTGCGAGCGCCCGCTGCAGCGTGGGCCACAGCTCCTCGCTGTACAGCGCCTGGCCGATGGCGCCCACCATGTCCTGTCCGGAGAAGGGCTCGCCGAAGCCCGTCGGTACCGGGTCCGCGTCGAGCGAGGCGATGACCTGTTCGACGTGGCGCCGGGCTTGGCGGGCGTCCTGTCCGAACGGGCAGGCGATGTCCTCCACGCACCAGTCGAGGAAGTTCTCCAGCGCGGTCTGCTGCCCCCGCGCGCCGGTCAGCCCCTGCTCGGTCAGCGGTTCCGTCAGCGTGTCCACGCCGTCCAGCACCATCCGGCCGACCTTGTCCGGGAACCGGGCGGCGTAGACCGCGCCCAGCCGGGTGCCGTAGGAGAAGCCGAGGTAGTTGAGCCGGCCGTCCCCGAGCGCCCGGCGCATCACGTCCATGTCGCGCGCCGCGTTCACCGTGCCTATGTGGGGCAGCACCGGGCCGGAGTGCTTCGCGCACTCGGCCGCCGCCTCCCGCAGGCGCCGTAGTACGTCCTGCGGGTCGGTGAGCTTCTCGTCCCCGTCCGTCGCCTCCACGATGTCCAGCGTGGCCGGGCCGCAGGTGACCGGCGAGGACCGGCCGACGCCGCGGGGATCGAAAGCCACCACGTCGTAGCCGTTGGTGAGGTGCATGAAGTCCTTGCCGCCGGCGGAGAGTTCGCTGACGCCGGAGCCGCCCGGGCCGCCGAAGTTCAGCAGTACCGAGCCCCGCGACTCACCCGTCGCCCGGTACCGGGCGAGGGCCAGGTCGAGGGTTCCCGCCTCGGGGCGGTCGTAGTCGAGGGGGACGGTGACCTTCCCGCACTGCAGGTCCTTCGGTACGTCCATGCCCTCGCACGCCGACCACTTGATCCTCTGGTCGTGGAACCGGGACAGGTCGGGCCCGGTGTCCCGTGCCGTCGCGGCGGGCAGCCCCGTGGACAGCAGGGCCAGCCCGAGCGCTCCGGTGACCGCGCAGCGCCGGACCGAGGGCCGAGTCGACAGCTTGGCCTGCATCGATGCCTCCCGGGCGTCCCGTCGCGGACCGGTGGTCGGCGCCCTCGATCACCATAAGCGGGCCTCGCTCACCTCGCCTCCGGGCGGCGGCTCCGGTCGCACGGGGGCAGTGGCCTCGGCGGGCGCACGGACGCTTTGCCGCTCGTTCGACAAAACGGCCACTCGATGGAGTGAAAGGCCTATAAGCCATAACTCGGATGGTGCTCCCGCGTTTTAACCGGTGCGGGCGAGCGCCCGTGACCATGTCTGGAAGGCAGGGAACCTCATGAGAAGGGTTACCCGAAACGCGGTGTTCGCCGTCGCCGCCTCCGGCGCGCTGGCCGTGACGATGCCGGGATACGCGGCGTTCGCGTCCGACGGCGCCTCCGCCGACGGTGCCGCCGTCGGATCGCCCGGGCTGATCTCGGGCAACACCGTCCAGCTCCCGGTGGACGTGCCGGTCAACGTCTGCGGCAACACGGTGAACGTGGTGGGGCTCCTCAACCCGGCTGCGGGCAACAGCTGCGCCAACACCGGGGGAGCGGGTGCGACGGGCAAGGGGACGGCATCCTCCGCCGGCACCGGCTCGTCCGGCGGTGCGGTCGCCGAGGGCGTCGCACAGGATTCGCCGGGCGTGCTCTCCGGCAACGGCGTGCAGCTGCCGGTTCATCTCCCGGTGAACGTCACCGGCAACAGCGTCAACGTCGTCGGCATCGGCAACCCGGCGGTCGGCAACGAGTCGACGAACACCTCCGGCGACCGTCCCGAGCCCGAGCGGCCCCCCGCGGAGCCGGAGCCAGAGCCGTCCGCACCCGAGGAGGAGCGCGAGCGCGCCCGGCCGAAGCCGGTCCCGCACGCCGCCCCGCCGCAGGCGTCGGCGTCCCTCGCCCACACCGGGGCGGACCAGACCGTGCCCGCTCTCGCGGGCGGCGCGGCGCTCGTGCTGGGCGGAGCCGTCCTCTACCGGCGGTTCCGGCCGGGGGCCGGGAGCTGACCGAGAGCGGACGGTCGTCCCGGGACGCCGGACAGCGCGCGTCGCCGGGGCGACCCGCTCCGTCGGGACACGTCCCGCGCCGCCGGGCGTGGCAGAGACCGCTCGGTGACTTCGTCCGTGCCCCCTTACGCCCCGGGCCGCCCCTCGTGGAAACGGCGGTGCAGGGCGCGGATCTCCTCGGTCAGTTCCGGTACCGGGCCCGCCACCGGCACGCCGGGCGCGACCTCCCGCACCGCAAGCGTCCGCACCGGCGGTGCCGGGACGCCCAGCTCCGCCAGCCACTCGCCGAGCTGCCGCGACGAGGCGACGTACACGATGCGTCCCAGGCCCACCCAGGCGTGCGCGGCGGCGCACATCGGGCAGTGCTCGCCGGACGTGTACACCGTGGCGGCGGCCCGCTCCTCGGGGGTGAGGTGGGCGGCGGACCAGCGCGCCGGCTCGAACTCCGGGTGGCGGGTGCGGTCGCCGGAGGCCACCCGGTTGTGGTCCTCGGCCAGCACCGTGCCGTCCGTGCCGACCAGCACCGACCCGAACGGCTCGTCGCCGGCGTCCAGTGCCTCGGCCGCCAGTTCCACGCAACGGCGCAGATACGGCAGCTCCGTTTCCTTCACGACCATGGTGTACGGCCCTCCTCGATCACGTGATCCTTGCCCGGGCCGCGGCCGGTGACGCGGCTGTCGTGTACCACTGCGCCAACGGTGCCTACCACCTCCAGTCGGAGGTGAGGCAAGGCCCCGCTCCAGTCAGCCGTCCTGGCGGCCGTCGAGACGACCGGGGCCCGGCTGGTCGTACTCGACACGCTGTACCCGTACGGCGAGGCCGGGGGAGCGGTGATGACCGCGGACAGCCCCTGGCAGGCGATCAGCCGCCAGGGGCGGATGCGCCCGGAACTCGACGAGCGGTGCCTCGCCGCGCACCGGGCCGGCCGGGCCCGGGTGGCCCCCGGCCGCAGCGCCGACTTCGTCGGTCCCGGAGTGCTCAACTCGTCCCCGGGTGCCGCCGTCTTCCCGGGCGCGCTCACCGGTGGGCAGGTCCTGGCGTTCGGTGACATCGACCTGCCGCACAGCTACACGGACATCCGGGACGTGACGGCCGGTCTCGCGACGCTCGGCCACCGGAGGGCGACGGCCGTGTCTGGCACCTGCCCACCGCGCCCGCCGTCAGCACGCGTGAGATCCACACGGTGATCGAGAAGCGCGTGGGCCGGCCGGACGTCATGGTGCTCGCGGAGCCCCGCCCCGTCGGCCCCTTCGACGAGCGGTTCATGGCCGAGTACGCGGAGATGTTCTCCAGCCCACGGCACCCAGACAAGGGACTCCGCCGCCTTCGAGCGCTCCTGCGGGGTGGCCCCCGAAGCCGCTCGCCGACACCGTCGAGGCCACCGTGACCTGGTACGAGGAGTGGCTCCGCAGCCGGTGACGGTCCCGCGTCCTCACTCAGCGGCGCGTGCGCGGCCGCGACCGGTCCAGTGCGGCCACGCCGACCGCGGCCAGGCCGATCTGGATGAGCCATTCGACCCAGTCGACGCCGTCGGTGTCGCCCACGTCGAACGCCGTCGCGATCCACGACCCGATCAACGCGGCCGCGATGCCGACGAGGATCGTCCACAGGACCCCGATGCGCTGACGGCCCGGGACGACGAGTCGGCCCAGGACGCCGATGACGATTCCGATGACAATGGCACTGATGATGCCGTCGATCTCCATCTCCGCCCCTTCTTGTCAAGACCCCCGCAGTAGTGCATGTGCCCACTGTGGGCGGACGCAGTCCGCCAGGGGGCCCGGGGCATGGCAAGGGCCGACCCGCGGGGACGGGCCGGCCCGACGTGTTCCCTTCCCGCGCGTCTAGGGCTTGCGCATGGTCTTCGCCGCCGTGGCGGCGCACACCGTGCCCAGGGCCAGGGTCAGGGCGCCGATGATGATGTTGTTCCAGATGACGCCGGCGTCCGGGTTGGTGCCGACGATCCATGGCGAGATGATCATCCAGATGCCCATCGCGCACATCGCCCCGCTGAGGCCGTACATGCGTTCCGGGGCTCGGGTGAAGCCGAGGGCCAGCAGACCGATGGCGATTCCTATGATCAGGTTGTGGGCCACGAGTGCGGGCTGGCTCGTGGTGAAGTGGACTATCCACGGGGACACGGCACAGTACAGGCCGAGCAGGAATACCGGCCCGTCCACGAGCGCCACATCCCGACCGCCGAGCATGCGGGCGTAGCGCGCCTGCATCTCCGGAGCGTCGGGGTGGCTGGAGATGTCACCTCGGGTGTGCGAGACGTTGGCCATGAGTCGTCTCCTTTGACTTACCGGGCCTTGACCGCGTCTGGTCGCGGTGTGCGGTAACACCGCATAGGTCCATTCTGCTCTTATTTCTCCCTTATGTGTAGTCGAGGGTGGGCGGGGACATGTCCATGCCGATCGCGGGCAAACGCTCAGGCAGGAGAGCGCGAACGGACACAGGGGTGGTGGAGGTGGTCGCCGCTATGGGCGCGAAGGTGTTGGAACGATTCCCGGCGGGGTCGCCGCGCGGATCGTGGCCTGCGGAGGAGTGCGCCGCACGCCGTCGGGCGCAGGGCGAGGCCGCGACCGTCGTGATGGACCTGCAGTCGGACGCCTTCCTCGTGGTCGTACCGGCCCGCGACGAGGACTGAACAAGGGCCGGGGGAGGGGCGGTTGCGCGTTCCCCGCCCGAACACCGCACTTCGTCACGCCCGTATCGGGCTGTCGACGCTCGTCGCGCGTCCGCCTCCGGCCACGACCTCGTCGGTGCACGCGAAACCGGCACCGTGGCCCGGGAATGTATTTTGGTGCCTGAAATGTTGGCGACTACATCCAGTTGTTTCCAGTCTTTCAGCCGTCCAGTCGGTGTCCGTCACCGGATTCCCCCATCAGCGAGGCACACCGTGAACCACCCCGCCCCCGAGCAGCCCGCCGACGTCGTGGCCCGGCTGCGTGCCACCTTCCGCACCGGCCGCACCAAGCCCGTCGAGTGGCGCACCGCACAGCTGCACCGGCTGCGCGCGCTCCTCACGGAGAACGGCCCGGACCTGGAGGCAGCGCTCCACGCCGACCTGGGCAAGAGCGCCGCCGAGGCGCAGCGCACGGAGATCGGCTTCACCGTGCGCGAGATCGACCACACCCTCGGCCACCTCGCCGACTGGCTGCGCCCCGAGCCCGCCCCCGTCCCGGCGCACCTCGGCGCCGACGCCACCGCCTGGACGCGGTACGACCCCCTGGGCGTCGTCCTCGTCATCGCGCCCTGGAACTACCCGGCCCAGCTCCTGCTGGCCCCGGTGGTCGGCGCCCTGGCGGCCGGCAACGCGGTGGTCGCCAAGCCCAGCGAGCTGGCCCCGGCCACCTCCGCCGTGCTGGCCCGCCTGCTGCCGCGGTACCTGGACACCGAGGCCGTGGCCGTCGTCGAGGGCGGAATCCCCGAGACCACGGCGCTGCTCGCCGAGCGCTTCGACCACGTCTTCTACACGGGCAACGGCACCGTGGGCCGCATCGTCATGCGCGCCGCCGCCGAGCACCTCACCCCGGTCACCCTCGAACTCGGCGGCAAGTCACCGGCGTTCGTCGACCGCGACGCCGACCTCGACGTCGTCGCCGCCCGGCTGGCCGGCGGCAAGTTCCTCAACGCCGGCCAGACCTGCGTGGCCCCCGACTACGTCCTCACCGACCCGGAGACCGCCGCCGCCCTGGAGCCGGCGCTGGTCCGCGCGGTCGAGGGGCTGTACGGGGCCGACCCGGCACAGTCCGCGGAGTACGCGCGGATCGTCAACGAGCGCCACTTCGACCGGCTGACCGGTCTGCTGGGCTCCGGCCGGGTGGTCGTCGGCGGCGGCAGTGACCGGACGGAGAAGTACCTCGCGCCGACCGTTCTCGCCGACGTCGCCCCCGAGGCTCCCGTGATGCGCGAGGAGATCTTCGGCCCGATCCTGCCGATCGTCACCGTGCCCGGCCTGGACGAGGCGATCGATTTCGTCAACGACCGCGACAAGCCGCTGGCTCTCTACGTCTTCAGTGAGTCCGACACGACCCGGGAGCGGTTCGCCGCCGAGACGTCCTCCGGCGGTCTCGGCCACGGGCTGCCGCTCGCCCATCTCACCGTCTCCGACCTGCCGTTCGGCGGCGTGGGGGAGAGCGGCATGGGCAACTACCACGGCCGTTACTCCATCGAGACGTTCAGCCACCGCAAGGCGGTCCTGAAGAAGCCGCTGAGCTGACCGGCGCGCGGCCTCGAAGGAGCCCGAGGGTCCGCCGAGCCGGCCGCGCGAAGAGTCCACGCCAACCCGGCCGGAAGACGGCCGGGTTTGAAGTGGTCTACACCCTTGACTGGTACAGACCAACGCGGTTGAGTGTGCCTTCACACCCCCCACCACGGCCGCCCCCACGCCGTGGCCGGTCCGTCCGGCACGCGCGCACAAGGGCTCCGCTCCGTCCTGCCCTTGTACGGGAGCGGCCGTGCTCCGTCGAAGGAGGCAGACCTGTGTCGAGGCGCCGTATATCCGCCCTGGTGACCGTGCTCGCCCTCGCAGGAGCCGTGCCCGTGATCCTGCCCGCCGCCCAGGCGTCCGCCGCCGCGTGTTCGAGCTACCCGGCCTGGTCGGCCGACGCGAACTACAACGCCGGTGACATCGTCCGCTACACCGACGGCAAGGCCTACCGGGCCGAGCACGCCAACCCGGGCTACGACCCGCTCATCAGCACCTGGTACTGGGAGCCGTACGCCTGCGACGGCGGCTCGGAGACTCCGGTCGGCAACTTCGTGGTGTCCGAGGCCCAGTTCAACCAGATGTTCCCGGGCAGAAACTCCTTCTACACCTACAGCGGTCTGACCGCCGCGCTCAGCGCCTACCCGGGCTTCGCCAACACCGGCAGCGACACCACCAAGAAGCAGGAGGCCGCGGCCTTCCTCGCCAACGTCGGCCACGAGACCGGCGGACTCGTGCACATCGTCGAGCAGAACACCGCCAACTATCCGCACTACTGCGACTGGGGCCGGCCCTACGGCTGCCCGGCCGGTCAGGCCGCCTACTACGGGCGCGGCCCGATCCAGCTCAGCTGGAACTTCAACTACAAGGCCGCGGGCGACGCGCTCGGCATCGATCTGCTGAACAACCCCTGGCTGGTGCAGAACGACGCGGCCGTCGCCTGGAAGACCGCCCTGTGGTACTGGAACACCCAGTCCGGACCCGGCAGCATGACCGGCCACAACGCCATGGTCAACGGCGCCGGTTTCGGCCAGACGATCCGCTCCATCAACGGCTCCCTGGAGTGCGACGGCAAGAACCCCGCGCAGGTGCAGAGCCGCGTCTCCAAGTACCAGCAGTTCAGCCAGATCCTCGGCGTCTCACCGGGCGGCAACCTCTACTGCTGAGCCGTCCCGGGTGTGTGCGAGACTCCGCCGCTGACCTCGGAAACGATCACCGCGGAGTCCGCGGGCACCTGGAACCTCGGCGACCTGCCCGTCCGCCGCATCGGCTTCGGCGCGATGCGGCTGACGGGCGGCGCCGCCTTCCACCTCGGCACGCCGAGCGACCGCGCGCGCTCCCTGGCCGTACTGCGCCGGGCGGTCGGACTCGGCGTCAACCACATCGACACCGCCGCCTTCTGCTTCTCCTCCCTGCGCTCCGCCAACGAGCTGATCAACAGCGCGCTGGCGCCGTACGCCGACGACCTGGTGATCGCCACCAAGGTCGGCCCGTACCGCGACTGGTCGGGGGCGTGGGGCACCTCCGCCCGGCCCGAGGAACTGCGGGCCCACGTCGAGGAGAACCTGCGCCAACTCGGCCGGGACCACCTCGACGTCGTCTACCTGCGCCGCATGCGGCAGGACTCGATCGCCGAACACTTCGGCGCCCTCGCCGAACTGCGCGAGGCGGGCCTCGTCCGCCACCTCGGCATCTGCGACGCGGAGCCCCGGCACCTCGCCGAGGCCCAGGCCATCGCCCCCGTGGTATCCGTCCAGAACCGCTACGGCCTCGGCTTCCACGACCCCGCCACCGACGAACTCCTCGCCCTGTGCCGTGAGCAGGGCATCGCCTTCGTGCCCTTCTACGCCATCGCCGGCGAGGCCGGACCGCAGGGCGCCGGCGCCGCCCACGAGGACGAGGTCCGTGCGGTGGCCCGGGCGCACGGCGCGAGCCCGGCGCAGGTGAGGATCGCCTGGACCCTGCACCAGGGCCCGGGCGTCCTGGCCATTCCCGGCACCGGCAACCCCGGTCACCTCGCCGAGAACGTCGCGGCCGGCGCCCTCCGGCTCACCGAGGAGGACCTGACGCGCCTCGACGGCGCCCGGACCGGCTGAGACGCCGTGGCGGGCTGCGGGCTGAGGGCTGCGGGCTGCGGGCGGAGGGCTGAGGCGTCAGGTCGCCTGTGGGTTGAGGCGTGTGGGTCGGTGGTGGGTTGAGGCGTCCGGATCGGTTGAGGCGTGTGGGTCGGTGGTGGGTTGAGGTGCCCGGACCGGTTGCGGCGTCTGGGTCGGCCGCGGGCCGCAGGCTGCGGGCTGCGGCGCCCGGACCGTGCGGCGCCGTACGGGCGTACGGGCGCTACACGGTCCAGGCGCCGTCCCGCATGATGTGCCGCTGCTTCAGCTCGCGCTGCTCGTGCCACGCCTGCACCGCGAGCGGACGCACCCGGAACCAGGCGTACGACGCGCTGGCCTCGCGCGGGTCCCAGCCGGTCTTCGAGAGGAACGCCCCGGCCGCCGCGGACGGCGCCTCCCGCAGGCCGAACGTCTCCACCTCGCCGTCGATCAGCACGACGTCCCGGGTGTGCCCGAACGCCAGCCTGGCCCGGCCGCCGTCGCGCAGGTTGCGGCCCGTCGGGTTGGTGAGCCGGGTGCACAGCCACACCGACTCCCCGTGCCACACGAACCACAGCGGGACCATGCAGGGCAGGCCGTCGGCGTCCGCCGTGGCCACCCAGATGTCCATCTCCTCTTCCAGCCGGTCCAGCACGTCCTGCTTGCGCTGCCGGGGCTCGCGCGGTGGCGCGGTGATCTTCATGGCCGTGACGGTAGTGGACGGGCCGCGCCCCGCGCCTCGGGCCCGAGACGCTGGACCGGAGACTGGCGTCGCGGTGCGTTTTACGTATAACCTCTCCCGTCAATCGCCCGTCAATCGCCCGTCCCCGAAAGGCACCGATGAGACGCATCGCCCTGGTCACCCTCGTCGTCGACGACTACGACGAGGCGATCCGCTTCTACACCGAGGTCCTCGGTTTCCGCCTCGTCGAAGACGCGCCCCGGCCCGACGGTTCCCGCTGGGTCGTCGTCGAGCCCGGCGGCGCGGCGGGCGCGGCGCCGGGCACCGCCCTGCTGCTGGCCCGCGCCAAGGGGGAGGCCCAGCGTTCCCGGGTCGGCGACCAGACGGGCGGGCGCGTCGGCTTCTTCCTGTACACCGACGACTTCGCCCGCGACCGCGCCCGCATGGCGGCCGCGGGCGTGACCTTCCTGGAGGAGCCCCGGCACGAGCCCTACGGATCGGTCGCCGTCTTCCGGGACCTGTACGGCAACCGCTGGGACCTGCTCCAGCCCGCCGACTCCTGACCTGCCCGGCACACCTGCCCGGCAGCCTTGCCCAGCACCCCCGCTCAACGACTCGCCGAGGAACGACCGCACATGTCATCTACGCGCATAGACACCGGGACCCGCATGGACACCGGGACCCGCATGGACACCGGGACCCGCATGGACACCGAGACCCGCATGGACACCGAGACCCGCATGGACACCGAGACCCTCCGCCGCCTCCCCAAGGCGGTGCTGCACGACCACCTCGACGGCGGCCTGCGCCCCGCGACCGTCGTGGAGCTGGCCCAGGCCGTCGGCCACAGCCTGCCCACCACCGACCCCGCCGAGCTGGCCGCCTGGTACTGCGAGGCCGCCAACTCCGGCGACCTGGTGCGCTACATCGCCACCTTCGAGCACACCCTCGCCGTGATGCAGAACCGCGAGGGCCTGCTGCGCACCGCCGAGGAGTACGTCCTCGACCTCGCCGCCGACGGCGTCGTCTACGGCGAGGTCCGCTACGCCCCCGAGCTGATGACCAGCGGCGGACTGGCCCTCGCCGAGGTCGTCGAGACCGTCCAGGAGGGTCTGGCCGCCGGCATGGCCAAGGCGGCGGCGGCGGGCACCCCGGTGCGCGTCGGCACCCTGCTGTGCGGGATGCGGATGTTCGACCGCACTCGCGAGACCGCCGACCTCGCGGTCGCCTTCCGGGACGCCGGTGTCGTCGGCTTCGACATCGCGGGCGCCGAGGACGGCTTCCCGCCCGCCGACCACCTCGACGCCTTCGAGTACCTGCGCCGGGAGAACGTGCCCTTCACCATCCACGCCGGCGAGGCGCACGGGCTGCCCAGCATCCACCAGGCGCTCCAGGTGTGCGGCGCCCAGCGCATCGGCCACGGCGTGCGCATCACCGAGGACATCCCGGACCTCACGGCGGGCAAGCTCGGCCGCCTCGCCGGCTGGGTCCGCGACCGCCGGATCGCCCTGGAGATGTGCCCGACCTCCAACCTCCAGACCGGCGCCGCCACCTCGATCGCCGAGCACCCCATCACCGCGCTCAAGGACCTCGGCTTCCGCGTCACCCTCAACACCGACAACCGCCTCGTCTCCGGTACGACGATGACCCGTGAGATGTCCCTGCTGGTCGAGCAGGCGGGCTGGACGGCCGAGGACCTGCGCACGGTCACGGTGAACGCGGTAAAGAGCGCCTTCCTGCCCTTCGACGAGCGCCGGGCCCTGATCGAGGACGTCGTCCTGCCGGGCTACGAAGCGGAGCTCTGAACGAGCCCGCGCGCATAGGCCGCTTGTCCGACGTGCTGGAGATCGTCGGACAGGACGCTCACCAGCCGCGCGCCCAGGGTGACCGGCGGGTCCCAGTTCTCGTCCACGATCCGTTCCAGGTCCGTGGCGGCCAGGGAGCGCAGGGCGCCGAGCGTCCGCTCGTGCACGGCGTCGTAGTAGCCGGTCAGCAGGCCGGCCGAGTCGACCCGCACCTTCGCGACCTCCGCGGAGCTGTGGCCGTATCCGGTGTCGTGGCGGGGCAGGCCGAGGCCGAAGCGTTTCTCCCACCCGCCGCTCAGCCACACCTGGTCGAGCCCGAAGGCGTCCGCGACGTGGTCGTCCTGGACGCGGGTGAGATGCCAGACGAGCCAGGCGGCGGAGTTGGCGTCGCCGGCGGGACGCGCGTTCAGGCCGCCGGAGTCCAGGCCCTCGACGGCGGCGTGGACCTCTTCCTGGATACGGCCGTAGCCCTCGATGAGGATGTCCTTTGCATGCATGCGTCCACCATCGCGCAGTCCGCGCTCACCCGCTCCCCGTTTCCAGCAGCCCCATCAGTGCCCGCGCGGCCGGGCTGGTGGCCTCGGCCGGTGGCAGCAGCGCGATGGTCTCGTACGCCGTCTCGGGGGATCCCTCCAGCGGCAGCGAGGTGAGCGAGGCCCGCTTGTGCCGGAAGTGGCGCGGCACCACGGCGATGCCGAGGTTCTCGTCGACCAGGTCGAGCAGCCCGTGCACGTCGTTCACCTCCAGCGCGACGGTCCGCCGTACGCCCGCCTCGGCGAAGGTGGTGTCGGTGACGCGGCGCGGGCCCCAGTCCGGGTGGAAGTCGACGAAGACCTCGTCGGCGAGATCGTGCGGCGTCAGCGCCGCGCCGTTCGCCGCGAGGCGGTGGCCGGGATGGCAGAGCACGGTCATCGGTTCGCCGGCCAGCGAGACCGAGCGCAGCTGGTCGGTGTCCGCCTGCGTACGGTAGGCGAAGGCCAGGTCGAGCCGCCCGGCCGCGACCTCCTCCGCCAGCTCGCCCGAGCCCGCCTGCCGCAACCGGATCTCCACGTCCGGATGCCGCCCGCGGAACGCGGCCAGCAGCCCCGCCACCGGCACCCCGGCGATGCACTGCTCGCTGCCCAGTGACAGCGTCCCGCGCAGCACGCCCTGCACCGCGGCGACCGCCTCGTGCGCCGACCGCACCTGGGCCAGGATCCGCTCGGCCTCGCCCAGCAGCGCCCGCCCCGCCTCCGTCAGCGTCACCCGGCGCGTCGTGCGCACGAACAGCGGCGCCCGCAGCTCCCGCTCCAGGGACCGGATGGACGCCGACAGGCCGGACTGGGACACCATGAGCCGTTCCGCCGCGCGGGTGAAGTGCTGGTCCTCGGCGACCGCCACGAAGTGCTGGAGATGACGCAGTTCCATGACTGAGAAGCGTAGCCGCACAATTCCATCGGATTCTTCTGTTGGACCACTGCCCGCAGGTCACGACAGAGTGGGGCACGGTTCCGCCCAAGCCCCGTACCCGGGTGCCAACCCCTCTGGAGTCGCGTTGTACACCGCACACACCGACCGCTACGCGGACATGCCCTACCGGCGCACCGGACGCAGCGGCCTGAAGCTCCCCGCGCTCTCGCTCGGCCTGTGGCACAACTTCGGCCCGGACCGCCCCGTCGAGACCCAGCGCGCCATCCTGCGCCGCGCCTTCGACCTCGGCGTCACCCACTTCGACCTCGCCAACAACTACGGCCCGCCGCCCGGCTCCGCCGAGTCCGCGCTCGGCGAGGCGCTCAAGGCCGACTTCGCGCCGTACCGCGACGAGCTGGTCGTCTCCACCAAGGCCGGCTACCTGATGTGGCCCGGCCCGTACGGCGAGTGGGGCTCGCGCAAGTACCTGCTGTCCTCCCTCGACCAGAGCCTGAGCCGCATGGGCCTGGACTACGTCGACGTCTTCTACTCGCACCGCCCCGACCCGGAGACTCCCCTGGAGGAGACGATGGGCGCCCTGCACACGGCGGTGCAGCAGGGCAAGGCGCTGTACGTCGGTGTCTCCAACTACTCCCCGGAGCAGACCCGCGAGGCCGCCCGCATCCTCGCCGAGCTGGGCACCCCGCTGCTGATCCACCAGCCGCGCTACTCCATGCTCGACCGCCGCCCCGAGACCAGCGGCCTCCTGGACGCCCTCGACGAGCTGAAGGTCGGCTCCATCGCCTACTCCCCGCTGGAGCAGGGCCTGCTGACCGGCCGCTACCTCGACGGCATCCCGGAGGACTCGCGCGCCGCGAGCGACAGCCCCTTCCTGAACTCCGACGCGGTCACCGGGGAACTGGTGGGCAAGCTGCGTGCCCTGGACGAGATCGCGAAGTCCCGCGGCCAGTCGCTGGCCCAGATGGCCCTGGCGTGGGTGCTGCGCGGGGGCCGCGTCACCTCCGCCCTGGTCGGCGCGAGCAGCCCGGGGCAGCTCGAGGACAGTGTGTCGGCCATCGGCAACCTGGACTTCGGTGCCGACGAACTGGCTCGCATCGACGAGATCGTCACGCGTTAGGACGTTCGGCCGAGCCGCTCCTCCAGCCGGACCGTGACCGTGTCGCCCTGCTCCTTGCCGACGGCCTTGCGGAGGGCGGCCTTCACCGGCAGTTCGTGCGTGCCGTCGCCGAGCGCCATGAAGGAGCTGCGGAAGGCCTGCCCGTCGACGGTGCCGCGGACCTTGACCAGTCCGCGGGTGCCGAAGAACTCGGCGGACTTCGGCCAGACCGGATGCGTCCAGCCACCCTCGTTCGGGCTCTCGCGCAGCTCGGCGGTGAACTCCTCGTCGAGAACCCTCTGCATGGTCATGATGTCCTCGCTCCCAGTGGTGTCGGTGGCCCGTTTCCCGGTAGGCCCCTGGGAGCGACGGAACTCATCGCCGGCCGCGGCCGGTCAAGCCCCGGCAGGCACCCGGTCGAGGAAACCGAACACGGACCGGATCCGGTCCTCGCCGTCCAGCGTGACCACGTCGGACCCGGCCGCGGGCGCCGAGCCGTCGGCCTCGCTCACCAGTTCCCAGGAGAAGCGCGCCGTGTCGTGGTGCCCGTCCACGGAACCGGACAGCCGGAAGACGAAGCCCGGGAACTGCTCGTGCGCCGCCGCGATCAGGGCCGCGATCTGCTCGTGGCCACGGACGTCGGCCAGGGGATCGGTGTAGCCGCCGTCATTGGTCCAGGCCGCGGCGACCGCCTTGGCCAGGGCGTCCGGCCCGGCGTTCCAGGCCTCGAAGTAGCGGGCGACGGCATCCTCGTAACGGCGGGTGGGTGCGGACCGGTCGATCAGCCTCCATCGTGGTGGTACGCGCAGGTCAGGAACCGGATGCCGGTCGCGGCGACCCGGTACCGCAACCATGCCCGCGCCCGTCCGCGCCGTCGATTGCCCCGGGGGTCATGCGGGCGCGCTTCCGGGCCCCGGAAGAGGGCGCGCCGGGGGTGATGAAGACGGGATCGCGCGCCGCGGCATTTCAGCCATCAAGTGTCGTGAATATGCCAGGAGACTGGCCGGAAATTCATGGTGACAGTGGTTCAGTAGTGAACATACTCACCTCTAGGGCGTCTCACAGCATGCGACAGCGCCCTCACGCACAGCACGCGAGCCGCACGGACGCCATGCCCGGCCTGCAGGCCGGCTGGGCGACGGGGGGAGGGGAGCAGTGCACGACGAGTTCCTGTGTCATGTCACCGCCTACGGTGTCTGTGACGGCCGGCGCATCGGTGTACCCCTGGGAACCTACCGGGCTCCCACCCTCGCCCTCGCCCTGTGGTGGCTGCGCGACCGCGCGTCCTGGATCGCCGAACGGCTCGATCCGCAACCCGACACCCCCCACTTACCGCGCGGCGCCCTGACTCCGGTCGCCGACGACGCACCCGACGTGCCGCGCGTGATGCGCGCCTGGTGCGCCGACGACGTCCAACAGGAGTCGATCGCCGAAGAGTTGGCCGCAGGGCGCCTGGTGCGCATCGCCACCAGCGACGACACCACCGAGTACGAACTCATGGCCGAGTCCGTGGACGCGCTGCGCATGCAGCGGGCCTCCCCGCCCCTCGTCGTCCCCGTGGCCTGAGCCACCCGAGCGCCTTCCGACGGTGTCACCGGGACCGAGCAGGCGTCCTGCCGCCCCGCCGGCCCGCCCACCGCGCGAGCGACGCGCCGAGGAACCCGGCGACGAACCCCCACGCCAGTGCGAGACCGACCGCACTCCACAGACGCGGCCGCAGGAACAACTGCCCGGCCAGTCCGCCGCCCAGGTCGCCGATGCCGAGCACCGACAGGCCGTAGTGCGCGGAGAGCCGGCCGACGAGCCCGATCATGAGCACCGTCAGCGCCAGCGCCACGGCCATGTGCACGGCGTGCAGCCAGGCCGGCATCCGGTCCGGGGAGCGGGATGCGAGGAGGACCCCGGCCGCCAGGAGCAGGACCGCCGCGACGGCCACGAGCCACCACATCCGCCCGTCGTGCCCGGCGAGCGTGCCCACGTTCAGCGTCGAGACGTCCGGCCCGCGCAGCACCTCGTCGAGCACGTGCGGCATCGGCAGCCCGAACGGTCCCTCCACGCGCCCGTCCCAGGTGGCACCGAGGCCGATCGTGAGCGCGAGCCACGCCAGGTTCGGCAGGCCGAGCAGCAGTACGGCGAAGGTGTCCGCGGGGTGCCCCCGCGTCCCCGCGACGACCAGCCCGACGACGACGCCGACGACGACGTACGCGAGCAGCAACGCGACCATCGCGTACGCCGCCGGCCGCACCGACGTCTGCAGGCGCAGCAGCCGCCCGGGCAACGGGGCCCCGCGCGAGACCAGCAGCGCCAGCACGAGCACCCCCGCCAGCCACAGCAGCCCGAAGAGGACGGTCAGCGGCACGTCCGTGGTGAAGCCGACCGTCGGAGTGACGCCGAACAGGTCGCCGAGGTCGTTCAGGACGCCTTCGCCGAGGGAGACCTCGAAGGTCTGGCGGGCGGCGAAGGCCAGCCCGAGGAGGGCGAGCAGCCACAGTACGGCGATCCGTCCGGCCCACCCGGCCAGCTCCGGGGCGCCGGCGACGGCCCGGTGGCGCAGCGGCCGCAGGAAGCCCCGGGCGATCACCAGCGCGCCGGCCAGCGTGACCGACAGCGGGAGCACGGTCAGCCCCGCGTCGGTGTCGGCGAACCCCCCGGCATCACCGGCCACCTCCAGCGTGCCGCCCACGGCGGTGACGACGGTCGCCGTGACGACGCGGGGGAAGGCGTTGTCGGGCAGGCCCGTGGCCCCGGCCGCCCACAGCCCGAGCGCGGCCACGGCACCCATGGCGACCAGCCCGGCCAGCACCGTGACCAGTGCCTGGATCCAGCCGTGACGGGCGCCTGCCCGGCGGGGAGGGCCGGAGGGGGTTCGCGAACTCACGCTGCCACGCTATGCAGCACCCACCGGGCGCGCCCGCCGGCAGGGCCGTCCGCGTCGGCCGGCGTTCGGGGGAGTGGGGGCGCAGGGTGTGGGGCCGACGCCCGGTGGAGCGGGGCCGGGGAGCGTACGGGTCGGCGTCGGGTCGCTCGGCGGGGTCGGGTCGTTTGGCGGCGTCGGGTCGTTCGGCCGGTGACGGCGATGGGCCCCGAATGCTTCAGCCGGTCTCCGCCGTCCGGCCTGCGACGCCTGAACCGGTGGCCGTGGCTCAGCCGGCCCGGACGACGAGGGCGTGGTCGCCCAGCCCCAGCAGACGGTCGGCCGACACCTCGCCCCGGGTGGTGAAGACCGCGAGGAGACGGCCGGTCTCCGGATCGAACGCCACGTCCAGGACCGTGCCGTGCTCGGCGCCCGCCTCGGTCAGGACCCGGCGGCCCAGCAGGTCGTGGCGGGGCGGGGCCGGGTCCGGCGCGGCGGTGGAACGGACCCGGACGGCGCCCGGGCCGACCGCGTGCACCGCGTCCCACGGCAGCACGCTCTCCCCGCGCAGACGGCTGCCGCGGAGCCTCACATGGCTCACCGCGCGGGACGCGACGTCGACGGTCAGGGACGTCACGGTGCCGAGCGGCCCGGCCTCGGCCGGCGGCACCACCGGGAGCCCCCGCACCTCCGTGAACAGCATCACGGCAGCAAGCCCTTCCAGTACCCGGGCACGCCGCCGACCAGGGAGGTGAAGCCCGGCAGGTCGTCCGCGACATGCCGTATCGCGTCCTCCGGCAGGACGAGGGCCCGGCCGGCGACCGTGAGCGTCTCGCCGCGCGGCACGTACACCCGGCGCCGACGCCGGGCCGGCCCCGGCAGGAACCTCCTGCTCGCCGCCACCCGGAAGCCGACGACCCGTCCGCCGGTGCCGCCCTCCACCACGACGTCGAGCACCGTACCGATCTCGGCCCCCGTCTCCGTCACCACCCTCGCCCCCAGCATCCGGGCCCGCAGGGTCTGCTGGTGCACCATCATGGCCGCGGCGGCCACCAGCCCCCGCCGGTCGCGGATCATCACCGCGTCATGGCCCAGCGCGTGCACGGCCGACCAGGGCAGACCCTCCTTCATCGGGCCGGACAGCAGACCCCGCCCGGTCAGGGTGAAACCGGTGATCCGGCTCGCGGTGGCGTCGCATACGGTGTCCTTGACGTGGGCGACGGCATCGCCGCCGAGGGTGACCACCGGCCGGGTGGTGAGGCTTCGCGCGGTCATCAGTTCGTTCATCGCACACCCTTCCCGCACCCTCGGGTTCCCCGCGCCACTGTGACGATGCCCGCAGTACGAAGACACGGGGACTGCGCGGCCCGACCCGGGGTACGAGGACAGGTGCAGCAGTGTCCGGCCAGTCCGGCTTCCGAGAGAGAAACGCATGACCGAGTACCTGGACGGGGTAGTGATACCGACTGGTTTCGACGTACCCGTTGAACCGCTGAGGCGGGCGGCACACTACTCCGGTGAGCCGGGATGCATAGCGCAGGCGCGTTCCTTCGCCTCGCTCTTCCTCGATCAGCTGAGGACCGAGTGGTGCGCGAAGATCGGCCCGCGCGCCGACGGCGCGGTGCTGCTGGTGGTGAGCGAGCTGATCACCAACGCCGACCGCCACAGCAAGGGCCCGTACATCCTGGAGCTGGAGGGCACGGGCACCTCGATGGCGGTGAGCGTCTACGACAGCAGCGGCGCGGTGCCCCAGCGCTTCCCCCGCGACCCCGAGCGCGTCGGTCGGCACGGTCTGGAGATCGTCCACGCCCTGGCGGAAGCGGTCGTCGTCGAACGCGTGCCGGTCGGCAAGCGGGTGCGCGCCGTGATGCCCCTCACCGAGTCGTGAACGTGCCGCCCCGCATCTGAGTGCGGGGCGGCACGTTCACGTCTTCGCGTCCTCGTCAGGCGCAGCCGAGCTCGCCCAGCATGCCTTCGCGCAGCCGGGTGATGATCCGCTTGATCAGCCGGGACACGTGCATCTGCGAGCAGCCGAGCTGTTCGCCGATCTCCGCCTGGGTGGCCTCCTCCACGAACCGCATGTGGATGATCTGCCGGTCGCGCTCGCTGAGCTCGGCCATCAGCGGGGCGAGGGAATGGAAGTCCTCGACGAGCCGCAGCCCGTCCTCCTCCACACCGATGAAGTCGGCCAGCACCGATTCGCCGTTCTCCGGCCCGTCCCCGGTCAGTGCGGCGTCCAGCGAAGACGAGTTGTAGCCGTTGGACGCGATCTGGCCCTCGACGACCTCGTTCTCGCTGATGTTCATCAGAGTGGCGAGTTCGGCGACGGTGGGCTCGCGGTCCAGACGGGAGGAGAGTTCCTCCCGGGCCTTGGCCAGCTCCACGCGCAGCTCCTGGAGGCGCCGCGGTACGTGTACCGCCCAGGTGGTGTCACGGAAGAAGCGCTTGATCTCGCCAACGATGTACGGCAGCGCGAAGGAGGTGAACTCGACCTCGCGTGCCAGCTCGAACCGGTCGATGGCCTTGATCAGGCCGATCATGCCGGTCTGGACGATGTCCTCCATGTCGTTCCCGCGACCGCGGAAGCGGCCGGCGGCGAACCGCACGAGTGACATGTTCATTTCGATCAGGGTGTTGCGCGCGTACTGGTACTCGTGCGTGCCCTCTTCGAGTTCCGTCAGGCGCTGGAAGAACTGGCGGGACAGCTGTCGCGCGTCACGCGGCGCCACGGTGCGGGGGTCCACGACACCCGGCAGTGATCCCTCGTCCGTCCTGCTTCCGGTGGTCTTCTCGACGACCTGCGCTTCCGGCCGGATCACGGCGGTCTCCATTACCTCTCCCACGAAAGTCACGGTTCGACATCCCCCCCGGGTTCTTCCCGTTTGCGGGTACCCGGGTCGCGGCGACACATGCCTCCCGTGTTCACGGTTGGCGAACAATCGGTGCCGTTGCGTCATCGCGGGGTGCTGTGTCCCTCATCAGGGTAGTCCCGTGCGCGGCGACCGGCACCCGGTGGTTCCCCCCGGTTTCCCTCTGGGCGGAACGCCGGCCCCTTCCGTCGCGCGGCGGGACTCCTAGGCTGAGGTCGTGACCAGCCACGTGCCGAACGAAGCCCGCGTCATTCCCCTGCGCCCGCAGTCGCGCTCCCAGCGGCGCCCGCAGCCCGCGCGTCCGGGAGACCACCCCGCCGCCCCGCCGGTTTCCCCGGAGCGGAGGTCGCCCAGGGTCAGGGAGCCCCTCTGGCGCGATCTGGTCGGCGACGTACTGCGGCGCGAACGCCTCGCCCAGGAGCGCACGCTGAAGGAGGTGGCGGAGGCCGCCCGGATCTCCATGCCGTACCTGTCGGAGGTGGAGCGGGGCCGCAAGGAGGCGTCGTCGGAGGTGCTGGCCGCCGCCGCGGGCGCCCTCGGACTGGGGCTGGGCGACCTGCTGGCGCGGACCCAGGGAGAACTGGTGCGCCTCACCTCCCGGCAGACGGGCGCCGGCCGGGGCCACGGTCCGTCAGGCGCCCGGTACGACGGGATGTGCCTGGCCGCCTGACCGCCCGCACGGGCCGGCGCCTCGCGGACGGCGAGGCGCCGGCCCGCGTCTCACACGCGCGTCAGGCGCCGGCTGAGGACCTCGTCGGCCAGTCCGTACGCCACGGCCTCCTCGGCGGTGAACACCTTGTCGCGGTCCATGTCCGCGCGCAGTGTCGCGACGTCGTGGTGCGTGTGGCGGGCCAGCACCTCCTCGACCTGGGAGCGGATCCGCACCATCTCCTTGGCCTGCAGTGCCAGGTCGGAGACCGTGCCCTGCCGTCCGCCGCTGGCCGGCTGGCCGAGCAGTACCCGCGCGTGTTCCAGCACGAACCGCCGCCCGGGGTCCCCGCCGGCCAGCAGCACGGCCGCCGTGGAGGCCGCCTGCCCGACGCAGAACGTCGAGATCGGCGCCTGCACGAACGTCATCGTGTCGTAGATGGCCATCAGCGACGTGAACGAGCCGCCGGGGGAGTTGATGTAGACCGCGATCTCGCTCTCCGGAGCCGACGACTCCAGATGGAGGAGTTGCGCGATGACGACGTTCGCCACGCCGTCGTCGATCTCGGTGCCCAGGAAGATGATCCGCTCCGACAGCAGCCGGCTGAACACGTCGTAGGACCGCTCGCCCTGCGGGGTCCGCTCGACGACGTTCGGAATCGTGTAGCTCCCCATGTCACAGCCCCATCCGTCGCCTGGTGGCGGCCGGGTGCACGTCCGCGAGGGACTGGACGACCTGGTCCACCATTCCGTAATCCCTGGCCTCCTCGGCCGTGAACCAGCGGTCGCGGTCGCCGTCCCGGGAGATGGTCTCCGGGCTCTGACCGGTGTGCTCGGCGGTGATCCGCTCGATGGTCCGCTTGGTGAACTCCAGGTTGTCGGCCTGGATCTCGATGTCGGCGGTGGTGCCGCCGATGCCCGCCGACGGCTGGTGCATCATGACCCGGGCGTTCGGCAGGGCGTAGCGCTTGCCCGCCGCGCCGACGCTCAGCAGGAACTGCCCCATGCTGGCGGCGAACCCCATGGCGAGCGTCGAGACGTCGTTGGGAATCAGCCGCATCGTGTCGTAGATGGCGAGCCCCGCGTGCACGGAGCCGCCGGGACTGTTGATGTACAGGCTGATGTCGGTGCGGGGGTCCTCCGCGGACAGGATCAGCAGCTGGGCGCAGATCCGGTTCGCGGAGACCTCGTCGACCTGCGTGCCCAGCAGCACGATCCGCTGCGCGAGCAACTGCTCGGCCAGATGGTCGTCGAACCGGGTCGCAGGCGTGTCGCCCTCCTGGGCCCGGGGCAGCACGGCCGGGGCCGGGCCGGCGATGAGTGGAGACATCGGCGCTCCTTGTCGAGTCGTCGGGAGTTCCGGTGGAGTGGTACGCGGGCCGGTGGCGCCGCGGTTCCTCCACTCTCGGCCCGCTGCGGGCTGCGGCGGGGCCTTCTCTGCCCGCGGCAGATTCGCCACGAGCAGAGCGGCTCGGCCCCCGTGGCAGAACCGTCCGAATCGGAGCGCGGACGACCGATGAGTTCTCCGGCTCCCAACGGTCGACAGTGGTGACCGTGTTCGACGCGCAGGAGGTACTCATGAGCACCGACGGATTCACCACGTGTCTCTGGTTCGACGGCCAGGCGGAGGAGGCCGCCCACTTCTACGCCTCCCTCTTCAAGGACTCCGGCATCGGCGCCGTCACCCGCTACCCCGAGGGAGGGCACCAGCCCACCGGCACCGTGCTCACCGTCGACTTCACGGCCAACGGCCAGAAGTTCGTCGCCCTCAACGGAGGCCCGGAGTTCAAGTTCAACGAGGCGATCTCCTTCCAGATCACCTGTGAGAACCAGGAAGAGGTCGACCACTACTGGACCAGGCTCACCGAGGGCGGCGGCGAAGAGGGCCCCTGCGGCTGGGCCAAGGACAGGTTCGGTGTGTCCTGGCAGGTAGTACCGAGCAGGCTCGAGGAGATGTTCAGCGACCCGGACCCCGTGAAGGCGGGGCGTGCCAACAGGGCCATGATGTCGATGCGCAAACTCGACATCGCCGCGCTGGAGAAGGCGTACGCCGGCGAGTGAACAGCCGCCGGCGCGCGGACAGGGGTGGGGATGACTAGCGTGAGGAACCGGACCGTCCTCACCACCCTCTCCCCCCGTCCATCCCCATCATCCGGACCACCCGCCGGACCATTCATCCCTACGGGAGGCGGCAGTCATGGCCGTGCAACCTGAAGGAACCCCCTGCTGGGCCGATGCCATGTTCGGTGACGTCGAGGGAGCCAAGAGCTTCTACGGTGACGTCCTCGGCTGGACCTTCGGCGAGTCGTCGTCGGAGCACGGCAACTACACCCAGTGCTACGCGAACGGCAAGGCGGTCGCCGCCGTGGTCCCGCCCATGTCCGGTCAGGAGGGCCACTCGCAGTGGTGCCTCTACTTCGCGTCCCCCGACGCCGCGGCGACCGCGTCCCGGATCCGCCAGGCCGGCGGTGAGGTGCTGATGGAGCCGATGCGGGTCGGCGACTTCGGCACGATGTGCCTGGCCCGGGATCCGGGCGGCGTCGTGTTCGGCATCTGGCAGGGCGGCACCCACGAGGGGTTCGAGGCGGTGGCCGAGCCCGGCGCGTACTGCTGGGCCGAGGTCTTCACCCGCGAACCCGGGAAGTCGGACGCCTTCTTCCCCGCGGTCTTCTCCTACACGGCGAAGCAGATGGAGGACGACGATGTGGACTTCCGCCTCTTCGACGTGGGCGACGACACCGTGCTCGGCCGCATGGCCATGACGGACGACATTCCGCCCGAGGTGCCGCCGTACATCAACGTGTACTTCACCGTCGCCGACTGCGACGAGGCCGTGGCCCGCGCCACCGAGCTGGGCGGGACCCTGTGGCTCGGGCCTATGAGCAGCCCCTTCGGCCGGTTCGCGACCCTGAGCGACCCGCAGGGGGCGACCTTCTCGGTGCTCGACATCACGAGGACCGAGGGAGAGATGCCGAAGATCACGGACGTCTCCTGACCCCGTCCCGGCAGCCCGTCGAGCCATGGCATGATCGGGCGCATGCGTGAACGTGTTGTGGCCGCGTGCGACGGGGCTTCGAAGGGAAACCCGGGTCCGGCCGGCTGGGCCTGGGTGGTCGCCGACGCGTCGGAGAGCCCCGTCCGCTGGGAAGCGGGGCCGCTCGGCAAGGCCACCAACAACATCGCCGAACTCACGGCGCTGGAGCGCCTGCTGGCGTCGACCGACCCCGACGTACCGCTCGAGGTCCGCATGGACTCGCAGTACGCCATGAAGGCCGTCACCACCTGGCTGCCCGGCTGGAAGCGCAACGGCTGGAAGACGGCAGCCGGCAAGCCGGTCGCCAATCAGGAGCTGGTCGTACGCATCGACGAGCTGCTCGACGGCCGCTCGGTCGAGTTCCGCTACGTGCCCGCCCACCAGGTCGACGGCGACCGGCTCAACGACTTCGCCGACCGCGCCGCCAGTCAGGCCGCCGTCGTCCAGGAGCCCGCGGGCAGCGGCCTCGGCTCACCGGAGCCGCCGCCCGCACCGGACGTCCCGGCGGGGAAGAAGGCCCCGCGTCGAGGGCCCGGCACGGCCCGCAAGGGCGGCGGCGCCTCGGCGCGCACCATCAAGGCCAAGTTCCCCGGACGCTGCCTGTGCGGCCGTTCCTACGCGGCAGGGGAGTCCATCGCCAAGAACGACCAGGGCTGGGGCCACCCGGAGTGCCGCACGGCGGCGGCCGGATAGGGCCGTACCGGGGCCGGGCGGGTCTTACGATCATCAACCCCTTCCGCTGCTACTTTATGTAGTCATCTGACTGCTGCAAGTGCGTTCCAGGGGTGAATGTGAAGGTCGCCTGTGTCGGTGGCGGGCCCGCCGGCCTGTATCTGTCGATCCTGCTGAAACGGCAGGACCCCTCCCACCACGTCACCGTGTACGAACGCGACCCGGAGGGTTCCACCTACGGCTGGGGCGTGACCTACTGGCGCGGACTGCTCGACCGGCTCCACGACCACGACCCCGAGTCCGCGCGCGCCGTCGACGAGCACTCCGTGCGCTGGCGGGACGGCGTCGCCCACGTGGGCGAACTGACCGCCCGCCACCGGGGCGACGAGGGCTTCGGCATCGGCCGTCACCGACTCCTGGAGATCCTCGCCGCCCGCGCCCGCTCCCTCGGCGTGCGCCTGGAGTTCGAGTGCGAGATCACCTCCGCGGACCTGCCCGCCGCCGATCTCGTCGTGGCGGCGGACGGGGTGGGCAGTGCCCTGCGCACCCGGCACGCCGGTCACTTCGGCACCGAGATCCGGGCCGGGCGCAACCACTACCTCTGGCTCGGCACCACCAAGATCTTCGACGCCTTCACCTTCGCCTTCACCGAGACCGAGCACGGCTGGATCTGGGCGTACGGCTACGGCTTCGGTTCCGAGGGCAGTACCTGCGTCGTCGAATGCGCGCCCGAGACCTGGACCGGTCTGGGCCTGGACCGGGCCGACGAGGGCGAGGGGCTGGTCCTGCTGGAGAAGCTCTTCGCCGACGTCCTGGACGGCCACCCGCTCACCGGCCGGCCGACGGCCGGCGCCGGTGCCCCGTGGGCGACCTTCCGCACCCTCACCAACCGCACCTGGTCCCGGGGCAACCTGGTCCTGCTCGGCGACGCGGCCCACACCACGCACTACTCCATCGGCGCCGGTACCACGCTCGCCCTGGAGGACGCCATGGCCCTGTCCGCCGCACTGCGCGAGCGGGGGACCCTCCAGGACGCCCTCGCCCACTACGAGCGGGAACGCAGGGCGGCCCTGCTGCCGTCGCAGAGCGCGGCCCGCTTCAGCGCCCAGTGGTACGAGAACCTGCCCCGCTACATCCACCTGCCACCGGAGCGGATGTTCGCCCTGCTCGGCCAGCGCCACTCGCCCCTGCTGCCGTACGTCCCGCCCCGGCTGTACTACCGGCTCGACCGGGCGGCCGGACAACTGGCGGGGCTGCGCCGAATCAAGCGCTGGCTGGGACCGAGGATCGCGCGGACGCTCCAGGCACGCCGGCCGGCCACTCACGGCCAACGGAGCGCGCCGGGCCGTCCCGGCGCGGTGCGGGATCACTCCGGATGACAGACTGACGGCATGGACGAGCGGACATTCGACAGGTCGAACCAGCACGCCTCGGTGGTCGGCCTCGGCACCTGGCAACTCGGCGCCGACTGGGGAGACGTCGACGACAAGGAAGCCCTCAGGGTGCTGGAGGCGGCAGCCGAGTCGGGGGTCACCTTCTTCGACACGGCGGACGTCTACGGTGACGGGCGCAGCGAGGAGACCATCGCCACCTTCCTGCGCGGCAGGCCCGACCTGCACGTGCTGGTCGCCACCAAGATGGGCCGCCGGGTCGAGCAGATCCCGCAGAACTACGTACTCGACAACTTCCGGGAGTGGAACGACCGCTCCCGCCGCAACCTCGGCGTCGACGTCGTCGACCTGGTGCAGCTGCACTGCCCGCCGACCCCCGTCTACTCCAGCGACGAGGTGTTCGACGCCCTGGACACCCTGGTCGCGGAGGAGCGCATCGCCGCCTACGGCGTCAGCGTGGAGACCTGCGAGGAGGCGCTGACCGCGATCGCCCGGCCCAACGTGGCGAGCGTGCAGATCATTCTCAACCCGTTTCGTATGAAGCCCCTGCGCGAGGTCCTTCCGGCGGCCCGGGAGGCGGGCGTCGGCATCATCGCCCGGGTGCCGCTGGCGTCCGGCCTGCTGTCCGGCAAATACACCCGGGACACGGTCTTCGCCGCCAACGACCACCGGAACTTCAACCGGCACGGCGGGGCCTTCGACCAGGGCGAGACCTTCTCCGGCGTCGACTTCGCCACCGGCGTGGAGGCCGCGGCGGAGTTCGCCGCGCTCGCCCCCGAGGGCTGCACACCGGCCCAGCTGGCGCTGCGCTGGATCATCCAGCAGCCCGGAGTCACCACCGTGATCCCCGGCGCCCGCTCGCCCGAGCAGGCCCGGGCCAACACGGACGCCGCCCGGCTGCCGGAGCTGTCCGGGGAAACGCTCGCGGCGGTCCGCGACCTCTACGACCGCCGCGTCAAGGACCAGGTCGAGGGCCGCTGGTAGGCGGAACTCACGGCACCAGGAGCAGCTCCCGCTCCCGCTCCTGGTCGCCGGAGGCCGCTCCCTCGTTCCGCGTGCTGAAGGCGCGGGACAGTGTCTCGCTGGCGGCCTCGACGGCCTGCGGCGTGCCCTGAACGGTGACCGCCACCGGCGCGGACAGCGGGGTACCCGCCTCCCGCGGTGCCGAGGACGCCTCCGGAGTGGCCGGGGAGTCGAAGGTCGCCGTGCGCACGGTCGCCTGTTCGTCGGCCGGGAGACTGTCGGGTGCGCCGAAGACGCCTTCCAGCGCCCGGACGATCGCCCGCGCGTCGTCGATGCCGCCACCGCTGAGTGTCACGGTGAGCTGAGTGTCGGACATCCTTCGCCTTCCTCCTGGCCTGCGTCGGTCCCCGCACCGTGTAACCGTCCGCCGATCCCTCAAACCGGACGCCGCCGCCCCGACACGGCGCCTGACCGCGGGGAACCCGGGAAGAGGGAAGGGAACGCAGGCCGCGGTAACCGGGAGGAACAGTGACGGATGCGGACGCGACAGCGAACTCGGAGCGACGCAAGGGGCGCGACGAGACCGAGGAGGAGCGGGCGGACCGGATGTGGACGGACCTGATCCAGGAAGTCCGCGTCGCGCAGATGGGTGTGCAGATCCTGTTCGCCTTCCTGCTGACCGTCGTGTTCACCCCGAAGTACGACGACCTCTCGGACACGAACCAGACGATCTACCTGGTGACGGTGGTCCTGGGGGCCGTGACGACCGGCGCCCTCATCGGCCCGGTGGCACTGCACCGCATAGTCTCCGGACGGCGCGTGAAACCCCAGGCCGTACGGCTGGCCTCCCGGCTGACCCTGTTCGGCCTGGTGCTGCTGCTCGCCACGATGACGTCCTCGCTCCTGCTGATCCTGCGCGTCGCGACCGACGACGGCTTCGTGCCGTACCTCGTCACCGGGGTGGTGATCTGGTACCTGGTCTGCTGGTTCGGGATACCCCTGTGGACCCGGCACCGCCACACGTCGCGCTGAGGCCGGTCAGCCCTCGGCCATGAGCTCCGCGAGGAAGTCGTCGACGCGGACCTCCTCCTCGCCCGGCCGGACCACGGTGTGTGTCTCGCGCAGGAAGGCCTCCACGGCCGCGGCCCACACGAACACCACGGCGTGGTGGCGTTCCCCGTCGGGCCGGGCGTCGCCCAGCAGTTCGATGCGCAGCTCGTCCCACATACCTCGCGACTCGGGGCACAGGCGCACGTCGCCCACGCCGACCGGGCGGGTGAGGCCCTCTCCCACCATCTCCCGGTCCAGCGTCCAGCGGGCGAGGACGCGGCCGTCATGGCTGAACACCACGGTGAGCGCGAAGGGGTCCGCGGCCTCGTAGCCGAAGTGGGCGAGCACGGGGAAGCGGTCGGCGCCGCCCGCCTGGAGCTGCACCACCAGAGTCTTGTGCACGAGGGAGTTCACGACAGGGGCCTCCAGGGGACGGATGTAGAGCCCTCTAGTACCCCGCCCGCCCGCAAGATGCTCGGGCGGACGGGTGAATCGGCCCGGCCGGGTTTCACGAACGGGTTCAGGACCGGCCCAGTGCCTCACGCAGCGCGGGCAGCAGGGTCTTCTCCGACCAGTCCAGGAAAGCCGGTTGCGTCTCGCCGCCGATCTGCACCAGGGCGATCTCGGTGAACCCGGCCTCGGCGTAGGGGCGTACGGCCTCCACGAAGGCGTCCGGGTCGTCGCCGCAGGGGATCGACTCGGCGACGTCGTCCGGGGTCACGAACTGGGTGGCGGCATCGAACGAATCCGGATGCGGGAGTTCCGAATTGACCTTCCAGCCGCTGCCGAACCAGCGGAACTGCGCGTGGGCGCGCTTGATCGCAGTGTCCCGGTCCGGGTCGTAGGACACCGGCAGCTGGCCCACGCGCGGCTTGCCCTCGCCGCCGTGCCGGTCGAAGGCGTCCAGCAGTTCCGGCTTCGGCTCGGTGGCGATCACCAGGTCGGCGTGCTCGCCCGCGAGCGCGCAGGAACGCTCACCGGAGACGGCGATGCCGATCGGCGGCGCGCTGTCCGGCAGGTCCCACAGCCGGGCCGACTCCACGTCGAAGTGTGTGCCGCGATGGTTCACATGGCGGCCCTCGAACAGCGCCCGGATGATCTCCACGGCCTCCGTGAGCATCTCGTGCCGCACGTCCACGGACGGCCAGCCGCCGCCCACCACGTGCTCATTGAGGTTCTCGCCCGAGCCCAGTCCCAGCCGGAACCGGCCCTCGGACAGCAACTGCAGCGTCGCCGCCTTCTGCGCCACCACCGCCGGGTGGTAGCGGAACGTCGGACACGTCACGTAGGTCATCAGCGGGATGCGGGAGGTCGCCTGGGCGGCGGCGCCCAGCACGGCCCACGCGTAGGGCGAGTGCCCCTGCGAACGCAGCCACGGGAAGTAGTGGTCCGAGGTCACCGAGAAGTCGAACCCCACCTCCTCGGCCCGCACCAGATGGCCGACGAGTTCTCGGGGGCCGGCCTGCTCGGTCATCATCGTGTATCCGATTCGCACCATAACGGGCGAGTCCCCGGCCAGGCGGAGCGAAAACGGAGGGAATCCGGAAGCCGGACGTCAGTCCGCGTCCTCCCGGAAGGTCCTGAGGAAGGCGGCGAGTGCCCGCTCGTTCGCCGAGTCGTCCCAGTCGTCGGCCGGAGTCGTCCAGCGCAGCGAGAAGCTGCGTCCGCCGCCGAGGAGGAAGCCGCGGCCGAAGGTGCGCACCCGGGTGTCGTCGTCCCGGGCGACCCACTCCATGTCGGCCGCCTCGCGTCCCCGGTACGTCGTCGCGCGGATCTCGCCGATCCTGCGGTAGCCGCCCGACCGCTCCAGGCCGGGCTCGACGTCGTCGCGCCAGACCGCCACGGCGTCCTCGCCCGCGCGCTCGCTGTAGGTGACCGCGAGGGTGCGCGGGTCGCCGGACGAGCCGAAGACGACCCGGTACGCCACGTCGGGCACCCGCGAGGTGCCCAGCCGCCGCCATCCCTCGGGAAGGGCGACGGAGAAGCCCTCCGGCGCGTCGTAGCGGCGGAACCCGGCCGGTACGGCGTCGCCCGGCTTCGACGGTGCGGGAGTCGCGCTCGGCGGGGGAGCGGGGGAGGCGGGGGCGGCGCCACCGGTGGGCGGTGAGGCGGGGGGCGAGGGGTTCTGCCCGGTGCCGGTGCCGGTGCCGGTGCCGGTGGCGGTGCCGCCGTCCGTGCCGGGCAGCCCGTGGGTGACTGCGAGGACGGCGATCGTGACCGTGACGACGGCCAGAGCGGTGCCCGCGAGCATTGTCCGCCGGCTCCATTGGCGGCTCACCTGCCGGGCCGCGGCGCACGCGCCCCGCAGCCGGGGGCGGGGGACCTGGCGCACCGCGGCCTCGGCATCCTCCGTCAGCACCCGGACGAGTGCCTCGCGGACCACCGGCCGGGTCAGCCGCTCCCGCGAGTTCTTGCGCAGCATCCCCTGCACGGCCTGGGTGAGCGGACCGGCGCGCACCGGTGTGCGCAGCGGCAGCCGGTCCACGCCCTTCAGGGTCGTCCCGGGCCGGCCCCGGTCACGGAACGGCGGACGGCCCTCGACCATCGTGTAGAGGATCGCGCCCAGCGTCCACAGGTCGGCCGCGGGCCCGATCCGCTCGTCGCGGGCCTGCTCGGGCGAGGCGTACGAGGGTGCGGTGAGCCGCGGCACGAGGGTGGCGCCTGCCAGCCCGAAGCCAGTGACGACGACGGAGCCCTCCTCGCCCACGAGCACCTGCCCCGGGCTCAGCTCGCCGTGCGTGACACCGAGGTCGTGCGCCGCGTCCAGCACGTCCAGCAGTTCCAGGCCGATGCGCGCCGCCCGCACGTAGTTGAACGTGCCCTGCCGGTCCAGGAGCTCGGCGAGGGGTACGCCGCCGACCCATTCGGTCACCGTCCACAGGGCGCCTTCCGCCACGACCGCGTCGACCACGGCGGGGACCCGCCCCGGGCACAGCGACTGCATGGTCTCGCAGGTGCGGACCACCCGGCCGGGTGCCCTGCGGGCGGTCTCACCGGCCTGCTCCTCCGGGAGGCCGACCTGCGTGACCAGGCACGGGCGGCCCGTCCCGGTGTCCTCCCCGGACCAGCAGACCCGGTTCGCCTCACGGTGGACGACCTCGAGCAGGCGGTACCGACCGGCGACCAACTCGTGTGTGGAGACGTGCGCCCTGCCCATGGCCATCCCTCGTTCGCACCACTGGCTCTCAGCTTGCCCAGAGATACGGTCGGCGGGCGGTGGTGCGTTCAACGAATGGGCGAGCCGGGCCATTACTGACCCTTCTTCAAAATCAGCGAACACGTGCGCGACGGTGAATTCCGGAAAAGCGGCCGTGCGGGCGCACACCGCCTCTGAACTGGGCGGCACCGTGCAACCGTTCGTCCCCGCATTTCCACCCTCGGTGCGCGTGGCACCGGAAATACGGGGCCGACCTGCGGGTAACCCGCGGTAAATGCGGGATCTCGCCCGGGAGATCCGGGTCAGCGCAGCCCGAAGCGGTCCGCCCACGCCGTCATGTCGGTGGTCGTGGCGTTGCCTCCGCACACCACCAGCCCGATGCGGGCGTCGTCGCCCGCCCGCTCCACCACGCGGCGGGCGGCGGGCACCAGACAGCCGGCGGCCGGCTCGGTCCACACCTTGCCGTGCTCGGCGAGAGCCAGCGAACCCTCGACGGCCTCCCGGTCCGACACCACGAGCACCTCGCCGACCAGGGCCGACACATGGTCGTACGTGAGCTGTGAGACGGACGGGGCGCTGAGCGTGGTGACGACCGAGGACAGGGGCACGGGGAGCGGCCCGCCCGCCGCCAGCGCCCGCGACATGGCCTCGGCGCCCTCGGTCTCCACACCCCAGATCCGCACGTCCGGCCGTCGGGCCCGCAGCGCAGCCGCGACCCCCGCGATCAGTCCGCCGCCCCCGATGCTCACGATCACGTCGGTGAGCTCCCCGGCGTCCTCGGCGAACTCCAGCCCGACGGTGCCCTGCCCGGCGATCACCACGGGGTCGTCGAAGGGGTGCACCAGGGTCAGGCCCTCTTCCCGCAGCCGGTTCACCAGAGCGAAGGCGCTGTCCATGCCGTCGGTGAGCCGCACCAGCGCGCCCGCCCCCTCGGCGGTCTCCACGGAGCGGGCCGGTGCCGTGCGCGGCATGACCACCGTGGCCTTCACGTCGAGGGCGGCGGCCATGACCGCGACGGCGATGCCGTGGTTGCCGCCGCTGACCGCCACCACACCGGCGGCCCGCTCGGCCTCGGTCAGCGACAGCAGCTTCGCCGTCGCGCCGCGTGCCTTGAACGAGCCGGTGCGCTGGAGCAGCTCCAGCTTCGCGGTGACCGGGACCCCGAGCAGCGCGGACAGCCCCGGGCTGGGCACGGTCGGCGTGCGTACGACATGTCCGGCGATCCGCTCGGCCGCGGCTTCGATCTCGGTGATCCCGATCAAGGCAGTCATCCTTCCGGTGCGGGCGGTGATCCGCGCCCCTTCGCACCCTTTCGCGCGCCGCGCCCAAGGTCAACACGTCACCGAGGGCGCGGCTGAGCGGCGTCGCAGGTCAAGGGCGCTCAGAGGTCGCGCCGCACCAGGAAGTCCAGCAGCGTCCGCAGCTCCCGGGCCGTCTCCGCTCCCGGTGCCGCCTCGGCGAGCGCCGCCTCCGCCGCGCCGAGGCACCGGTGCGCCTCGGCCAGTGCCGCCGCCCGTCCGCCCGCCTGGTCGATCAGGGCGGCGGCCTCCTCGGGATCGGCGGCGCCGGACGCCAGCAGCGCGGCCAGCCGCCGCGCGGCCGGAAGGGGAGCGTCGAGCGCCGCCAGCACCGGGAAGGTCTTCTTCCGCTCCCGCAGGTCGCCGTGCACGGGCTTGCCGGTGACGGCCGGGTCGCCCCAGACGCCCAGCATGTCGTCGACGACCTGGAAGGCGATGCCGAGGTGCCGCCCGGCCCGGTCGAGGGCGTTGGCCGCCGACCGGTGCGCCCCGCCGAGCACGGCACCCATGGCCACCGCGCAGCCCAGCAGCGACCCCGTCTTGTGCTCGGCCATCGTCCGGTACTCGCCCGGCCGCACCCGCTCCGGGCCCGTCCACGGACGCTCGGTGAACAGCAGGTCGTCCGCCTGTCCGCATACCAGGTCGTTCAGCGCGGCGGACAGCAGACGGACCGTCCGGGGGCCCGCCGGGGCGGCGGCGAGCGTCTCGACTGCCAGGGCGAACAGCGCGTCGCCCGCGAGGACGGCGGGCCCGGTGCCGTACGCCTTCCAGACAGCGGGGCGGCGGCGCCGCGCCGGATCGCCGTCCATGATGTCGTCGTGCAGCAGTGAGAAGGCGTGCACCAGCTCCACCGCGACCGCGGCGGGCACCCCCGCCCGCCCGGACGCACCGGCCGCCTCGGCGCCCAGCACGGCGAGTGCCTGCCGTACGCCCTTGCCGCCGGAGGCGCCGACGCCGGCGGGCGCCCCGCCCACCTCGCACCACCCGAAGGAGTACGCGGCCATCTCGGCCACCCACGGGTGCAGCCGCCCCACGGCCTCCTCCAACGCGGGCCGCACCAGTGCGCGGCTGCGGCCGAGGACCTGCGGAGCGTCCACCGGCGCCGCTGTCGCCATGGTCGTCGCCGTCATCGCACGACCTCCGCCACCGTGTTGGGCTCCGCCGCCGCGTGGGTCTGCGCGCCAGTGCGGGCCCACGCCACCGCCTGGGCTTGCGCGCCCGTGTCCGCCTGCGCCACTGTGTTGGGCTTGGCCGCCGCGTGGGCCTGTGAGCCCGTGTGGGTCTGCGCGCCATTGCCCGCCTGCGCCACCGTGTTGGGTTCCGCCGCCGCGTGGGTCTGTGAGCCCGCGTGGGTCTGCGCGCCCGTGCCGGCCTGTGCCGCTGACTGGGGCTGCGCCGCCGTGTGGGTCTGCGCGCCCGTGCCGGCCTGTGCCGCTGACTGGGGCTGCGTCACCGTGTGGGTCTGCGCGCCCGTGCCGGCCTGTGCCACTGACTGGGGCTGCGTCACCGCTTGGGTCCGCGTGCCCGTGTCGGGCTGGGCGACCGCGTCGGCCTGCGTGCCCACCAGGCCGAACTCCTCCTGTGCCCGGGCCACCATCTTCCGGGCGTGCATCAGGCCGATTCCCTCCAGGACTCCGGCCAGCTCGGACAGTTCCGCGGCCGTCTCGGTGCGGTCGCGGCCCAGGCGGGCCAGTGACTTGGCCAGGCCCAGCCGGGAGAGGGCCTCCCCGCGCGGCTCGCCCATGGCACGGAACTCCGCGAGCGCCTGCTCGTAGAGGTCGCGCGCCTCGGCGTAACGCCCGGCTCGGTACAGCACGTTGCCGCGCATCTTGTGGTTGTAGGCAAGCGCGCCGGACAGCTTCATCGCCCGGCAGCCCGTCTCCGCCTCGGTGAGCAGGTCCAGCGCCCGCCCGGTGTCGCCGTCGCGCACCGAGACGACGTCGGCGAGCCCCCGCAGAGCCCAGGCGTGGCCGCGCCGGTCCTCGGCCCGGGCGGCGATCCCGGCCGCCTCCTCGAAAAGGGCGTACGCGCTGTCGTACGAGCCGGTGTTGCGGTGCATCTGGGCGATGCCCTCCAGCGCCCACACGGTGTGCCGTGCCTCGCCGCGCCGCCGGGCCTCGGCCAGCAGCTGCTCGTGCAGCAGCCCGACGGCCTCGTAGTCACCCTGGATCCGGCCGGTCTCGGCCAGTCCCGCCAGCGAGTAGCCGCGGACGACGATGTCGCCGCCGCGTTCGCCGAGATCGGCCGCGAGCCCGAGCAGCCGCCGGGCCAGCCGGAGGGCACCGCGCTGCCGGGCCAGCGTCCCGCCGCTCCACAGCGCCCAGGCCATCGCCGAGGTGTCCCCGGCCGTGCGCGCCGCCCGGTAACTCGCCTTCCACGCCCGGTCCGCCTCCCCGACCCGGCCCAGCCGGCGCTGGGCCTCGGCCACCGCGAGCCCGGAGCGCGCCGCCTCGCCGTGCCGCCCGGCGCGCTGGGCCGCCGCCAACTGCTCCGCCCCGGCGGCCAGGACATCGGTCAGCGACGAGTTGACGGAGAGGGCGGTGAGGGCCCCCTGGTACTCCGGGGCGAATGCCTTGCCGTACATGGATTCCTTTCGGTCCATACGCACGGGCGCGTGTACACCGGGAGCGAGCGCTCGGCCGCACTCGTATGCACTCCATGTATACGCGCTGTTTATAGTGCGTCGAAAGCCGGCCCTGGTCACATGGAGCGACCAGGGCGACGTCACCTGTTGCCGATCAAGACGTCGACGGAGCGGACCGGGTTGCCTCAGTGCTGCTGCGTCTTCTGCGGCGTCACCTCGCTCGGCCGCACCACGACGAAGCCCTGGCCCTGGAGATGCAGCTGCACGGCCTCGCCGGAACCGCCGCGCAGCATTGATCCGATGGACTGCGAACGGTGCAGGGAGGTCGACAGCCCGGCGGACCAGCCGACGATCGCGTCCGTGTCGACGTAGACCGGGTAGTCGGGCGAGACCGGGATGACCAGCGGGCTGCCGTCGCACACCAGCCCCAGCCTGCCGTGTCCCGTGAAGACGCTGTTGAACAGCCCGCCGCCGGTGATGCCCGCGCCCTTGACCGTGGCGATGCGGTACGACAACGAGGAGTCGAAGCAGAGGACGTTGCGGCCGTTGACCGTGAACTCGTCGCCGGGCTCCACCTCGACGATGAAGCAACTCTGCGCCTCGTGCGCGAACCAGGCCTCGCCCTGTCCGCGCACCGCCATCAGGGGCAGCCCTTCCCCGGTGACCGCGCGCTTGAGCATGCCGCCCACGCCCTGGCCCTTGCGCTCGAACTGGAGGTTGCCGCGATAGGCGACCATCGCCCCCTGCCGGGCCAGCATGTCGCCGTTCACCGTGTAACGGATGCACTTGGAGTTCTCGACGGTCATGCCCGGCGCCGTGGCGGGCTGCACCATGTGCTCGCTGGAAAAGAGGTCACCCTTCATACGGGCATCCTGGCCCGGAGTGCGCCGTTCCGCCAAGATCGTGCGCGAGGAGCCGTGTTCAGCCGCCGAAGAGCTGGGTCCAGTACGTCCCCGCCCGGCCGCCGCCGGCGAGACCGATGCCGGTGTGGGTGAAGTCGCCCTTGAGGATGTTGGCGCGGTGCCCCGGGCTGTTCATCCAGCCCTCCACCACGTCGGCGGGGGAACGCTGGCCGCAGGCTATGTTCTCGCCGACCGTGCGCCGAGTGGCGCCCGCGGCGGCGGCCCGGTCCTGGGGCTTGCCGCCGTTCGGATCGGTGTGCGAATAGAAGTCGCGGGCGACCATGTCCGCGCTGTGCGCCTGGGCCGCGTGGGTCAGCCGGGCGTCGACGGCCAGGGCGGGCAGGCCCGCCCTGATCCGCTCCCGGTTGGTGAGCTCGACGACCTCGGCCGTCGTACGGACCAGGCCGTCCGGGGTGAACGGTACGGCCCACAGAGCGGTCCAGTACGTGTCGCCCGAGGGCCCGTCGGTGACGTACGCCCAACCGGCGTGCGTGAAGGCGGCGCCGCGCAGCGTGCGCCGGGTCCGCTCGGTGCGCAGGCAGTACGCGACGAACTCGGTGGGCGTGCGCGGGCCGGAGACCAGGTGCTCGCCGACGGTGAGATACGCGTACCCGGCGGCGACGACGCGCTGGTGGACGGAGACGCCGTCCCGGGTCTCGACGCTCAGCGTGCCCGCGGCGGCCATGGCGGCGGCGTGGGCCCGGGCCGCGGAGACCAGGCGTGCGTCGGCGGTGACGGGGCCCGAACCGGCCGTGGCCCGGGCGGAGTTGACCAGGCCGAGAAGGCCGTCGGTGTCTGCGGGAGGTGGTGGTGCGGAGGCGACGCGGGGCGCGGTCGGTGCCCGGTCGTCGGGCGCCGGGGCGTCGGCGACGACCTCCACCCCGAAGTCCCGGGCGAGACCGGCGAGTCCGTCGGCGTACCCCTGCCCCAGAGCACGCAACTTCCAGTTCTCGCCACGCCGGTAGAACTCCGCGAGCAGCAGCACGGTCTCCTGCCGGGGGCGTGGCGGCGTGAACCGGGTCAGCGCTCGGCCGCGTGCGTCGGTGACGTGAAGCGTGGGGGACGGGAGGTCGCCCAGGGCGGCCCCGGGATCCGAGGGGCTCACCGCCACCGTCACCCGGGTGGCGCCGGGGCGCAGCCGTGCGGGATCGACGGTGAGCGTGTCGTCCCGCAACCGGGCGCCGGGTGCCTCCGGCTGGTTGTAGAAGACGAAGTCGCCGTCGCCGCCCACCTTTCCGCCGCCGTCCGTCACGAGCGCCGACACGTCGAAGGCACCGGGCACCCGCACGCTCACGGGGCCGGCCGGCAGGGGGACGTTGCCCCCGGGGACCAAATCGCTCATCGTGCCGCCCTGTGTCGTGGTCTCGCTCCGGTAGAGGTGTCGGTGCCGGGTCAACGACCGCCGTACACCGGGGGTTCCCGCGGCCGGGACGTCCGCCCCGAGCCGGGGAGGACGCCGGCCGGTGTCCGTACCGAGCCGGAAGTCAGGTCGAAGTCGTCGGTTCGGGCGTGATCAGGCCCTGTCGGTAGGCGATCGCCACCGCCTCCGTGCGGCTCGCCGCCGCCAGCTTGGCCAGGATGTTGGAGACGTGGACGCTCGCCGTCTTGGCGCTGATGAACAGCTCCTCGCCGATCTGGCGGTTGCTGCGGCCGAGGGCGAGCAACCGCAGCACATCCCGCTCACGGGCGGTGAGCACCGGCGCACGGTCGCCGGCACCTCGTCCAGGGTCCGGGTCTTGCCGACCCCGGCGCCCCCGGCGATCAGCACGGCGCGCGCCTCGCCGGAACGGGCGCGCTCCAGTGCGCCGGTGCGGCGCGCGAGTTCGGCCTCGCGACCGACGAGCGGGCTGCTGAAGGAGGTCTGCTGCACGACGCCCATCCTGGCAGGCGCCTCCGACAGCCCCGCGCGGGCAAGGGCGCCGGGCGGCGCCGCTCGGTCACGCCGTCGTCGCGCAGCCGGGCCGCACACCGGACGGCTCCGCCCGACCGGGCCGCACACCGGACGGCTCCGCCCGACCGGGCCGCACACCGGACGGCTCCGCCCGACCGGGCCGCCGGACCGGGGCCCCGTCACCGCACCGGTCTGCCGTCCACCGCAGGTCCGATCGCCGGGCCCCGCTCAGAGAGCCGGAAACCGCCACCCGGGGCCGGAGACCGCCCCGAGGGCCCAGCGTGCGGACGCCCGCCTCGAGGTCATCAGGGCGGCGTAGGGAAGACTGGCCCCATGGACGTGACCGCGACACAGGGAGGGACCCGCATGACGCGCCCGATCACGGCAGGGGTCGACGGCTCGGAGGAGAGCCTGGCCGCACTGGCCTGGGCCGCGAGGGAGGCGGACCGCCGCGGAACACCGCTGCACGTCGTGCACGCCTGGCGGTTCCAGACGCTGGACGCGGCGGGCGCGGGGGACCGGGACGCGCAGGAGCGGTGGGCGCGGGACTCGGTCGCCGAGTCGGTGCGCGCCGTCACCGAGCGGCATCCGGACCTCACGGTGTCCACCGAGATCCGCGAGGCCGACGACGCCGTCGCCGTACTGCTCGCCGCCGCGGCCGACGCCGAGACGCTGGTGCTCGGCTCGCGCGGCCACGGGGCGGTCGTCGGCTTCCTGCTCGGCTCCGTGGGCCAGCAGGTGATCGCCGAGACGAACCGCCCCGTCGTCCTCGTACGGGCCGGGGGCGAGGCCGCCGGCCGCGAGGTCGTCGTGGGACAGCAGGGGGATCCGGAGGACAGCGCCGACGTGATCGGCTTCGCCTTCGAGGCGGCCGCCGCCCGCGGTGCCGCCGTGCGTGCCGTCCGGGCCTGGGCCCTGCCGACGGTGTTCACCTACAGCCCGGGCTCGATGCGGCTCGCCGACGAGGCCGGGGGCCTGGAGCAGTACGAGAGGAAGGCGCTCGGCGAGGCGCTCGGACCGTGGCGCGAGCGCTTCCCCGACGTCCCGGTGATCGAGCACGTGGAGATGGGCAGCGCGGGGCAGGTGCTGCTGTCGGTGGCCGCGGGCGCCCAGCTGGTGGTCGTCGGCCGCCGCGCCCGCCGTACGGCCGTCGGCGCCCGGATCGGCTCGGTGGCGCACGGTGTGCTGCACCACGCGGACTGCCCGGTGGCGGTGGTCCCGCACACGTGACGGACCGGTACGCCGCTCAGTCCGCCGTGGGCTGCAGGGTCTCCCGGGCCTTGGGCAGGATGTTCTCGATGTAGTCGACGACGGCCGTGTCGAGGCCGATGTCGTGCTGGGCCCGCTCGGACAGGTACCAGCGGTGCTCCAGCAGTTCGTGGTAGATCTCGGCCGGGTCCATCGCGCCGCGCAGCTCCACCGGCACCGCCCGCACGGTGGGCCGGAAGACCTCGCGCACCCAGCGGTGGGCGAGGACCTCCGGGCGGGCACCGAGGGGGTCGCCCGGGGCGTAGTCGTCCTGGGTGGCCATCCAGCTCTCCAGGTCGTTGAGCAGCCGCCTGGCCTGGTTCTCCTCGGCGTCCAGGCCCGTCAGGCGCAACAACTGGCGCTGGTGGTGGCCCGCGTCGACGACCTTGGGGACGAAGGTGACCGTGTCGCCGTTGGAGGCGTGCTCGATCTGCATCTCGGCCACGTCGAAGCCGAGGTCGTTGAGCCGCCGGATCCGGCGCTCGATGTAGTGGTACTTGCCCGCCGGATAGACGGAGGTGCGGGTCAGCTCCTCCCACAGGCTCCGGTAGCGGGCGCAGATCTCCATGCCGAAGTCGATCGGGTCGACGGAGGGGTGAAGCGCCCCCGACGCCTCCAGGTCCAGCAGCTCACCGCTGATGTTCACCCGGGCGAGGTCGAGGTCGTAGTCGCGCTGCCCGGGGCTGAGCCGAGGATGCAGTTCACCGGTCTCGGCGTCCACCAGGTACGCGGCGTAGGCGCCCGCGTCGCGCCGGAAGAGCGTGTTGGACAGCGAGCAGTCGCCCCAGGCGAAGCCGGCCAGGTGCAGCCGGACCAGCAGCACGGCCAGGGCGTCCATCAGACGGTGCATGGTCGCCGGGCGCAGCGTCGTCTCGAACATCGACCGGTACGGCAGCGAGCCGCCGAGGTGCCGGGTGACCAGCACCGGCTCCAGCGCCTCGCCGGCGGCGCCGGTGCGGCCGGTGACCACGGCCAGCGCGTCCACCGCGGGGATGGCGAGCCGGTCCAGGTCGCGCAGCAGCTGGTACTCGCGCAGCGCGGGCCGTTCGGCCAGTTCCTTGACGGCGATCACCTCGTCCCCGGCCCGGGCGTAGCGGACGACGTGGCGGGAGATGCCGCGGGGCAGCGGCACGAGGTATTCCTCGGGCCACTCCTCCAGGGGCGTCTGCCACGGCAGTTCGAGCAGGAGCGCGGGGTGCTCCGGATTGGTGGCGCTGATCTGCAAGGCCATGCCCCGACTCTAGAACGCCCGTTCCTGCGCCTGTCGGGCGGCTTCCTTCACGGGGCCGCGGTGGACGGGCCCGTGCCCGGGCAGCAGGACGTCGCCGTCCAGCCCCGCCAGGACGTCGAGGGACGTCACGGTGCGTGCCAGGTCGTGGTGGAACATGCCGGGCAGCAGTTGCGGGCCCGCGATCCGGGAGGTGGCGTGCCCGCTCACCAGCGCGTCGCCGGAGATCACCACCCCGGCGTCGGGGAGGTGGTAGGCGCAGTGCCCGTCGGTGTGTCCGGGGGTGTGCACCGGCACGGGCCGGCCGGGAAGGTCCAGGGCGCCGTCGGCCGGGAAGGGCTCCGGCGCGGACACCGGGTGCTGCTCGGTGCCGCCGGAGCGGAGCACGTGCACCGCCCAGCGCAGTACGCCCGGCCGCCAGGCGTTGCCGAGGACCGTGCCGACCGACACCTGCTGGAGGAAGTCCCGCCGGACGTGGGGCACCTCGGCCTCGTGGAGGAGCACCGGGGTGCCGTGGGCGGCGCGCAGATACTCGGCCGAGCCCAGGTGGTCGTTGTGCGCGTGGGTGATCAGCACCGCCTCGACCGCCTCGGGTGAGCTCCCGACGACGGCCAGGGAGTCGAGCAGGAGCTGCCGGTCGCCGGGGTAGCCGGTGTCGACCAGGGTCACCGCGTCGCCGTCGGTGAGGAGGACCCAGTTGGTGTGGCCGCCGTGCACCAGGTAGGTGTCGTCGGCGACTTGCCGTACGTCCGCGCGCATGGTGGTCTCCCGCCTTCCAGGTGGTTGCCCGACAGGACAGCCAACCAGACACGGCAGCCGAAAGGGCCGCACGGCCCTCGGCGCACGCCGCCGCACGGCCCTCGGCGCACGCCGCCGCACGGCCCTCGGCGCACGCCGCCGCACGGGCCTCAGCGCACGCCGCCGCACGGGCCTCAGCGCACGCCGTGCGGGCGGAACTGGACGCTGACGCGTGGGCCCGCGGCGCGGGTGCTCTTGGGGACGCAGTGCTCCCAGGTGCGCTGGCAGGATCCGCCCATCACGATCAGGTCGCCGTGGCCCAGCGGCCGGCGTACCGTGTCGCCGCCCCCGCCCGCCGGGCGCAGCAGCAGGTCCCGCGGAGCGCCGACGGAGAGGATGGCGACCATCGTGTCCTGGCGCGCGCCTCTTCCGATCCGGTCGCCGTGCCAGGCGACGCTGTCCCGGCCGTCGCGGTAGTGGCACAGGCCGGCGGTGGTGAACGGCTCGCCCAGCTCCTGGGCGTAGTGCGCGGACAGCGCGTCGCGCGCCTCGGTCAGCAGCGGGTGCGGCAGCGTGTCGCCCTCGCCGTAGAACGCGAGCAGGCGGGGCACGTCGACCACCTGGTCGTACATGGCCCGTCGCTCGGCGCGCCACGGGACGTCGGCGGCCAGCCGCTCGAACAGCGCGTCGGCGCCGCCCAGCCACCCGGGGAGCAGGTCGATCCAGGCCCCGGAGCCCAGGTGGGTGCGGTGCAGCCCGGCGAGCGGGCCGAGCCGGGCCTCGTCCGTCTGGTCGAAGAGCGAGCCCTGGAGGTGCGTGGTCATGGCATCAGCGTACTCCTCATTCGAAAATGTGTTCTATGCGTGTCACGCGCTGCGTCACACCCCTTCGGATACGCCGGTGTATCCGATACATTCGCGAATCGAACGGAGGAGGTCCGGAGGCGGTGGTGAGGGCGACGGCCGGGCGCGTGACCAGGCGCCGCGCGCGCACCCGCGCGAACCTCCTGGACGCGGCCTTCGCGGTGTTCGGCGCCAAGGGATTCGGCCGGGTGTCGATCGAGGAGGTCTGCGAGGCCGCCGGATACAGCCGGGGCGCCTTCTACTCGAACTTCGACAGTCTGGACGAGTTGTTCTTCGCCCTCTACCGCGAACGGGCCGACCTGATCGCGGAGCAGGTGTCCGGCGCCCTCGCGCTGGACGGTCCGGACCTGGACGTCCCCGCCGCCGTGGACCGAGTCACCGAGGTGCTGCTCCTGGACCGGGACTGGCTCCTGGTGAAGACGGACTTCCTGGTGCACGCCGCGCGCGACCCGGCCGTGGCGCGGACTCTGCTGGAGCACCGGGCGCGGCTCAGACGTGCGATCGCCGACCGGCTCGCCGGTGCGCGGGGGGACGCGACCCTGCCCGCCGTGCTGGGCGGCGCCGACGGCGCCGCGCACGCCGTGGTCGCCGCGTACGACGGAGTCACCACCCAACTGCTCCTGGACCGGGACGTCGAGCACGCCAGAGCCTGGCTGGGGCAGCTGCTCACCGCACTGCTCGCCGGGGGCGGCGGGACCACTCGAACCCAATGACGCGACACCACTCGAACCCAACGACACGGAACAGGAAGGGACGGTCGCCATGGATGCCGACGTCATCGTGGTCGGAGCGGGCCTGGCCGGACTGGTCGCGGCCCACGAACTGACCAGCAGGGGCAGGAGGGTCGCCCTCGTCGACCAGGAGAACGCGGCCAACCTCGGCGGGCAGGCCTTCTGGTCCTTCGGCGGCCTCTTCCTCGTCGATTCCCCCGAGCAGCGCCGCCTCGGTGTCAAGGACTCCTTCGACCTGGCCTGGAACGACTGGCAGGGCAGCGCGGGCTTCGACCGGACCGAGGACGAGGACTCCTGGGCCGTGCGCTGGGCCCGGGCGTACGTCGAGTGGGCGGCGGGGGAGAAGCGGTCCTGGCTCGCGGGACACGGCATCACCTTCCTGCCCACCGTCGGCTGGGCGGAGCGCGGCGACCTCCGGGCCGGCGGGCACGGCAACTCCGTGCCCCGCTTCCACATCGCCTGGGGCACCGGCACAGGCGTCGTCGAACCGTTCGTGGCCCACGCCAAGCAGGCCGTGCGCGACGGGCTGCTCACCCTCCACCACCGCCATCGCGTCGACCACCTGGTCGTCGAGGACGGCACCGCGCGCGGCGTGCGCGGCACGGTACTGGCCGAGGACCACTCGCCCCGCGGAGTCGCCTCCAACCGCGACGCCGTCGGCGAGTTCGAACTCACCGCCCAGGCCGTGATCGTCACCTCGGGGGGCATCGGCGCCGACCACGACATCGTCCGCCGCCACTGGCCGGAGCGCCTCGGCACCGCGCCCGCCGAGATGGTCACCGGCGTCCCCGCCTACGTCGACGGGCGGATGCTCGACATCAGCGCCGAGGCGGGCGCACGCCTGGTCAACCGCGACCGCATGTGGCACTACACCGAGGGCGTGCGCAACTGGGACCCGATCTGGCCCGGCCACGGCATCCGCATCCTGCCCGGACCGTCCTCGATGTGGTTCGACGCCCTGGGCCGCCGTCTGCCGGAGCCCTGCCTGCCCGGCTACGACACCCTCGGCACCCTCCGGCACCTGCGCACGGCCGATGACCTCGCGGGCCACGACCACTCCTGGTTCATCCTCACCCAGAAGATCATCGAGAAGGAGTTCGCGCTCTCCGGATCCGAGCAGAACCCCGACATCACCGCCAAGGACCGCGCCGGGTTCCTGCGCGAACGCCTCCTCGGCAAGGGCGCGCCGGGCCCGGTGGACGCCTTCCTGCGCAAGGGCGCCGACTTCGTGTCCGCGCCGAACCTGGAGCAACTGGTCGACAAGATGAACGGGCTGACCGACAAGCCTCTCCTGGACGCCGCCTTGATCCGGCGCCAGATCGAGGCCCGCGACCTCCAGATGGCCAACCCCTATGCCAAGGACGCCCAGGTCCAGGGCATCCGCAACGCCCGCCGCTACATCGGCGACCGACTCGGCAGGGTCGCCACGCCGCACCGCATCCTCGACCCGGCGGCGGGCCCGCTGATCGGGGTCAAGCTGCACGTCCTCACCCGCAAGACCCTCGGCGGCATACAGACGGACCTCGACTCCCGCGCCCTGGGTGCCGACGGCACACCCGTCGAGGGCCTGTACGCGGCCGGTGAGGTGGCCGGCTTCGGCGGCGGCGGGGTACACGGCTACAACGCGCTGGAGGGCACCTTCCTCGGCGGGTGCCTGTTCTCCGGGCGGGCGGCGGGCCGGGCCGCGGCGCGGCAGACCGGCTGATCGAAGGACGCGACTCGCCTGCTTCCCCGGCTCCTCCGTCTCCTCACGCCTCGTCGAGGAGACGGAGGGGCACGGCGGCATGGCTCTCCTCGGGCGACTTGGACGCCGTGAGCAGGGTCACGTCCCCCTCGCGCGCCAGTTCCCGTACGTGGCCGAGGAGTTCGGACGCGCCTCCGGGGCGGCCGGCTCCACGTCCGGGTGCCGGAGGTGACGGGGTCGCACCGCAATCAGCCGGACTTCCTGCGCACGGCCTCGCGCCGCTTGAGCGCACGGCGTTCCAACTCACTGGTGCCGCCCCAGACGCCGATGGTCTGCCCCGTGTCGAGTGCCCAGCGCAGACACTGCTCCTGGACCGGGCAGCGCCGGCAGACCGTCTTCGCCTGCTCGGTCTGCAAAGCGGCCGGGCCGGTGGTGCCGATCGGGAAGAACAGGTCGGGGTCCTCCGTGCGGCACGCGGCGTGCTCTCGCCAGTTGTCCATCAAAGTCACCTGCGATCGGTATCGTTCGCGCCCTCGTGAATGCCTTACTCCGTTGCGGGTGACCTGTCGGCAGCGGAGTGAAACCGGCGCCGCGCCTTCGGTCGTGCCGTCGTGCCTACCTCCGCAGCTCTTCCCGCGCCGCCGCCGCCACCGCCTCGGCCACCGTCGCCAGCGCCGGGGAGTCGAGCTTCCACTGCTGCCAGTACAGCGGGACGTCCACCGCCAGATCCGGGGCGAACTCGACGAGCCGCCCGCCGCGCAGCAGCGGTTCCGCCTGCGGTTCGGGCACCATGCCCCAGCCCAGGCCGGCGGCGACCGACTCGGCGAAGCCCTCCGAGGTCGGCACGTAGTGCCGCGCGGAACCCGCGCCGTCGTGACCGAGGCGCCGCGCGAAACCGTCCTGGAAGTCGTCCCGCCGGTCGAAGATCACCACCGGCGCCTCGACGAGCAACTCCCGCAGGGGTCCGTCCAGATGCCGCTCGGCGAAACCGGGGTTGGCGCAGGGGAGGTACCGCATCCGGCCCAGGTATCGGACGGTGCAGCCGGGAACGGGGTCGGGCGACGAGGTCACCGCCGCCATCACCACGCCCTCCCGCAGCAGGGTCGCCGTGTGGTCCTCGTCCTCGCGGCGCAGTTCGAAACAGAGCCGCGGCTCCCGGGGCACCCGCGTGAGGGCGCCCAGGAACCAGGTCGCGAGCGAGTCGGCGTTGACGGCGACCGAGACCCGCGTCGGTTCCCCGGCCCCGCTCAGTCCCAGCTCGGCGTACGCGTCCCGCTCCAGCCGGGCCACCTGGCGGGCCAGCCGCACCAGCACGGCGCCGGAATCCGTCGGCCGTACCGGCTTGGTGCGCAGCAGCAGCACCCGGCCGGTGCGCTGCTCCAGCGCCTTCACCCGCTGGCTGACCGCGGACGGTGTCACGTGCAGCGCCGCGGCGGCCGCGTCGAAGGTGCCCTCGTCCACCACGGCCAGCAGCGTCCGTACCTGGTCGAGCGGAAGATCCGCGAAGGCGGCCGTGGCCATTCCCGTCGTGCCGGTCATCCCGTCATCATGTCATCAGGTCATCACGAACACTAAGGATACGTAAGAATCTTTAGCTGTACCTGCTGTGATCGTCCACTTAGCGTCAAAGGCATGACCAACGCACTCACCGCCGCGGCCGCGGGCTTCGGCACCGGCCTCTCGCTCATCGTCGCCATCGGTGCCCAGAACGCCTTCGTCCTGCGCCAGGGGATCCGCCGCGACGCGGTCCTCGCCGTGGTCGGTATCTGCGCCCTGTCCGACGCCCTGCTCATCACCCTGGGCGTCGGCGGGGTGGGCGCGGTGGTCGTGGCCTGGCCGGGCGCACTGACCGCGGTCGCCTGGATCGGCGGCGCCTTCCTGCTCTGCTACGGCGCCCTGGCCGCTCGGCGCGTGTTCCGGCCGGCCGGCGCGCTGCGGGCGGACGGTGACGCCGCGGGCTCCCGTCGGCGGGCGATCCTCACCTGCCTGGCACTGACCTGGCTCAACCCGCACGTCTACCTCGACACGGTGTTCCTGCTGGGCTCGGTGGCAGCCGACCGGGGCCCGCTGCGCTGGACGTTCGGCCTGGGTGCCGCGGCCGCCAGCCTGTGCTGGTTCGCCGCGCTCGGTTTCGGCGCCCGCTGCCTCGGCCGCTTCCTGGCCCGCCCCGCGGCCTGGCGGGTCCTGGACGCAGTGGTCGCCGCCACGATGATCGTCCTCGGCGTCACGCTCGTCGCCGGAGCCTGACCGGGGAGCGGGCCGGACCCGGTCATACGCGTCCCCTGCGCTCGAACGGAGCTGCGTGGCGGGCGTCGCCGACATGGTCTCCATGGTGTTCCGCGGCGCGATCCCGGCTGCCCGCCGCGACCGACGAGATGCGCGGGCGCATGCCGGGCGTCTTCACCGTCGTCGTGGCGGGCGGCCCGCGCCTGGCCGACGTCCTGCACGGTGGCGCGGGCTCCGCCTTCGGCGCGCGGGAGGCGGTGGCCGGAGGCGGGCTGCTCGTCGGCCTGGTGATGCCGGCCCTGGCGGCCGCGGTGCCGGCGCTGCGCCGCTACCGCGTCCGACGGGACCTCACAGGGAGCCGCGCCCGTGCAACGCGTAGTGCTCCATGAGCCGGCCCCTGGTGGTCTCCAGCCGGTGCGCGAGGATCTCGGCGACCGACCGCACCAGCACGATGCCGAGGTGCGGTTCCTCGTCGCACAGGGCGAGCACCGGGGCCGCGTCGAACTCGTAGGCCCGCACCGGGCTGAAGGCCTCGGCGCCGAAATCCCACTCGTAGGGCGGGAACAGCCAGGACCAGCCGAGCAGGTCGCCCGCGCCGAGACTGGCGACCGTGACCCGCTGCAGGGACGTCACCTGCTGGGTCAGGGAGACCGCACCGGAGCGGACGACCCAGAAGCGGTCGGCCCTGTCTCCCGCCTCGAAGATCCGGCAGTCCTCCGGGAAGGACACTTCCCGGGCGAGCGCCATCAGCCGCTCGCGCTGGGGCCGGGGGAGCGCGGTCAGGAGTTTGATCGCTTTGGTCATAACACGGGGCTCCTCGCCGGCGATTCGGTTCCGGGGCTTTCCCTATGCCCATTTCAGTCGCTCTCCGCGCCCTGAGCACCTCGGCGGACGGCGGATCCCGTACGGATTCCGTGCCGGAGCCGGGGAGGGTACCGCCAGGGCAGGAAAAAGCCCTGGCTGGACGGGGGAAGCCAGCCAGGGCCGTAAGCGGTGACGCACGAAGGACACTCCGGTCGACTTCGTCGCCACGTATGGATGAACGCTAAACCATCTCCGTCCGTTCCGTGAAACCGGTACCAGGGCACGTGACCCGTTTCACTCGCCGTCCTCCGCGACGACCCTGACCGTCTCCAGTTCCGGGTCGCTCGGGTCCGGTAGGTACATCCCGGCCTCCAGGCCACTGCGCAGATACCGCAGGACGGAAAACCCCGTCAATCCGCCCCGCGGCTCCTCACTGCGCGTTCCGCCCCGGGGTCAGCACCTCGTCCAGCACCCGCAGGACGGCCTCGTACGCGATCGTCCGTACGGCGGCCTCCCGGGACCCCTCCGGATCGGTCGGCCGCAGCTCTTCGCTCCGCGTCCGCCAGATCCGCTCCTGTTCCACCGCGCAGGCCCTCGCGCGGTGCATGCGGCGCAGCAGTTCGTCCGAGTCCACAACATCCGTCATGCACTCCGCGTACCCCCGCAGGGCGCCTGGATGGCCGCTGGGCCGTAAGGAGGGCCGGAGGTTTGGGGGTACGGGCAGAGGTCAGCCGGAAGTAGCGAGGCCGCACGGCGTACACACGGCGTGGGGCTGACCGGATCCGGCCCATCCCACCGACCAGGGAGCTGACGGATGTGTGACAGGCGCACGACCGAACCCGTCGTCGAACAGTACGGCGCGGACCGGAAGCGGCGGTACCGGCCCTGCAAACCGGCCGAGGCACGCCGGACCGTCGAACGCGTCGTCACCGAATGCTGCGGCACCGACGGCCACACGTCGTGCGACGCGGGCGCCCTGTCGGACGCGGTGCTCGTCGCCTCCGAACTGACCACCAACGCGATCCTGCACGGCGGCGGCATCACCGACTTCCAGGTCGACGTCGTCGGACCCGGCGTCCGGCTCTCGGTGTGCGACCGCAGCCACGACCTGCCGGTGGCCGTGCCGCCGACCGACACCCAGGGGCGCCGCCGCGTGGGCGGCCGGGGCTGGCCGATCGTCTGCAGGCTCGCACGCGACGTGCGGGTGGCAGACCTTCCCACGGGAGGCAAGTGCATCACCGTGGTCGTTCCGCTGTCCTGAGTACTTTTCGAAAAGCGGAGTTTGTTCCACCGGGGTGGGGGCAGTCGCAAGTTCGTGCTTCGGACCGGAGGCGCAGCAGCGGGAGCGGTATGGCTGCTTCGGCCCTCCGGGTGAGTGACCCGGACAGTGCCGTTCCCGCGGAAAGTCCCCTGAGACCACCGTTCAGGAGCGAATCGGCATGCTCATCGAAACGTCCGCCACCCGTCCCGCGACCCCCGAGCCCGCCCACGCCGCGGCTACTGCCACCGCCGCTCCCGCCCGTCGCCGGCACGACGACGCCCCCGACACCATGGCCCTCTTCGGCCGGCTGGCGGGGCTGGACGACGGACCCGAACGCGACGCCGTGCGCGACGAACTCGTCACGGCCTGGCTGCCCATGGCCCACCGGATCGCCGGGCGGTTCCGGGACCGCGGCGAGTCCATCGAAGACCTGCGCCAGGTCGCGGCGCTCGGCCTGGTGAAGGCCATCGACCGCTTCGACCCGGAACGGGGAGCCTTCGAGAGCTACGCCGTGCCCACCATCACCGGCGAGGTCAAGCGCCACTTCCGGGACCGGATGTGGGCCCTGCGGGTGCCCCGCCGGGTCCAGGAACTGCGCAACAAGGTGCGGGTGGCCCGGCGCGAGCTCACCCAGAACCCAGGCAGCCCCGAACCCTCGGTGGCCGCACTCGCCGCCCACACCGGACTGACCGAGGACGAGGTCAGCGCCGGGATGGAGGCCCTGGAGAGCTTCAGCACCCTCTCGCTGGACGCCGAACTGTCGGCCGGCGACGACGGCTACAGCCTCGCGGACACCCTCGGCGCGGCGGACGCCTCGTACGACACCGTGATCGACCGCGAGTCCGCCAAGGAAGGGCTGCGCAGGCTGCCCGAACGCGAGCGCGCCATCCTCTACATGCGCTTCTTCGAGGACATGACGCAAAGCTGTATAGCCGACCGCCTGGGCATCTCGCAGATGCACGTTTCGCGGCTCATCAGCCGCAGCTGCGCCCGCGTCCGCGACGAGGCGATGGGCCAGCGGGTGGGCCGCAGGGGGGCCGGCCGGCCGGTGCGCACCTGACGGCCGGTGTGTACCTGACGTACAGAGGACCGAAGGAGGAACGAGACGGATGCTGATGCCTCACCCCGCGGTGCTGCGCAGACTCGTCGACGAGTACGAGGCGGCCGCACTGTGCGAGCCCGCCGACGACACCGGCGGACCGGGCCCCCGGACCCGGGACCTGGCGTACACGCTGTGCGTGTCGACCGGCACACGTGACGTGGCACTGGCCCTGGAGGCCGCCCGCCGCTGGCTCGCGGCCGGCCCGGCCCCCGTGCCCGTACCCGTCGCCGAGCCCGCGGGAGTGGCGGACTGACCCACGGCGGGGACGTGCGGTGGCGTGACTGCCCGTATGCCGCGAGGCGGCGTACGGGCAGCCGTGCGTCACGGTGACACGGGGGCGGCGCGCGTTCGCCGGGTCAGGGCACCGCCGCCCGGTGTGCGCGGAGCGTGCCGGGGCATGCGGAGTCCGGGAGGGGAGGTCCACATGAACGCACGTGTCATGGCACGCACCGGCCGCAGTCGGGCCAGGCGGGCGGCGAACGGTTCGGCCGCCGAGGGGGCCGCCCGGGCGGGTCTCACCGCTCGCGGCGTGATCTACCTGCTGGTCGGCATCCTGGCCCTGCAGATCGGCTTCGGCACCGGAACCCGGCAGGCGGACCGCGGAGGCGCCCTGGCCGAGCTGTCGGACAAGCCCTTCGGCGCCGCACTGCTGTGGGCGCTCGGTGTCGGGCTCGTCGGCATGGCGCTGTGGCGCCTGTCCGAGGCGTTGTTCGGCGCCACGGGCAAGGACGGCCACACGGCGAAGAAGCGGCTGCCGGCCGCCGCGCGCTGCGTGTTCTACGCGTTCGTCGCCTACTCCGTACTGGCCTTCGCGGCCGGGACCGGCGGCAGCGGCTCCAGCGACCAGCAGTCCCGGGACGTCACGGCCAAGGTGATGGAGATGCCCGCCGGCCGGTGGCTCGTGGGCGTGGCCGGCGTCGCGATCGTCGTCGCCGGAGTGGTGATCGGCGTACAGGCGGTGCGCCGCAGCTATCACAAGAAGCTGAAGATCGGCGCGCTGAGCCCCCGGGCCCGGCGGTTGGTCGACGTCACCGGCGTCGGAGGCGGCGCGGCACGCGGGCTGGTCTTCGCCGCGGCGGGCGCCTTCGCCGTGCGGGCCGCCGTCGACTACGAAGCCGACAAGGCGAAGGGACTGGACGACACCCTCCGCTCCTTCGCCGAAACCCCGCTCGGGCCCTGGCTGCTGATCTGCGTCGCCGCAGGTCTGATGCTCTTCGGCGGGTTCTCCTTCGCCCTCGCGCGATGGCGCCGCGTCTGAGCCGCGCCGCACGGGGAACCCGGGGCGAATGAACGAACACGAGATTCCTCCGCCGGACGGACGTCCCGTGGACGTCTACCTCGACCTCCTGCGCATACGCATGGAGACCGACGACTACCAGCTCCTGCTCAGCGTGGTGGAACCCGTCCTCCAGGCGATCGACGAGCACCAGATGCCCACCATCGACTTCTCCCTCGACGGGGACAACGCCGAGGCGCTGCCCCAGACCATCAGGGACGAGGCCGCCCTGGTCATCGCCACCGCGGTCACGGGCCGGCTGGACAACGAGGTCGTCGAGATCAGCACCGACGAGACCGGCCCGGTCCGGGTCGTCACCGACGCGGCCACCGCCTCCGACCCCGAACGCCTCGGGGAGATAGCCGACTACCTCAAGGAACGCCACGTGCAGAACGAGGAACTGCGCGGCATCGCCGAGGCGAGCGGTCTGCCCAGCGACTTCTGAGCGTCACCGCTTCGGTGGCGCGACGGGCACGCCCAGCGGCCGGGCCAGACCCACGACCGCTTCGTCAAGGCGCTCCAGGTGCCGCAGTACCCGGCCGGTGATGCGGCCGTACCGCGGCACCCCGGCGGCGTCCGGTGCCAGCAGCGAGGCGATGCTCGGCCCGGTCTCCACCTCGGTCTCCGCGTCCTCGTCGGCGACGCGGGCGGCGATCGCCTCGATGTTGCGCACCGTGCGCCGCACCGCCCCGCGCAGCCGCGGGTCGGCCGCGATCGAGGGGTGGGCCGGCAGCAGCTCGGCCGTAGCGGCCAGGGACCGCGCGTGATAGGCGCAGGTCTCCAGCAGCGCGACCACGTACTGGGCGGTGTTGCGCCGGGCCCGCAGTGGAGTGATCGGATGGGTGAGCGGCTGCGTGGCGGCCCGCAGATCGCCCAGCGCCTGGTCCAGCTCCCGCGCCGTGTCCAGCAGATCGGCCGCCGGCCCGCCACTGAGCTGGTCGACCGCTCCCTCGGTGACGTCGGTGAGCCGCTCCAGCACCGTGCCGAGCAGTTCGTTCGTACGCCGGTCGGTGCGTATCGGCAGCACCAGCGCCGCCGCCACGATCCCGCAGGCCGCGCCGAGCGCCGTCTCCTCCACCCGCAGCAGCAGCACCGACAGGCTGTAGGTGTGCAGCAGCGTGTACAGCAGCCCCAGCATCGCCGTCACGAAGAACGACATCAGCGTGTACGACAGCGGCGCCGTGTAGAACATCGCGAAGATGAACAGCAGCACCAGCCCGAACGCGATCCACGTGTGGCCGCCCACCAGGCCCGCCAGCACGATGCCGGCCACCACTCCGAGCATCGTGCCCAGCACGCGGCGGTAGCCCTTGACGAGGATCTCGCCGGTGGAGGCCGTGTTCAGGAAGACGATCCAGCACGCGAGCACCGCCCAGTACCAGCGTTCGGCGGACAGCAGCTCGCCGCCCAGGATGGCCAGCGACGACCCCACCGACACCTGCACCGCGGCGCGCGTGGTGGGCCGCCGCAGCCCGGTCGGTTCCTCCTTCGGGGCGGGCTCCTCACCGCCGTCGATGGCGGCGTCCTCGGCGTCCAGTTCCTCCCGGGAACGGGTCGTCGCGGGAGTGTCGTCCGACTCGTCCTGCGGTCCGTCCAGGGCGATCCGCAGGCCCATGACCGCACGCGCCGTCTCACCGATGCCGCGGAACACGTCCTGGACCGCCGGGATCGCCTCGGGCAGGTTCTCCTCGTCGCGGTAGCCGAGGAGGCGGTTGCGCAGGTGGGACAGCGCGGTACCGCGCGCCTCGGCGGGTGGCCGCAGCACCAGCGTGCGCAGCGCCCCGAGATCGCGGCGCAGGATCTCGGTGGCCTCGCCGGGCGCCGGTGAGCGGCCCACCGAGGGCGCGGGCGCGCCCGGCAGATGCAGGGTCAGGGTGTCCGCCCGCTCCGCGCTGCGCGCGGTCAGCAGCAGCAGGCCGAGTCGCTCGGCGGCGATCTCGGCGTCCGCGATGCGCCGCTGCACCAGACGCGCCGTGGACGCGTCGGGAGTGCCCTCCTCCAGCCGGGACTGGATCATCAGGGCCGTCTCGTGCAGGCGCGCGGTGCCGTCGCGCAGGTGCTCCAGCGTCTTCTCGATCCCGTCCGGACCGGCGTCCAGCAGTTCGCTCTGGGTGGCGATCAGCTGCGCCAGCCGGGCGCGGAACGCCTGCCGCAGCCGCTGGAGCACGCCCGCCGGTGTCTCCGGCACCACCGCGAAGCGCACCACCGCGCTGCACACGAACGCCACCGCGATGGCACCCAACAGCCCCGGCAGCACCGACATCTTCGCGCCGACGAACAGGGACACGAAGTAGACCTGGAAGCCGATCAGCCCGAGCGCGGTGCCGCGGTCGCCGAACCGGCGGACGAAGACGGCACAGAAGATCAGTACGACGAAGAAGGCGTCACCGATGACGACCCGCGAGGTGAGCAGGGCGCTGATCGACACCGATGCCAGGGCGACGGGCAGGCCCAGCGCGAGGGTGACGGCCTGCCCCTTGGGCTCCTTCTCCCGGATGGCGAAGGTGGCGACCATCGCCGCCATGGCGCCCGCCACCAGATGGGTGACGTCCGCACCGAACGCCGCGAGCACCGCCAGCGCCAGCGCGATGGCGCCCACCGTCCGCAGGCCCGCCGTCAACCGCAGCAGCCCGGGGTCGGACGCGGCGACGCGGTCCCGCAGCCGTGTCCGCACCGAGCGCCCCGCTGCCTTCACGCCGCCGTACACTCTCCCGATTCACGCCCGATTCCCGGCCGGTTCACGCCGAGATCCACTTCTCAGCATGTCATGTCGCGCACGGACCGCTGCCGCCGGGTCACAGCTGCGCCCGGCCCGCTCCCTCGACCTGCTTGCGGACCTGCTCCGGCGTCAGATAGGCGTCGGTGTACTCGAAGTCCTTCAGCTTGGCCGCCTTGCGGGCCTGGAAGCCGGTGCGGACGAAATCGTCGCCGGCGATGGCGTTGAGCGTCCAGTTGGCCGCCACCCGGGCCTTGGCCACGCCGGTGCGCAGCGCCGACCAGTGGTAGCCGCGGGCCACGGCCTGGGCGGGCAGGCCCTTCAGTTCGACGCCGAGCGGCTTGGAGACCGCGTCGGTGCCGCCGAGGTCGACGACGAGACCCAGGTCCTTGTGCACGTACGGCCGCATCGGCTGGTTGCGCAGGGTGGCGATGAGGTTCTCGGCGACGTGCCGCCCCTGCCGCATGGCGTGCTGGGCGGTGGGTGGACAGACGGCGCCGTCCTGGCCCTTGGCGAGGTCGGGGACGGCGGCGGAGTCGCCGAGCGCGAACACCCCGTCGTGGTCGGGCAGGCACATCTCGGCGGTGACCGCGAGCCGTCCCTTGACCGTCTCCGCGCCGAGCGTGGCCATGAGCGGGCTCGCCACCACTCCGGCGGTCCAGATCAGCGTGCGGGTGGGCACCACCCGGCCGTCCGTGAAGGTGACCTCCTCGGGGCCGGCCTTCTCGATGGAAACGCCCAGGGAGATCTCGATCCCGCGCCGCGTCAGGACCTCCTGCGCGTCGCGTCCGAGCTTCTCGCCCAGTTCGGGCATCAGCTTCGGGGCGATGTCGATCAGATGCCACTTGATCAGACTCGGGTCGAGCCGGTTGTAGCGCTTGACGGCCGCGTGCGTCAGCCGCTGCAGACAGGCCGCGGTCTCGGTGCCCGCGTAACCGCCGCCGACCACCACGAACTGCAGCCGGGAGGCGCGCTCCGCGGGGTCCTGGCTGGCGTCGGCGAGATCGAGCTGGGAGATGACGTGGTCGCGGATGTACGCGGCCTCCGCCAGCGTCTTCATGCCGAACGCGTTGTCGGTGAGCCCCGGGATGTCGAAGGTGCGGGTGATGCTTCCGGGGGCCAGCACGATGTAGTCGTACGGCTCGTTGACGATCTGGTCGGTGATGGTGCGCACCACGCAGACCTTCGCCTCGAGGTCCACGCCGATGGCGCCGCCCGGGATGATCCGGGTCCGGTACCTGCTGCTGCGGCGCAGGGAGAGCGCGATCGACTGGGGCGTCAGCACCCCGGAGGCGACCTGGGGCAGCAGCGGCAGATAGAGCTGGTAGGAGAACGGCGTCACCAGGGTGACGTCGGCCTCGTTGGGGGAGAGCTTCCGCTCCAGACGGCGGACGCACTCCACGCCGGCGAAACCTGCGCCGACCACCAGGATCCTGGGTCGTGTCACGGTGTTCATCCCTTTCTGCGGCTCCAGGCGGTCTGCCGCGAACGCCATTCGCCTGCCCCTGGATCGCTGCTTCGCACCTCGTCGATCCCACCGCGCCCACGCCGGTTCGGCCAGCCGGACGCGGCAGGCAGGCGACACGTCCGATCACCACCGTGCCCCGCCCGGGCCCGCAGCGCACCGGGCGGGAGCGGACCGGCCGGGACCCTCCGGTGGGCGGACGGTGCCGGCGCAGGTCAGCCGGACCCGCGCAGGTGGCACAGCAGCAGGCACACGTCGTCGTCCCGCTCGGAGTCGCTGAGCAGGGGACGCAGGATGCCGTCCGCCGAACCCTCCAGGTCCGATTCCAGCTCCGCCGGGCCGAACGACCCGAGCGCCTCGGCCAGCCGCGCGATGCCCGGGTCTATGCCCCGGGCGCGGCGCTCCACCAGGCCGTCCGTGTACAGCGCGAGCGTCGAGCCCGGGGCCAGCCGCACCGTGTGGTCGGCGATCTCCTGCTTCAGCGGGATGCCGAGCATCGCACCCGGTCTCGCGTCCAGGGTCTGGACCCGCCCGTCCGGGGTACGCAGCACCGGCGGCGGGTGGCCGGCGGCGGCCCACGTCATGGTGGGGTCGTCGGGGTGGAAGCGCGCGATGACGGCGGTGGCGAAGAGGTCGGGCTGGAGGTGGTGGAGGAAGATGTGCAGCCGGGTCAGGAGCCGGCCGGGGCTGCCGCCGTCGACGGCGTAGGCGCGCAGCGCGGTGCGCAGCTGACTCATCATCACGGCCGCGCGCAGCCCGTGCCCGGTCACGTCGCCGACCACGGCGATGACGCCGCCGTCGGGCTGGCGGAACGCGTCGTACCAGTCGCCGCCGATGTTCAGCCCGTGAGTGGCCGGCAGGTAGCGCGCGGCCAGGCCGAGTCCCGGCGGGGCGGGCAGTTCCGTCAGCAGGGCCCGCTGGAGCGTCTCCGCGATGTCGCGGTTGTGCTGGTAGCGCTGGGCGTGGTCGATCGCGATGCTGGCCCGCCGGGTCAGCTCGATCACCATCACGGCGTCGTCCGGGTCCCAGCGTTCCCCGGGCGGGGACAGGGTCACCACGCCCAGGGGCGCCTGCCGGGTCGGCAGCGGGATGCACAGCAGGGGCCGCCGAGGGTCCAGCGCCGAGGGCGGCTGGTCGTCGACGCCGGGCAGGCCGCCGGGGTGAGCGGCGGCGTACTGGGGCCGCCCGGTGCGGGCGGCGACCACGGCGGCGGCCGGATGGGCGGGCCCCGGCCGGTCGCCCTCCTGCTCGAACAGCCAGACGTCGACGCTCGTGGCGTACTCCGGCACCAGCAGCTCCGGCAGGCGGCGCACGATCTCGTGGTGGTCGAGCGACGCCGTCAGCACCGCGCTCGCGTCCGCCAGGAACGTGAGCCTGCGACGGGCGTTCTCCGCCTCCGTACGCGCCTTGCGCTCGGCGGCGAACGCCTCCCGCTGGGCCCGCCCGGCGGCGTCCAGCTCGGCGTGCAGGGCCACGACGCCCTGGTTCGTCTGGTGCAGCTCCTCCCGGTGGAAGTCGACCAGGTCCTCCTGCTCGGTGAGCCTGTCCAGCACCAGCGCCGTGTCCTCGTCGGCCCCCAACAGGGCCTCGGCCAGCGTGGTCGGGTCGTCCGCGGACGCGTCGACATCGGCGGTCGGCGCGGCCTCGGGACAGGGCACCGTGACCCGCCACGGGGGCTCCCCGGCGGCTGCGGCGTCGTGCGACGGCGTCAGCACGGCGTGCAGCACGCCCTCCCCGACCGCCGGCGCGGCGCGGGAAGCCGTGCCCGCCTCCAGGGTGAGCCGCCAGGTACCGCCCTTGGTCAGACACAGCCGCAACTGCGCGCCGAGCGATGCCAGCAGCCGTGCGCGCTCCAGGGGCGGCACACCGTAGGCCGCGGCCAGGCGCGCGGTGGTGATGCGTGCCTGGGCCGCGTCGGTGATGTCGGTGATCTGCCAGGTGCGGGTCATGGGCGGTCCAGCGGGGTCCGGGCCGGGCCGGTCGGGGCGGTGTCGTCCTGCGTGGGGTGGGTGGGGTCTCCGTTGGGCGGGGCCGCGGGGTGCCGGTGCTCCAGGGGTGACGCGCCGGGGGCCGCGGCCGGGTGCGCGGTGGTGGTGCGGGTCCGGGCCGCGTCGGTGTGGTCCAGCGGGGCCGGGCCGGGCGCGGTGGTGGGGCGTGACCGGGCCGCGTCGGTGGTGTGTGGGGTACGGGTCATCGGGCATCCGGCGGGGTCGAGGCCAGTACGGCCACGGCGGTGTCGTCCCGCACCGGGCGGGCGGAACTGCTGGCGTCACGGACCGTCACGGCGGCCGTCACCGCCGGGTCGGCCGTCGTGCGGCAGGTGTCGGGCGTCGGGGCCCAGCGGCTCGGCAGACCGTCACTGTGCAGGACCAGCACCCGGTCGTCCGCCCAGGCCGCTTCCTCCTCGCGCAGGGTCGTGGGCCGGTGGGTGCCTACGATGCCGGGCCGGGACACCAGGTGCCGCCAGGTGCCGCCCGCGCACAGCCGCGCCCCGATGTTGCCGACGCCGGCGAACCTGAGCACCGCGGCACGCGTGTCGACCTGGGCCACCGCGACGGCCGCGCCGCGAGTCCCGCCCAGCGCCGTGTCGAGCCGCCGCAGCGCCTCGGCGGGCGTGAGGTGGGCCGAACCGCGCAGCGCCTCGACGGCGGCGGTCGAGGCGCGGGCCGCCTCCGGGCCGTGGCCGAGCCCGTCGGCCAGCATCAGCGTGACCCGGTCCCCGGCCCGGACCCATGCCCAGGCGTCGCCCGAGTAGTCGTCCCCGCCGAAGGGGACGTTCACCGCGCCGGCCCGTACCCCGGCCCCCGGACCGGGCTCCGCGGCCCGGCCGTCGGGTACGGCGCCGACCCGGGCGACCACCACCGTGCCCCGCCCGGGGTCGCTGTGCAGGTCGAAGTCGTCGGCGAGGCGCGCGCAGGTGCCGAGACCGGCGCCCAGGGAGTTCGTCGTGCTGAAACCGTCGCGCAGGGCGGCGGACAGGTCGGCGATCCCCGGGCCGTGGTCGACCGTGGCGACCTGCACGAGCCGGTACTCGCCGTCACGGTCGGCGGAGAGCACGGTGGGAGCGACGACGTCGATGAGAACCTGACCACCCCCGGCGTGCTTGAGCAGGTTCGTGGCCAGCTCCGTCGCCATCAGTGCCGCGGCGGCGGTGCGCTGCTCGTCCAGCCCGGCCAGGGCCGCCGCGTGCTCCGCGGCCACCCGGGCGTCGCGCACCCGGGTCGAGTCGTGCACCGGGACGTCCCACACGCGCGGCATCAGATCTCCTCACGCGGGCGAGGCGCCCGGCCCACCCAGGAGGTGACCCGCACGGTGGTGCCCGCCCCAGGATTGCTCTCGATCGCGAACTCGTGCACCAGCCGCCGCGCGCCGCCCAGGCCCATGCCCAGCCCGCCCCCAGAGGTGAAACCGTCGCTGAGCGCCTGCTCCAGGTCCGCGATGCCCGGCCCTTCGTCGCTGAAGGTCAGCCGCAGTCCCCTTGCGCCCCCCTCGGCGAGGGGTTCCGTCTCCATCGTCCCACCGCCGCCGTACACGAGCGTGTTGCGGGCCAGTTCGCTGGCCGCCGTGACCAGTTTCGTCTGGTCCACCAGACCGAAGCCGATCTGGGCGGCCGCCTGCCGCACGTGCTGACGTACCCACACCAGATCCATGTCCGAATGGATCGGCAGGCGGGCCTGTGCGCCCGCGGCAGTGTGCATCACGGACTCTCCTGGCGCAGGCCGCCGAAGCGGGACGACGGGGCGTGCCGCGTCAGCAGCTCCATGGCCACCTCGGTACTGAGCGCGGTGTGCACCCCCGGCAGCGTCAGGCCCAGCTCCACCAGGGTGATCGCGACCGCCGGCCGCATGCCGACCACCACGGTACGCGCGGCCAGCAACTCGGTCTGCCCGGCGATCTCCGCCAGGACCCGGCCGAGGAAGGAGTCGACGATCTCCACACCGGAGATGTTGATGATCACACCGGTGGCGCCACTGTGGGAGATGGTCTCGGCGAGGTCCTGCTGGAGTTGCTGCGCCGTGCTGTCGTGCAGGTCTCCCTGAAGGGTGACCAACAGCACCTCGCCGAGCCGGAGCACCGGGACATGACCCGTCACGGGACCCGCGTGGGGCCCGGGGAACGCCTCGCTCACCGCGTGACCGGACCGTTCGCGACGGGGTTCACGATGCCGACTCCGAGCTGGTGCAGCACATAGCCCAGCGCGTCGGCGAGGCTCGCCCGGGTGACCACGGTGCCCAGGTCCAGGCCGAGGTGGACCATGGTCTGCGCGATCGCGGGCCGGATGCCGGAGACGATGCACTCGGCGCCCATCAGCCGGGCCGCCGCGACCGTCTTCATCAGGTGCTGGGCCACCAGCGAGTCCACGGTCGGCACCCCGGTGATGTCCAGGATCGCGTGGCGCGCCTGCTGCTCCACGATGGACTCCAGCAGGGTCTCCATGACGACCTGGCTGCGGGCGCTGTCGAGCGTCCCGATCAGCGGAACGGCCACGATGCCGTCCCACAGCTTGATGACGGGAGTGGCCACCTCCAGCAACTGCAGCCGCTGGCGGTCGATGAGCGCCTGCCCCTCGCTGAGCGCCGTCTGCATGACCACGACCCGCAAGGTGCCCATCAGCACGCTCAGCGTGGTGACGCAGTCCCGGGCGTGCTCGGCTGAGGCGTCCGGGAGGTCGGTTACGAGCAGGTTCTCGACCGGCTGGCGCAGGGCGGCCAGTTCGCTCGACACCTGGGCGGTGCTCAGGCCCGCCCGCGAGCGGGCCGCACCCATCCGCGCCAACTGCTCGCGCACCGCCGTGAATCCGGCCGCGTCCGGGTCCTCCACCCGCGCCGCGTCGGCCACTTGGGCCAGCGCGTCGACCACGGCCTTGCCCGCCTCGACCGCCTCGTCGCGCGAGACGGTGAACACGGCCCGGAACAACGGCTCGTCCGCCCACCGCTGGGCGATCTGCTCACGGCGCCGCCGCAGAAAGTCCCTGACCTCGTTCGCCGGCGATCCCGCTGTTCCCTCCGCCTGTTCCGGCACCTGTTCCACTCCTCATCCGCGTTGCGCCGCACAGCCCAGGAGGCGACGTGACGGCGACGTGACTCTGCCGGGCGACAACTGTAGCCACTCGCCGACCTCGTACGACACCTGCTCCCGCGTGAACGGTCCGGATGAGCGCCGGGTAGGAGGGGGAACTCACACCTCCGGTATCTGCGGACCCGCCGGCTGGGCGTCGACGCGGGAAAGCGCCTCGTCGATGCTCTCGGAGACCGGCACCGTGAGGCTCACCCCCGTCAGATCCAGGACGCGCCGGACCGCCGGGGCGGGCGAGATGATGTGCACACTGCCCGGCAGCTCGCGTGCCTCCTGATAGACCCGCAGGATGATGTTCATGCCGGACGAGTCCATGAACGGCACCTCGGAGAGGTCCAGCAGGAAGTGCCGTCGGCCGTGGTGCAGTTGGTTGGCCAGGTGGTGCTGGAGTTCGGTCGCGGTGTCGACGTCCAGGTAGCCCTCCACCGTGAGCAGCGCCACCTCCTCCCGGGGCAGCGTCACCTCGACGGACAGCGGATTCTGGGCTATGGGCACGTGTACCTCCAACAATACGGCCGGGCGGTGGGGCGTCATCATGTCCCACCGCGCCCAGCGATTACCCCCGAATCCGTTCGTCACACCTGCCCGGCCGGGACCGGGATTCCGTGCCCACCGTCACCCGACCCGGATGCCCACCAGGCACGTGTCGTCGTCCGTGTCCGACCTGCTGTAGGTGAGCAGCCGGTCCAGGTGCTGGTCGAGGGTGTTCGGCGTCGGACGGACGGTGCTCAGCAGCTGGGTCAGCGCCTCCTCCACCGAGCGGTCGCGGCGTTCGATCAGGCCGTCGGTGTACATCAGCAGGGTGTCCTCACCGGCCAGCTGCACCTCGTCCTCCTCGTACACCGCCTCGGCCACGGCTCCCAGCAGCATGCCTTTGAGCAGTGGCAGCGGCTTGGCGTCCGTGCCGCGGACCAGCACCGGCGGCAGATGGCCCGCCCTGGCCCAGCGCAGCGTGCGCCGGGCCGGGTCGTACAGCCCGCACACCGCGGTCGCGGTGACCCCGCCCGTGAGGTGGTGCGCCACGATGTTGAGCCACGACAGCAGCTGGCCGGGCCCGGCACCGGTCACCGCGAGGCCCCGCAGGGCGTTGCGCAGCACCACCATGCTGGTCGCGGCCTCTATGCCGTGCCCGGCGACGTCCCCCACGCACAGCAGCACCCGCCCGCTCGGCAGCGTCACGGCGTCGTACCAGTCGCCGCCCACCAGTTGCTCCGTCTCCGCCGGCCGGTACCGGACGGCCACCTGGAGCTCCGGCACCTTGAGCGGGGTCTGCTCCGGCGGCATGATGGCGTGCTGCAACTGCAGGGTCAGCCGGTTGCGTTCGATGGCCTGCTGCTCACTGTGCGCCAGCTGGTCGCGCGTAGCGGCGAGTGCCACCTCGGTCCAGTGCTGCGCCGAGATGTCCTGGTACGCACCCCGTACGACGAGAAGGCGGTCGTCGGTGTCCAGGACCGGTTCGGCCACCGCCCGGACGTGCCGGGTCACCCCGTCGGGCCGCTGCAGCCGGAACGCCGCCGACGCCGGCCGCCGGTGGTGCAGGAGCGTGCGCAGGAACCGGCCGATGGTGACCGCGTCGTCCGGGTGGGCGTGGGCGGTCAGCTCCTCCAGCGGCACCGGGGTACTCGTCTGCGGACGCCCGTAAAGGTCGAACAGCTGTCCGTTCCAGGTGATCTCGCCGGTCAGCAGGTTCTCCTCGAAGCCGCCGATGCGGCCGAGGCGCTGGGCGTGCTGGAGGAGGCTGGCCAGCCGGGCCGTCTCGTCCTCGATGCGCCAGATGAGCAGAACGGCGTTGCCGTGCCTGCTGACACTGATGTCCGCGACCGCCGACAGCGGCACCTGGTCCACCAGCGCGGTCAGGTTGATGTGCCGGGCCCGGAACGGCTCGCCCGTGGCGTACACCCGCTCCACGTTCTGGAACAGCTCGCTGTCCCCGGCGGCCATCGGGTAGGCCTCCAGCAGCAGCGCGCCGCGCACGACGGCACGCGGCCGTCCCGCGGGATCCAGGAAGCCCTTGTTCACGTGCTGGATGCGGAAGTCCGCCAGGTTGCCGGCGGCGTCCAGGTGCGGCACCAGGACCAGGGCGGGGTCGTACAGACCGTCGGCCAGGTCCATCAGCTCCACCGCGTCCGGCAGGACGGGCGGCTCCTGCCCGGCACCGTCCGGCGGCGTGTACGACTCCAGGGTGTGCGCGCACAGCTCCGCCAGGGCCTCCACCTGACGGACCACCTGGGGCGGCTGCGGAGCCAGCGGCACCGGCCAGGCGATCTCCAGCACGCCGTGGATACGACCTCCGGTACCGGCGGGCACGGCGACCCTGCCGCCGTCCGGGTACTGGTGCCGGCCCACGCTGGGCAGCCCGGTACCGGCCAGCGAGGTGATCCACTGGCCCTCGCGCTCGGTCAGCCCGCACCGGGCCACCGTCGCCACGTCCGGCGGCACGTAACGCCAGCGGGTGGCCTCGGCCGGGGAGAACCCCGCACTGCCGGCCAACGTGAGCGACCCGTCGTACCCGGCCGCCCAGATGGCCACGGCGGCCGCGCCGAGCGGGCGCAGCGCCTGCTCCAGCAGGGCGTCGGCCACGGCCTGGGTGTCGTCCGCGGCCAGCGCGCCGCTCTCGGCCGCCCGCAGGCGCACGGCGGCCGACTCGGTCACCGCCTCCCCGCCGGCGTCACCGTCCCCGCCCCCGCCGCCGTCACCGTCCCCGCCGTCGTCGGCGTCGTCGGCGTCCGTGGCGCGCGCGGCGGCGGTGGCCGTCAGGAACGCGTCCGTCACCTCCGACATCCGGTCCCGGGCTGCCTGGTTGATGACGTCGACCGCGAACTCCAGGGGAGTCACCTGGGACTGCTCGGCCAGCTCGGCGAGCTGCCGCGCGGCCTGCGCCGGACCACACCCGAGCCGCGCGACCAGGATGCCCTTGGCGAGCTCGATCAGGGCCCGGCCGTCGGCCTCCGCCTGGGCGGCCCGCACCTCGCGGCTGAGCCGGTCCACCGTGGCCGCCAGCCTGCCCACGGGAGACAGCGGGGCCATCGCGCGCAAGCCTGCGGCCGGCCCGTCGACCGCACAGGACTGCCGCGGCCCGGACACGAGGGGCGGCGTGGCCGACGCGTCCCGCGGCGCGTCGCCGGCCGGCCCGGGTGGCTGCTCGGACGTGTTCACGATGAGGACGCTCCTCGGCTCGAGACCGCCACGGAGCGCGACGGGACGTGCCGCGCACCGCCCGGCCCACCGGTGTACGGGACGGGGGCCGGCACGCTCATGCGGGCAGCCACCGTCGGACGCAGGCGATGAGGTCCCGGGTGTCGACGGGCTTGGTGACGTAGTCGCTGGCGCCCGAGGCGAGGCTCTTCTCCCGGTCGCCGGGCATCGCCTTCGCGGTGACCGCGATGATCGGCAGCTCGGCGTACCGGGGGATCCGGCGGATCTCGGCCGTCGCCGTGTAGCCGTCCATCTCCGGCATCATCACGTCCATCAGGACCAGCGCGACGTCCGGGTGGTCCACGAGCGTCTCGATACCGCGGCGTCCGTTCTCCGCGTGCAGGACCCGGAAACCGTGCAGCTCCAGGATCCCGCTGAGCGCGAAGAGGTTGCGCGCGTCGTCGTCGACGACGAGGACGGTGCGCCCGGCCGACGAGTCGTCCACGGCGTCCGGAGCCAGCTGCTGCGGCTCCTCGGGCCGGACCAGGGAGAGGACGTCGCCGGGCTCCTCGGCGGCCAGGTGCAGCGCGATGCGCTCCCGCAGCTCGTCGAGGCTGGACAGGAACTCCAGCGCCCCGCCCTCAGCCCCGGAGCGCAGTCTCTCCTCCAGCGCCGCGTCCGCGCGGTGACCGCTGTGCACGAGCACCGGCACGCTCGCCAGGGCGGAGTCGCCGCGCAGCGCCTCCAGGAAGCGGGACGCCTCCGAGTCCGGCATGCCCAGCTCCAGGACGACGCAGTGGCACGGCTCGGCCGCGAGCGCGCCCGCGGCCTCCTGCGCCCCCACGGCCGTGATGACGTCGAGCGGGGGCCGGTCGCCCGCGTCCCGTCCGTGCGTCAGGTCGGCGATCACGCTCTCCGCGACGAGGGTCAGCAGGCCGCGCGGCCGCTCCTCCACGACGAGCAGCCGCCGCGGGCGCTGCCGGTGGCCGCCCGTGAGCTCGGGCACCGTCGCCGGACGGGTGAGCATGTCGGCGGGCGACTCGGCCGGGGCGTGCTCCGCGCCCCGGCCGAGCAGCTCCTCGAAGTCGGGCCGGGCCACGGGCAGGAACAACGTGAACGTGCTGCCCCGGTCGGGCGTGCTGTCCACCGTGACGGCGCCGCCGAGCAGCTGGGCGATCTCCCGGGTGATGGACAGGCCGAGTCCGGTGCCGCCGTACTTGCGGCTGGTCGTGCCGTCCGCCTGCTGGAACGCGCCGAAGATCGACTCCAGGTTCTGCTCGGGGATGCCGATGCCGGTGTCCTTCACCCGGAAGGCCACCACCGCACCGCCCCGGAGCACGCCGGCGGGCACCTCGTCGTCCGACGCCGGCTCGACGGCCAGCTCCACCCCGCCGCGCTCGGTGAACTTCACCGCGTTGGACAGCAGGTTGCGCAACACCTGACGCAGCCGGGACTCGTCGGTCAGCAGGTCCGCCGGTGCTCCGGCGGCCGTCGACACCGTGAACTCCAGGCCCTTCTGCGTCGTCATCGGCCGGAAGGTGGCCTCGACGTACTCGATCAGCTGCCGCAGCGACACCCGCTCGGGCGCGACGTCCATCTTCCCCGCCTCGACCTTCGACAGGTCCAGGATGTCGTTGATCAGCTGGAGCAGGTCCGAGCCCGCGGAGTGGATGATGCCCGCGTACTCGACCTGCTTGGGGGTGAGGTTGCGCGACGGGTTCTGGGCGAGCAGCTGGGCGAGGATGAGCAGGCTGTTGAGCGGGGTGCGCAGCTCGTGGCTCATGTTGGCCAGGAACTCCGACTTGTACTTCGAGGCCAGCGAGAGCTGCTGGGCACGGGCCTCCAGCTCCTGCCGGGCCTGCTCGATCTGCAGGTTCTTCGCCTCGATGTCCCGGTTCTGCGTCGCCAGCAGGGACGCCTTGTCCTCCAGCTCGGCGTTGGAGCGCTGCAGCTCCTCCTGCTGGACCTGGAGCTCGGCGGAACGGGCCTGCAACTCGGCGGTCAGGCGCTGCGACTCGGAGAGGAGCTCGTCGGTGCGGGCGTTGGCCACGATCGTGTTGACGTTGACGCCGATGGTCTCCATCAGCAGTTCCAAAAAGTCCCGGTTGATCTGCGTGAACGCGGCGACCGACGCCAGCTCGATGACGCCGAGGACCTGTCCCTCGACCACGATGGGCACCAGCACCAGGGCGGTCGGCACCACCTCGCCGAGCCCGGAGGAGATCGTCACGTAGCCGGCCGGCAGCTCGTCCACCACGATGGTGCGCCGGCTGCGCGCGGCCTGGCCGACCAGGGTGCGGCCGAAGGCGATGCGGGTGGGCCTGCCCGCGTCCTCGGGATAGCCGTAGGAACCGACGAGCCGCAGCTCGGGCCCCTCGTCGCCGTCCTCGGCCAGATAGAACGCGCCGTACTGGGCCGACACCAGCGGCACCAGCTCGTCCATGATCAGCTCGGCGACCACGGGCAGGTCCCGGTGCCCCTGCATCAGGCCGGAGATCCGGGCGAGATTGGTCTTCAGCCAGTCCTGCTCCTGGTTGGCCCGGGTGGTCTCCCGCAGGGACTCCACCATGGAGTTGATGTTGTCCTTGAGTTCGGCGACCTCGCCCGACGCCTCCACGTTGATGGAGCGGGTCAGGTCGCCCTCGGCGACGGCGGAGGTGACCTCGGCGATCGCGCGGACCTGGCGGGTGAGGTTGCCCGCCAGCTCGTTGACGTTCTCCGTGAGGCGCTTCCAGGTGCCGGAGACGCCCTCCACCTCGGCCTGGCCGCCGAGCCGGCCCTCGGTGCCGACCTCGCGGGCGACGCGGGTGACCTCGTCGGCGAAGGCGGAGAGCTGGTCGACCATCGTGTTGATCGTCGTCTTGAGTTCCAGGATCTCGCCGCGCGCGTCGACGTCGATCTTCTTCGACAGGTCGCCCCGGGCCACCGCGGTCGTCACCAGCGCGATGTTGCGCACCTGGCCGGTGAGGTTGTTGGCCATGGAGTTGACGTTGTCGGTGAGGTCCTTCCAGGTGCCGGCGACGTTCGGCACGTGCGCCTGGCCGCCGAGCCGGCCCTCGGTGCCGACCTCGCGGGCGACGCGGGTGACCTCGTCGGCGAACGCCGACAGCGTGTCGACCATCGTGTTGATGACGTCGGCCAGCGCCGCGACCTCGCCCTTGGCCTCCACGGTGATCCGCTGCGACAGGTCGCCGCGCGCCACGGCGGTGGCGACCTGGGCGATGGAGCGGACCTGGCCGGTGAGGTTGTTGGCCATGGAGTTGACGTTGTCGGTGAGGTCCTTCCAGGTACCCGACACACCGCGCACCTGGGCGCGGCCGCCCAGATTGCCCTCGGTGCCGACCTCGCGGGCGACGCGGGTGACCTCGTCGGCGAAGGCGGAGAGCTGGTCGACCATCGTGTTGATGGTGTTCTTCAGTTCGAGGATCTCGCCGCGGGCGTCCACCGTGATCTTCTGGGAGAGATCGCCCTTGGCCACGGCCGTGGCCACCTGGGCCACGTTGCGGACCTGGTTGGTCAGGTTGCCCGCCATGAAGTTCACCGAGTCGGTGAGGTCGCGCCACGTGCCCTTGACGCCCTGGACGTCGGCCTGGCCGCCGAGCCGCCCGTCGGTGCCGACCTCGCGGGCGACGCGGGTGACCTCGTCGGCGAAGGCGGAGAGCTGGTCGACCATCGTGTTGATGGTGTTCTTCAGTTCGAGGAT
>NZ_JBIWEF010000017.1:0-12049 GCF_044762405.1 Streptomyces sp. NPDC097107 | reverse complement strand
TCTCGCCGCGGGCGTCCACGTCGATCTTCTGCGACAGGTCGCCCTTGGCCACCGCCGTGGCGACCTGGGCGATGTCACGGACCTGGGTGGTCAGGTTCCCCGCCATGGCGTTGACCGAGTCCGTCAGATCGGCCCAGGTGCCCGAGACGCCCGGCACCCTCGCCTGCCCGCCGAGGGTCCCCTCCGTGCCCACCTCGCGGGACACCCGGGTGACCTCGGAGGTGAACACGGACAACTGGTCCACCATGCCGTTGAAGACCTTGGCGATGTCGCCCATCAGGCCATCGGCCTCGTCCGGCAGACGAGTGCCGAAGTCGCCGTCCCGCACGGCCGTCAGGCCGGCAAGGAGACGGCGCAACTCCTGATCGCCCGGAACCGCCTCGACGGTACCGGCGCTGTCGCTGGTCATGCGCACCCTCGTTCCGCTCCCCAGGAGCCCTCGCACCGAGGACTCGACAACCCCCTCCGGACCGATTGCCCGGTCCGGCCTGTTGTGGATGCATTTCCGCAGTTCACGGATTGCCCAAAGAGAAAAATACGCCAGAGGCTAACCCAGGACGCGGGTCCGAACAAAGCGGGACGTCGCCCGGTGGAGCGCGCCCCCCGGACGGACCCGGCCGCGCACGCGGAACCGGCCGTGGGGCAGCCCGGTGGATCTCGCCGCCGCCGATTGGCCCACGGTCTCCGAATGCGGCGGCCCGGGCCGGGTATCTGCTGCTGTGGAGCCGGTCCGGCCCGTGGCGTCCGCCCGGCCCCACAGTCGTCAGCCACGTGGGAGGAAAGGGACAGCGTGCCGATGGAGAGCATCTGGTCGTACGCGGCGGGCAGTGGTTACGCGGAGGAACAGGACCTGACGGGCTGCACCGTCGTCGCGAACGACGGCACCATCGGTCACGTGGACCGCCAGGCCGACCACTTCGGCATGCGGCACCTGGTCGTCGACACCGGCGTCTGGGTCTTCGGCCGGAGCGTGCTCGTGCCGGTCGGCGTGGTCAGGGGCATCGACCCCGAGGCCCGTACGGTCACGGTGGCCTGCACCAGGGCGGAGGTCAAGGCCGCGCCCCGGTTCCGGACCGACAGCGAGACGATGGACCGGGAGTACCTGGCGTCCGTCGGCGACTACTACCACCGGCTGCCGCCGCAGGACACCGCCGCGGACTGAACCGGTGCCGAACTACAGCACGGCGAAGACCAGGGACACCATGGACATGGAACCAACCGACGGGACCACCACGGCCTCATCCGGCTTCGCGCCGTCCGGCGCACCGGCATCCTTCGCCGTGACCAGCGCGGCGACGGCACGCGCGTACGCGGAATCGGTGGCGCGCGCGCAATGGGGCTCGGGCCGCGGGGTGCGGGACGAGGACGTCGTCGACCTGCTGCTCGTGGTCTCGGAGCTGGTCACCAACGCGATCCGGCACGGCGGCGGACTGACCGGGTTCGAGGTCCGGCCCATGGGCGAGGGCGTGTGGATCGCCGTTCACGACAACAGCGCGGTGGTGCCCAGGGCCGCGTACGAGTTCCCCACCAGGCACCATGGGAGCGGTTACGGCTGGCCGCTCGTCGCCCGCCTGGCCCGCGACATCGCCGTCGACCGTCACCCGGGAGGCGGCAAAGCGATCAGCGTGCTGGTGCCCCTGCGCGACAGGGGAGCCCCCTGACCGCGGCGGTCACCAGGGCAGGAAGACGTGGATGTCCTTGCCCCGCTCGCCGGTGACGACGCTCACCTGGTCGGAGAGGGTGTGGATCAGGTGCCAGCCGATGCCGCCGCCGCCGTTGCTCGGATGGAAGGGGCGCGGCGCGGGTTCGGTCGTACTCGTGTCGTGCATCACCACGTGTACTCCGTCGAAGGTACGGCGCAGCCGCAGCGTGAAAGGCCCCGGGGCGTACTGCACCGCGTTCGCCGCCAGCTCCGTGACGACCAAAAGGATGTCGTCCCAGTGCTCGGGCTGCGAAGGGGGTGACGCACGGGCCAGGTCGCAGAGGAATTCCTCCGCGACCAGGCGCGCACCGGTCACATTGTGCAGTTCCCCGGTGAAGCTGGCGGTGCGGTTCGTGATCTCCTCGGAAGCCAGTGTCCTGTCCCAACGCGACTCGGCTGCCATTTCGCCTTCCCGGCCCGGCATCCGCCGGGCGTTGTCCCTTCTTCGCTTTCCCTTCGTTTGTTAGTTCCCGTGCCGGCCGACCCTACGCGCCTCGTTGTGCGGGTCGGGGGCGCGATGGCCGGGGGTGACTGTCCCGTCACCCCCGGCGAATCCCCCGGAATACAGAGCGGATTGCGAGGGAACCCGGAAGGCGGACACACCAGGGCGCTCCGGGAGGGGGCGCCCGTGTCCGACTACCCCACTCGGGAGATCTCTGATGACCAGTTACGGCAGTTCCCCTGCCGCGTCGTCCAGGTCACGCACGAACGGTCTGGCCATCGCGAGTCTTTGCTGCGGAATCATCGGCCTGTTCTTCCTCAGCGTCATCCCTGGACCGGTCGCCATCGTGCTGGGCGCCGTCGGGCTGCGGCAGGCCCCGGCCAAGGGCGGTGCGGGCATGGCCAAGGCCGGTATCGTGCTCGGCATCCTGGCCCTCGTCCTCTTCGCCGTCCTGCTCGCGGTGAGCGCGTCGAGCGGCGGCTTCAGCTGGTACGTGGGCGGCTGACCCGGCCGGCACACGGGACGACGACTGCGCGGCCGCGCCGGTACCCCACCGGCGCGCCCGCGCACGTCTGCCGCCGTACCCGGGTCACCGGAAGAACACGTTGTCCGAGTCCTCCCACCCGGCCGGGTCCGCCGGCGGTGCCAACGGCCGGCGATGCGACCGCGCTTCGTACATCGCGTCGATCTCGAAGGCGTAGGTCCTTACGATCTCGTCCCGGCGCAACTTCATCGACGGCGTGAGCAGACCGTTGGCCACGTCGAACGGATCGGGCAGGACGCGGAAGACCCGGATGGACTCCGAGCGCGAGACGGCACTGTTGGCCGCGGCGACGGCCCGCGCGACCTCCTCCCGCAGCGCGTTCTCCTCGCGCGCCTCACGGGCCGGGACGTCGCCCTGCAGGGCCAGCCCCGCCCGCCAGTGCGTCAGGAACTCCGGGTCGAGCGTGATGAGGGCGCCGACGCAGGGCCGGTTGTCGCCCACGACCACCGCCTGGTGGACGAGCGGATGCATGCGCAGCCGCTGCTCCAGGGCGGACGGGGCCACGCTCTTGCCGCCGCTGGTGATGATGATGTCCTTCTTGCGGCCTGTGATCGCCAGATAGTTCTCGTCGTCCAGGTGCCCGAGGTCCCCGGTGGCCAGCCAGCCGCCGCGCAGCACCTCACGGGTGGCGGCCTCGTCACCGACGTACCCCTGGAACAGCGACGGCCCGCGCACCAGGATCTCCCCGTCGTCGGCCACCCGGATCTCCATGCCGGGCAGCGGCTGCCCGACGGTGCCGGACTTCTCCCGGCCCAGCGGCTGCATCGTCAGGCCGCCGCTGGTCTCCGTCAGGCCGTAGCCGTCGTGGACGTAGACGCCGATGCCCTCGAAGAAGAGGGACAGCTCGCGGCTGAGCGGCGAACCACCGGACGTCGCGCGGCGCACCCGACCACCGAGCGCGCTCCGCAGCCTGCGGTACACCGTCCGTTCGTACAGGGCGTGCTGGAGGCGGAGGTCGAACCCGGGCCCCGGCCCCCTGCCCAGCCGCTGGCGCTCCAGCGCGGCGGCGAAGTCCCTCGCCGTCTCGGCGGCCCGCTCGAACAGCCCTCCACGGCCCGCCTTCTGGGCCGTGCGCAGAAAGGTCTTGTACAGCTTCTCCAGCACCGACGGGACGGCGTAGAAGTAGGTCGGGCGGAAGGAACACAGGGCCGAGGCCAGCGCCTCCCCGGTCATCGCGGGCTCGTGCGCCATGAGCAGCCCGCCCCGGACGCACAGGCTCTGGATCATCAGCCCGTACACGTGGGAGAAGGGCAGGAAGGCGAGGACGGCGCCCTGCTCCCCGGGTGGCGCCACCGTGTGGCCCCAGCCCTCGATCAGCGTGTCGCACGGACTGGCCAGGCCGCGGTGGCTCAGCGCGCAGCCCATGGCGCGGCCGGACGTGCCCGAGGTGTAGGCGACGACCGCGGTGGAGTCCGGCGGCACGATGCGGCGCATGGAGTCGACCGTGGCGAACGGGAGGAACTCGCCGCGCGCCACGAGCGTGTCCATCACGCCCGCGTCCAGTTGCCAGACATGGCGCAGTGACGGCAGCGACGCGCACACCGAGCCGACGGTCATCACGCTCTGCTCGTCCTCGACCACCACGGCCACACAGCCGGCGTCCCGCAGGATCCACTCGACCTGGTCGCGGGAGGAGGTCGGATAGATCGGCACGACCTCGGCGCCCACCGTCCACAGCGCGTAGCTGAAGACCGTCCACTCGTAGCGCGTGTGGGCCAGGATCGCCACACGGTCGCCCGGCGAGATCCCGCACGTGATCAGCCCCTTGGCCAGGTCGGCCACCTCGTCACGGAACTCCACGGCCGTCACCTCGTGCCAGACGGTGGAGTCCGGCCCGGTACGGCGGGCGAGCATCGGCAGGGTCGGAGTGCGGGCGGCCGTCTCGAAGAGGCTGTCGGCGAGCCCGCCGGTCAGGGGCGAGACGGCCGGGGGAGCGAGAGCGAGGTCGCGCATGCGCTGGCTCCTGACATGTACGGACGGTGGGCCCCACGGACGAGCACCGAAGAGCACCGTGATCGGCCGTGCTCGGAATGTAGCGGAGCCGCAGGCGGCGGGGGGCCGGGACGGCGGAAGTGTTCCCGCCTGGTGATCTCGGCCCAATCGGGGGACCCGGGCGGCATGAGCTATACGAACCCGGACCCGGAACCCGAACGCACCACCGGACTGGAGCAGGGAGGCGGTGTGCCGCCCGGCGAGACCCCGCCGGGGGAGAGCAGCATGTCCGAGGCGGGCCCGTGGGAGGGCAACAACCCGTCCAAGGGCTGGGCCAAGGCGCCCCTGACCGTGATCCTCGCCCTGGTACTGCTCGTCGCGGCGGGCTTCCTGGGGTACGCCCTGGTCCTGATCCTCTGAGGAGGTACGAGGAGCGACGGCCCCGCGGGGCGTGTCAGGCCGCCTGAGTACGGCGTACGCACTCGGTGACGACGTCCCGCAGGCTGCCGGTGCGCTCCAGCAGTTCGCGCTGTACCCGGGCACCGTTGCCGTGCCGCAGCAGCTCGCCGACGCCGTCCCGTACCCGGTCGAGGTCGCCGGCGTCACTCAGCGCGTCCCCGACGTGGTCCAGCAGCGCCCGTACGACCGTCTCGGCCGGCATCCGCCGCATCGTCGCGGGGTGCAGCAGTTCCTCCGTCAGCCCGGACCGGGCCGCCCGCCAGGCCGCGAGACGCAGCAGGCTCACGCTGTGCTCGGCCGGCTCCCTGCCCTCCCGCCACTCCCGCGCGGCCGTGCCGACCAGCGCGCGGGCGAGGGCCGCGACGACGACCGCCGTCCCCGCGTCCAGGCAGACGTCCGCGACCCGGAACTCGACCGTCGGGTAGCGCTGGGAGAGCCGGACGTCGAAGTAGATCATCCCGTCGTCGAGGACCGTGCCGGTGGCGAGCATGTCCGCGACCCGCCGGTGATAGGTCTCCGCCGAGCCGAACAGCTCCGTCGGACCGGCCGACGGCCAGCGTTGCCAGACCCGGCTGCGATAGCTGCTGTAGGAGGAGTCCCTGCCCTGCCAGAACGGCGAGTTCGCGCTCAGCGCGGCCAGCACCGGCAGCCAGGGCCGCACCCGGTCGATCACCGCGACGCCCTCCTCGTCGGACTCCACCGAGACGTGCACGTGGCAGCCCAGGACGAGCTGCTCCTGGACCACGACGCCGTACTGCTCGGCCATCCAGTCGTAGCGGCGGTTCACGCCGACCGACGGGGTCACCGGCAGCGGCGACGTCGCCAGCGCGGCCACGGCGCAGCCGATTTCCCCGGCGTGGCTCCCGGCCTCCTCACGGCAGCGGACGATCTCCGCGTGCAGCCGCTCCATGTCCGACTGCGGATGCGTGGCGAACTCGAGCATCTGCTCGTGCAGTTCCTTCTCGAACACGTCCTGCTCGGCATCGTCCAGTGAGGCCCGGGCGAGCACGGCGGCGGACAGCGCCCGCGGCTCGCCGCTCGCGGGGTCGACCAGGAGGAGTTCCTCCTCCACTCCGACGGTGCGCACGTGATGCCGCCTTTCTGTGGGCCCGGCTGCGGCGACGACGAGGTTGTCCCGGTCGCAGGACCACCGACTGCCCCGAGACGGCGGCCGGACACCTGGTCGCGCCGCCGCGCCTCACGGGGCGTACGGCATCAGCCACACCGTGGCCAGCGGAGGCAGCGTGATCCCAACGCTTCCGTCCTCCGGCTTGACCGGGTCGGCGTTCTTCACGCCGCTGCCGCCGTACTCCTCGGCGTCGGTGTTGAGCACCTCCTGCCAGGCGGTGACCTCGTCGCCGACGGCGAGGCCGTACTCGTGCCGGACGACCGGGGAGAAGTTCGACACCGCCAGCAGCGGAGTGCCGTCCGCGTCGTACCGCAGGAACGCGAAGACGTTGTCCTCGGCCGCGTCCACGGCGACCCACCGGAATCCGGACGGATCGGTGTCGCGCTGCCACAGGGCGGGCGTCCGCCCGTAGCGGGTGTTGAGCTCGCGGACCAGGTCCTGGATGCCGCGGTGGTCGGACGCCGAGTGGTACCCCCCGTCCAGCAGCCACCACTCGGGGCCCTGCTTCTCCGACCACTCGGCGCCCTGCGCGAACTCCTGCCCCATGAAGAGCAGTTGCTTGCCGGGGTGGGCCCACATGAAGCCGAGGTAGGCGCGGACGTTGGCCCGCCGCTGCCACCAGTCGCCCGGCATCTTCGACACCAGCGCCTGCTTGCCGTGCACCACCTCGTCGTGGGAGATCGGCAGGCAGTAGTTCTCGCTGTAGGCGTACACCATCGAGAAGGTCATCTCGTGGTGGTGGTATTTGCGGTGCACCGGCTCGTGCGCGACGTACTCCAGCGAGTCGTGCATCCAGCCCATGTTCCACTTCAGGCCGAAACCGAGCCCGCCGGTGTCGGTGGGCCGGGTCACCCCGCCCCACGCGGTCGACTCCTCCGCGATGGTCACCACGCCGGGGCAGCGCCGGTAGACGGTCGCGTTCATCTCCTGGAGGAACGCCATCGCCGCCAGGTCCTCCCGGCCGCCGTACTGGTTGGGCTCCCACTGGCCCGAGTCGCGCGAGTAGTCCAGGTAGAGCATCGAGGCGACCGCGTCCACGCGCAGCCCGTCGATGTGGAACTCCTCGCACCAGTACACGGCGTTCGCCACGAGGAAGTTGCGCACCTCGGTACGCGCGAAGTCGAAGGTGTAGGTCCCCCAGTCCGGGTGCTCCGCGCGCCGGGAGTCCCCGGGCTCGTACAGCGGGTCCCCGTCGAAGCGCCCCAGCGCCCAGTCGTCCTTCGGGAAGTGCGCCGGCACCCAGTCCATGATCACGCCGAGACCGGCCCGGTGCAGGGCGTCGACCAGGTACCGGAAGTCGTCGGGCGAGCCGAGGCGCGCGGTCGGCGCGTAGAAGCCGGTGACCTGGTAGCCCCAGGACGGGCCGTACGGGTGCTCGGCGACCGGCATGAGCTCGACGTGGGTGAAGCCCAGGTCCTTGACGTACGCGGGCAGCTCCTCGGCCAGCTCGCGGTAGGACAGCCCCGGCCGCCAGGACGCCAGGTGCACCTCGTACACGGAGAACGGCGCCTCGTGCACGGGCGTCTCGGCCCGGGTCCGCATCCACTCCCCGTCGCCCCACTCGTACGCCGACGCGGTCACGACGGACGCGGTGTTCGGCGGCTCCTCCGCCGCGCGGGCCATCGGGTCGGCCTTGAGGAACCGGTGGCCGTACCGCGAGTGGATCTCGAACTTGTACCGGGTGCCCTCGCCGACGCCCGGCAGGAACAGCTCCCACACCCCGGACGAACCGAGCGAGCGCATCGGGAACGCCGTGCCGTCCCAGTGGTTGAAGTCCGTGGCGACCCGCACCCCCTGGGCGTTCGGCGCCCACACCGTGAACCGGGTGCCGGTGACGCCCTCGTGGGTCATCGGCTCCGCGCCGAGGGCATGCCACAGCTGCTCGTGCCGGCCCTCGCCGATCAGGTGCAGGTCGAGTTCGCCGAGGGCGGGCAGGAAGCGGTACGGGTCGTGCGTCTCCTGCTCACCCTCCTCGTACGTCACCACGAGGGTGTAGGCGGGGATCTCCGTCAGCGGCAGCACGCCGGAGAAGAGACCGTCCTCCTCCGAGACGAGGCCGTGGCGCTCGCCGTCCACGACCACGCTCACCTCGCGGGCGAACGGGCGCAGCGCCCGGAAGGCGATGCCACCCGGGACGGGGTGGGCGCCGAGCAGGGCGTGCGGGTCGTGGTGGGCGCCCGCCAGCAGGCGCCCGCGGTCGGTCGGGTCGAGGGGCGGAGCGGTTCCGCACGCACCGGGTGCGGGCGGGACGGGACCGGACGGCTCGGGGAGCGAGGTGTCGCGGAGGGCCACGGGTCAGTCTCCTCTCACGGCGAGTCGTTCGATCGCCGCCATGGGTACGGGAAGCCAGTCGGGGCGGTGCCGGGCCTCGTACAGCACCTCATACACGGCGCGGTCCGTCTCGTAGGCGCGCAGCAGGCCGTGCTTCTTACGGGGATCCCACCCGGCGCGGGCGGCGTAGCCGGCGCAGAACGCCTCCCGGCAGCGGCGCGCCCACTCGGGGCGCCACGGGCGGCGCTGCCGGGCGGCGTAGTCGAAGGAGCGCAGCATGCCCGCGATGTCCCGCAGGGGGGAGTGGGCGCTGCGCCGTTCGGACAGTGGGCGGGACGGCTCGCCCTCGAAGTCGATGACGAACCAGTCCCGGCCGGCCCGCAGCACCTGCCCCAGATGCAGGTCGCCGTGGATGCGCTGGGCCGGCGGCCCGGAGTCGCAGGTGGACAGCGCAGCGAAGGCCGCCCGCAGACCGGGGACGAAGGGCTGCAGCGCCGGAACGCAGTGCGCGGCGGCGGTCAGCCGCTCGGTCATCGCCGCCGCCGTCCGGTTGTTCTCCCCGGGCGGGCCTGCCGGGAACGCCGAGGCCAGCGCCAGGTGCACGTCGGCCATCGCCCGGCCCAGTTCGCGGGCCTGCACGGTGAAGTCGTCCCCGGACGCCAGCGCGTTCAGGGAGAGGTTCCAGCCGTCCGACGCGTCGTGCAGGAACGGCTGGAGCACACCGAGCGTCGCCTCGTAGGGATGGGTCGTCCGCATCCACGCCACCGGCGCGGGGACCCGGCCGCAGCCCTGCCTGGCCAGTGCGTCCGGCACCTCCAGGTCGGGGTTGACACCGGGCTGGATGCGCCGGAACAGCTTCAGGATGAACTCGTCGCCGTAGATCAGCGACGAGTTGGACTGCTCGGCGTCCAGCAGCCGCGGCACGAGTCCGCCGGGCACCGGCCGCGCCGGGTCGGACTCGAAGCGCAGCGGTCCCGCCTTGCCGGGGTGCCGGAGCCGTTCCAGGAGCAGCTGGGCCGACCGGGGGTCGTGCAGCGCGTCGTAGACCGTCCGGCCGGCCAGCGGGCCGTCCTGCACCCGCCCGATGATCGCCCGGCCCAGGCGCGGTGACGGCTGCTCGCGCACGCCCAGCAGCAGCTGGTAGCAGTCGCCGGCCGGGGGAGCGCCGCCCGGGGCGGGCACGGGGCCCTGCCCGGTGTGCACCAGAAGGTGCAGGCAGCCGGGGAAGAGCTCGGTCATCGACAGCAGGCCGAGCTCGGCCACGAGCCGGTCCTTGCCCGCGAACCAGCGCTGGCGCGGCAGCCACTCCCGCAGCAGCTCACCGAGCGAGGCCATGGTCTCGGCGAGATGCCCGCGTCTCGGGCGCAGGGGTGCGGTCTTCGGCATGGTGACGCGTCCTTTCCTCGGCCCCCGCTCAAACGCGGCGGCCGATGCGGGATGCGACTCGGGTGAGCCGGAACCAGTAGAAGCCGTGGCCCCCGAGGGTCAGCAGGTACGGCAGTTCGCCGATGGCGGGGAAGCGCACTCCGCCGAACAGCTCGACCGGGTGGCGTCCGGCGAACTCCCGCAGGTCCAGTTCGGTGGGTTGCGCGAACCGCGCGAAGTTGTTCACGCACAGCACCAGGTCGTCCTCGTACTCCCGCAGGAAGGCGAGCACCGCGGGGTTGGAAGAGGGCAGTTCGGTGTAGGTGCCGAGGCCGAAGGCGGGGTTCTGCTTGCGGATCTCGATCATGCGGCGGGTCCAGTGCAGCAGGGACGAGGGCGAGGCCATGGACGCCTCGACGTTCGTCACCTGGTAGCCGTAGACCGGGTCCATGATCGTCGGCAGGTACAGGCGCCCCGGATCGCAGGTCGAGAAGCCGGCGTTGCGGTCCGGGGTCCACTGCATCGGGGTCCGTACCGCGTCGCGGTCGCCGAGCCAGATGTTGTCGCCCATGCCGATCTCGTCGCCGTAGTACAGGATCGGTGATCCCGGGAGGGCGAGCAGCAGAGCGGTGAACAGCTCGATCTGGTCGCGGTCGTTGTCCAGCAGGGTGGCGAGCCGGCGGCGGATTCCGATGTTGGCGCGCATGCGCGGGTCCTTGGCGTACTCCGCGTACATGTAGTCGCGTTCCTCGTCGGTGACCATCTCGAGGGTCAGCTCGTCGTGGTTGCGCAGGAAGACGCCCCACTGGCAGCCGGACGGGATGGCCGGGGTCTTGGCGAGGATCTCGGAGACGGGGTAGCGGGACTCGCGGCGTACGGCCATGAAGATGCGGGGCATGACCGGGAAGTGGAAGGCCATGTGGCACTCGTCGCCGCCGGCCGCGTAGTCGCCGAAGTAGTCGACGACGTCCTCCGGCCACTGGTTGGCCTCCGCCAGCAGCACGGTGTCGGGATAGTGCGCGTCGATCTCGCTGCGGACGCGCTTGAGGAACGCGTGGCTGGCGGGCAGGTTCTCGCAGTTGGTGCCCTCTTCGGCGTACAGATAGGGCACGGCGTCGAGGCGGTAGCCGTCGACGCCCAGGTCCAGCCAGAACTTCAGCGCCGCCAGCATCTCCTCCTGGACGGCCGGGTTCTCGTAGTTGAGGTCCGGCTGGTGGGTGAAGAAGCGGTGCCAGTAGTACTGTCCGCGGACCGGGTCGAAGGTCCAGTTGGACGCCTCGGTGTCGACGAAGATGATGCGGGCGTCGGAGTACCGGGTGTCGTCGTCCGCCCAGACGTAGTAGTCGCCGTACGGGCCGTCGGGGTCCTTGCGGGACTCCTGGAACCACGGGTGCTGGTCGCTGGTGTGGTTCATGACGAAGTCGATGATCACGCGCATGCCGCGCTGGTGGGCGGCGTCCACGAACTCGACGAAGTCGGCCAGGTCGCCGAACTCGGGCAGCACCGCGGTGTAGTCGGAGACGTCGTAACCGCCGTCGCGCAGCGGCGACTTGAAGAAGGGCGGGAGCCATAGGCAGTCCACGCCCAGCCATTGCAGGTAGTCCAGCTTGGCGGTGAGGCCCTTGAGGTCGCCCACGCCGTCGCCGTTGCTGTCCTGGAAGGAGCGGACGAGTACCTCGTAGAAGACGGCTCGCTTGAACCAGTCCGGGTCACGGTCCTTGGCCGGTGTGTCCTCGAATTTGTCCGGCACGGGCTCGTTCACGGTCATGAGGCTCCTGACCCTCCGTTCTGGGGCGCGGCGGCGGACGGCCGGCGGACGTGGAAGACGTGAGCGGGGGTCCGGCCGGGCTCCAGCCGGACGTAGTTCGTCCGGCCCCAGTGGTAGGTCTCGTCCGTGAGTTCGTCGTGGACCGCCACCGTCTCGTGCCAGTCCAGGCCGAGTTGCGGCATGTCGAGCGAGATCGTGGCCTCCTGGGTGCGGTGGGGATCGAGGTTGGCTACCACCAGCACGACGTCGGACCCCACGCGCTTGCTGTACGCGATCAGCGCGTCGTTGCCGGTCCGGTGGAAGCGCAGGTTCCGCAGCCGGTGCAGCGCGGGGTGGCTGCGGCGGATGGTGTTGAGCTGGGTGATGAGGGGGGCGATGGTGGTGCCCTCGCGGGCGGCGGTGGCCCAGTCGCGTGGTTTGAGCTGGTACTTCTCGCT
>NZ_JBIWEF010000016.1:0-142138 GCF_044762405.1 Streptomyces sp. NPDC097107 | reverse complement strand
CTCGTCGACGCCGGCACCGCCGTCGAAGCCGCCTGCCGGATCATCGTCCTCGAGGACCAGCTCGAAGAAGCCCAGCGCATCAACGAGCAACTACGAGAACGTCCCGCTGACCGCTCTGACAAGACCGACGCCTGACCTGGCCTGCTCAAGAGGACGGCGGTCGGGTACGGGCGCCTCGTCGCAGTAGTCAGCAGGGGCAGGACGGCGCACGGCCCTGCAGCAGGCGTATGGCCACTGTCCTGCCCAAGCAGGCGGCCGGGCAGGCTCGCGCTCGCAAGGGTGTACTTTCGCCGCCGCAGCGCATGCCGTGGAGTGCCTCGGCAGGGCTGGGTCGCGCCAGGCACGGCCCGGCATTTCGTTCCTTCGGCGTCGCCAAGGTGGCAGCCTGAGCGGCTCCCGCCGTCGGCTTTGCGCGACTCCGACTGTGTCGGTCCCGGGAGGGACGAGGCTGCTAGGGGGGCGCAGCCGTCTGTTACCCGGAGGACTGGCGTTCACCGTGCCCCGGTGTGCGGAGCTGGGCTGTGCGGCGGGTGAGGTTGTCGATGCGGGCGATGAGTTCCGAGTGGTCGGCTGCGAGGTGGCCGCGGGCTCGGGCCAGTGGGTCGATGAGATCGGCGGCGTCGTCGTGGCCGAGTGCCTGCAGGAGGGGGGTGCGGGCCTTGGCCGGGAGGTCGGTGAGGGCGATGACCTGGCCGGCGAGCTGGCGCAGGTCGGCGGCGTTGCCGCGGGCCCAGGCGGTGACCGTGCGGTCGGCGGCGCGGCGGTCCCGGGTGGCTTGTACGCGCTGTTCGCCGGTGGTGCCGGGGGCTCCTGGGCGCAGACGCAAATAGCGGCGTTCGGCGGCCTGCCGGCTGGCGACACCAAGGGGGTGGGCGAGTTCCGCCCAGCTGGCCCCCGCATCACGTGCGGTTTCGATCAGTCCCGTTTCCCAGCCCGCGAGACGGGCGCGGACCTGGCGCAGGAGCAGTAGCGCGGCAAGGGCCTGATCGGGACTGACCTCGGTACCGGGCCGCTGTGCGGACTGCGGTCCCTGGGCGGTGTGGACGGCTTCGTCGATCGCCGCCAGTGCCGCCTTGGCGGCGAGGAACGACGCGGGCTGCGTACCGGCATTCTGCGGGTCACCGGTCACGATTCACCTCCACTCGAGGCCGTCCCCCAACGGGTGACGGCTGCGCTTGTCATCGCTTAGATGACATGCTACAAGAAATACAGGAAGCAGCGCATGAGCGATTCTGCTCGTACTGGAGGTGGTCCACGATGCTGATGCGCACAGATCCTTTCCGTGAGTTCGACCGGCTCACTAGCAGTTGTTCGGCAGTACGTCCGGCACCTGGTCGCGTCCGTCGGCGATGCCCATGGACGCCTACCGCGAGGGTGACGTCTACGTGATCGCCTTCGATCTGCCCGGCGTCGACCCGGACGCGATCGACATCGACGTCGAGCGGAACATGCTGACCGTCAGGGCCGAACGCCGTCCCGTCACCAAGAGCGACGACATTCAGATGGAGCTCTCGGAGCGCCCCCTGGGTGTCTTCTCCCGCCAGGTGGTGCTGGCCGACTCCCTCGACACCGAGCACATCAGCGCCGGCTACGACGCGGGCGTGCTGACCCTGCGCGTCCCGATCGCCGAGCGGGCCAAGCCGCGCAAGATCTCCGTCGGCGTCGGCGAGGGGCGCAAGGAGATCTCCGGCTGAGACCGAGCCGCCATGGCGACGGAGGACGGGCCGGCTTCCCGCAGCGCCCGCCCTCCGCCCGCCGGCACGGACCGTCAGGGCAAGGAGGATCCCGATGGCCATGCACTGGGACGTGTTCCTCGACCAAGTACAGGAACGCGGCGAGTACGAGACCCGCGCGGAGGCGGACCGTGCCGCCCGCACCGTGCTGGGACTGCTGGGCGCCCACCTGGTCGGCGAGGCACGGGCGGATCTGGCTGCCCGGCTCCCGGAGACCTTCGCTCTGATCCTGCTCAATCCGCTCCAGGCAGCCGAGTCCCTGTCCGCGGAACGGTTCGTGCGGGCCACCGCGGCGTGGATCGAGGGAGCCACCGAACAGACCGCGGCCTGGGACATCGGCGCCGTGCTCAGCGTGACCGCCGACGCCGCGGGCGAGGAGCTGACCCGCCGCATCCTGCTGCAGCTGCCACCCGGATACGACCTGCTCTTCGGCAGGCCACAGGACACCACGACCTTCGATACGACCTCCGGTGACTGAAGCAACCGTGTTCGCGGTCACCGGCCCCCTCCATCACCCCGCCTCATGGGCGAGAAAGGCACCCTTCACCGATGCAGACCAAGACGGCCCCGGCGACTCTCACCACCGTCCCGGCCATGTCGTACGGCCAGATGCTGGAGCAGATCCGCTACAACGGCGCCTACCCCACGCGAGAACGGGCCGAGGAAGTCGTCCTTGCCGTCCTGGCCGCGCTCGGCCGTCGTGTCACCGGCGAGGAACGCGTGGACCTGGCAGCCCGCCTGCCCCGCGAAGCCGCGCAGGTCTTCGCCGCCCAGATCCCCGCCACCGACTCGATGACCGGCTGGGCTTTCGTCAGGGACCTCGCCACCCGTACCGGCGGCACTCTGGCCACCACCCGCTGGGACGTCGGATCCGTCCTGGGCGTCGTCGCCCGCATCGCCGGGCCCGACTTGCTCGACCGCGTCCTCGCCCAGCTCCCCTCCGGCTACGCGATCCTCTTCGGCCGCGCAGAACTCACCCAGGCAGCCTGACCTCAGGCGCACAGGAGGGGGCATGACCCCTCGGCCTGCTCCAACTCACGTACGGCAGTATCTGCTTGCGCCGACTCCGAACCCGTCCTGGAATGATCACTGAGCCGTGCCCGAGCTGTCGGGCCTCCACTGGTGTTCCAGGGTGTCGTACGTGTACCGGGGCAGGCCTGCGATGGCGCTGGTGCGAAAGGGACGGCCGCCGTCGTCGATGCGGACGGTGCCTTTGCGGCCCTGGGAGGACCAGTCCAGTTCCAGGTGCCAGCGGCAGTCGCACGAGCTGGTCTCGGCCGTGACCAGTAGCACCTCTGGGTCCTTTGCCGAGACGCGGTAGGGCATGCGCACGGCCGGGATCGGCGACCCGGAGTCGTTTCCGGCGACCGCGCGGGCGATGGGGCGGTCCTTGTCCAGGTCCACGCCGAAATACCGGGGAGTGATCGAGCCGCCGCAGCCCTGGTCCATGGCGTAGGCGTTGCCCTCGGACGGGGCCGTACGGCCGACCACGCGCACGCGCAGCGCCTCCAGCACGACGGCCGTGTCGCTGCGCCCCTGTACCGACAGCTGGACGAGCGTCTCGCCGCCGTGCACCGCGCTCTGCGTGGCCGCCCAGGGCACGGCGTCCTGCGGGGCGGGAGGAGGGGGGACCTGGTGCGGTGGCTTGGCGATGACGTAGTCGTGACCGCAACCGAGCTTCCAGGCGTGCGGGTTGACGGACCAGGTGAGCGGCAGCCCGGCGGGCTGTTCGCCGCGGGGCGGGGCGGATGTCACGCCGGGCGGGTGAGAGGTGTCCGGCCTCTTCTTCGGGGTGGCGGTGCCCGACGGCTGCTCGTAGGTGTGGGTGCCGCTCGGGCTGGGTGAGATGTCCCGTCGCTCAGGCGCTCCGGCCTCCGCCGTGCCGGGCGCCGCTGGGCCGGACGCCGTCGGGCGGGCGACCCGGGCAGGACCGTCGGCGGACGTCCGCCGCCCGTCCGGCAGCGCGGACAGGGTCCCGAGCGTGGCGAGCACGGCAGAGACGGAGGCCAGGGCGACCGCGGGGCGTCTACGGCGGTACCAGGGGCGGCGCGGGAACGGGGGCGCTCCGGGCGCTCCGGGCGCAGGGCCCGTTTCGGCGACCGGGCCGCTGCCGGCCTTCGGCCCTGTGGTCTGTGTGGCGACCGGGCCGGCGTCGGCCTTCGGCGCCGAGTTCGGTTCGGTGATGCCCTCCGCCGCTGTGTCCGCTCCGTCCGCCGCGTCGTTCACGGCTTGCGCCGCCGTGGCGTCGGGCGTGCTCTCCACCGCCCCGGCCGTACGTGGCCGGCGGCGGGCCGCCACTGCCAGGAGCCAGCGGCGGTGGAGTTCCAGGCGTTGCTCCGAGGTCGCCCCGCACAGGGCCGCGAAGCGTTCCACGGGGGCGAAGTCGAGCGGTACCGCGTCGCCGACGCAGTAGCGGTGCAGCGTCGAGGTGTTCATGCCCAGACGGCGGGCCAGCGATCCGTAGCTCCGGTCCGTGTGCTCCTTCAGGGCCCGCAGCAGCACCGCGAACTCCGCCACCTCGTCGACGCCGTCACCGTCGTCCTGTGCCGACACAGGCCCCCCCCCGTCCTCGTACGAGCCCACCCGGCCCGGGACGGTATCCCAGGCATCCCATGTACCTGCACGTCAGACGGGCTGGGATGGTTCCACCGTGCCCGATCGGCCGTCGGCTGTTGCGCCCGGACACCGTGAACGCTGATGCTCTTGGTGCAGCACCGACCAGGCTCGGGCCGACCAGCCGGCCTCGCCGCGGCATAGGTCCACGCACTCATCCACCTCATCCACGGGGGAACACCCATGTCCATGCGCGTCCGAACGAGCGCTCTCGCCGCGCTCACCGTCTCCGCCCTCGCGGTGGGCACGGCCCTCACGGCACCGGCCGCCGGCGCCGCGCCGAAGGCCGCCGCGCCCAAGTTCCTGTCGGCCTCCCAACTGCCGCCGCACCCGGCGTCGTCCTGGACCGCCGGGCCGGTCACCGACGGGTTCCCGGAGGAACTCGGCTTCTGCGTGAGCACGGAGGGTGTACCCGCCTACGACTACCGGTACCGGGAGTTTCGGACCGACCTGGACACCAGCGCCGTGCAGTTGACCGTCCTGACGGGCACAGCCGCCCAGGCCAAGGCCCTGGCGAAGCACTACGACGACCTGATCCGCACCTGCGCCGACCGCATCGAGGAGTCCTCGCCCGACGTCGAGGCCGAGGGCCGGGACTACGGCAGGCTGCCGGTCGAGGAGGGCGCCCGCGTCCGCGGGCTGCACACCGAGACGTCCTGGGGCGCCGCGGACATCGCCCTGCTGTCGGTCGGGCGGGACGGCAGGACCGTCACCGTCGTGGAATGGGGACAGATGGGCGACTTCGGGAACGCGCCCGTGGCCGCCTTCAAGAAGACCACGAGCACGGCCGTCGACAAGCTGTACTGACCGGGCGGTCACCGGAGAAGAACGGGGCCGTCCTCCCGTCACGGGGGTCGGGAGGACGGCCCGTATCGGTCATGCCCGGGGGCGGGGCAGTCGTACGTCGGCCAAGTCCCCCCGACAGCCCCCGACAACCCGCTCATGCACGCACGCTTCCCCCAGGCCTTCTCGGGCCCGCTCCAACTGCTTGTCGGGCCAGCTGCCCGGGCCAGAACGTGACCTGCGAGCGCGGACCTGGATCCCTCACCTACGGGGCACGTGAAGTACAGGGCTGCGGCCCCGAACACGGCTGCGGTTCGGGTCGACAGCACCCCGCCGCCCGGAGCGGCGGTCTTCTCCAGTCCTACACCCGCGTAGCCGCGACAGTGAGGCCCGCCATCCGGGTCAGACGTAGGGAGGTGGACTCATCGGCCGGCGTCATCACGGTCATCCGGTGTCCCGTCTCCGGAACATCGGTGGAGACGAAGTTCAGCTGGAGCTGCCCGACAAGAGGGCTGTCGAGGCGTTTTGTCTCGTACTGCTGGGGCAGTACGTCGTGACGGGCCCACAGCCGGGCGAAGTCCTTCGAACGTTCCCGGAGGGCGTCGACGATTCCGGCAGCGGCAGGGGCGCCGACGTCGGCGCCGACCTCGGTGCGCAACCTCGCGACCATCCGGGCGGCAACCAGGTCAACGTCGACGTAGCGGCTGCGCCAGTCAGGGTCGGTGAAGAACTGCACCGCGCAATTGCGTTCATCAGGAGGGATGAGGTCCATGTCGGTGAACAGAAACCGGTAGGCACGGTTGTACGCCACCACATCGAACAGCGATGTCTGCAGGCACGCGGGGAACGGGTCGAGCTTGTCCAGGACAGGTTGAAACGCCGCGATGAGCCCCGGGTCACCGCCGGAAGGCTCAGCTTTCGGCGTACGTGATCCGGCGAGCTGGTACAGGTGCCGCCTCTCGGTGTCGTCCAGTTGCAGGGCTCGGGCGACCGCCTGCAGGACATGCGTGCTGACGTTGATGGGTCGGCCCTGTTCGAGCCACGTGTACCAGGTGACGCCGACCCCCGCGAGGACGGCGACCTCTTCGCGCCGTAGTCCGGGCGTCCGCCGTCGCCCTGTGGACGGGAGACCTGCCTGCTGCGGCGTAACTCGTTCACGTCGACTGCGGAGGAAGTCACCGACCTCGCGCCGCATCGCGGCGGGCCCGGTCCCTGTCATGTCTTCCTCCTCCCGTACGGAGAACCCCGGTATCCAGGTGGTGGCAGTACCCCCATAAACGGACTCCTGGTTCCAGGATAAGCGGCGCTTCATGATCGACGGCATGACCACATCTTCCGCACCGCAGGGCAGTCCGTTTTCACCGACAGGCGAACCTCGCAGGGAGGACGACCGCGCCGCGCCGCCGCCTGCACTGGGCCTGCCCGAGCCTCCGACTCCGGGGCTGGGGACAGGCCGGCTCCTGACCACACTGTCGGCGTTGCTGCTGTCGGTGGTCAGCTTCGCGGCGGCGGGTATCGCCGTGCCCGACATCGGTGCGTCTCTGGGGGCCACGGCTGCCGAGCAGTCGTTGGTGGTGTCGGTGTATGCGTTGGGGTTCGCCGTTCCGATGGTCCTCGGGGGCAGACTCGGGGATCTGTACGGGCGACGCCGACTCTTCCTGCTCGGCATGGCCGGGTTCACCCTCTTCTCCCTGGTCGCGACCCTGGCCCCGGGCATCACCGTGCTGATCGCCGCGCGGGCCCTCACCGGGATCTCTGCGTCGGCCATGGTTCCCCAGGTGCTGGCGACGATCACGGCGTCCACCCAGGGGCCCGAACGTGCCCGTGCTGTCGCGCTGTTCGGTGCGACCGCGGGCGGAGCCACGGCGGTCGGTCAGGTCCTCGGCGGCGTGCTGCTGTCCGTCCCCCTGCTCGGTGCTCCCTGGCGAATGATCTTCGCTATGAGCGTGCTCATGGGCGTGATCGCGTTCGGCGCTGCGCTGCGCTGGCTGCCCGATACCAGTGCGCCCGGCCACCGATCGCTCGACCTGACCGGGACGGCACTGCTCGGACTCGCCCTGCTGGCACTCATGATCCCGGTCTCCCAGGGCGGTGCGCTGGGCTGGCCGGTCTGGTGCTGGGCGCTGTTGGGGGCAACGCCCGTACTCTTCGCAGGCTTCTGGCGGTGGCAGTTGCGGCTGCACCGTGGTGACCGCGTCCCGCTCGTTCCGCCGCCCCTGTTTCGACTCAGTTCCTACCGGATCGGGCTGGTGATGGCTTTGATGCTCCAGTCCGCGTTCGGTGGCTTCACGTTCCTCTACGCGATTTCCACGCAGACCGGGCTCGGATGGTCTCCCATGCACGCGGCCCTCGTGCTGCTGCCGTTCTCCCTGTGCTTCCTTACGGTGTCCATCTGGTCGGGAAAGCTTGCGCCCCGTTTCGGGTTCCGCAGGCTCCTCGCCATCGGCGGCCTCACCCAAGCGGCACTCCTGAGCATCACAGCCGTCTCCGCATTCCTCCAGGGTGCCGGTCTGAACTCGTGGACGTTCGCCGCCCTCCTCGTCGGAGTCGGTGTCGGTCAGGCCCTCATGTTCGGGCCGCTCGTCGGAGCGATGATCGCCGAGGTCCCCCCGGCATCTGCGGGAGCAGCATCCGGCGTGCTTCAGACCACACAGCAAGCCGCGATGGGCCTCGGCGTCGCCGTTGCCGGTGGACTACTCGCTGCGGCCCTGGCCGGCTCCGCAGCCCCGACAGGTCAGGCTTACACGAGCGCGCTGGCGATCTGCATGCTCGTCCAGGCGGCATTCGCCCTCGTGTTCGCCCTGTGCGCGCTCGCCCTGCCTCGGCGCTGACCGAGCCGGACCGCCCTCGGGACCCTGTGCGCCCCCTCTTCGCGGTGATTCACGTTGTGGGCCCGGGCGGCGCACTGAACCGAAAAGACTGGCACGAGTAACGGCTGATGCCTTCACTCGTTTCGCGGTCGTGCTCTGCGAACTCGGGCGCGACCGCGCTCTCCGCCGGCCCTTACTCTCCCAGCGACTCGACCTTGAGGAGCCGAGGTACCCGCCATGTGCCGCGCCGCTGGATCCGTCCGCCGGCGGCCCCTCCGCCCGTTGCGGCGACCGCGCCCGCGCCGCCCGCGCCTACGCCCGCCGCACCCAACCCAAGACGGAGTGACGGGCTCACCCAGAGGTATGCGACTGCGCACGCCTTACCGGCCGCCAGTAACTGGTCGCCGACTTGCATGAGATCGGTGAGGCGCGCCGCACGGCATGCCTCTGGCGCGGCCCGTGCAGGTGGCCGTCCCAGAGTACGGCGACCATCGCCGAGTAGTTGCGGTCGGGCGGGAGGCCGAGATCGCGGCGCCGCAGATCAAGGGTCGCGGCCGGTGCGGCGCCGGGTTCGTCGGCCACGCGCCGTGCGCGGTCGATGTCACGACCTGTGATCGTCAGCGGCAGTGCCGGGTGCCATTGACGCAGGAGGGCGGCGGCTCCCGCGCCCGCCTGACGCGTACCGCCCAGAATCAGTACCGACGCCGGCTGTCCCACTGCTCTCCGTCATCGGGCGCCAGCAGCTCGTCCCCTGATGTCCTGGCCCGGGGGACGGCCAGGCTCGGCGGGGGAGGGGCCGGGCGAGCGGCCTGGGCGTGGTGCGGCCCGGACGGCTCGTGCCCTGCGTCCGGCGGCCGGACATGCTCGCTGGCGGCCCCGGGGCTGGCGGGCATCCCGCAGACCGTACTCGGCGTCTACGCCGACACTGTCCGCGGGTTCCTGGATGCCCCCGCGGAGCTCAAGCTGCTGTTCGGCTCTCGTTCGGCATGGCTGACCCGGCGGCGCCCGTGAACACGCTTCGCACAGAGCGGGTTCCGCTGCAGCGGAGCGTGGTCCTGCATGACACACCCGGAGTCCTCGACAGGCCGTAGTTCCTCCGCCCGCAGGAACCATCCGGTGCCGTGCCGTGCCGTGCCGTGCCGTGCCGTGCCGTGCCGCGCCGTTCCGTGCCTGGCTCTCGGTCCGACACTCGGCCAGTCTCGTATCCAGGCATCCGCAGGGTCTTTGCAGACCCCGAGAACTGCCTCCGTACTCGAGAAGACAAGCGGAGGTGTTCGCTGCAGTTCATCGCTCAGTCTGGAGAAGTGACCGTGACAGTCGACAGATGATCCTGGGGCATGCAGTTCAGCGGCGGATGCGGGGCCGCGCCCGGGGCCTGGCGGCCGCCGGGCGCGAACCCGCACACAGCGACACCGAGGAGGGTGAGGACCTCGGCTCGGAGAGGCCTGAGGGCTGGGCCATACCTGCCGTGACCGGGGCGGCTTGGCAACGGCGTCAGGAAGCGGGGACGGGCTCCAGCCGGTAGGCGTCCGCGTGGGCGACCACGCGGCCGGCGGTGGGCGGCGCGAAGTGGGTGCCGAGGAGGAGGGTGTCCGCGCCGGCGAGGGAACCGAGCAGCTTGCGGCGGGTGGCCTCGGACTGCCGCGGGTCGATGTCGACGCAGGCACCGATGACGGGGTGGGCGAGCTGGACGGGGTGGTGGACGCAATCGCCGGAGATCAGTGCCGTCTGTCCCTGGCTGGTCAGTTCCACGGCGACGTGGCCGGGGGTGTGGCCTGGTGTCGGGATCAAGCGCACGCCGGGGGCGATCTCGGCCCCCCTGTGCGGGACGTCGACCGTACTCAGCAGACCCGCCTGTTCGACCGGGATCACGGAGTCGCGGAACATCTGTTCGCGTGCCTCCTCCATGTCGTACGTGGCCCAGAACTCCCGCTCGGCGCGGGAGGTGAGGTAACGGGCGTTGGGGAAGGTGGGGACCCATTCGCCGTTCTCCTGCCGGGTGTTCCAGCCGACGTGATCGGCGTGCAGGTGAGTGAGAATCACCAGGTCGACGGAGTCCGGGGGGAAGCCGGCGGCGGTGAGGCGCTCCAGGAAGTCGGTCCGCAGGTTGTGCCAGGCGGGGTTGGCCCGCTCCTTGCCGTTGCCGATGCCGGTGTCCACGAGAACGCGGAGCCCGTTCACGACGAACGCGAAGCTGTGGCTGGCGATGTGCAGAATGCCGTCCTGGCCCGCGAAGTGGGGGTGCAGCCAGTCCTGGGCGGTCACCACTTCAGGGGTGGCGTCGGGCAGCAGCCAGGGTCCGGTCGCGGGCGGCAGGGCGACTTCGTCGATGCGGTGGACGGTGACGCGGCCCACGGTCCAGGAGGGGGTGGAGGTGGCGGTGGGGGAGGTGGGCATTGTGTGTCGTTTCCCTTGTTCTCTTCGGCGGAAGTGGTCGGTTGTTCTTCAGTGGGAGCGGTCGGCTCCGGGGTGGGCCGCCCCGCGTCGTGACGTGGTGAGTGCCGCAAGAGCCACCAGGGCGAGGAGTGCGGCGGAGATGGCGTAGGCGTGTGAGGTGGCCCCCAGCCCGTAGTGCTGGGCGGCGGCGCCCGCGGCGATGGCGGGCAGGCTCATGGAGAGGTAGCTGAGGATGTAGTAGGCGGCCAGTGTCGCGGCGCGGTCCCGCTCGTCGAGCGAGGCGAGGAGCATGCGCAGCGCCCCCTGGGAGACGGCGCCGAAGGCGATGCCGGCCAGCACCGCGCCGCCGTGGACGGCGGGCAGCCCGGCGCCGTGCAGACCGCTCAGGGTCAGGGCCGCGGCGGGCAGGACGGAGAGGCAGCCGCCGATCGCCGTCGCGCGGGGCGGCCTGTGCCGCAGCGCCCATACGGTGAGCGCGGCGGTGGCGCTGAGGGTGAAGAAGACCATGCCGCGGGCTGCTTGCGGGGCGTCGGGGGCCACCAGGCGTACCAGGGCCGGGCCGAGGGAGGAGTAGAAGCCGCCCAGCGCCCAGACGGTGCCGACAGCGGCGCCCGCGGCCAGCAGGGTGCGGCGGGCGGGGGGCGGGACGCTGACCCGCGGGCGCAGCGACCGCAGCGCTCCCGCGTGGCGGTGGGCCGTCTCCGTGGTGAAGGCGGCCGCGATCGCCTGGGCGAGGAACAACGCCGCCAGCAGTGCGTGGACGGTGACGGTGGGGGCGGGGGCGAAACGGACGAGCAGAGTGGAGACGAGCACGCCGGTGGCCATGCCGGCGACCGGGGTGACGCTGTTGGCCAGGGCGGACCGGCCCGGGCGCCGGGGGTTTTCGAGGTCGAGGAGTGCCGCGCCCGCGGCGCTGGTGGCCGTGCCGGTGGCCGCTCCTTGCAGGACCCGGGCGACGGTCAGGGAGCTCGCGCCGTCCGCTGAGGCCAGGAGGACCATGGAGGCGGCCGCCATGAGCAGGGCGCCTGTCAGGACGGGTCGTCGCCCCAGGTGGTCGGAGAGCGCTCCGGTGGTGAGCAGGGCCAGCAGCAGAGCCAGGGCGTAGGCGCTGAAGACCACGGTGACGGCGAGCGCGGAGAGGCCCCACTGGTCCTGGTAGAGAGGGTAGAGCGGGGTCGGAGCGCTGGACGCGGCCAGGAGGGCCGCGAGTATCGACACGTCGAGGGCGAAGGAAGCCGTGCGCCTCTTCGTACACGTACGGGTGCGGGTGGCCTGGTGAGCGACGTGCGCGGGTGCGTCGGAGACCGCGGGTGCGTCAGTCACCGCCTGTACGTCAGAGATGGCGCCGGGCATGGGACTCCTTCCGTAAATGCAATGGATTTGCGTTAACTCGACCGTAGGCCCTACGGTCGGGTTAACGCAAACTGTTAGCTTTTGTCGTGGGACTGCTTCGCAGTCACGCCCCTGATCGGGAGACCCGTGTCCTCTGTTGAACTCACGCCGCCCGAGGTCGCCCGCTGGGCCGCCCGTGCCGGACTTCCGCTGCCCGACGACCGCCACGCCGCGGTCGCCGCCACCGCCCAGCACATCCACTCCGTCGTCGCGGTCCTGCGTGAGCTGGACTTCGGGGACACCCCGCCCGCCGGCGCCTACCGCGCCGGAAAGGAGAAGCACGATGCAGCCGTATGAGCTGACCCTCGCCGACGCCGCGCAGCAGATCAGGGCCCGTCGGCTGTCCCCCGTCGAGCTGGTGGACTCGGTCCTCGACCGCATGGACCAGGTGGACCCGCATGTCGAGGCGTACGTCGCGGTCACCGCTGAGCAGGCCCGCGGCGCGGCGCGGGAGGCCGAACGGGAAGTGACCCGCGGCGTGTTCCGGGGGCCGCTGCACGGCGTCCCGGCCGGGCTCAAGGACCTGATCGACGTCGCCGGTTCGCCCACCAGCGCCAGTTCCCGGGTCCGGGCCGGCCACCGCGCAGCCGCCGACAGCACGGTCGCCGCCCGGCTGCGTGCCGCAGGCTCCGTCCTGGTCGGCAAGACCCACACCCACGAGTTCGCCTACGGCCTGACCACCCCGCAGACCGGCAACGCCTGGGACCGCGGCCGGGTCGCGGGAGGCTCCAGCGGCGGGTCCGCCGTCGCGGTGGCGGCCGGGGCGGCGACCTTCGCCCTCGGCACCGACACCGGCGGGTCGATCCGGGTTCCCGCCGCGCTGAACGGAGTCGTCGGCTTCAAGCCGACCTACGGGCTGGTGCCGCGCCACGGCGTCACGTCGCTGTCCTGGTCGCTGGACCACGTCGGCCCGGTCACCCGCACCGTCGAGGACGCGGCCCTGGTCCTGTCCGTCCTCGCCGGCCACGACCCGCGAGACCCCGCCTCGCTGGACGCCCCCGCCGTCGACCACCGGCCGGAACGGGAGCCGGACCTGGCCGGCCTGCGCGTCGGTGTGCCGCGCAACTACTACTTCGACCACGTCGACGCGGAGGTGGAGACCGCCGTCCGCCGGGGCATCGCGCAGCTGGAGACGCTCGGCGCCCAGCTCGTCGAGATCGACATCCCGATGACCCGGTACATCCAGGCCACCCAGTGGGGACTGATGGTGCCGGAGGCCACCGCCTACCACGAGGGCACACTGCGTACGGTCCCCGAGCTGTACCAGGCGGACGTCCGCATCCTCCTGGAGGCCGGTGAGCTGATGGGCGCGGGCGACTATCTGCGTGCCCAGCGCTCCCGGACGCTCATGCGGGAGGCATGGGCCCGCATTCTGGAGCAGGTCGACGTGATCGCCGCCCCGGCGGTCCCGATGACCGCGGTGAAGGCCGGTCGGGAGAGCGTCACCTGGTCCGACGGCTCGACCGAGGCCGTCTCCGACGCCTACGTGCGTCTGTCCTCCCCGGCCAACATCACCGGAGTGCCCGCTCTGTCCGTCCCGGTGGGCCACGACACGGAGGGCATGCCGATCGGCATGCAGCTGCTCGGACGGCCCTTCGGCGAGCGGCAGCTGTTGCGGGTGGGCCACGCCTACGAGCGGGCACAGCCCGCCCGATCGCTCGCGCCGACAGCCTGAGAGCGGCGCGGGCCGGCCGGTGCCAGGCCTGGCCCCATATGCCGTTCGGCCGGTCGGCATCGGGGCCGGTGCCCGCAGCGGTGGGACCGGCGCGGGGGCCCTGGCGCGGACCGTCGAGCCGGCTTGCTCCGCCTAAACGCAATAACCGTGCTTTAAGGTGGAGTCATGAGTCGTAAGCCGATGGTGCGCCCCGGCGGGCGCAGTGCACGGGTCCAGGCTTCGGTGCACACCGCTGTCCGCGAAATCCTGTCGGAGCGGGGCCGCGACGCGGTGACCGTCCCGCTGGTCGCCCAGCGTGCCGGAGTCACCCCCTCGACGATCTACCGCCGCTGGGGCGACCTCCAGGAGCTGCTGTCGGACGTCGCGGTGGAGCGCCTGCGACCCGACACCGCGCCGGAGAACCACGGCGACCTGCTGTCCGACCTGAAGGCCTGGGCCGAACAGTTCCTCGACGAAATGTCGTCCCCCTCCGGCCGCGCCTACATCCGTGACGCTCTGCTCGGCGACCCGGACGGCAGCAACGCCGGTCAGTGCTCGGCCTACGCGGCCGAACAGGTCGACGTCATGCTCACCCGCGCGATCGGCCGCGGGGAAGACACTCCCGACGTCGAGACGGCGATGGACCGCCTGGTCGCCCCCATCATGTACCGCATCCTCTTCCGCCCGGCCGGACTCGACGCCGCGTACGCCCGTCGGCTCGTGACCGAGTTGCTCGCCGCGGGCCAAGAACACCCCCTCCCATGATCCACACTCCTCGCGGCCCGCGCAGGGAGACCGCCCGGGTTCACCGTGCTCATGCCCGAGGGTCATCGCAGCTCGGGCGAGGCGAGACCCTTTTGTTTGTGGCGCGGTGCGGGGAGATCACCGAACTGGCCGGTACACGTGCCGCGGCGGCCGCCACCTTCTTGCCGAGTCTGGTGAGCCGCAGGGGGCGCTTGACTCCGCCGGGGACCAGCAGCTCGCCGCCCAGGTCCTGTTCCAGCTTGCGGATCTCCAGGGGCATCGTGCCCGGATCGAGGCCCGCGTCGCGGGCGAACGCCGTCACGGCCACAGCCTGGTAGTGGCCCGTGGGAGAAGGCCGGCTCGTCTTCGACCGTCTCCACGCCCGGCTGAGGTGGCGCGGCGCGGCCGCGTCCCGGGCCTCACAGGAATGACCGGTGCCACTGTGTGGAGTCTGACTTGCCGCGCCTGTCCGGCACCGCCCCGACCAGCCGGAGCTACCGGCAGCGCTGCACCCCTCACATATTCGACATTATGGCAATTCTGCTTCGCTCGACGCACTTCGCGGCTGAGTGCCGTCACGAAACCTGATTCGCGAAGCCGGCAGGGAGGGGTGTCGCTGCCAAAGCATCCCACGTCGCGTTACTCATCGCCGCAGGGTATCCACCGCCTACGACAAGGCCGTCACGAGCTACCTGCCCAACCTCCAGGCTGCCTCATCTGGTCAGCGGAGTGATGCAGGAGTACCGCCTTGGTCGAGAGCGCCGAGGGCGGTGTTCGGTGGCAGTGGGCGCAGGCCGGCACATGCCGGCCCGATTCCTCCAGCGTCCGCTGCGGGATGGCTGGACGCAGAGCGGTACCGGACCCGCCTGCCCGCAGGGCCTCTGCTGCCGCTCGTGCCGTCGACCGGCAGGGCCGGACCGCGCCGACGGGGCCACTCGACGAATCGGCTGTGGCTGCGCTCGCGTCGGCGGCCGGTCCGGGGAGCGAGTTCAGCTCGCGGTCGAGTCCTTGGTCAGCGCGTCCATGAAGAGGTCGACGAGCGGACGGGCTTGCTCTTTGGTTCCGTGCTGCACGGAATAGGCGATACCACCCATGAGGAGCAGGACATTGTCCGGGGTGACGTCCGTTCGCAGGCTTCCGTCTCGGGCGCCGGCCGCGAGGAGTGTGGCGACGGCGTCGGTAAGGAGTGCGCGGCTGTCGGAGTAGGGATCGATACCGGAGGCGATGACCGTGTTGAGAGCTTCGGACATCCCGCTCTTTGCCGTGGCGTAGTGGATGAAGTGTTCCATCCACATACGGGTGGCCTCGGCGGCCGGGTGCTGGGCGAGAAGGCCGTTCACCTTCTCGCACACCTGGGTGAGTTGGCGCCGGTAAGCGGCGTCGATGAGGACTTCCCGAGTCGGGAAGTGCCGGTAGAGCGTACCTACACCGACGCCGGCCTGCTTGGCAATGGCGGCAGGTGCGGTGTCCAGCCCTTGCTCGGCGAAGGCATGCGCGGCTACCTGCAGCAGGCGCTCCCGGTTCTGCAGCGCGTCACTCCTGGTGCGGCGGGGCGTGGTGGGCATGCGGGTTCCTTCGGCGTCAATCTCCGGTTGCTTTCCGGAACGTGTTCCACCTAACCTGAAGCGGAACACGTTCCGGTACTACTCTACTTCAGGAGACCCCTGTGCCCGCTCCCTCCGACAAGGTCTCGCGTCACTGGTTCGTCACCGGAGCCTCCGGTGGGCTGGGCCGCCATCTCACCGAGCACGCCCTCCGTAACGGTGACCGCGTTACGGTGACGGTCCGCCGCCCGGCAGCTCTGGAAGACCTGCGCGAGACGTACGGCGACCGGCTGACTGTCGAGATCCTCGACCTCACACGGCCGGCCGATGTGGACAAGGTGGTCGGCAGGACTCTCCGGTCCGGGCCGGTGGACATTGTGGTCAACAATGCCGGATACGCGGTTGTGGGCGCCGCCGAGGAGATGACGGTCGAGCAGATGCGCGACCAGATCGAGGTCCTCCTGCTCGCGCCGATGGTGATCACCCGAGCCTTCCTGCAGCCGATGCGTGAGCAGGGCGGTGGCCGGATCATCCAGATCTCCAGTGTGGGCGGCCAGGTCGGTATCCCCACTCACAGCTCCTATCACGCGGGCAAGTGGGGGCTGGAGGGCTTCACCGAGAGCGTCAGCCGCGAGGTCTCCGACTTCGACATTCACCTCACTCTGGTAGAGCCCGGCGCCACCCGTACCGGCTTCGCCTCGGCCCTGCAATACACCACCGAAACGACCGTCTACCGCGACAATGCCGTCGGCCAGACCCGGCAGTACCTGAAAACCGCGGACGAGAGCGTCTTCACCGGCGACCCGGCCAAGCTCGCCGCCGCGATTTACGGCACCACCCGCCACCCGCGCCCGCCATTGCGCCTGGCTCTCGGCTCCGACACCTATGGCGCAATCCATGCGGCACTCACCGAGCGTCTCACCGCGCTCGAGACTCAGAAGGAACTCGCTGAATCCGTCGCCTTCACCAACTGATCCGCCCGGTCGGCACGACCCGTCAGGAAACATCGCCGCCATTGCGGCCTTACGCGCCTCCGCAACAGATGAGCGCATCCGAAAGTGAGGAACGCTTCGTGGATGCCGTCGCGTATCTCCCGGCGGATTCGCAAGCGGCGGAACCGGTGCAACTGGGCGACCGCGCTCCACGACCCAGCGTTGGGTGCCCAGTCCGGAGCCGTGCTCGGTGCCACGGTGGGCGATCAGCGGCTTCACCCCGAGAACTCACTCGACCCGAAGCCGAGTTCCTCTGGCAGACGTTCCCAGGCGGTCCCGGCGCACAGCACAAACAGGACGCCCGGGAAGGCCAACCGGTCAGGGCGCCGTTTGCGTCCCGGGAGAGGGTGTGCGCAGCGCGATCATGGCGACGTCGTCATCGTTGTCGCTGGGGCGGACCTGGGCCAGCAGCAGGTCGCAGAAGGGGGCGAGGGGGCGGTGGGCGAGAGAGGCCGCGTGTCGGCGCAACCGGTCAAGCCCGTGATCGACGGAGTGGTGCGGGGATTCGACCAGTCCGTCGGTGTAGAGGAGGAGCGTGGCCTGGGGTGGCAGGACGGTGACGGCGTCGGGGCGAGGTCTGGTGACTCCGGTCCCGAGAAGTATGCCGTGAGCTTCGTCGAGGTAGCGGGTCTGACCGTCGTGAGTGATGAGCAGGGGCGGCGGGTGGCCGGCGTTCGTCCAGCGTAGGCGCCACAGGGTGTCGTCGCCGAGTGTGAGCCTGGCGAGGATCATGGTGGCCATGGGTACCTCGGCAATGTGCATCACAGCCTCGTCGAGCCGTGTGACGACGGCGCTGGGGGCGGCCTCGGGGTGGGACCAGGCGAAGGCGCGCAGCATGTTGCGGACCTGCGCCATGCCGGCCGCGGCGTCGAGATCGTGTCCGACGACGTCGCCGATGGCCAGGGCGTGGGCGTGGGCGGCCAGAGCGAAGGCGTCGTACCAGTCACCGCCCACGGATGAGGCGTCCGGAGCGGGTACGTAGCGCGCGGTCATCTCCAGTCCGGGCAGGACGGGCAACTGGGGCAGCAGGTGGCGTTGCATGGTCTCGGCGACTTTGCGCTGGCGCTGGTACAGGCGCGCGTTGTCCAGTGCCAGGCCCGCTCGGCGGGTGAGGTCCTCGAGCAGTGGCAGGTCGGCTGGGGTGAAGGCGTCATGTCTCTGGGCGCGGCCCAGGGTCAGGGCGCCGAGTACGTCGCGCAGTCCGCGAATCGGTGCGATGACGGCGGAGTGCATTCCTGTCGCGGTGAACAGGCGCTGCTGCTCGACCGCGATGCCGGAGTCGGGCGGACCTTGGTAGGTGGCGGGGCCGGCGAGGGAGGAGGCGGCGCCGCGCAGGGCCCGTGACAGGGGCATCGGCGACTCGGCCGGCACGGGAGGCATCGGGCCTTGCAGGTCGTCCCTCTCGACGAGAATGCCGTCCTTGTGCTCCATCACGAGAACACGTCGCACTTCGTCACGTTCGGTGATCAGGTCGAACACGGCCCAGTCCGCGAGCCGGGGGACGGTCAGGGCCGCCAGTCGGTGCAGTGCCTCGTCCACGTTCAGGGTGGATGTGAGCTGCGTGGTCGTCTCCGCCAGCAGCGCCAGGCGGTCCAGATCCGTCAGCGGCGCGGAGTGCCCGCCATCGCTGTGGTGAAGGTCCGGCTCCTTGGCCTCGTACAACAGCGCCAGCGCACCCGCCCTGCTCGGGCCGGGTGTGCAGGGCGTAACCAGCCAGGACAGCCGGACCAGAGTGCCGTCCCCTCGGGCGAACCACTCGGCGTCGCCGTGCCTGGTGTCGCCCGTGAGGAGCGCCTTTCTGATCCGGCAGCGTGTGCGCGGCACCGAGTGCCCGTATCTGTCCCGGCGCAGCAGGTCATGGAAGTCCTGACCGACGAGTTCCGAGGCTTCCCTCCTCAGCAGATCTTGGGTCGCGCTGTTGACCGCGACGATGAGGCCGTCGTCATCGACCGTGATGGCGGACCCCCGTAGATTTTCCAGCGTTCGGTCGAGCAGGACGTCCGAACGCGCCTGGCGCCCGGACAGGGCTGCATCTTCCCTGCCGGGAGCGGCGACGTCGTCCATGTCTCTCCTCTGTTCAAGCCCGAATCGGGCCGAGTACCCCGACCGGATCGCGGCATGCATCGAAGACTCGTCTTCCTGCTTACGACTCCTCAAGCACGGCCTGTTGCCGCTGGCGGAAGCTGTCCCAGTTCCCGGGCAACGGCAGTCACGTTCTTGTCCGAGGGATCAACCAGTGTGATCGCGTCCCGCTTGAACTCCTCGGTGTACCGCTTCGTGTACTCGCTTCCCACCCGGGGCTGCTTCTTCTGGAACCTCAAGATCCCAGCCTCCAGGTGTCCACGATCAAGTGCGAACTCCACCCTGCTAGGGCCTGTATCGAGTGGCTGGTTGTGACTCTGTGGCCTGTGTTTCTATGCCCGAGTGAACATCGAGAGCTCCGGGGTGCCGGATGAGAGGCCGAGCCGCTGGGTCCGGCAGAGGGCCGATGGCGATGTTGAGGAGTGCGTGCGGGTCCTCGCGGAGGTCCATGCGCGCGACGGCTACCCGGTGAACTGGCCAGATCAGCCCGGCGAGTGGCTGTCACGCGGCCCCCTGCTGGGCTCCTGGGTTGCCGAACTCGAAGGTGGCCTGGTCGGGCATGTCAGTTTGTCGCAAGGCGGCGAAGGCGATCTGGCCCCGACGTTGTGGAGCGAGCGGAACGGGGCGACGCGGGGTATGACCGCCGTGCTCAGCAGGCTGTTCGTTGCCCCGCAGGCGAGGGGACACCGGATCGGTGCACTGCTGATCGGCCAAGCAGTGGACGAAGCGCGACGTCGTGGCCTGCATCCGGTGCTCGACGTCGTCGCATCCGATACCGCGGCGGCAGCCCTGTACGAGCGGCTGGGCTGGGAGCTGATGGCCACAGTCGAGCAGCAGTGGAGTCCGCACCAGACGGTGGCCATCCGCTGTTACGCAGCGCCATCGTGACGTGGTCAGTCATAGCCACTCGTTGACGGCCGTGACGAGGACGGTCGTCTCGTGGCGGACCGCGAGTCTGTCGTCTTTGTGGCCACGGCCCGGTGCCTCTTGAGGCGATTGATGCCGCACTCGACCGCGTGCCGAGCTTTGTAGTCCTGTGGGTCGAACCTCGGCGGCCGGCCGCCGAGCGAACCGCGTTCCTTGCGGTTGCCGGCCTGGTCGGCCTTGTCCGGGATGGTGCAGCGGATCCCGCGCCACCGCAGGCAAGCACGGTTCCTCCGGGAGGCGTACGCCTGAGGGACCAAGCTGCGTAGGACCCGGCACTGCACCCCGGCTCCAGGCATATTGCACGTTCCGAATGACGCTCCCCGCCAGTTGCGCGGGCCGCATCCATTGACTCCGAAAACCGATCACATTACGGTTTTCGCAATCGAGGGAGGCTCCCGTGACCGGGACGCCTCTGTCCGACGAGCCCTCGGGTTCCATCTGCCGCCGGTGACGCGTCCCCGGCCCTCCCAACGGAGTGACATCATGAGGTTTTCCGCTCGAAGCAGTGCTCTCGCGGCCACGGTGGCAGCGGCCTCACTGGTCCTCGCGGGCTGCGCGGGGGGCGACGCGGGTGGCGGGGAGGCCGGAGCGGCCACGCTCGACATCGCCACGCTCACCAACGCCCAGAGCCTGGACCCCAAGGACGCGATCGGCGGCGCCCTGCCCTACTTCCAGGCGGTCTACGACACGCTGGTCCGCAGAGCACCGGACGGCTCCTATCAGCCGATGCTGGCCACGAAGTGGGCGTACGACGAGAGCAGGACCAAGCTGTCGCTGACCCTGCGCGAGAACGTGAAGTTCAGCGACGGGACCGCCTTCGACGCCGACGCCGTCAAGGCCAACCTGGAGCACTTCAAGAACGGCGGCGGTGGCGCCGCCAAGACCCTCGCACCCCTGAAGCAGGTGACGGTCCAGGACGCCGCGCATCTCACCCTGGTCCTGTCCGCGCCCGACCCGGCGATGCTGTTCCACCTCAGCGACGCGGCCGGCCTGATGGCGAGCCCGGCGAAACTCGCCGACGGCTCGCTCAAGACGACCCCGGTCGGTACCGGCCCGTACACGCTGGACAAGGGCAGGACGGCCATCGGCAACAAGTACGCCTTCCAGCGCAAGCAGGACTACTGGGGCCAGAAGCTGCCCTACGAGTCGCTGACCATCAGCGTCTTCGACAACGAGACGGCCGTCGTCAACGGCCTCAAGACAGGGCAGATCGACAGCGCGGTCGTTCAGGACGCCAACCAGCAGGTCGCCCTCGCCTCCGACAGCAGGCTGAAGAAGACCGACTTCACCTTCGACTTCCAGGGCCTGCTGCTCTTCGACCGCGGCGGTGCGCACACTCCGGCCCTGCGCGAGGCCGAGGTGCGCCAGGCCCTGAATCTCGCGATCGACCGGCAGACGATGCTCGACAAGATCCGCCAGGGCCGAGGTGAGATCACCAACCAGATCTACGGCCCCGAGACCGAGGCGTACGACAAGGCACTGGACAGCCACTACGCGCACGACCCGGCGAAGGCCAGGCGATTGCTGGCGAAGGCCGGCTACTCCGACGGCTTCACGCTGAAGCTGCCGCGGGTCTCCGCGATCGTCAGTGACGCGCTCGCCTCGTCCATCAAGGCGGACCTGGAGGCCGTGGGCGTCACCGTCGCCTGGGACCAGCTCGACGGCGCGAGCGCCCTGCAGAAGATCTACCGCGAGAAGGCGTACTCGGCCATGGTCATGAACATCGGGCAGTCGCCGAACGACTGGGTGGCGACCCAGGACCAGGTCGCTCCCGGCACCTTCAACATGTTCGGCACCACCGACGCGACGGTGAAGCGTCTCCTGCCCGAGATCCAGGCCGACTCGAAGCAGGAGGCGGGTGACGCGGCGCGCGCCCTGAACAAGCACCTCGTCGAGCAGGGCTGGTTCGTGCCGTTCTACCGGATGACGTACCAGATCGTCTCCGGCCCGGACGTCGAGGTGACGCCCCAGTCCGGCATGGCGGTGCCCTCGATCTACAACTACACGCCTGCCGCTTCCTGATCCGCGTCCTGTGGGCCGCGGGCCGTAGCAGCCCGCGGCCCACAGGTGTCTCTCACAGCCAGGGGACGTCGGTGGCCGGGAAGTACGCCAGCCGCCGCTGCTGCCAGAGCCTGCGATGGCGGGCCAGAGCGGCGCGATGCGTCTCCCAACTGGCCGGGCGGCCGCTCCAGGCGGTCTCGGCGACCGAGGCCAGCCGGGGCAGGAGCATCGTCGACAGGTCGTCGATCCCCTGAAGGACCTCGCCGAACAACGTCGCCTCCACACCGGCGATGCGGTCGGCGGGGACGCCGTACGCGGCCGGGTCCCAGCCGGCGGTGTGGCGCACGTCGCGTGGCAGGTAGCTGGGAAACCCGAGGCGTGCCGCGTTTGCCGCCCGCTCCGCGGGCGCGACGGCGGCGGCGTAGCCGCGGTCGAGGTAGAGGTGGGACTGCGGGGAGAGGATCACCCGGCCCCCACCCGCCAGCACCCGCTCAAGGTCGTCCGCGGACGGCGCGAAGACGCGTCGCATGGCCGCGACCAGTTCCGGCGTGAAGCCGGCGGCCAGCAGGTCGGGACGTCCGGCCAGGTCCTCGGCCGTGGCGGGCAGATCCATCATCTCCGGGTCGACCCAGTACTGTGCGAGGTCCTGCTCCGTCACCCCGGCGCGCGCCGTCTCCTGCCAGCCGACGGGGCGCTTGCCGAAGCCCCGTACCAGGGCACGCAGTTCCCGAACCGCCACGGCAAAGCTCTCGTCGGTGATGCCGACGGCCTCGTCGCCGCCGATGTGGACGAACGGCCCTGCCGTCATCGCGCACACGTCCGCCAGCACCTGGCCTACCACCGTCCGGGTACGCCGGTCGGCAAGGTCGAGCGGGGGTACGTAGGGGAAACGGCCCGCCACGCCCTCGGGGGCGGGCGCGTCGGGCAGGTCCGGTACGGCGGCGCGCAGGGCGGCGCAGTGGCCGGGCAGGTTGATCTCCGGGACGACGGTGATGTACCGGCGGGCCGCGTACTCCTGGAGCGCGGCGTACTCCTCGGCGGAGTAGAGCGCCCCCTTGCCGGAGCGGTGCGAGGCGGTCAGGGAAGGAACCGAGGGGGCTTCGATGCGCCAGCCCTCGTTGTCGGTCAGGTGCAGGTGCAGCACGTTGATCTTGTAGAGGGCGGCGAGATCGATGATCCGGCGCAGGTCGTCGGGGTCGATGAAGCATCGCGCCGGGTCGACGAGCAGGCCGCGCCAGGCGTAGTGCGGGGCGTCGGAAAGCTGCCGGGGTTCGAGTTCGCCGTCCGGGCCCGCGAGCGCGATGAGCTGGAGGGCCGTGGTTGCGGCACGGAAGACGCCTGCGGCGGTCCGGGCGCGACAGGTGATGCCGTCAGGGCCGACCGTGAGCCCGTACGACTCGTCGACGGGTACGGGGGTGCCGTCGGGCGCGACACCGACGGCGCGGCGAGGGGGTGGGGGCGCTGCACCGAGCGTGAGGCGCAGCACGGGGCCAGGGCCGCCGCCGGTGGCCGGTTCGCCGACAGGGTCCGGTTCGCGGCCGGTGGCCGGTTCGTCGACAGCGGCCGGCAGGAGGCGTGCGCCCAGGTGCGGTTCGAGGAGGGCGCGGACGGTCTCCTCGACCTGGGCCAGCCCGGGGTCGGAGTGAAGGTGCCAGGGGCCGGCGGCGGCCGGACCACGGGCATCGGCGTGAGCCCGTACGAGGGCGTGGGCCTGGGCATCGCCGGCCGGGAGGGCTGGGGCGGGGATGACGGCGTTCACGGTTCCTCCGCCGGTCGCGCCGGGGCCCAGGAGCCCGGGCGCCGGTGTCAGGTCGGCAGCGGGACTCCTGGGCGCCGGCCCGGCTCGTGAAGCGGGAACTCCCCCCACGGTGCCCCTTCTTCGCGGGCCGTGACCACCTGTACGCTAACACGAAAACCGATCAGTGAACGCTTTTCGCGGCGGTGCGCACAAACGCGCGCACACACACGCGCCACATGCGCGGATCCGCGCCGCGAACGAAAGGAGCACCCGCATGACGGACTCGTCCGGGCCCCGATTCCCGCTGCCGGACGGCTTTCTGATGGGAGCCTCGACCTCCGCCCACCAGGTGGAGGGGAACAACGTCTCCAGCGACCTGTGGGCGCTGGAGAACCAGCCGGGCTCCGGTATCCCCGAGCGCAGCGGCGACGCCGTCGACAGCTTCCACCGGTGGCCCGAGGACATGGACCTGCTGCGCGACCTGGGATTCAACGCCTACCGCTTCAGCATCGAGTGGGCCCGGATCGAACCGGAGCAGGGGCATGTCTCCCGCGCCGCCGTCGCCCATTACCGGTCGATGGTCCGCGGGGCGGTCGAGCGGGGCCTCACCCCGGTGGTGACGCTCCACCACTTCACCTCGCCCCGCTGGTTCAGCGCCAGGGGCGGCTGGCTCGCCGAGGACGCGGCCGAGCTGTTCGCGGCCTACACGCGCACGGCGGTCGAGGTGCTCGGGGAGGACGTCCGGTACGTCGTGACGATCAACGAGCCCAACATGCTGGCCCTGGTGCACGCGGTGCGCCGCCGTGCGGCCGAGCAGCTCCGGCCCATACCCGCCGAGGAGGCGGAGCCCTCACCCGCCGGAGGCGGGGAGACCTCGGCTGCCACCGCAGACGGGAAGCCCTCGACCGCCGAGGACGGGCACACGGGAGGCGTCGCCTTCGACCCGTCCGGTGTCGAGCCCGACCCGGACGTGACCGCCGCGCTCATCGCGGCCCACCGTGCCGCGTACCGGGTGCTGAAGGAGGCGGACCCCCGCTACCAGGTCGGCTGGACGGTCGCCAACCAGGTGTACCAGGCCGAGCCCGGCGCCGAGGAGGTCGCGGCGGCCTACGCGAGGCCCCGCGAGGACGTGTTCCTGGAAGCCGCGCGCGACGACGACTGGGTCGGCGTCCAGGCGTACACGCGCCACCGGGTCGGCCCGCACGGCCCGCTGCCCGTACCGGAGGGCGCGGAGACGACGCTGACGGGCTGGGAGTTCCACCCCGAGGCGCTGGGCGAGGCCGTCCGGCACACCCGGCTGGTGGTGGGGGCCGACGTGCCCGTCATCGTCACGGAGAACGGCATCGCGACCCCCGACGACGAGCGCCGCGTCGCGTACACGGAGCGGGCGCTCGCGAGCCTGGTGTCCGAGATGCGGGCCGGCGCCGACGTGCGGGGCTACCTCCACTGGAGTGCTCTCGACAACTACGAGTGGGGCAGTTACCGGCCCACCTTCGGGCTGGTGGCCGTCGATCCGGTGACTTTCGCCCGTACGCCGAAACCCTCGGCCCGCTGGCTGGGCTCGCTCGCCCGCGACCGGAACCTGCCGTGCGGCGCCGACCGGCCGCGGCACACCCCTGTCGCCGCACGCTAGTGTGATTCACATGGCGAAACGGGGCCCCTACGAGAAGGGCGAGGCGAAGCGCAGAGAGATCCTCGAGGCGGCACTGGAGATCTTCGCCCAGGAGGGGTACCGCGGTACCTCCCTGCGCAAGGTGGCCGCCCGGTGCAATCTCAGCCTGCCCGGCCTCATGCACTACTTCGAGTCCAAGGAGGACCTGCTGACCCAGGTCCTGCGCGCCCGGGACGACACCGCCCGTACCCGGCACCCCCAGCTCACGGGCCCGGACAGCTACCGCGCGATCGTCCGGGAGGGCGCGAACACACCCGGGCTCGTCGAGCTGTTCGTCTCCATGTCCGCGGCCGCGAGCGATCCCGACCACCCGGCCCACACGCACTTCGGCGAGCGCTATCCCGCGATCCGCGGTGAGATCGTCAAGTACCTCCGCCGGCGCATGGAAGAAGGGGCCGTCCGCTCGGACATCACGCCCGAGCGGCTCGCCGTCGTCCTCGTCGCCGTGGCCGACGGGGTGCAACTGCAGTGGCTCACCGACCGGTCCATGGACATGGAGGAGCCGATCAACGACATGATGGCGCTCCTCGCGCCGCCCTCGCTCAAGCCGGCCGACACCGCCGGCTGACACCGTCGGCCGACGTCACAAGTACGGGGAAGGGGGCGACCCTTCCCCGTACCTGCCAATCCTGACGCCCGGCTCCTCAGCCCTGGGCGGCCGCCACCTGCTCGCACAGGGCCGGGACCTGCGACAGGGGGACAGGGCTCTGTGGGAACTCGGCGATGACCTCCAGCGGCATCCCGGCCAGGAAGCGCCGCATGACGGGATCGGCCAGCGCCCCCGCCCCCGCGTCGGATCCGGACCGCGCACCGCGGCCACGGGCGAAGGCCTCGAGGAGCAGTGGCCCGCCGACCGGGTGGGTAAGCCACTCGCCGAGAGTGTTCCGCCCGGTCAGGCGAACCCGTGACGGATCGCCCTCGACCCGGAGGTCCACGGTGCAGCGGATGTCGCGGGAGGAGGCGCCCGCCTCGATGCGGTACGTCCCGCCCTCGACGAACCAGCCGCCCTCCCGCTCGCTGTAGTGCGCGAGGTCGGCGCGGTCGAGCTCGACGAGCACGTCGCGGCTCTCACCGGCCTCCAGGTCGACCGTCGCGAAGCCGCGCAGCTCCCGTACCGGGCGGGTGACCGTGGAGTCCTCGGGTGCCCGGCTGTAGACCTGCACCACCTCGCGGCCCGGCCGGTCGCCCGTGTTGGTGACCGTGACCCGTACTTCGATCCGCCGGTCCGGGCCCTCGTCCCGTACGACGGCCGACAGGCCGCTGTGGGTGAAGGACGTGTAGGACAGGCCGTGGCCGAAGGGGAACGCCACCTCGTCGCCGCGCCGGTCGTGTCCCCGGTAGCCGACGAACACGCCTTCCCCGTACCGCACATGCCCCTCCTCGCCGGGGAACGACAGGTGGGACGGGCTGTCCTCCAGCCGCAGCGGGATCGTCTCGGCGAGGCGGCCCGAGGGGTTGGCGTGTCCGTACAGCACGCGGGCGAGTGCGCTGCCGCCGCCCTGGCCGAGCAGCCAGCCCTCGACCAGGGCCGGTACCCTCTCGTGCCAGGGGGACGTGCGCACCACCCCACCGTTGGACAGCACCACGGCGACGCGGGGATTGACCGCGAGGACCCGGTCGAGGAGCGCGAGCTGGGCGGCGGGCAGGTCGATGTGGTCACGGTCGAAGCCCTCGGACTCCTCCTGGGCGGGCAGGCCCAGGAAGAGCAGGACGGTGTCGCCGCGGGCGGCGAGCCGCTCGGCGTCCGCGGCCAGTTCCTCGCGTACGGCCGGGTCCTCGTCGTCCGTCAGCCGGTACCCCTCGGCGAACTCCACCCGCGCCCCCTGCGCAAACTCCCGCAGGCACTCCAGGGGCGTGTCCAGCCGGGTCGGCGTGACCTGGGAACTGCCGGCGCCCTGGTAGCGCGGGGTGCGGGCCGGCTCACCGATCACGGCGACCGTCCCGGCGGACGGATCCAGCGGCAGCAGGGACGACTCGTTCCTGAGCAGGACGACACACCGTTCGGCGGCCTCGCGGGCCAGCAGGTGGTGTGCGTCGTACGGCACGGGGCCTGGGAGCTCCGTCGCACCGTTGGCCGTGGCCCTGTGGGCCAGCAGGGCGAGCCTCGACACCGAAGCGTCGAGGTGCTCCACGGCCAGCCCGCCGCTGTCGACCGCGGCGACGACCTCGCGGTCGGTACGTCCGCCGGTGCCCGGCATCTGGAGGTCCAGCCCGGCACGCAGCGCGGCGACCCGGTCGCGTACGGCACCCCAGTCGGACATCACGACGCCGTCGAATCCCCACTCGGTGCGCAGGATGTCGGTCAGTAGACGGCGGTTCTCGCTGAGCGGCACGCCGTTGAGCGCGTTGTAGGCGGCCATCACGGACCACGGGCGGTCGCGGCGGACGATGCGCTCGAAGGCGCGCAGGTAGATCTCGCGCAGCGGACGCTCGTCGACGTCCGCGCTCACCCGCATGCGGTCGGTCTCCTGGTTGTTGGCCGCGTAGTGCTTCAACGCGGCCCCCACTCCGGCCTCCTGGAGTCCTCGGACCATGGCACCGCCGAGTTCGGCGGTCAGGAGGGGGTCTTCGGAGAAGTACTCGAAGTTGCGCCCGCACAGCGGCGAGCGCTTGATGTTGATGCCCGGACCGAGCACGACGTGGACGGCGTGGGCACGGGCCTCGGCGGCGATGGCGGTGGCGACCCGCCGGGCGAGATCGCGGTCCCAGCTGCTGCCGAGCGCGACGGCCGGCGGGAAACAGGTGGTGGGTGCCGCGCTGTGCAGGTCGAGCTGGCCGCCGTCGCCCTGGTCCTTGGGAAGCCGCAGACCATGGGGCCCGTCGGACAGGGAAAGCGCGGGAACGCCACCCACCGCTTCGGTGACGAAGTCACCCGCGCCGCTGGTCAGAGCGGCCTTCTGAGCGGTCGTCAGAGCACCTGTGTCGATCGCGGTCTCCCCCGCCGAGGGGGTTCGAGTCTGCTGGGTCATGGAGTCTGCCCCGGTCGTTCGGCGAGACGGCACTCTGCCGCCACACCAAAACCATATATTGATCGGTTTTGGAAGTCGAGAGTGCGGCGCGAGGGAGGCCGCAGTCGCCGGGGCCGTCCGGTTTCCGCCGTGCGCGATCCATTGACGGCCAGAAACCGATCGATCTACGGTTTTCGCGCCGGATCGGCCGCCACCCTCACGAGAAGAGGTACAGCGATGACGCTGCGCCCTGCCCACGATCACTCCGCATCCGCCGGTTCCCCGCGCCGGCGCCGTGCGGCACTGATCACCGTCTGCGCCGGAGCCGTGCTCGCCGCCACCGCACTGCCCGCCAGTGCCGGCCAGGCCGGTGGGTACGACCGCGGGCACGACCACCCGGCCGAGGCGGCCCGCGCCGCCGCTCCGCAAGCCGGCCACTACGCCGCTCTGGGCGACTCGTTCAGCTCCGGCCTCGGCATCCCCGCCGAGACGGACGCCACCTGCGGCCGCTCCGACCACAACTACCCCACTCTCGTCGCCACGGCCGTCGGCGCCCGGGCATCGACCGACGTGACCTGCGCGGGCGCCGAGACCCGTCATGTGACGGAAGCCCAGAACACCGCCGCGCCGCAGATCGACGCGGTCCGACCGGACACCTCCGTGGTCACCGTGGGCATCGGCGGCAACGACCTCGACCTCGCCGGCATCATCGGACGCTGCGTCCTGCTGGCCTACCTCAACCCGCAGGGCTCACCCTGCAAGAGCAGCTTCACGCTGTTCGGTACGGACCAGATCGGCTCCCGCATCAACGCCACGGCTCCGAAGGTCGCCGACGTCCTTGGAGCCGTCCGCGCCAAGTCGCCGCAGGCGAAGGTGCTCGTCGTGGGCTACCCGGCGATCGTCCCCGACGACGGCTCGGCGTGCCGCGAGGCGATCCCTCTCGCCGTGGGCGACTTCGCTTGGCTGCGCGACAAGACCAGGCAGCTGAACACCATGCTGGCCCAGCGGGCCGCCGCCCACGGCGCCACGTTCATCGACACCTACGGCCCCTCGGTCGGCCACGACGCCTGCAAGCCGGCGGGGGTCCGCTGGCTCGAACCCGCGGAGACGGAGGCCGGTGCCGGCTTCCACCCCAACGCGGCCGGCCACCGGAGCACGGCCGAGACCATCGTCGCGGCGCTCGGTGACTGACGTTCCCCGGCCCGGGGGCTACGGCCGGTGAAGGCCGTGGTTCCCCAGGAACTCCCACACCCGCCCCTCCATCGGTACCGCGGCCGGCTCCAGCAGCCACTGTGTCTGCAGACCGTCCATCAGCGCCAGCAACTGCTGGGCGACGGCGTCCGGATCGGCCGTCACCGGCGGCTCGGCCGACTCGAACAGCTCGCCCAGCAGTGCACCGATCTCGGCCCGCAGCAACCGGTAGCGCTTGACGAAGTAGGCGCGCGCGGGATGACCCGGTTCCGACGCCTCGGCGGAGAGCTTCGCATAGAGCGCCACGAGTCCGGGCGTCCGGCTGTTGCGCCCCACCACGGCGACGAGCCGGTTCAACCGCTCTGCCGCACAAGGCCCTGCCGCGGCGAGGGCCGGAGCGGGATCACTGCCGAGCAGGCCCGGGAACAGGGACGCGGCGTCGACCTCGTCACGTCGGCTGAGCACCTCCAGCAGAAGCTGCTCCTTGCCGGGGAAGTGGTGCAGGAGTCCGGCGTGGGTCAGGCCGGCGTGCGCGGCGATCTCCCGCAGGGACACGGAGTTGTACCCGGAGCGGGAGAACAGCTCGGTCGCGGAGTCGAGGACGCGGGCGCGGGTGCGCTCGCCCTTCGTTCTGGGCGCCTGGCTCAAGGGACGGTCTCCTCGTACGGCGAGGCCGGCGGACACGCGGCGCAACGGAACTTACCAGTTGGTAATGTCATCGCCGGAAAACCTACCAACTGGTCAATTCTGTGGGTAGGGTGGCCGTCGTTCTCGTCCACGGTGCCGCCGGGGACGTTCCTCCGCGCATGAACAGGGCTCTTCCGACGCTCTCCCGACGGGCCCGGGCCCGGGCGCGATTCATACCGGCCGATGCGGCCGCCGGTCACGGATACCGAGACTCATGCTGAACTTCATCGCACGCAGAATCGGAGCGGGAGCGGTGCTCCTCCTCGTCATCTCGTTGCTCTCCTACCTGCTGTTGTCGATCCCTGACGCCGACGTCGGGCGCCAACTCCTCGGCCCCGGCGCGCCACAGGGCGACGTCGACGCCAAGAACGCCGAACTCGGTCTCGACCGGCCGGTGCTCGTCCAGTACACCGACTGGCTCACGCACGCCGTCGGCGGCGACCTCGGCACCTCCTGGTTCTCCAGCGAGGATGTCACCCTCGCCGTCGCCAACCGGCTGCCGGTCACCCTGAGCCTGATGCTCGGCGTCACCCTCGTGACGGCACTGCTGTCCCTCCTGCTCGGTGTCTGGGCCGGTGTGCGGCGCGGCGCCGTGGACCGCTTCGTCCAGCTCCTCGGTGTCGTCGGCTACGCGCTGCCCGGCTTCCTCGTGACCCTCGTCCTCGTCCTCGTCTTCGCCGTGCAGCTGAACTGGTTCCCGGCCATCGGGTACACCCCCTTCACCGAGTCCCCCAGCGGCTGGCTGGCGACCGTGACCCTCCCCGTCGCCTCCCTCTCCGTGGCAGCCGTCGCGGGCGTCTCGCAACAGGTCCGCGGGGCCGTCATCGACGTCATGCGCCAGGACTACGTACGTACGCTCCGGGCCCGTGGACTGTCCGAGCGCCGAATCGTCTTCAAGCACGTCCTGCGCAACTCCTCCGCCCCAGGACTGTCCGTGCTCGGCATGCAGTTCGTCGGACTCCTCGGCGGCGCGGTGCTCGTGGAGCAGATCTTCGGGCTGCCGGGCATCGGCAGCATGACCGTCACGTACACCGCCCGCGGCGACATCCCCGTGATCATGGCGCTCGTCATGCTGACCGTGATCGGTGTCGTACTGATCAACCTCCTGGTCGACATCATGATCGGCTGGCTCAACCCGAAGGCGAGGATCGCGTGAGCGAGAATTGCGAGAGCGCGAACCGCGACAGCGCGAGCCGAGAGAGCGCGAAGCGCGAGGGCCACGTGAGCGCGAGCCGAGAAGGCGACGGCCACGTGAGCGCGAGCCGGGAGAGCGACGGCCACGTGAGTGACGATCGTCCACGCGACGAGCTTCCGGCCCGGCGAGGCGCCGCGCGGCGGCTGCTGCGCAATCCGCTTGCCGTCGTGTCCCTCGCGGTCCTGGTCATCCTGATCGCCGGCTCGCTCCTGGCGCCCTTCCTGGCCCCCCAAGGCCCGGCCGACTCCTCCCTCGCCGACGCCTTCGCCGGTCCGAGCCCGGCCCACCCTCTCGGTATGGACTCCGCCGGACGCGACATCCTGTCGCGCCTGCTCCACGGCGGGCGCAACACACTCAGCGGGGCCCTGATCGCCTTGGCCCTCGCGCTCGCCCTCGGAGTCCCGGCCGGCCTGTACGCCGGATACCGCGGCGGCTGGTTCGACGCCGCCGCCAACTGGACGGTCAACCTCGTCATGGCGCTGCCCGCCATGGTCGTGCTGCTCGCCTCCCGCGCGATCCTCGGCCCGAACGTGTGGGTCCTCATGATCGTCCTCGGAGTCCTCGCCGCGCCGAGCTTCTTCCGGCTGGTACGCGGCATCGTCGCCAACGTGCGCGGCGAACTGTACGTCGACGCCGCCCGGGTCTCCGGCCTGTCCGACACCCGCATCATGGCCCGCCACGTCCTCACGGTCGTCCGGGGGCCGATCATCATCCAGACCGCCCTGGTCGCGGGCATCGCGATCGCCCTCCAGGCAGGACTGGAGTTCCTGGGCGTCGGCAGCGGATCCGAGGCCACGTGGGGTGCCATGCTCAACGAGGCGTTCCAGAACATCCAGCGCGCTCCCGCTCTCCTGCTGTGGCCCGGGCTCGCCCTCGGCCTCACCAACGCCGCCCTCGTACTGCTCGCCGCGGCGCTGCGGGACGTCCTGGAGGACCGCACGGGCCTGCAGACCGGGCGGGTCCGGCGCCGCGCGACCACCCCGGCCCCGCCGCCCGGGACCGGTACGGTGCCGTCGGCCGGGACCGGCCCGGCCGAGCGCGCCGATCTCCTCTCCCTGCGTGAAGTCAGGGTTGCCTACGCCCAGCACGACGGCACCGACAAGGAGGTCGTCCACGGCGTCGACCTCGACGTCCGCCGCGGCGAGATCGTCGGCCTGGTCGGTGAGTCGGGGTCGGGCAAGACCCAGACCGCGTTCTCCGTCCTCGGCATCCTCCCCGAGGGCGGCCGTCTCAGCACCGGCAGCATCCTGGTGACCGGCCGGGAGACCGCGGGGCTTGCGGAGCGGGAGCACCGCGCGCTGCGCGGCACGACCGTCGCCTACATCCCGCAGGAGCCCATGAGCAATCTCGACCCGGCCTTCACCGTCGGCAGCCAACTGGCCGAGCCGATGCGGCAGATCCTTCGTCTGTCCCGCAGCGAAGCCGCCGAGCGGGCCGTCGAACTGCTCCGCCAGGTCGAGGTCCCGGCGCCCGAGCAGGTCGTCCGCCGCTACCCGCACGAGATCTCCGGCGGCATGGCCCAGCGCGTCCTCATCGCCGGCGCGATCTCCTGCGACCCCGCCCTGCTGATCGCCGACGAACCCACCACCGCCCTGGACGTGCGTGTCCAGGCCGAGATCCTCGACCTGCTGCGCCGACTGCGCGAGGAGCGCGGCCTGGGCGTCCTGCTCGTCACGCACAACCTCGGTGTGGTCGCCGACCTCTGTGACCGGGTCGCCGTGATGAACCAGGGCCGCGTCGTGGAGAACGGCACCGCCGAGCAGGTGCTCCACGATCCCCAGGACCCCTACACCCGCAACCTCCTCGCCGCGGTCCTCGACTCCGCCCCCGCACGGGAACCCTGGCGGCCCCGCCCGACAAGGAGCGTCTCCGCATGACCACCAGCCACGCCGAAGCCCTCCTGTCCGTACGGGATCTGCGGGTGTCGTTCCCCGGGAAGGGGTGGCGGGCTCCGCGCACCGAGGTACTGAAGGGCGTCGACCTCGAGATCAGGCCCGGCGAGACCCTCGGACTCGTCGGGGAGTCCGGCTCCGGCAAGACCACCATCGGCCGCGCGATCCTCGGCCTGGTCCCCGTCGCCTCCGGAACCGTCACCTTCGACGGCGAACGCGTCGACACGGCGAGCACCGCCCGCCGCCGCGCGCTGAGCCGCGAACTCCAGGTCATCTTCCAGGACCCCTACACCTCGCTGAACCCGGCGCGGACCATCGGCGACACCCTCTCCGAGCCCCTCCTCGCCCAGGGGATCGACGCCCGCGCGGCCCGCGGCAGGGTCGGCGGCCTGCTGGAGCAGGTCCGGCTGCCCGGTGACGCCGCAGGCCGACTGCCGCGCGAGTTCTCCGGTGGCCAGCGGCAGCGGGTCGCCATCGCCCGCGCCCTGGCCCTGCGCCCCCGCCTCGTCGTCTGCGACGAACCGGTCTCCGCCCTCGACCTCACCACGCAGGCGACCGTGCTCGATCTCCTCCTGGACATCCAGGAGGAGACAGGGGTCGCCTACCTCTTCGTCTCCCACGACCTGTCGGTCGTCCGGCGCATGAGCCACCGCGTCGCCGTGATCCACCACGGTGAGATCGTCGAGACCGGGGACGCGGACACACTCACCCGCACGCCGGACCACCCCTACACCCGAACCCTGTTGCTGTCGGCCCCCGTCGCCGACGTCACCGAACAGCGCAGGCGCCGGGAGCAACGAACCGCTCTCGCCGAGTCCTGACAGCCCGGGACGGTTCGGGACCCCGCCTCGCGCGATCGTGCTCGCGCCGGCCGGTCGCACTCCCTCCGGATACGCAGACTCGTACGAGCTGCGCGGTGGTGCCCGAGGGAAGCGCTCGGCGAGCCGGCGGAAGTGCGGCGGAAGGGCGGCGGAAGGGCCGGTCCCGCCGACCGGATGCCCGTCGTGGCCACGACGGCGCTGTCATGCACGGCGACCAGCAGTATGTGGCCCGGGTCATGCAGATAGGTGTTCTCGATGTCGATGACGTCTTGGTGCCACGCGGGCACGTAGCCGCAGCCGAAGTCCCTCGCAGCCTGAGAGACCGCGCACCTCAGCAACTCGCCGCGGTGCAGTACGTCTTCCAGGACGCCAGGGCGGCGTTCGACGAACACCGTCCGGTCCTGGACCAGGTCGCACGGACGGCCGTGCGGCTGCGGGGCCTGGCCAAGGCGGATGCCCAGGCCGGAGCGCTGACCACGCTCCCCGGCCTCGGCCTGGGCGAAGACCTCGTACGCCGTCGCCTCGGCCTGGGTGAAGACCTCGTACGCCGTCGCCTAGGCCTGGGCGAAGACCTCGTACGCCGTCGCCCCGGCCGGCTGCCCGGCTGCGAACTCCAGCGTGCCGCGCTGGCCCGCGCCTGCCGGCCCGGCCGGGTGTGCTGATCGGTGACGAGATCACGTCCGGCCTCGACACGGTCACCCGGCGGGCGATCCTCGACACGCTCGCCGGACTCGTGCGCGACCGGGGCGAACCGTTCGCATCCCACCGTTCCGGGTCAGCCGTGGCCGTCGTGCGGTCTTTGCACGGCGCCGTACTGCCCAGCCCAATGAGGCAGCTCGTGCCACCCGTGGGCGGACCCGGCGAGTTCCTGTGATGTCCGCCGACGCCTCACAGCACGCACGGCGGTGGTGTATGCGCGCCGGGCACCACCGGTCGGGCGCGCTCACGCCGGCTGCCAGATCCGGGACAGCGCCGTCGGGGTGAGTACGCACTCGGGCGGGCCCTGCCCGACCAGCCGTCCGTCGCTGAGGAGCAGGCAGGCGTCGGCCGAGCGGGCGGCCTCCAGGTCGTGCGTGGCCTGGACGACGGTCGTTCCGTCGGCGACCAGCTCAGTCAGCAGCGCCGTGATCCGTTCCCGGGCCTCGGGGTCGAGCCCGGTGGTCGGCTCGTCCAGGAGCAGCAGGTCGGACCGCTGGGCGAGGCCCTGCGCGATGAGGACGCGCTGACGTTGCCCACCGGACAACTCGCCGAGCTGGCGGTCGCCGAGGTCGGCGATGCCCAGCCGTTCCATGGCGGAGTCGACCACGGTCCGGTCCTGCCGGGTCGGCCGCCGCCACAGCCCTCGCTCTCCCCAGCGGCCCATCTCCACGGTCTGCCGTGCCGTGAGGGGGAGTGCGTCGCCGACGGCGCCGCGCTGCGGGACGAAGGCCGGCGGGCGGCCTGCCGCGTACCAGAGCTGTCCGGATGTGGCGTCGATCACGCCGGCCAGGACACCGAGCAGGGTGGACTTCCCGCTGCCGTTCGGCCCGACGAGTGCGGTCATGGCCAAGGCCGGTATGTACGCACGGAGTTGACGGAGCACCGGACGGCCCGGGTAGCCCGCGTCAAGGTCGCTGAACCGGACGCGCTCATTCCTCGGTTCGTCGTCGAGGGGCGCCGGGCGGTGTTTGTTGAACATGGTTGTCATTGTAGGGTCCTCGTATGGAGTGGTTGACGGCCCCTTTCGAGGTGGCCTTTGTGCAGCGGGCCCTGTTGGCCGGGATTCTGGTGTCGGCGATCTGCGCCCTCGCGGGGACGTGGGTGGTGCTGAGGGGGATGGCCTTCCTCGGTGACGCCATGTCCCACGGGCTCCTGCCGGGCGTCGCGGTCGCCGCGCTGCTCGGGGGGAACCTGCTGGTGGGGGCGGTGGTGAGCGCGGCCGTCATGGCGGCCGGTGTCACCGCCCTCGGCCGTACTCCGCGGCTGTCCCAGGACACCGGCATCGGGCTGCTCTTCGTCGGCATGCTGTCCCTCGGCGTCATCATCGTGTCGCGCTCGCAGTCGTTCGCCGTGGACCTCACCGGGTTCCTCTTCGGCGACGTCCTCGCCGTACGCGAGAGCGACCTGCTCCTTCTCGGCGTGGCGCTGCTGCTGGCTCTGGTCATCTCGACACTCGGTCACCGTGCCTTCCTGGCCCTCGCGTTCGACGAGCGCAAGGCCCGGACGCTCGGCCTGCGTCCCCGACCGGCGCACGCCGTACTGCTCGGTCTGCTGGCCCTGGCCATCGTCGCCTCCTTCCACATCGTGGGCACGCTGCTCGTCCTCGGCCTGCTCATCGCCCCGCCCGCGGCAGCCCTGCCCTGGTCGCGCAGCGTCCGCGGCGTCATGGTCCTCGCCGCGGCCCTCGGTGCGACCGCCACTCTCGGCGGCCTGCTGCTCTCCTGGCACCTGAGCACCGCGGCCGGCGCGACTGTCTCGGCCCTCGCGGTCAGTCTCTTCTTCCTCTCCCACCTGGCGTCCGGATTGCGGCACCGGGTGCGTGCCCGCCGCTCCGTTCTCCCCGTCCGTGCCGCCACGGACACCGCACACGCCCCCACGACCCGACCGAACGAAACCTGAGGCGATCTCGTTGTTCGTCCGAAGAAACGTCACACCACTGGTGCCGGCACTCCTGTCCGCGGTCCTGCTGACCGCAGGCTGCGCGGGCCAGGATGACGCCAAGTCCAGCCCGAAGCGCTCTTCCTCCTCCGCCACCGCCCATGGCTATGTCGAGGGCGCCAGTGAGGCCGCCGAGCAGCAGTCCCGGCTCCTTCTCAGCGACCCCGGCACCGGTGACACCCGAGTGCTGGACCTGATCACCGGCAAGATCCACGACATCGCGCGCAGGGCCGGCACCACCGGACTCACCACCGACGGCCGCTTCGGCTACTTCCACGGCGCGGACGGCACCCGCGTCCTCGACAGCGGCGCCTGGATGGTCGACCACGGAGACCACGTGCACTACTACAGCGCGAAGATCCAGGAGGCGGGCGTACTTCCGGGTGATACCGGTACGAGCGTCCGCAGCGACGCGGGCGTCACCGTCGTCACGGCAACGGACGGCAAGGCGGGCGTCTACCCGCGCGCCGATCTGGAGAAGGGTGCTCTCGGCGCCCCCGACCAGTTCCCGGGCACCTACGCCGGGCCCGTGGTGCCGTACGCGGAACACCTGGTCGCCCTCACGCGCGACGGTGACGCTCCCGCGGAGGTCGTCGTGCTCGACCGGTCCGGCAAGCGCGTCGCCACCCCTGAGTCCGCGTGCGAGGATCCGAAGGGCGACGCGGTCACCCGGCGAGGAGTCGTCCTCGGCTGCGCCGACGGCGCCCTGCTCCTCCACGAGGGCGACGGCACCTTCACCGCCGAGAAGATCCCGTACGGCGCGGACGTGCCGAAGACGGAGCGGGCCACGGAGTTCCGGCACCGTCCAGGCAGCACCACGCTCACCGCACCCGCGGGGAAGGACGCCGTCTGGGTCCTGGACGTCACCGAGCGCGCCTGGACCCGGGTGGAGACCGGGCCCGTCGTCGCCGCCAACACCGCAGGTGAAGGCTCCCCGCTCGTCGTCCTGGAGAACGACGGAGCCCTGCACGGCTACGACATCTCCACCGGCGAGGAGACCACGGTCACCGAACGTCTGCTGACGGACGTCCCCGAGGCCGCCACCGGCGAAGCCGCGGCACCGGTGATCGAGGTCGACCGGAGCCGGGCCTACCTCAACGACCCGGCGGGCAGGCGCGTGTACGAGATCGACTACAACGACAACCTCCGTGTCGCCCGCAAGTTCGACCTGGACGTCCGGCCGTCCCTGATGGTGGAGACGGGCCGATGAGCGTACGTGTGGGGGCCGCGCGGGTGCGCGCCCTGCTGCTGGCCCTGGTCACCTTCTTCGTCGTCGCCGGTACGGCGACCGGCTGCGCGGGCGGCGACGAGCGGCCCCGGGTCGTGGTGACGACCAACATCCTCGGTGATGTCACCCGGGAGATCGTCGGCGACGAGGCGGACATCAGCGTCCTGATGAAGCCCAACGCCGACCCGCACTCCTTCGGACTGTCGGCCGTGCAGGCCGCCGAGCTGGAGAACGCGGACCTGGTCGTCTACAACGGCCTGGGTCTGGAGGAGAACGTACTGCGGCACGTGGGGGCCGCCCGCGCATCAGGAGTGGCCACCTTCGCCGCCGGCGAGGCGGCCGATCCCCTCACCTTCCACATGGGCGAGGAGGGCGGTCCCGACGACGAGGCAGGCGAGCCCGACCCGCACTTCTGGACCGATCCCGACCGCGTGCGCAAGGCGGCCGGCCAGATCGCCGACCAGGTCGTCGAACACGTCGACGGCGTGAACGAGAAGGCCGTCCGGGACAACGCCGAACACTACGACGGACAACTCGCCGACCTCACCACCTGGATGGAGAAGTCCTTCGCGGACGTCCCCGAGAACCGCCGCGGCCTGGTGACCAACCACCACGTCTTCGGGTACCTCGCCGACCGCTTCGGCTTCCGCGTGATCGGCGCCGTCATCCCCAGCGGCACGACACTCGCCTCACCCAGCTCCTCCGACCTGCGCTCCCTCACCCAGGCCATGGAGAAGGCCAACGTGCGCACCGTCTTCGCCGACTCCTCCCAGCCCACCCGGCTCGCCGAGGTCCTGCGCCAGGAAATGGGCGGTGACGTCAATGTCGTCTCGCTGTACTCCGAGTCGCTGACCGAGAAGGGCGAAGGCGCCGGCACCTACCTGGAGATGATGCGCGCCAACACCTCGGCCATGGCCGAGGGTCTCACCGGTGACTGACCAGCTTCCCCGCGGACCGGCGTACGGATCGCCGGCCGCTCCGACACACAACCCCGTGCCCCGAGGGCCGGAGAGGACAGACACACGATGAACAGGTCGACACGCGCCAGAATGCTCACGGGCACGGCCCTCGCCCTGACGGCGTCGATGGCGCTGACCGCCTGCGGCGGCAGCGACGGCGCCTCGTCCGACGCCGAGCCGAAGAAGCAGACCAAGAGCAGCGAGCCCACCGCGGTGGAGAGTCCGCTGGTCGCCTCGTACGACGGAGGGCTGTACGTCCTGGACGGCGAGACCCTCAAGCTGGCGAAGACCGTCGAGCTGCCCGGCTTCAACCGGGTCAACCCGGCCGGCGACGAGGACCACGTCATCGTCTCCACCGACAGCGGCTTCCGCGTGTTCGACGCGGCCCGACAGACGTTCACGGACGCCGAGTTCAAGGGCGCCAAGCCGGGCCACGTCGTCCGGCACGGCGGCAGGACGATCCTGTTCACCGACGGCACGGGCGAGGTGAACGTCTTCGACCCCGCGGACCTGGCCGGCGGGAAGCAGCCGGAGGGCCGCAGCTACACCTCCGCCGAGGCCCACCACGGCGTCGCCATCGAGCTGGCCGACGGCGCACTCGTCACCACCCTGGGCACCGAGGAGAAGCGCACCGGCGCCCTCGTCCTGGACAAGAACGACAAGGAGATCGCACGCGCCGAGAACTGCCCGGGTGTCCACGGCGAGGCCGCCGCCAAGGGCGAGGTGGTCGGTCTCGGCTGCGAGGACGGCGTACTCCTCTACAAGAACGGCGAGTTCACCAAGGTCGACGCCCCCGACGACTACGCCCGCACCGGCAATCAAGCCGGCAGCGACGTCTCCCCGATCCTCCTGGGCGACTACAAGACCGACCCCGACGCGGAACTGGAGCGGCCCACCCGCATATCGCTCATCGACACCCGCACGGCGAAGATGAAGCTGGTCGACCTCGGCACCAGCTACTCCTTCCGCTCGCTCGCCCGCGGCCCGCACGGCGAAGCGCTCGTGCTCGGCACCAACGGCGTCCTGCACGTCATCGACCCCGAGACCGGCGAGGTGGAGAAGAAGATCGACGCGGTCGGCGACTGGACCGAGCCCCTGGACTGGCAGCAGCCCAGGCCCACGCTGTTCGTCCGCGACCACACGGCGTACGTCTCCGAACCGGGGGAGCGTCAACTGCACGCCTTCGACCTGGACTCGGGCGAGAAGCTGACGTCCGTGACGCTGCCGAAGGCCACCAACGAACTGTCCGGGACGGTCGACGGTCACTGACCGGGCCGCTCCCCGGCGCTCCCTGAGCAGCGCCCGTCGGCCTTGCGTCGGCGGGCGCTCCGTACTGCCGCATCAGCGCACACGCCCCCGCACAGAAGGGCCGGTAGGCTCCTCGCCGCCGGTCGGTGAGGCCATCAGACCTCCGTCGTTCCTCCTGCGCGTCCGTCGAGAGAGTTGGCCGCCGTTCAAGCGCGCTGTTCCGCGGAGGCGTTGCCGGGAGGGCGGGGGAGTCGCGATGCCGTCGGCAAGGGTGGTTCTCCGCGATTTCGACGCTTGTGTGGCGCTCGTCCTGACGAGCCGTCACTGCAGGCGGACGTTCCAGGACGAGTGAAGGCCGGCCCGACGTTGTGCCGGCGCGGCTGCGGTTGCGCATGCCGGCAGAAGTAGCTGAGCGAACGCACTGATCGGGCTTCCTGGCGGCAGCAGTGGACGCGAAGGCCCGCCCGCCGGGTATTCGACGGGCACGGGGGTCAGGGGCGCGCGGCGACGACATCAGATTCCGCCCGGCCGCTGTGGCGGGGCGGTACGGGAGAGGACACCGCGTCCCCGGTGATGTCGTCGGCGCGGAGCCGATCACGCCGAAGGCGGTGAATGCCCGCGGCGGCGGCCGCACGGACACCGGCCCCGCGCGCCGCTGGGGGCGGCCGCGCCGAAGACGACCGGACCCGACGGCGAACCCGAGGTGGCGCAGCACGTTGGTGGTGGCGCTGGCCATGACCATCAGCTGCGGTGCACGCTGCCCAGCGCCACGGTCGTGACGGAGCTGATGGTCGGAGCGGATCCGACGCCGATCAGCAGGGCGGGCAACATGGGTGCTGCCAGGTTCAGGTCCGAGATCAAGTGCTGACAGGCCGGAGCCGCGACTCGCCGTCGATCCGCTCAAGCGTTGCTTGGTGTCAGCGTGGAGGCGTCAATGACGTACCGGTAACGAGCTTCGGCGGCTACCACCTTGTCGTAGGCGCCGTTGATCTGGTCGACGGGGATGATGTCGACTTGGGGTGTGATGGCATGGCGGGCGCAGAAGTTGAGAACCTCCTGTGTTCCGGCGATCCCGCCGACGGCGGAGCCGGCGAAGGACAGGCGGTTGCCGAAGGTCATGAAGACTGAGACGGTGATGGGACCTTCGGCCGGGCTCATATCAGGTCACAAGCTCCCGACCGTCCGCGACGCGTGACGGCACCGCCCGGAAGGCCGACGATTCAACCCGAGGTCAACCGGAGCGCCAGTCAGGCGGAGGGTCAAACCCCCAAGCGGTGCCATCTACATCCTCACTGTCAGGCGGTGACCCTGCCGAAGAGGTGGTTGGCAGGAGCATCCGGGTCGTTGCCGTAGAAGAACTCGGTGAGGGCCTGGTGGAATTCGGCGCGGTCCAGCCCACCGGAGCCGTCCCTGTCCAGAGCGGCGAAGACCGTGGCGCATTCCTCGCCGGGCACACCGGCGACCGAGTCGAACATCTGCTGGAACTCGGCCTGGTCGATCTTGCCGTCCGCGTTGAGGTCGACGAGGTCGAAGAAGCAGTTGGTGACCGGCGCGATCTGCTGGGGATAGAGGGCGGGGTCGGTCAGGACGTTCCGGAAGCCCTCGGTCATCTCCCGCAGGTCGACCTTCCCGTCTCCGTCCTGGTCCATCGGGGCGATCACATTCGTCCAGAACCCGTCCATTCCCTCGATGAGCCGGCGGGCCGTCGCGGAGTCCGGCGCGGTGTCCCGGGCGGCGATGTAGCGCTCGCTCATCGCGCGGACGTCTCGCTGGGTGATGAACCCGTCGCCGTCGACGTCGGCGCCCCTGAACCACTGGCCGTACTTGAGGTCTTGAAATGCAGTCATGACTGCGAACAGTAGTCATCTGATTACGCGATCGCAAAACGAGGAGTGGAGCCTCTGGCAGCCGGGACGGCCCGCTGCGCGCTTGACGACGGGGATCATGAAGGACCTGCCCGAAGAGGCAGGCGGCTTGCGTGTCAGTGTTCGAGGTGCGGTGGTGCGAAGGCGAGCACATCCGGCAGGGGGCCGTCGTAGAGCTCGACGTCGACGAGCGCACTGTGGGCGCTCGGTCCCTGGGACAGGCGCGAGCACCCCCGGTCGGCTGTGAGGGTGTTCGGATTGCCGTGGCGGTCCAAGCTGCCGCTCTGGCCTGGCTGGGCCGGGTCCCACCAAGCCCCGGTCGACAGTTGGATGACGCCTGGCATGACGTCGTCCGACAGGACTGCGCCCGCCAGGCAGCTGCCGCGGTCGTTGTGGACTCGTACGATCATGCCGCTCTCGATGCCACGGGACGCGGCGTCCAGCGGGTTGATTGTCACGGGCTCACGGCCACGGATCTTCGACTTGAGGCTGTGGCCGCCGTTGTCGTACTGGCTGTGCAGGCGTGAGGCGGGCTGATTCGAGATCAAGTGCAGCGGGAACCGGTCCGACAGGCCGGCACGGAGCCACTCCACTGGTTCGAACCACGCCGGATGCCCGGTGCAGTCGTCGTAGCCGAAGGAGTCGATCTCCTCGGAGAAGATCTCGATCCGGCCCGACGGGGTCGTCAGGGGGAAACGCTGCGGATCTGCGCGGAGCGTCTCGAAGCTGCCGGGAAACGGTCCGCTCAGCGCCGGCAGCTCAGCCGAGGAGCTCCGCCAGAAGTCGTCGAAGCTCGGCAGGGCCCCCTCGTCGCCGAGGTTGGCCCTCGTCTGCTCGTACAGGTGCCGGACCCATTCGATCTCGGAGCGCGACTGCGTGAACTCGCACTCGTATCCGAGCCGGGAGGCCAGGGCGGTGAAGATGTGGTGGTCGGTGCGTGACTCGCCCGCCGGCTCACGGACTTTCGGCATCGCGACGAGGTGGGGGTCGGAGAATCCGGCGGCGAAGTCGTCGCGCTCCAGGCTGGTGGCGACGGGAAGGACGATGTCGGCGAACTTGGCCGTGGTGTTCCACCAGGCTTCGTGAACCACCACCGTGTCAGGGATCTGCCAGGCGCGGGTCAACCGGTGGAGATCTTGGTGGTGGTGGAACGGGTTACCTCCGCACCAGTAGACCAGGCGAAGTTCGGGCAGGGTCAGGCGCCGGCCGTCGTAGTCGATGGTCCTGCCCGGATGCAGCAGGGTGTCGGCGATCCGTGCGACGGGGATGAAGTCCGCAACAGGGTTGGGAACCCGGGGAACCGACGCCACGGAGGGCCGTCCGGGGGCGACGCCGGTCGCGTCCATCGTCGCGTAGCCCGCACCCCAGCCGCAGCCGGGCCGCCCCATCGAGCCCGCCATGGCGGCCAGCACGACCGACATCCAGATCGGCTGTTCGCCGTGGTCCGCCCGTTGTATCGCGTAGTTGACCATGACGAGGGAACGTTGCGTGGACAGGCGGCGAGCCAGTTCGGTGATCGTGTTCCGGCTGATGCCCGTGATCCTCGCCGCCCAGGGGGCGTCCTTGGCAATGCCGTCGAACTCGCCGGTCAGGTAGGAGGCGAAGCGTTCGAACCCGACGCAGCACCGGCGAAGGAAGTCCTCGTCGTGCCAGCCATTGACCAGCATGGTGTGGGCGATGCCGAGCATCGCGGCAGTGTCGGTGTTGGGGATGACGGGCAGCCACTCGGCGTCGAGGAAGCCGGCGGTGTCGCTGCGGATGGGACTGACGTTCACGAACCGCACCCCGGCCTCACGGCACCTGCGCTGCAGGTCCTGCGTCTGGTGTCTGGCCAGTCCGCCGGGGTTGATCTGGCTGTTCTTTAGGGCCAGCCCTCCGAACGCCACCACAAGCTCACAGTTGTCGGCGATCTCGTCCCACATCGGCATCCGCGACTGGTAGCTCCACGGAGCTCCGCCGATCACATGGGGGAGAATGACCTCCAAGGCTGCGGTGCTGTACGTGTTGCGGGAGTCGGTGTATCCCCCGCCCAACGCCAGGAACCGGTGGAGCTGACCCTGCGCGTTGTGGAACGCGCCCGCGCTCGCCCAGCCGTAGGAGCCGCCGAACACGGCGCTGTTCCCGTGCTGTGAACGTACTCGGCGCAGTTCCTCGCTCACCATGGTGATCGCGTCGTCCCAGCTCACCTCCACGAAAGCGTCCGTGCCCCTGGCCGTGTCGTGGGCGCGTGGCAGGCCGTTCAGCCAACCCTTGCGCACCGCGGGGCGCAACACGCGGGCGCTGTCGTCGGCGGCTGTCACCATTCCGGGTCCGATGGGCGACGGCGCGGGGTCATCGCCCCTCGGCTCAATGCGCACCAACCGACCGGAATCGACCACCGCGACAAAACTGCCCCAGTGCGTCGCGACCGACATGCGTCGTTCCACCATGCATCAACTCCGTCTCCGAAGTTCCCCGGCTCCCCGACAGCGGCCACTTACGTCACAAGGGCTCCGTTTCAGGTGACGGTCCGCAGGACACAGACTCCCCCTGCGGACCGGTGCCCAACCCTGTAGGTGCACGAGCCTTCCAACGGCCGCACAGAAGCGCCGTCCGAGCCGACTCATTGCGTTGAAGCGAGCACAGTGAGTGCTTGTGGTGCGGGTGGGCGTGCGCGAATCATGGATGGTCCCTCGATCCTCGTGAAAGGAACGTCCCCTTCATGGCCCACCGCAAGGTGTATCTCGCCGTCGGCAGGACCAAGACCCGGATCTACCGCTTCGCGCCCATCGACAGTGACACCCGCGTCGTCGAAAACGTGCCGCCCTACGAGCCCGGCTGCACCGCCAAGTTCCACGCCCTGCTCGATCGTCTTGCGGCCAGAGGCGGCAGGTCGAGCGACGGCGGACAGGCTAATGTGCCGGGCGTGGGAGCTGGGACTGCGGCGTCCGGTCCGCGGTTGGATCGATCCCGCCACGGCTTGGTGTGGTGTGCACTGCCTGCCTGCCTGCCTGCCTGCCTGTCTGCCCGCCTGCGGCGGACAGGTCATCGGATACAGCGACGACCGTCAGGTGAAGGCGGACTTCGCATCCAACCACCTGTCGGGCACCGCACTGGCGCTCTACCCGGGACCATTACCCGCTCGGGGCCAAGAACAACTTCTTCCCCCACCAGGTCACGGCGATTCTGGACATCCTCGCCGAGCTTGAGGGTGTCGTCAGGTGGGGCGGCGACAAGGAGTCGCCCATGGAATCGGTCTTCTACATCGACGTCCCACCGGGTTCGGCGAAACTCGCCCTGGTCGCAGAGACGCTCAGACAGTGGAGCGTCACTCCCGGCAAGGGGGCCGGAACCCGGAATATCGAGGATCCCAAGCGCATCAAGGCCGCCAAGAAGCTCGCCAACACGCAGGCGGCCTGACACTGCGGGTGGATAGGTCGTCACGCGGCAGGCATCGCGGTCGTCGCGCCTACCGCTTCGCCGCCGACACCGACGCCCGTCCCCGACACCGGTGCCGAGCGGCGACTCGCGCCGGTCATCCGCGCGGTCGGCCGCTTCGGGCTGTCCTCGCGCATCAAACACTCGACGGCGCAGCGTGCCGTGCACCCCTTCGCGCCGCAGCTGCGTCCGGGGCCCTGTGACGCCCGAGGGCGGCATCCTTCCAGGATGCCGCCCGCGGGCGTCCACGGTCGTGCCGGGGCGCGTTCGTGTCAGAGTGAGCCGGCCGGCGTCCGCTCCTTCGGGGTGGCGTTCTCGTCCGATGCGCCCCAGCATTCCACCTCGCCGCGCAGGCCCGGCACCTGGTCCTTGCGGAAGACCGGGTCGAGGCCCTGGCGGCGCTGGGCCACGTAGTCGTCGAGGAGGCGGAAGGCGACCGTGCTGAGGGGGATGATCGCGATCAGGTTGACCAGGACCATCGCGCCCATCGTGACGTCCGCGAGGCTCCAGACCAGCGGTACGGAGCCGATGGCGCCGAGGACGGCGCAGGCGATGACCATTGCGCGGTACGAGCTCATCACACTCTTGCTGCGGGTGATGAACTGGATGTTGGACTCGCCGTAGTAGTAGTTACCGATCATGGAGCTGAAGGCGACCATGAAGACGACCAGGGTCAGCAGGTGACCGGCCCAGTCGCCGAGCGCGCTGGTGAAGGCGGACTGGGTGACGTCCGCGCCGCCGCGCTCACCGAGGGTCGGGTTGGCGGAGAGGATCACGAGGGCGGTCATGCTGCAGATGACCAGGGTGTCGAAGTAGACGCCGAGGGTCTGGACCAGGCCCTGCTTGACCGGGTGCGTGGTCTCCGCGGCCGCGGCAGCGTTCGGGGCGGAACCCATGCCCGCCTCGTTGGAGAACATGCCGCGCCGCACGCCCTGCAGGATCGCCGTACCCACGGCGCCACCCGCGACCTCGCGGAAGCCGAAAGCCCCGCCGATGATGTCGCCGAGCATGCCCGGCACGCTGTCGAGGTTGAGGAGCACGATGACCAGGCCGACCAGCAGATAGAGCCCGGCCATCACCGGGATGATGACCTTGGTGACGGCCGTCAGGCGCTTCACGCCGAAGAACACCGCGAGCGCGAGCAGCACGGCGAGCACGATCCCGAGGACGGGGTTGAACCAGGAGGCGTCCGAGCCGAAGGAGCCCTTCGTGGCCACCGTGATGGTGTTGGACTGCACCGCGGTCAGCACGAACCCGAACGTCAGCGTGATCAGGACGGCGAAGACCACGCCGAGCCAGCGCATTCCGAGCGCCTTCTGCATGTAATAGGCCGGGCCACCTCGGTATGTACCGGGCTCGGTGTCGCGCACCTTGTACAGCTGGGCCAGGACCGACTCGACGAACGCCGAGGCACCGCCGACCAGGGCCATCATCCACATCCAGAAGACAGCTCCGGGGCCGCCCATGGTGATCGCGGTGGCCACACCGGCGATGTTGCCGGTGCCGATCCGCGCGGCGGCGGAGATGCTGAAGGCGCCGAAGGGACTGACGCCGGACTGCGGCTTGTCCTTGAAGACCCGGAACATTTCCGGGATGAGACGGATCTGCACACCCTTGGAGCGCAGCGTGAACCAGACGCCGGCGACGGCGACCAGTGGAATCAGCAGGTATGTCCAGAAGACGTCGTTGAGCTCGACGACCCAGGTTTCCAACGTGCTCATGCGAGTGCTTCCCGGTTCCTCGTGAGTCGGGGAATCGGCCCGGTTTCTGCGTGTGCGTACAGGTCATGTACGGAGCGGACGGTCGGGCCGGGTAGTGCGGAGGCAAAGGCTCCGCAAACCCCAGGACTTTAGGCTGGCGTCGCCGACCCTGCCTATGGTTTCCGAAGGTGCTCTATCTCACATGAATCCGATGCATGGCAGAAGCCACCGGTCGAAGCCGTTGTCACCGCCTGGCGCCGGGGTGGTGTCGGCCGACCAGCGGCCGGGTCCATGGGCGACGGGGCGGTAGGCGGGACGATGAGGACAGGGGGTACTCGTAGCCGCCGTTCCGCATCCGAAGGCCGTGCGGCCACTTGACCGGAGCGCGACGGTCATGACGCCGACGGCGCCGGCCGCGGCCAGAGGGAAGGGCAGCCCGGCGGCCAGCAGCAGCCCTGCCCCGATCTGGCCGCCGCCTGCGCCGGCGCGGTCAGGGCTTCACCGCGGAACCCGTCTCCCTCGAACTCCTGCGCGCCGCCCGTCGGCCCTTTGCCGTCCGGTGGAAGCTGACCCTTCTGCACCCCGTGGAGAAGAAGGCCCGTGAACGGCCGCAGGATCAACGGACCGGTGTCCGTCGTCGCACTGCTGGAATGGTGGGCGGCGGATGATCGGTCGGCGGCGGTTCGGGTTGACCATTCACTGGGCGTAGGTGACTCCCATGCCGTAGGCGTCGCCGTGTTCCCTCCCGCCGGCGAGCGTCTGGGTGTACCTGTGGCAGGGGTGCGATTACGTCCGCTGCTGGAGTACGCCGTGCGCCTGGGCTCGAGCAGCGGCGATTCCCTTCGACGGGACGGTGGAGCCGTGTCGGCTGCTTCGCCGGTGCGCAACCGCTGCCTCCGTCCGCACGCCTTCAGGACGGCTGCGAGCCGGGCCGAGATGTCCAGGGTGCGGTCGGTTGGAGTACGGCCTCGGAGAGCGCGCGGGTCCGTAGCGCGGTGATCTGCTGATACTCGGGGTCGGCGACCATGCCGCAGAACGCCTCCCGGTCGGGATAACGCACCAGCAGCACGGCGTCCCAGGCCTGGCCTTCGCCGGCCACGAGGGGTGTGGCGCCGTCGCCTGCGTAGAGCAATTCCCCTCCGTACCTGCTGAGGAAGACGGCCGCCCGGCGTGAGTATTCCTCGTAGGACGGCCGGCCGTCCGGCGTGAACCGCAGGAGGTTCAGCATGACGAGCGGCCCCTCGGGGCCGTGCTTGGCGAAGGCGTCGAGAACCGCCTTGTCGGGATCGACAGCCACGGGCTTCTCCTGTCGGTCGTCGGAGGATGCGGCCCGCGCGGGCCGGGTGACTCGAGGTTAGGTGATGACAGGCCCGCTTGCATACCACCCGGTCGGTACGCCCTGTCTCTCGTGGGTTGACCACGTTGGCCGTTCGCCCCCTATTGGGTCTTGCTCCGCGCTCGTCGGCACGGCGGCCGTGCAGACCGGCGGGCGGGGCGGCGTCACGCAGGGACGCCTAGCGGCGGGTGCTCGAGCACGCGGGGCTTGTACTCGACCAGTTGGATGCGGCCGTCGAAGGTGCGGTGCTCGATCATCTCGAGGGCAACGTCCGGATAGCCGTCGTAGATGCGTTCTTCGCCCGTGGCACCGGTGATCACTGGGAACATCACGACTCGGAAGCGGTCGACGAGTCCGGCTCGTAGGAGGGACCGGCATAGGCTGAGGCTGCCGATCGTGCTGAGAAGCCCCGAGCCACTCGACTTCATGGCACGGACCGTCTCGACGGCGTCGTCACGGACGAGTGTGGAGTTGGGCCACGTCAGTGGCTCCTCGAGCGAGGAGGAGAACACCACCTTGGACGCTTGCGTGAGCTCGTCGACGGACGCCTCTTCTTCGGGCCTGAACTCGTCTTGGCCACTGGGGACCTCGCCTGCGGCGAAGCCCGACATCAGGCGGTAGGTGTTCGCTCCCATCAGGTAGGTGGCCTCGGGCTGCTCGCCGAGCCATGCGAGGTACTCCGGGCCCTCGAGGCCCCAGAACCCGGGCCATCCCCGGCCCGATGCGTGGCCGTCGAGGGAGGTGATGAAGTCGACGAGAAGCTCCGACATGGCGGTGTCCTTTCCTGAAGGTGTCATGAGCTTGGACCGGCCGGGAGCCAGAAACTCATCGGCCGCGCCGTGGAGCAACGAGAAGACCCAAGACGCTGCAGCCGATCAGATCGGCGGAGCGGCACTGCTCCGGAGGACCAAGACCCATATGATTGCAATATGCATGCGTCGAGTAATGATCTCCACGCGCGCGAAACCGACCGGGTCTCTTTCGTGGACGGCGTGGCCAGTCGGCTTCTCGATGAGCTGTGTGAGGGCGTCGTGCCGCCATGTCTTTCGCCTGCTGGATGCTGAGAACCGAGCTGCGGTTGACAGCGGCGAGAGGCCAGCCTGGTTCCCTGCCAAGCTGTCATCGGCGCCAAGGAGGTCGCGGACGATCACGTCGCACTGCGCCTGCGTGATGGACGCCGACTCGGCCCGCAGCCGGTCAGTGATGTAATCACCCACATCAGCACTCTCGTCGGAGCTCACAGCAACGACCTTCGAGAAGAGCGCGAGCCTGCCCGTACGACAGCCGGGCCAGCCCGGTGTGCGGGCACACGTCACGCGGGCTGACGGCCCGGCCCCGGCCTCGGTGGGTGACGGACACCGGCCCGCGCGCGGCCTTCAGTAGCCGGAGCAACAGCCGGGCGGTGCCAGCGTCCCAGTACACCGTTCTCCAGCACGAAGTCCTCGCACGCCTGGCCCCGGCGGCGGACCTTGCTCAGCGCACCTTTCGCCTTGACCGGACAGCGACGCCCGGCGAAGTCCGGATCCTCGGTGTTGATGCCCAGGATCTCCTCCGCCCGCCCGGAGGTCTCGTAAAGCATCCGCCACAGGGTCTTCCCCCGAAGGTGGACCTCGCGCCGGGCGATCACCCGGTCGATCGCCCCCTTCGAGCGGGCCGGGGTTTCGGAGCCCGGCACCGCCGGCCGCTTCGCCCAGACCGGTATCGCCGGGCCCTCGTAGCCGCGGTCCCGGCACCAGCTGAGCCAGGACAGCACTCCGGTCCGACGGGAGTCTTGGGTGTCGAACGCAGCGGTGCCCCGGAGCAGTTCGAGAGCATCGCCGGTCTCGTCGTCCGCGACCGACGCCGGCGGCCGGCCCTCGCCGAATCCGTTCGGCGGTCTTGCCGACCCCGATCCGGTAGTTGCGGACCGCGTTCGGGTTGCCGAGCGAGTCGAGGAACGCCGGCCGCCGCCCGGACGGTCTGCGCCTTCCCGGTCGGCAGCTGTACGACGCTGGACACCGCTTCCCACTTGCCGCAGACAATAGGGTCGCTTCACATGGCGACCGGAGAGCGTCGCCGCAGGTGACGGGACAATTCACCGCAGATATCCGGATGTTGCCGGTGGGACGACTTCAGGCCGGTCCGGGCGCCGACACCCCGTCAGCCGCCTGTTCCTCAAGCTCGAGGCCTCAGCAAAGCTTTCTCCGTAAGATTTCGTCCGATCCTGATGGGCACCGCACATCGGGGTACACGGGGCGGTATGGCACCGAAGACCGATCGCATCCAGTTCCTGCGGGCCGTGCGGCAGCTGCGCCGTATCCGCACTTTCTACGCTGCGGCCCTTGTGCTGTGGGCAGGGTCTGCCGTCTGGACCGGCTGGCAGGCACCCGGGAGCCGGCAAATGTGGGTGTCCGTCCTGCTCCTGGCCGTCTTCACCGTTCTCCTGGTCACCGCGAGCGTGTCCCTGCGGCGTCTTGCGGTTCCTGGGACCGGCCGGCCCGTGCATCATGCTGCCTCGCACAAGGCGCCGGACACCCGCCGCCACGCCCACGCCTGAGTACCCGTCCCCCTGCCGAAGTTTCCTGTCTGTGCATAGGCGTTGGGTATGCCAGGTCGTCGTATTCGTTGTCCGAGGGTCAGGCCACGCCTTCGTGACAGTGCGGTAGCCGTTCAGGAGGAGTGCAGGATGCAACGTCCTGACCAGCGTGGCTCGCAGCCTTGGGTCAGCCCTGGGAACCGATGGGGGCCGTGGGTCTACTGGCCGATGCTCTCTGTCAGCATCGCCTTGTTAGCGTGGCGGATAATCGGCGGCGATGGCCCTGGTCCCATCGTCTTCGCGGCCGGCCAAGTCCTCGTGTGGATGTGTCTCCTGGCCGCCAACCGCACCGCACGACGCAAGCAGACGACCTCTTGAGCCGGTCACGCAGCTGCTCCGAGGGTGCGCTGCAGGCAGACTGCCCAGCATGACTGCGGGGTACGTTGGCCGCATCGCGCAGCGGCGCCGGCCTCTGTGGCGCGCGGCTCCACCAGGTAGCCGGAGCGCAACGCAGGTCACTCGCGGGGCAGCAGGCCCGGACACGCAGTGAGGTTTTCTCGACGAAGGTCACTCACAGTGTCCATTGAGGGGGAGAGCGGGCGCGGGCAATGTCGCCGATGCGGCTGGGGCTCAGGATGACCTCGCGCGGGAACAAGCCGAGGAAGAACGCCGGCTCGCCCACGAACGATGGCAGCGGGGCGGACGGTCGCCGAGCGGCGCCCTGCGCGGGGTCGGTGGCAACGTGCGCGGCCTGCTCGCCTTCGACCGGCCCTCGTCTGTGCCATCGACGCCGTCACGCCCGAGATCCAGCGGGCGACAGCGCTGTTGGCCGCACGCCGCGCCTGTGAGGGATGCCGCGGACCAGTGGGATGAGGGCCTGGCCATCAGGCCCTCCACCGGTCCCGACTCCCGCCGTTCCCCGCGCCGCCCGGCCGGCCGGCCGCCGAGCCGGTCAGGAGACCCTGGTCAGAGCCAGGACGACGTTGTGTCCACCGAAGCCGAAGGAGTGGCTGACGGCGACACGGACGTCCTGTCGGCGGGGCTCCTTGGTGACGCAGTCGATGTCGAACCCCGGAGCCGCGGCGTCCAGGTTCGCGACCGGGGGCACCGTGCCGTGCTGAAGGGTGAGCACGGTCAGCGCCGCCTCCACGGCGCCGGCCGCGCCCAGGCTGTGGCCGAGCACGCCCTTGGGTGCGGTGACACTGGGGCGGTGCGGCAGTACCCGGGCGATCAGGGCCGACTCGGCGGCGTCGTTGGCCGCTGTCGAGGTGCCGTGGGCGTTGACGTGGTCGACGTCGCGTGGAGCCAGGCCCGCGTCCGCCAGGGCGGTGCGCAGGGCCGCCTCCGCGCCCCGGCCGTCCGGGGCGGGCGCGGTGGGGTGGTGGGCGTCCGAGGTGCTGCCGCAGCCCACCAGCAGCGCGCGGGCACGGGCACCACGGGTGGCCGCGTCCGCGGTCCGCTCCAGTACGAGGACGCCGGCGCCCTCCGCCAGGACGAAGCCGTCACGGTCGGCGGCGAAGGGCCGCGACGCGCCGGTGACCGCGTCGGTGCGCCGGGACAGCGCGCCGGCGCGCCAGAAGCCCGCGGCGGCCAGCGGGGTGACGGCGGCTTCGGTGGCTCCGGCCACCGCGATGTCGCACCGGCCGGCGGCGAGGAGGTCACGGGCGACGGCGACGGCGGTGGCGCCGGAGGCGCAGGCGGTGGCCGGGGCGAGGCCGGGGCCGCGGGCCCCGAGGTCGATGGAGACCTCCCCGGCCGCCATGTTCGGGATGATCTGGGGGATGGTGAGCGCGGAGACCATGTCGGCGCCCCGTTCCGCCAGCCGCCTGGCCTGTTCCTCGCGCACCGCGTCCGCTCCCAGCCCGCAGCCGATGACGACGGCGACCCGGTCGCCGTCCCACGTCCGGGCATCGAGGCCGGCGTCGTGCACCGCCTCGCGGGCGGCGAGCACCGCCAGCACGGCGTTGTGCGACATGCGCCAGGCGGTGCGGCCGACGCGCCGGTCCAGGTCGTCGCGGCACAGCGGGACGCGGCAGGAGAAGTTCACGGGAAGGCCGGCCAGCGCCGGATCGTGCGCGGCCGCGGTGCCCGCGCCACGGCGGACCGCGTCCCAGGTGGCGCCGGTGTTCTCCCCGGCGGGTGTGATCAGGCCGAGGCCGGTGACTGCGACGGGCTCGGTCACGAGGGGGCCACCGCCCCGGTGTCACCCGCGCGCAAGGTGTCGAGGTGGTCGACGACCTGCGCGACGGTCGTGCTCCGGGAGGCGTACGCGCTGTCGATCTTCACCCCGAAGTGTTCGTGCACGATGAGCACCAGCTCCGCCAGCGCCAGGGAGTCCAGGTCCAGTTGCTCCAGCGTGAGGTCGGGCGCGATCTCGTCCTCGGGGATGCGGAAGGCGGTGTTCAGGATGGATTGGATGGTGTCGTAGGTGTCCGGCACGGTGTCTCCTCGCTGTCGGTCGGGGTGGAGAGGGTCAGCTCCGCAATACCGGCGTCGAATCCGACCGGCGGTGCGAAGTCCAGGTCGCGGCGGGCCGCGGTGAGGTCGAAGTAGTGCGGATGCAGCAGCTCCGCGACCAGGAAGCGGCTCAGGGCGTGGGTGCGGGTACTGCGTGCCGCGCGCAGGAGGGTGTCGCCGACCGCGGCCCCGATGGTGGCGAGCCGGGGCGGTACGGCGCACCAGCGGGCGTCGATGCCGGCGGCCCGCAGGAAGTGGCGGGTGATCTCGCGCAGCGGACGCGGGTCGCCCTGGCCGATGAAGTAGGCGCGGCCGCCCGCCGTCTGCGGTGATCGCCGCAGGCTGTCCAGGGCGAGCAGATGGGCGTGGGCAGCGGTACGCACATGGGTGGTGTCGACGAGGTTGCCGCCGTCACCGGGCATCAGCAGGCGGCCGGCCCGCACGGCGCGCGCGAGAACGGGGGCGAAATGGGGGTCGCCGGGGCCCCAGATGATGTGCGGGCGCAGTGAGACGGTGGCCAGCTCCGGGCCGTGGGCCGCCAGGATCAGGGCCTCGGCGCGGGCCTTGGTGGCGGGATAGGCGGCCAGGTGACGGGGCGCGGGGGGAAGGCTCTCGGTGACCCCCTCCAGGCCGCCGGGCCGGAAGACGACGCTGGCGGTCGAGGTGTAGAGGAGCGTGCGCACGCCGTGGGCGCGGCACTGCTCGATCACATGGCGGGTGCCGACGACATTGGTGGCCCAGTAGGGCCGCGGAGGGCCGCTGACGCCGGCCAGGGCGGCGTTGTGGATGACGGCGTCGCACCCGGCGACGGCACGGGAGACGGCGTCGGAGTCGGTGAGGTCGCCCAGGTGCTGGTGGACGCCCAGCCGTTGCAGCGCGCTGCTGGGGCGGCGGTGGAGAGAGGAGGTGACGTCGCCGCGTGCGCTCAGCCGACGGCAGATCTCCAGACCCAGGAAGCCGCTACCACCGGTGACCAGTACCTTCATCGAACCCTCCCGCGCAGGCGCTTGGCGGCCCAGCCGGCCAGGCGCATGCGGTCGATCTTGGAGTTGTGCCGGGGGTCGGTGGGAAAGGCGGTACGGATCAGCACGGCGCCGACGCGGTGCCCGTCCGGGTGGTCCTTCAGAACGGCGCGGACAGCCTCCAGGGCGCGGGCGCGGGGGGTGGAGGGCATGGGTTCCACGCAGAGCACGGGCAGTTGGCACACGGCCGTGCCCACGCCGACGAGGGCGGTACGCCGGATGCCGGGTGCGGTGTCCGCGGCGGCCTCGACCTCCTCGGTGGTCAGGGTGAAGCCGGTACCGGTGATCAAATGGGCCTTGCGCCCCAGGAACCACAGCCGGTCCTCGTCGTCGAGCCGGCCCAGGTCCCCGGTGCGGTGCAGCACACCGTGGTCGGTGTCGCTCTTGGTACAGGCGTCGGCGTCGGGACGCGCGTGGTAGGCGGGGCTGACGGTGGGGCCGGTGACGGCGATCTCACCGAGCCCGGTGGCGTCGGGGTCCAGGATGCGCGCGCGGATGCCGGGCAGTGGCCGGCCCAGGCAGGTGCCCGCGTGCCCGGCGGGCGGCGCGGTGCGCGAGGCCCGCAGGTCGTGGTCGCCGATCGCGGACACGGGCAGGCACTCCGTGGCGCCGTACACGCTGAGGATCTCGGCGTCGTCCGGCACGGCCTTGCGCAGGGCGTCGGCGAGACCTACGCGCAGCGGGGCTCCGAAGGACAGGATCTGCCGGACCGAGGGCAGGGTGAGGCCGTGGCGGGCGCAGTGACGGGCGATCAGGGTGAGGACGGCGGGGGAGGCCAGGACGATGCTCGCCCGGTGTTCCCGAAGGGGCCCGACGACCTCCTGCGGCGAGGTACGGGCCGGGGCCAGGTGGTTCACGGCCGGGACGACGGTGGCCAGGCCCAGCAGCGGACCGAGCAGCGCGACCGGCAGGAATCCGGCGAGGAGCACGTCGTCGGGCCGGGGGTCCATCAGCGTCGCCAGAGCGTCGAGCTGCCCGGCCAGGGTGGAGTGGCGGTACTCGGCGCCCTTCGGCCGTCCCGTGGAACCGGACGTGAAGGCGATGAGGGCCGGCTCGTCGCCGTCGGGCTCACGCACCTGCGGGGGCGAGGCACTGCCGGCCGGCGTCCGGGTGACCAGCCGCCGTCCCGCGGGCAGCGGCGCGGATCCGGTGACCAGGGCAGTCCGGACGTGGGGGCGGCCCCACCCCAGCGCCCGGCGCCCCAGGTGGGCCAGCGGCTCCCCGATGAAGACGTCCGGGGCGATGTCCTGGAGGCAGCGGCCCACCTCGGCGCGCGGTTCGATCAGCACGGGTACGGCGCCGAGCATGACCAGTGCGTAGGAGACGGCGGTCAGATCGTGGGCGTCGCGGGTCATCACGACGGCCTTGTGGCCGGGCCGGACCCCCGCCTCGCGCAGGTCCTCGGCGAGGCGGCGGCAGTGACGCACCAACTCGCCGCGACGGGTCGTCCGCGAGGTTCCCTTGCGGCTCTCCACGAGTGCGACGGCGTCGGGCCGCTCGGCCAGGCGCCCGGTGAAGTCCGCGGCGGTCGTGGTCATGGGGCTCCCTGGAGGAAGTCACGGATGTGGTCGCCCAGTTCGGCCGCGGCGTCCTCCATGACGAAGTGCCCGGCGCCGGGGAAGCGGTGGATGACGGCCTGCGGGAACCGGCGCGCCCACTCCTGAAGCAGGTCCGGAGTGAACACGGGATCGCGCATGCCCCACCCGACGAGCAGGGGCAGGTCCGCCAACGCGGCCCCGGCGCCGGGTGGTTCGAGCAGGTGCCACGCGGGGTCCGCTGGGCCGCGGGGGATCGCGCGTACGGCGTCGGTGACCGCCCGGCGCTCCGCGCGGCGGGCGTAGGGCCGCAGGTAGGCCCGCCGCTCGGCAGGGAGCATCGGATGGTGGACTCCGGCCCGTACGGCGACGCGGGCGAAGGCGTTGGTGGCATGGACGAGGGCGGCGACCGGCCGGTGGTCCCGGATCCAGCGCAGGTAGAACGGCAGCCGGAAACCTTCGGGGAAGGGGAAGGCCACGGTGTTGCAGACGACCAGCCGGGCCACGACGCCCGGGTTGCGCAGTGCCCAGGCGGTTCCGAGCGGGCCGCCCCAGTCGTGCAGGACGAACGTCCAGCCCCGCTCGGGCAGGCCCTCGTTGCGCACCAGGTGACGGTGGAGGCTGTCCAGGCCTTCCAGCTGGGCCTCGTAGGGGTCGGGCACCCCGCCCGCCGGCCGCAGGTGCCGGGACAGCCCGAAGCCCGGCAGGTCGGGAGCCAGACAGCGGGCGTGCGGGGCGAGCCGGTGCAGCAGCTTGCGCCAGACGTAGCTCCACGAGGGGTTGCCGTGCAGGAACAGCACCGGCCGGCCGGAGCCGAGGTCGAGGTAGTGCTGGCCGGTGACCGGTACCCGCCGCCAGTGCCGGGGTTCGGGGTAGCCCGGCATCAGCCGTTCCAGTGCGGCACGGTCCGGTGCCGGGGCGTGCCCGGCTCGTGCGGTCACCACCGGACGAGCGCCAGACCGAAGCTGAAACCACTGGCCAGGCCGATCATCGCCACCAGGTCACCGCTCTCGATGCGGTCGGCCTGCCGCGCCTTGGCCAGTTGCAGGGGCAGGGAGGCCGCCGCGCAGTTCCCGTGCTCGGCCACCGTGGGCATGCACCGGTCCTCGGGCAGGGAGAAGAGGTCGATCATCTCGCGGTACTGCGGCATGGCGATCTGGTGGAAGGCGATGAAGGAGACGGCGCCGGCCTGTGCCGCCCGGAGCTCGTCCCCCGCGGTGTCCATGATGCGGGGGAGCACGTCGAGCGCGCTCTGCCGCAGGTCTCCGTTGAGGCGCAGGGTGGTGTGGTCGTCGTGGACGGAGAGGTGGTGCATGCTTCCGCCGCCGGCCACCGTGCAGGCCTCCCAGGCGGGGGAGTTGCTGACGAACCGGAGGGACAGGATGCCGGGGTCCCCGTCGCCCGCGGGGCCGGCGGTGAGCACCATCGCGGCACCGGCGTCGGAGGCTGTGTAGCCGGGCAGTGCCCTGAGCAGGTCCTCTCGGGTGGGGAGGTGCCAGCGGGTGGCCAGGGTGGCTGGTTCACCGCAGGCGATGAGGACCGTGCCGTAGCGGCCGGTCTCGATGAACGAGGCGGCCACCTCCATGCCGTTGAGGAAGCTGTTGCAGGCGTTCTTGACGTCGAACACCGGGCAGGAGGCGCCCAGTTTGGTGGCCACGAGGTGGGCGGTCGCGGGTTCGATCAGGTCCTGCGAGGTCGAGGCGAACAGCAGCAGGTCCACGTCGCCGATCTTCAGTCCGGCTTCGTCGAGGGCGCTGCGGGCGGCTGCCACGGCGAGGTCGGAGGAGATGTCGCCGTCCTCGTGGACATGGACCCCGCGCACACCGGTGAGATCCTCCAGCAGGCCGGGCGGCGGGGCGTAGCCACCCGTCTCGGTGATCCTGACGCGGATTTCGTCCAAAGTCCGGTAACGGGACGGAAGATGAGCGGAGACGGCGGCGATACGGGCACGGATGGCTTCAGGCACCGGGTCACCGTAGCTGTTGTGAAACCGGCATGGCGTATGTGTATGGACATTCACTACAACGAGTGCTTCATCTCGGATTCTTCCACTCGCCACACGCTGCGTCCTCTTCAATCCGCACGAAGGTCAGTGATCGGCGTAAAGGGGTGGGGACTTGGCGATGCAGCAGTTCGAACGGGCCGTGGCGGTGGTGGGCGTGGGATGCCGGCTCCCCGGAGGCATCACCGACCTGGACGGCCTGTGGGCCGTCCTGCGCGACGGGCGCGACATGGTCGGCGAGATGCCCGCCGACCGGCTGCCCCGCGACCGGACCGTCGACCCGGGAGGCGTGCGGGCGGGCCGCAGCTACACCGCCGCCGGCGGCTTCCTCCAGGACGTCGCCTCGTTCGACGCCGCCTACTTCGGCATGTCACCCGCGGAGGCCCGGCACATCGACCCACAGCAGCGGCTGCTGCTGGAGATGGCCGCCGAGGCACTGGACGACGCCGCGATTCCCGCCGAGTCACTGGCCGGGACGGACACCTGCGTGTACGTGGGCGTCTCCGACCCCGCATACGGCGTGAACCTGTCCATGATGCAGGACCACACGAGCCCGCACACCATGCCCGGCACCGCCCTGTCCATCACGGCGAACCGGATGTCGTACGCCTTCGACCTGCGCGGGCCGAGCATGGCCGTGGACACGGCCTGCTCCTCCGCCCTGGTCGCCCTGGACCGGGCCTGCCGCACCCTGCGCGAGGGCCCGGGCCGCGTCGCCCTGGCCGGCGGCGTCAACGTGCTGTCCAACCCCTACTCCTTCGCCGGATTCTCCTACGCGGGCATGCTGTCGCGCCGCGGACGCTGCGCGGCGTTCTCCGCCGACGCCGACGGGTTCGTCCGTGCGGAGGGCGGCGCGGTGCTCGTCCTCAAGCGCCTCACGGACGCGGTGGCGGACGGCGACCGCGTCCACGCCGTACTGGCCGCCACCGGCAACAACACCGACGGCCGCAGCACCGGAATGATCGTGCCCAGCGCCGAGACCCAGGAGGCGCTGCTGCACACGGTCTACGCGGAGGCCGGCATCGACGCGGACGACCTGGTGTACGTCGAGGCCCACGGCACCGGTACCCAGGCCGGCGACCCGGCGGAGGCCGAGGCCATCGGCCGGGCCCTGGGCCGGCGCCGCAGCCGCGGACCGCTGCCGATCGGCTCGGTGAAGACGAACATCGGCCACCTGGAACCCGCCGCCGGAATGGCCGGCCTGCTCAAGGCGATCCTGGTCCTGCGCCACCGGCTGGTACCGGCCTCCCTGCACGCCCTTCCCCTCAACCCCCGCATCGACTTCGACGGCCTGGGACTGGCCCCCGCCATCGCCCCCGTCCCCGTCCCGCTGGAGCCGGGGCAGAGGGCGGCCGTCGGAGTGAGCGCCTTCGGTTTCGGCGGGGCCAACGCCCACGCCGTCGTCGTCCAGCCGCCCGCTGCCCGCCGGATCGAGCCGGATCCGGTGCCGCACGGGCGTCCGCTGCCACTCGTCGTCTCCGCCCGGTCCGCCAAGGCGCTGAAGCAGATGACCGCCCGTATGGCGGAGCGACTGCGCAACACCGGGCCGGCGGACTTCTACGACCTGGCCCACACCAGCACCGTACGGCGCACCGCGCACCCGCACCGTGCCGCCGTACTGGCCGCCGACCCGCAGGAGGCCGCCCGGCAGCTGGACCGGCTGACGGCCGCGGAGCCCGCGAGCGGGGCCATGGTGCGCGCCGGCGAGCGGGACGGGACCGCGTTCGTGTTCTCCGGCAACGCCTCCCAGTGGCCGGGCATGGCCGCCGACCTGCTGCGGGAGGAACCGGTCTTCCACGAGGCCGTCCAGGAGGCCGACGCGGCCCTGGCACCCCACCTGGGCTGGTCGGTGGCCAAGGAACTGGCCCACCCCTCCCCCCGGAAATGGCAGCGCACCGAGGTCGCCCAGCCCGCCCTCTTCGCCGTGCAGGTGGGCCTCACCGCGCTGCTGGCCTCGCACGGAGTGCACCCGCGGGCGGTGACCGGACACAGCGTCGGCGAGGTCGCCGCCGCCCTCGCCGCCGGGATCCTCACCCTGGAACAGGCCGCGCTGGTGATCGCCGAACGCAGCCGCACCCAGGGCGCCACGGCCGGCCGGGGCCGGATGGCCGCCGTAGGCCTCCCCGAGGCACAGGCACGTGAGGAACTACTCCGCCAAGACGGCGCACTGGAGATCGCGGGAGTCAACAGCGACCGGGACGTGACCGTCGCCGGGGACGCCGACGCGCTCGCGGCCTGGGGAGCCGAACTGACCGGCCGCGGCGTCTTCTTCCGCGAACTGGACCTCGACTACGCCTTCCACAGCCGGCTCATGGACCCCATCAGGAAGCCACTGCTCGACGCCCTCGACGGCCTCCGACCCGCCCCGGCCCGCATCCCGTTCGTCTCCACCGTCACCGGCACCCCGCTGCACGGGCCCGAACTCGACGCCGCGTACTGGTGGCGCAACGTCCGTGAGCCCGTACGGTTCGCCGAGGCCGCCGCCCGCCTCGCCACCGAGCACGCCGGCGTCCTGGTCGAGATCGGACCGCACCCGGTGCTGCGCCCCTACCTGCGCCACACCGGCGCCCCGTGCGTCCCCACCCTGCACCGCGACGGGGACGGCCTCCGCGAGACCGCGGCGGCCGTCGCCGCCGTACTCGCCGCCGACACCGCGACCGACTGGCGCCACCACTTCCCGCGCCCCGGCCGGGTGGTCGACCTGCCCGCCTACGCGTGGCAGCACGAACGGCACTGGCACGGCACCGCGCAGGACCTGGTCACCCACACCAGCGGCAGCGGACTGCTCGATCATCCGCTGGTGGGCGAGCGGATGCCCGCCCCGCACCCCGTGTGGCACGGCACCGTCGAGCCGCAACTGGTGCCCTGGCTGGGCGACCACAGGATCGGCGACGACGTTCTCATGCCGGCCGCCGCCTACGTGGAGATGGCCCTGAGCGCCGGTCGCCGGGCCATGGACCGCCCGGTCGAGGTACGGCACCTGGAGATCGGCCGCCCACTGTCCCTGCGGTGGCCGGACCCGACGCCGGTCGCCCTGCAGACCGCGGTCACCCCCGACGACGGCGCCGTGACCATCAGCGTCCGTGAGGAACACGGAGGTGAGTGCCTGCCCGTGGTACGCGCACAGGTCCGTACCCTGCTCGGCACGGCACCGCCCCCGCTCGACGTCGGCGCAATCCGGGCACGCTGCGACCGGAGCGTCGACGGCCCGGGCTTCTACCGCATGGGCCAGGGCATCGGTCTGCACTGCGGACCGGACTTCCAACTCGTCGACCACATCGACATCGGCGAAGGGGAGGCGCTGGTCAGCTACCGGCTGGAGCACCCCGCCGACGCCTACACCGCCCACCCGGTCCTGATCGACGCGCCGTTGCAGGCCACCGTGGCCCTCGCCAAGGCCCAGGGGAAGTCCGCCGCGTTCCTCCCGACCGTGTTCGCAGCCGTACGCGTGTGGCGCACCCCCGCACCCACCGGCGTCGTACATCTGCGCCGCCGCAGCCGCAGCGCCAACGAGATGTGCTGGGACATCACCTACGCCGACCCCGACGGCACGGTCACCGCCGAGATCGACGGCTGCCGCACCCGCCGGGCGCACCTGGCCGAACACACCCCGCTGACCGTCCAGCGCACCGTCCTGAGAGCCGCCCCCCACCCGGGCGCCGCCGCCCCGCCCTGGCCGCTTCCCACGCCCACCGAGGTGGCAGCCGCGGTCGAACCGCGCATCACCGCCGCACGCACCGCCCTGGACGACGGCGGGCACCGCCGGTTCACGGCAGCCGCCGAACAGGCCGGCGCCCATTGCTGGGCCGGGACGCTGCGCGGTCTTCTCGCCGACCCGGCCGCCCCGTTCTCGATGGACGACCTGGTGGCCGGGGGCCTCCAGCCCCGGCACCGGCGGCTCGCCCGGCTGATGCTGCCCCTGCTGGCCGAACACGGTCTCGCCCGGCCGGCCGGGCAGACCTGGCAGCTGACCGGCGCGCAGACCCGCGCCGAGGCCCTGCTGCGCGGCCTGGTCGAGGACCACCCCGCCTACGGCGCCGAGACGCTGCTCCTCAACCGGCAGCTGCGCCGGCTGCCCGACGTGGTGCGAGGACACGCCGACGCACGCGAACTCCTGCCGGCCGGGGACAGCGCGTACGAGCAACTCCACGAGTCCGGCCCCGCCCACCGCTTCGCCCACCGTGCCATCCAGGCCCTGCTCGGCGACATCGTCGCCCGCTGGCCCGTCGACCGTCCACTGCGCGTCCTGGAGTTCGGGGCGACCACCACCGCCCTGACGGCCGCGGCCCTGCCCGTGCTGCCGGCCGACCGAACCCGCTACACCTGCACCGCACCCACCCGCAGCACCCTCACCCGCGCCGAACACCGTTTCCCGGCCCACGACTTCGTCGACTACCGCACTCTCAACCCGAACACCGATCCGGCCGACCAGGGCCTGCCCCGAGGCACATTCGACCTCGTCCTCGCGGGCGACTCCCTGCACACCACCACCGACCTGGCCGCGACCCTGCGCCGGCTGCACAGCCTGCTGGCCCCCGGCGGACACCTGCTGGCCACCGAACCGCACCACGCGCCGCTCCAAGCCCTGCTGTACGGCACACAGAACGACTTCTGGGAGCGCGGAGACCACACCCTGCGCCCCGTATCCCGCATCCTCGCCCGGGACCGGTGGGCACCACTGCTGCACCGGTGCGGCTTCTCCAGTGCGGTGCAGACCGGGGCCGAGGACCGCTCCGTCCTCCACGCCGCGGCGGACCAAAGCCAGGCGGTAACCACCACCGAGGCAGCGCGGCCGGTTCCGGACGCCACCTGGGTGATCGCCGTCGAGGACGGCACCGAGACGGCGACCGCGCGAGCTCTGGCCGCCCACCTCGGCAAGGCCACCGTGATCACCGCGCCCGACGAGACCGCCGCCTGGAAGGCGGCCCTGCCCACGGACCCCGATCCGCGCGTCGTCCTGCTGCTCGCCGCACCCGGCACGTACGAGACCGTCACACGGACCACCCGCCGCGCGGCCCTCCTGCGCTCCCTGGCCACCGCCTGCGACGACCTGACGGGCAAAACCAGCCCCCAGGTATGGCTCGTCACACGCCCCACCGGCCTCTTCCCGGCCCCGGAGCAGCCGACGCACCCGGTGGACGCGGCCGTCTGGGCGGCCTGCCGCACCTTCGCCAACGAACGCCCGGACCTGTGCCTGCGCCGCCTGTCCTGCCACCGCACCGGTGAAGCCGACACCGACGCCCGCCGCCTGGCCGGCGAACTGCTCGCACCCGGCGACGACGACCGCAGCGCTCGGGAGGACGAGATCATCCTGACCGCACGGGGCCGGTTCGTGCCCCGACAGGTACAGCACCCGGTCAACGAGCCCCCGGGCGCCCCCGCCGGTACGCCGTTCATTCTGGAAGCCCGTGACCCGGGCCTGCACCGGCGGCTCGTCTGGCGGCAGGCAGACGACCCCGAGCCGGGACCGGGCGAGGTGGTACTGGAGATGCGGGCCGTGGCCCTGAACTACCGCGACCCCATGCGAGCCAACGGCCTGCTCCCGCCCGAGGCGGTGGAGAACAGTCCGCTCAGCCGCGGACTGGGCACCGACGCTGCCGGCATCGTGCAGGCCGTGGGAGCGGGGGTGGAGGACCTGAAGCCCGGCGACCGGGTGTGCGGCATCGTGCCCGCCGCACTCGCCTCACACGCCACGACCCCCGCCTTCTCCGTGGTCCGCATTCCCGACGAGATGAGCTTCACGGAGGCGGCGACCTTCCCCGTCGCCTTCCTGACCGTCCACCAGACCCTCGTCCACCAGGCCCGGCTCGGTGCCGGGGAGACCGTGCTCGTGCACGGCGGTGCCGGGGCGGTGGGTCTGGCCGTCCTGCAGTGCGCCCGCGCGCAGGGCGCCCGCGTCATCGCAACCGCCGGCACGGAGACCAAACGGGACCTGCTGCGGACGCTCGGCGTCGAGCACGTACTCGACTCCCGCAGCCTGGACTTCGTCCCCCGAGTGCGGGAGCTGACCGGCGGTCAGGGTGTGGACGTCGTGGTGAACTCCCTCAGCGGTGAGGCCATCGCCCAGGGCCTGGACCTCCTGCGCCCCAACGGCCGCTTCATCGAGCTCGGCAAGAGGGACATCTTCCTCAACAACCCGATCACACTGCGCCCCTTCAACCGGAGTCTCACCTTCATCGGCTTCAACCTCGACGCCGTCGTGGACGAACCGTCCCTGCGAACCCAGCTCGTCGAGGATTTCGGCGCGGCGATCGGCTCCCGCACCTACCGGCCCCTGCCCCACTCGGCCTATCCCGCCGCCCGTGTCGACGAGGCCTTCCACCTCCTGCAGCACTCCCGGCACACCGGCAAGGTCGTCGTCACCTTCGACCCCCTGGACGAACCCGTCCCCGTCGAACCCGCCCCCGGCTCCCTCCGCCTCGACGGCGACGCCACCTACCTGATCACCGGGGGACTGAGCGGGCTCGGCGCAGCCACCGCCCACCTGCTGGCCGACCGCGGGGCCCAACACCTGGCGCTGCTCTCCCGCAGCGGACCCGACGCCCCCGGCGCGCACACCCTGCTCCGGGAACTCGCCGACCGCGGTGTGCAGGCCACCGCACACGCTGCCGACGTCACCGAGGAAGCGGCGCTGCGCCGGGTCCTCGACGCCGTGGACGCCACCGGGCACGCCCTGCGGGGCATCGTGCACGCGGCGATGCACATGGACGACGCGGTGCTGTCCGACCTCACCGACGACCGGTTCGCCGCCGTACTGGCGCCCAAGGCGGCGGGCGCCGCCCTGCTGGACCGCCTCACCGCCGACCGCGATCTGGACCTGTTCCTCGCGTACTCGTCCGTGTCCGCCAGCATCGGAAACCCAGGACAGTCCGCCTACGCGGCGGCCAACGCCTACCTGGAGGCCCTCACCCGGGCCCGGCGCGGCACCGGCCGGACGGGTACGGCACTGGCCTGGGGGCCGATCGGCGAAACCGGATACGTCGCCCGCAGCGGCATGGAGGCCGCCATGGCCGGACGCGGCCTCGAACTGCTCACCCCCGCCGAGGTCCTGACCACAGCCGACCACCTTCTGGCCGCCGGCACCGATGTCGCCGGAGCCGGCCGTTACCGCTGGCAGACCGCCCGCCATCTGCTGCCTGCCCTGGCCACACCCCGGTTCGCCCCGCTGGCCCCGGCGTCCTCCGCGGCATCCCCGGACGCCCGTAACGAGCTCCTGAACGCGCTGGCGGACCTCCCGGCGGACGAGGCGGTACGCAAGATTACCGACACGATCACCCAACTCCTCGCCGGTGTCCTGCAGGCCGACCCGGCCGGTCTCGAGCCCACGGTCAACGTCACCGACTTCGGACTGGACTCGCTGCTGGGCATGCAGTTCCTGATGCAGGCCCGGGACCTCTTCGACATCCGCCTCGGACCGGCCGACCTGGCCACCGGACGCACCCTGGCCCACTTCGCCCGTCTGGTCCACCAGCGGCTGGACCTGAGCGCCGCCGACCGGCAATAGACGCAACGCGGGCGTCCGCCGTGCCGAGGCATCCCGGTACGGCGGACAGTCGCAGCCACCTCCCGCGGTCACGCATCACCCGCCACCACCTGTACCGACGTCCTAACCCCGCCTGCCCGACTGACACCACCGCCGGCGACAAGGCCGACCGCGACGCCGGCACAGGACGGCTACACGTTGGCCAAAGCACCAGGCGCCTGGCCAGTACTGGGACACGCCAGACAACTGCTGCGAGATCCGCTCGCCTTCATGGAGTCGTTGCCCTCAATCGGGCGATCTCGTCCAGATCGGCGTCGGCCCGCTCACGGTGACCGTTGTCTGTCACCCGGACCTTGCCCGCCAAGTCATGCTCGACGACCCGATCTTCGACAGGGGCGGCTTCCTCTGGGACCGCATGCGGGAGGTCGTCGGTGACGGCGTGGCCACCGTCGGACGTCACAAGCACCGCCGTCAGCGGCGCATGCTCCAGCCGGCCTTCCGACCCCAGGCCGTCCGCCGTCCGCACCTACGCAGCGGTCATGAGCGAGCAGGTCACCACGATGACGGCCAGTGGGGGGAGAGGGTGTGCTCGACACGGGCGCGGACCATGCGGTGCTGTGCGTCGTCCTCCTCCTCGCCCTTGAGCAGAGGCCGTCCGGGGCGTTTGCGGTGCGGGCGATCAGGCCGGTGCTGATGTAGGCGCCGTCGCCGCGGACCGTCACACCTTCGCAGTGTGCGGCCAGGCCGGAGTCCCGCCAGGCTCTCGCGTCCGCCGCGTTGCCGGGCACCGGCCACCACCAGACTCCCCCGACGCCCCCGCTGGCCGAGGCGCGAGGTGGGTGGGCCGATGTCCTTCGACTGTCGGGTGGTGGTTCGTGCTCACAGCCTCACGTGGGTGAGGAAGGTGGTGCGGCTGGGGCAGGTGGTGTGAGGGAGGTAGAGCGCGTGGAGTGGCGCGTGGATGGGGGGTTCGAGGGTGAGGACGTGCGCTTTGCCGCCCGCCGCGCGGCCCGGTGGTGTGGTGACGAAGGCGATGTGGCGGGTACCGATGACGGCTGTGATGGGGGGTGTGCCTTGGCGTGCGGTGCGTTCGGTGTTCGGTTCGAAACCGGCGTTGCGGCAGTGGTCGATGAGGAGGTCGGAGTAGCCGGAGCGGCCGGGGGCGCCCCAGACGAGGAAGGACTCGTGGGCGAGTTCGGGCAGTGTCACGGATGTGCGGGCGGCCAGGGGGTGGTCGCAGGCGACGGCGATGTGCAGGCGCTGGTGGCCGAGGGTGGTGCGGGTCAGACCGTGGGCGGGCGTCATTCCGCGGCACAGGCCGATGTCGATGTCACCGGCGAGGAGGGCGGCGGTCAGCTCCGAGGGATAGCGCTGGTGGATCTCGGGGGTGAGGGCGGGATGGGTGTCGGTCACCGGTGCGAGCAGGGTGACGAGTTCGTCGCCGGTGACGGCGGGGGTGTAGCCGATGCGGAGCGTCTGGGTCTCGCCGCGTCCGATGTGCCGGGCGCGGTGCAGGGCGGCGCGGGTCATGCCGTTGAGGACACGGGCGTCCTCAAGCAGGGCCGCCCCGGCGGGCAGCACGGTGACGCCGGTGCTGCCGCGCTCCAACAGCGGCACCCCGACTTCGCGTTCGAGGACCCGGATGGAGGTGGACAGGGCCTGCTGGGACAGGTGAAGCCGGGCGGCGGCGCGGGTGAGACTGCCTTCCTCAGCAACGGCAATCAGGTGGTCGAGTTTGTTCAGGTCCAGGCGCACCTCAACGCCTCTCGGCTCGATGGTGGACGGTGAAGAGGTTGGCTGCCAGCGTGGCGGCCACCGCCAGGCCCATGCCCAGGACGGCGCCGCCGATTCCCAGGGCGGGTGCGCTGAAGCCCAGAGCCAGCACCACGAGTGCACCGGCGACTACCAGCAGGGCGTGCCCCACCGCTCCGTTACGGGTGGCCAGGTGCAGTGCCCCCAGCATCAGGAGCGCGAGCACCACGGGGACGGCGACCGCCAGTCCGGCCCCCCGGGTGGAAAGGTGTCCGTGGTGTTCGGCGGCATCCAGAGCCGCCTCCAGACCCGCGCCGATCGCGGCCAGCGCGGCGAAGACCACGTAGTGGCTGTACCCCCAGACCAAGGCGGTGCGCAGCGTGGTCAGCCCGGCTTCGTTTCCGGTGAAGTAGATCCACCACAGGGCGAAGACGAGCAGCAGGCCGCCGATCGCGATCAGGAGGACCGGGGCGGACAGTCCGCGGTCGGCCACGGTGGAGCGGAGGGCGGCGAGTGAGCCGAGGATGACCTCGCCCAGGACGATGATGGTGAAGAGGCCGTAGCGCTCGGCGATGTGCCCGGGGTGCCAGCTGGTGGGTTCGCCCCGGTATTCGGCCCATGCCGGCACGGCCAGCTCGGCTGCGACCAGCACCAGGAAGGTGGTCCACGCCCAGGCGTCGGGTGCCCACAGGCGGGCGACCCAGCACATCTGCACCACGGTGATACCGGTGGCGTAGCGCAGTGCACCGCCGCGGCCCTCGGGGTGCTCAAGGGCGGCGCGCAGCCACTGCGCGACCATCGCGACCCGCATCACCACGTAGCCGACCACGACGAGGGTGAAGTCGCCGTCCTCGAACACGGCGGCCACCCCTGATGCCAGCACGAGCACGCCGGCCATCTGCAGCAACGTCAGCAGCCGATAGGGCACATCGTCGGTGTCGTAGGCGGAGGCGAACCAGGAGAAGTTCATCCAAGCCCACCAAATCGCGAAGAACACCGCCGCATAGGCAGCCAGCCCGGAGCCGACATGGTCTTCCGCGAGGGAGTGATGCAACTGGGACGCGGCCTGAGAGACGGCGACCACGAAGGTCAGGTCGAACAACAGCTCCAGCGGCGTCGCCGCCCGGTGCCTCTCCCTCGGATCCCGCCCGCGCATCACCCGCCGCAGCGGTCCGGTCGGCGTGACATCAGCCTGGCCGCTCATCGCGTCCTCTCTTCCGCATTCGGTCGGCGTCACTGACCGGTCCCCGTCCTTCCCGCACGACCGGGACGCCACGGGCACAGGCACCGAGCGGGCCGGTCCGCCCGGCCCGCGATATGACATCGGTGTTGTGCTGTACGCATCCCCCGGTACCACCGGCATGGCCCACCCGCCAGCCGCGAGCTGGGCCGGTGAGCGAAACATGCCGCCATGCGGGCGATCCCATGGACGCCCCGAACCCGGCACGGCGGACAGGAAGGACCGCTCAAGGCCTGGCCGGTTTCGGAGCTGCTGATGCGCCCGTCGGTGACGGTGAAGGCCCACCGAGTGCGCATACTTCCCCAGGTGGCGTTGGTGTATGTGACCGTCAGTGGTCCGACCGTCGGGCGAGACGCCCTTGATGTCCATGTGGCCGCTCGAGGAGAGGATCTCGCGCTCCGCCCACGCGGCAAGGTCACGGTCAGTGCCGTCGTCGGACATGGTGGCTTCATCGGTCAGCGTGGCGAAGAAGACGTCCTTGTCGCCGGCGCTGGCGACGTCGACGAAAGCGGCCGCCGTGGGGTCACTCGGATGTGAGGTCACCACTACCTCCTGGGGTTGCGCGCAGGGCGCCGACGCCGGCGGAACCCGGCCGTGCCGGGGCCGGCCGGGACGCCCCGCCGGGCGGGCACGAGGTCAGCGGGTGGTGTAGCCGCCGTTGGGGAACATCGTCTGGCCGGTGAACCACCAGCCTTCGGTGGCCAGGAACCTGATGATCGGGACGATGTCCTCGATGTGGGTGAGCTGGTTGCCCATCGCCTGCGACTTGTGGAACTCCACCCGCTCCGGGGTCTCCTGACCGTAGAAGAACGGCGTGTCCATCGGCCCCGGAGCCACCGTGTTCACGGAGATCCCGCGGTCCGCGAACTCCTTGGCCGCCGCCCGGGTGAAGTGCTCCAGCGGCGCCTTGCCGCCGGCGTAGGTGGAGTAGCCGTCAGTGAAGGCGGCCAGCAGAGACGTGCCCAGGCTGATGATCTTGCCGTGGTCGTTCAGCCGGCGCCCGGCCTCCTGGATGAAGAAGTACGCCGCCTTGGCGTTTATGCCGAACATGCGGTCGTACTCTTCCTCGGTGGTCTCCAGGATCGGCTTGCGCAGCACCATCCCGGTGGTGTTGACCGCGATGTCGGCGCCACCGTAGGTGTCCACTGCCGTGTCGAAGAGCCGCCGTACGTCGGCGACCTCCGTCAGGTCCCCCTGGACGGAGACGGCCTGCCCTCCGGCCTCCTGGACCGCCTTCACCGTCTGCTCGGCGTCGCTCTCGGAGCTGTGGTAGTGCACGACCACCTTCGCCCCGGCCTCTGCGAACGTCCTGCTGATCAGCCCGCCCAGGTTCTTCTCGCCACCTCCGACGACGGCGACCTTGTCCCGCAACGTGTTCTCAGTCATGCTCCGCACTCCCTCACGTCCTTGCCGGCGATCGTCTTGATCACCTACTACGGCGAGCCTAGGCGGACATTCCGGTCATCGGGTAACAGAAGTTTCGGGTCGCTCCACAAGCATCATCGGTACCCCAGTCGGCAGACCAGCCCGCTGGAGAGCGGCTGCTTCCCGCCTTCCTCCACGGTGTCGCCTCAAGCGCTCCCGCACTCGCATGGCCGCCATCTGCGGAAATTTCCGGTCAGTCCCGGTACTCGCAGTGGGGCTGCGACCGCATCTCCCTGTGCAGTGCGCGGGCCGGGCACCGTCGCCCGGACGGACAGGACCAGGCGGCTGTTCCTGTCGAGCGCGAACCGGCCGTACGGGTTCATGCGGGTTCAGAACAGCGGTGGCAGGGCCCCGCCGGTCGGCGTCGGTGAGCCGCTTCTTCCACTTCTCTTCGTTCGGAATGTCCTGCAGCAGCAGGGTGTTGACGTGCGCCAACGCGGACTGGAGCAGGTGCAGGGCGGGCAGGGACATCTCCTGGGTCTCCTTGTCGGAGCCGGTCAGGTCGCCGTCCTTGCCGTAGAACCCGTCCACCTCAACGCCGGCCGGACCATGATCAAACCCAACGGCGCTTTCTGTACCGCAACTACCCACACCCGCGTACGGTGCGGCCAGGGCTACAGCCCGCGGTCAGCGCCGTTCCTGTCGTGCATCGAGATTCCTTGCCCGCTGCCAGCCGCTCGACGGCGGCCAGGGCGTCCCGGCGGTCCCGGCTCAGCGCAGGCCCGCCGCGAGTACCGGAACCGGGTCGGCACGGCCACACCGTGTGCCTCGCCCATCTGGCTGACGCCGATCGCGACGCCTACCTGACGGGCCTGGCTCCCGGTCGCCGGAGACTTCGCTCCGCGACAGAGGGGGCGGATGCAATCCGGCCGGCTGCGGCCATCGGGACGCTACGCGGGTCCCGGGGGCAGGTGGACGGTCATGATCAGGTGGCAGGTCTCGGCGCCTGAACCGCGGTAGGTGTGGGGGGCGTCGGCGTCGAAGGTGGCGGTCTGTCCGGCGGTGACGGGGTACTCGGCGCCGTCGACGACGAGCACCATCTCGCCTCTGGTGACGCTGACGGTCTCGGTCACGCCGGCCTGGTGGGGGTGACTGGGGTACTCCTCGCCGGGTGCCAGTGCCCAGCGCCAGACCTCGGTGGCCGCCGGGCCGCCGGTGGTCAGCATGAGCCGGGCCTCGCTGCCGCGCTCTCCCTTCCACAGGGGCATGACGGTGTCGGCGCTCACCACCCGCACGCGCTGTTCGGGGCTGCCTTCCATCAGTGCGGAGACGGAGACGCCGAGGGTGTCGGCGAGGCGGACCAGGGTGGCGAAGTTGGGGTTGCCCTGGGCCCTCTCCAGGGCGACGAGGGCCCCCTTGCTGACCTTGGCGCGGCGGCCGAGTTCGTCCAGGGACAGTCCGGCGCGGGTACGGGCCGCGCGGACGTTGTGCGCGAGCGTCCGCAGTGCCGCCTCGGTCTCGGCCATCGGTTTTGTCCTCCAGCAGCAGGTCGTTGTGCTGCACCGTGCGGTCGTTCGGTTGAGAGCTGCGGTCGGTGCGTTGTACGGTGCAGTCGTTCCATTGATAGTAAGGGCTGTACGTACCGTGATCGCTCTCCTGCTGGCTGGGCAGCTCCCTGGTCTACGGGTGCGCCGACTTCCTCGGCGGCCTCGGCGCCCGCAAAGCCCACGTTCTGCGGAGCGTGATGATCGCCGCACCGGCCTCGCTCACCGTCGAGCTGCTGCTGTGGCCCTTCCTCGGCGCCTCCTTCGCCCCCGCCGCCCTCGCCCGGGGCGCGGCCTCCGGCGTGGCGTCGGCCGCCGCGTTCGCCCTGCTGTACCGCACGCTCGCGATCGGCCCGATGAACGTGCTTTCCCCGATCACCGCGCTCATTTCGGCGATGCTGCCGGTCGGCGTGGGGCTGGTGCAGGGCGAGCACCTGGGCCTGGCCGGGCTGATCGGCCTGCCGCTGGCACTGGCGGCGGTGGTCCTGGTCGGCGCCGGGCACGGCGCAAAGTCGGCACGCCCCTCGCGCACCGCGCTGCTGCTGGCCTTCGGCGCCGGGGCCGCCATCGCCCTGCAACTGGTCTTCCTGATACCAGGCGCCGTCCGACAGCGGCGTGGGCCCGCTGATCGTCGGCCGCGCCATCTCCTCCGCCCTCACCCTGGCCGCCGCCGGCGTGATGTTCCGGCGCCTGGGCCTGGAGAAGCCCGCCTACGCGATCTCGGCGGCGGCCGGTGTGCTGGACTCGGTGGCCAACCTGTTTTTGCTGGCCGCCCGCAGCGGCAACCTGGCCGTCGTCGCCGTGATCACCGCCCTGTACCCCGCCGCCACCGTCCTGCTCGCCCGCAGTGTCCTGGCCGAACGATCCACCGCGGCCAGCTGATCGGCCTGTACCCCGCCGCCGTCGCCGTCGGCCTCCTCGCCCTCACCTGAACCACCACCCTGTACGGAAGGATCCCGGCATGTTCATCCAGCCCTGGGACGCCGCCCTGGACGACGCCGAATGGCAGACCTGGATCGCGGACGGCCACGACTTCGGCATCCTCAGTGTCAACGGCCTGCGCGGCCAGGCCCCGGTCGTCGTGCCCACCCACTTCACCGTCGACGGCACAGCCCTGCTGATCCATCTCGCCCGCCCCAACCCCGCCTGGAAGACGATCGAGGCCGACCCGAACGTCACGTTCACCGTCACCAGCGACTACGCCTTCATCCCCGGACCCTGGCGGGCCAAGCCCGGCACCCCGCCCACCGACGGCGTCCCCACCAGTTACTACGCCGCAGTCCAGTTCACCTGCCAGGCCACCATCGTCGACGAACCCGAGGCCAAGGCCGAACTGCTGCGCCGCCAGATGGCCCACTTCCAGCCCGACGGCGACCACGCCCCCATCGACCCCGGCCAGCCTCCCTACGGGCGGATGCTGCCCGGCATCCGCGGCCTGCGCCTCGACGTCGCCGAGGTCCGCGCCAAGTTCAAGTACGACGACCATAAGCCCGTCGAGCAGCGCACCGACGCCGCCCGCCGGCTCACCGAACGCGGATCCTCGCTGGACGCGCCCACCGCGGCCCAGCAACTGCGCCGCCTGGACCGCGTCGGTACCTGGAAGTCCTGACCGCCCTCGCCCCCAGCCCGATCCCGGAACGGAAGCGCTCTCACGATGACCACCTTCCGCATCAGCCCCGCCGTCGCCGACGCCTTCCCCGACACCCTGATCGCCGTCGTCACCGCCACCGGCCTGCACGGCTGTGAGCCCTGGCCCCGCACAGCCGCCGCTGTGGAGATCCTGGAACAGGACCTCGCCACCGGCGCCTGGACCCCCGCCGACGAGAGCGACCCGCGCATCGAGGCATGGCACACCGCCTACCGCTCCTTCGGCACCAACCCCCGCCGCACCCGGCCCAGCGTCGACGCCCTCGGCCGCCGCCTGGCGAAGAAGGGAACGCTGCCCCGGACCAACCCGGCCGTCGACTCCTACAACGCCGTCTCCGTCCGTCGCGGCCTGCCCGCCGGCGCCTTCGACCTCGACCACGTCACCGGCGACGTCGAGATCCGCTACGCCGAGGGCACCGAGACGTTCACCCCGCTCGGCGAACCCGACACCGTCGAGAATCCCAAGACCGGCGAGATCATCTACACCGACACCACCGACGTCCTCACGCGGCACTGGAACCACCGCGACGCCCACCGCACCCGCGTCACCGAGAACTCCACCCACGTCGCCTTCGTCGTCGAAAGCCTCCACGCCACCCGCGACGGCCACCTCCTGACCGCCGCCGCCGACGAACTGCAGGACCTCCTCACCGAACACTCCCTCCAGAGCACCGTCCACTGCCTCAGCCCCGCACACCCGCAGGCCACCCTCTGACACCACGCCCTGGCATCCGGGTGACGGCGAAGGCCGGACAGCACCTCGTCCGGGCCTTGTTGCTTACTCCTGGCCACCGCCGTCCTCGTCCAGCTCCAGCGCGTCCGGGTCTCGCAGCGGACGCAGGGCGCCCGGAGGCCGGGACCTGGGCGGTTAAGCTGTAGCGGCCGCCGAGCAGGTAGGTTGCGGTGCCTGCGCGGGAGCACGTCCCCCGCCCCTATGCGCCCCCTCCCGCGCCCGCCTCTCTGACGGCCTCAGTTGAAGGCCTTCTGCCGACGGCCGACCTCCTGCTCGCTGGCGACCTCACCGGCACCGCGGTCGCCGGCCGTGACCGCGGAGCCTGTATCGCCCTGCGGACCGCCCTGAGACGGGCGTTGACCAGGTGCTTGACGCCGCGGTGCCGGGGCTTGGCGACGCCACCATGCGGGCCAAGCTGTAGTAGTGCGCTGTTCGGGCATGGTCCGGGCGGTCAGTTCGACCTCGACGATCTGGAGGACGATGTGGAGGTGGCCGGTGACGCCGGTGATGGGGTTGCGGGAGGAGCGGGAGGCCGCTGCCCGGGTGTGTGCGGGCGGAGCTGGCCGAGGCCCTGGCTGCCGCCGATGGCGGAGCAGCGCAGGAGGTGCCGGAGCTGGTGCCGGCGGCCCAGCGGTGCAGGTCCCGGTCGCGGGGTCAATCGTGCCGCACTTCGGTGACGACTGCCGCCCTCTGCGGTGCAGGAGCGGCGTGCTCCCGCCGCCCCAAATGTGCCGCCGCCGGTGACGACCGGGGAGTGTGAGCGCTCGGCGTTGCCGGACCTCAGCCAGCTGTCACGGACTTTGCGTTCCCCGTCCGCTGCCGAGCGTGTCCGCCCAGGCCAGCAGTTCGGGAGCGTCCAGCGTCGGCAGCCACCTGTCGGCCTGGCCGGTACCGTCGCCCTTTGGCCGGGGGCCGACGCCCAGGACCCGCAGGCCAGCCCGTCGGGCCGCTTCCACGCCGGTTAGTGAGTCCTCCACCGCCAGCGCCCGGTGCGGGTGGACACCGCAGAGCCGGGCCGCCACGGCGTACACATCGGGGTGCGGCTTGGGGCGCACGCGGTCCCCGGTGTCGGGTACGACGAGGTGCTCGAAGTGCTCGAGCAGCCCGGCCCGTGCCAGGCTGCCTTCGACCACGACCCTCGGGCAGTTGCTGGCCACCGCCAGCGGCAGGCGGCCGGAGAGCAGCCGTACGACCCGGACCGCACCTGGCATCGTCACTGGTTCGTCGGTGACGAGTGCCAGGAAGTGGTCGAGAAGCGCGCCTGTCAGGCCCTCGGTCAGTTCGGGTTTGTGCACGGACTGCGCCATGAGTCGGCCGCAGTCCTCGTAGTGCAGGCCAAGGGCCTGCTCGGCAAACCCGGGCGGTGGCTGGAGTCCGTGCTCCCGGAACGCCTGGCTGCGAGCCTCCTGCCAGTGGCGTTCGCTGTCCATCAGGGTGCCGTCGCAGTCGAAGACGACGGCTTCGGGCGACCAGTCGAGCAAATCGTGGTCCGAGCGGGTCACTGAGGTCTCCCATACCTTCGCATGTATGTGGCATTCCCGTAACCGGAGGAAACGGAAAGATAGCGACGGCTACGTTATTTCCGTCCAGGCAAATCGGGCAATAACCCTTTTCGGTGACTAGGCGTGCGCCGGAAGTAGGCGTATGGCTGCGCCGCGGCGACATCTGCGAAGCGGGCCGCCAAGGCCTTCAACTCCTCGCGCGGGCACGCCGGTTGCCGCGCTTGCTGGATCGTGCGAGGCCCTGGAGTGCTTTGCTTCCGATACCACTCGCAGGCGTTCGCATTCGAAAGAACTATGTAATCAGCGCACGAAAGAGCCCTGTTGGAACGCCAGGCGTACGCTGGCGCACTAAATTCTTGAGTGGTGTGAAATCAGAGCGAGGGCGGACGGAACATTGCAGGAACGGGCGAAGGAAACCCGCAGATCACTGCTTGAAGCGGCTGCCCAACTGTTCGCTGAGCAGGGATACGCGGCCACCAGCGTCAATGACATAGGCGCGAGGTCCGGCCGGACCAGCGGTGCGGTGTACTTCCACTACACCGGCAAGGAGGGGATCGCCGTCGCCGTCGTCGAGGACCGGTTCGCCACCTGGTCGCAGCTCGCTGCACGATATGGAGACGAGACGCTCCCCCCGCTCGAACGGCTCGTCGCCCTCAGCTACGACATTGCGCACGCCCTCACTCGGGATCCCGTGACGCGTGCCGGTGCCCGTCTGTGGGCCGAGCGCACCGTCATCACAGCTCCCGTACCCCACCCCTTCGCGTTGTGGACCGCCGCCGCCACGCGACTGCTCGCGCAGGCCCGGCTGGCAGGACAGGTCAACGAGCACGTCCGCCCCGCCCGTGCGGCCCGCGCTCTCGTGCCTGCGTTCTTCGGCCTGTGCACTCTCACCGAGGCCCTTGAGGGTACGACCGTCCTCAACGACCGCCTGACCGACTGGTGGCACCTGACCTTGCCGTCCCTCCGGCCGCAACCGTCTCGCGACGACCATCCGGCATGCCGGTGACGCACATCGGGCTGATGGGCCGGTGCGATGGTCGCGGGCCGGCGGGGGTGCCGGGGACCGCCTCATCCTCGTTCGCTGTCCTGGTGGCGGCTGGAAGAGGGCAGCGGACCTTGATCCGGCCAGGGCTGCGGCCGGCTCTGTGCGCCTTGGTCGAGCCCGACGAGCGGGTGACCCGATGTCGCCGATGCGGTGCACGACGAGGAGTTCGTCCATTTGGCGAGTCTGCGGTAGCGGATGAGGCTGCAGGCGATGGCGGTGAAGGCCAGGAAGTGCCAGGCCTTCCGTTCGAAGCGGCGGTGCAAACGGCGGCAGTCGATCCAGGACTTACGGGCCCGGGACTGGGCCGAACACCCCACGCTCACCGGCAGACTGGCCGCCGTGATCGCCCTCGGGGAGCTCGCGATCCACCACCAGGACATCGTGCGCGGCCTCGGTCTGGACGGTGAACCGCCGCCCGCCGTGCCGTCGTACATCCTGTGGGTGGGGGCCCTGCTCAGCAGCCATTCGAACCTGCGCGTGTGGCGATATCGCGTGGTCCCCACCGACGGACACCCGCCGTTGGGCGTGCCGCAGGCCCTGCGGCCGCCTGAAGTGCTCGGCACCCGGGAGGCGCTGGGCATGTGGCTCGCCGGGCGCGACGCCGCCGCCGGGGAACTGCACTTCACCTCGTCCCCGCCGACGGGCGACGGCGGACGGGACCCCGCATCGGAGCAAGGGGTGAGCAGGTGAACCCCGAACACATCGAGGCCCGGCGGGTGCTGGTCGACGGGGTCTCCACGCTCTACTGCACGCACGGGGAGGGCGCCCCGGTCCTGCTGGTGCCCGGCGTCGGCACGAGCGCGCGGGACTGGTCACCGGTGATGCGAGAGCTGGGTGAGTCCTGCCGCGTCCTGGAGGCCTTCCGCAGTGCTCGGAACCGACCGGGCAGCGCCGCGACATCCTGGTACTGGACCGGCTGCACCGCGTCCGCGTCCCGACGCTGGTCGTCTGGGGCGACACCGACACCCTGTTCCCGGTCTGGCAGGGACGGGCGGCGGCGCGCAGGTTGCCGAACGGCAGACTCGTCGTCCTGGCGGGCGCCGGGCACGCCTCCTACCTCGACCGGCACACCGACTTCATGGACGCCGTCGGGCCTTTTATACGCGACAGCGACGACCGGGCCCCCTGACCGCGGGCGCACAACGGAAAAGGGGTGCACATGACCGACCGAGCCCGGGAGGGCTTTCGCGAGGAACGCCACGACGTGGTGATCGTGGGTGCGGGGGTGGGCGGCAGCGTCGCAGCCTTCCGCCTGGCCCAGTTCGGCGTACGCAATGCCGTACTGGAACGCGGACGGCGCTGGCCCGTCGATCCGTCGGGCGGGACCTTCCCCGCCTTCCCCTCGCTGGACCGGCGGCTGATCTGGCTCGACGACGAAAGCGCCGCCCTCACCGCGCCGCGCGACGCACCGTGGTCGGTCCTGTCCGCAGCGGTGAAGGCTGCGCTTCCGCGTTCCACCGGACTGCTGGACATCGTCGTACAGGAAGGCGCGATCCTGGTGTGCGGGGCGGGAGTCGGAGGCGGCACCCTGGGGTACGGAGGAGTGCTCGCCCAGCCACGGCCGGACGCGTTCCACCGGGTCTTTCCGGCCGGGCCCGACTACGAGCTGCTGGCCCGGGACCACTATCCCAGGGCCCGGCGCCGGCTGGGCGGGGCGCCGTTCCCCGAAGACCTGCTGACCGAGCCACCCTATCGCGCCCACCGGCTCTTCGACCGGGCGGCGCGCGCCTGCGGCCGCACTTGTCAGCCCAGCGCCGATGGACAGTGGCCTTGCCGGCACCGGCCCGCGCCGCCACGGCGTCGACGGACACCTGTTCGCAGCCCTCGTCGCGCAGCAGCTCGCTCGCCCCCCGTCGCGCGAAGGTGTCGATCAGATCTGGTCGACGGGAAGGCGTACGACGAGGCCGTCCAGGGCGGGAGACAGGGAGATCTGGCAGCTCAGTCGACTGAACTCGGTTGGTTCCAGAGCTGCTTCGAGCATGGCGTCCTCCATGTCCGATCGTGGCTCCAGGCCCTGGTTCCACGGAGGTTCGACGTAGCAGTGGCAGGTCGCGCACGCCGCGATGCCGCCGCACTCGGCCAGGATGCCCCGGACGCCGGTGCGGACCGCGGCGCGCATCAGACTCTCGCCGACCGTGCCGGAGCGCCGATGGACCGAGCCGTCAGCCGACACGAAGGTCAGCTCGACCGTCATCAGGACTCCGCCCCGGCGATCGAAGGGACCGAGGGGCCGGTCATCGGGTAGGGGGTCAGTTCGGTGACGCGCTTGCCGTCATCGCTGAAGCGGACCTTCGTGCGGAACATCATCCGGACGCGGTTGTCCTGCCACACGCCGTGGATGGGATCCACGCGGAAGAAGACCTGCCGCAGCCGGACGCCGGCCCGACGGAAGTTCTCGTACATGTCCGAGTCCTTGAGCCAGTCGAACTGGTCGTGGCTGAGCTGCAGCACATGCTCGATCTCGTCGGGCTCCTCCAGGAAAGTGGCCCGCCCCGTGACCTGGACATGCCGTGCCTGCGTGCGGCCGTCGAAGCCGTCCGAGGGCATGTGGGCGACGGTGTAGCTGACCCGTCCGTCGCGCAGGATGCTCGCGTACTTGCGCGTGTAGGTGAAGGTGTGCAGGTAAGCCCTCAGCCCGTCGCCGGCGAAGTGCATCATCGCGACGGACGGAAAGCCGTCCTCGTCCAGGACCGCGACTGCCCCGATCTCCTCCTCGCGCAGCAGCTCGGCGATGGCCAGCGTCGCGTCATCTGCAGTGGGTTGAGTGACCGCCATAGTGCCCTCCAGAGGTTCAATGTGTACGGCACCGTACCGTTGGACTCATGTGGCCGCAATGCTTCGCGCCCTGTCTCTAAGTCAAATGTGTACGGTAGCGTTTTGTTCATGGAGCTCTACGATGTAGTCATCGTCGGTGCCGGTCAGGCAGGCTGCACCACGGCCACGCGCCTACGCGCCCTCGGATTCGACGGAACAATCCTGTTGATCGGGGAAGAGTCCGCTCCGCCCTACCAGCGCCCGCCGCTCTCAAAAGGCCGCCTCAGGGCAACCGCGGAGCCCGCCCCGCTCGAACTGCGCCCTGTGTCTGTCTATGGTGACGAGCACATCGAGCTGCGACTCGGCAGCCGGGTCGACACGGTGGACACCGACCGGCGTTTCGTCGGCCTCGCGGACGGCACGAGAATCGGCTGGCACCGTCTGGTGCTTGCCACCGGGGCCGCGCCCCGCCTCCCCGCGTTGCCGGGAACCCAACTGTCTCAGGTGCACGTCCTGCGGGATCTCGATGACGCGGACAGACTGGCAGCCGCTCTGGGACCGGGACGTCGCCTCGTCGTCATCGGTGGCGGCTACCTCGGGCTGGAGGCCGCCGCCTCTGCCCGCGGCATGAAGACCGATGTCACTGTGGTGGAGGCGCAGGATCAGGTCCTGGCGCGCGTGGCAAGCTCCGAGGTCGCGTCGTTCCTGGAGCGGTATCACCAGTCACACGGCGTGCGCATACGCCTGCAATCCCAGGTCGAGGCCTTCGAACACGCCGGTGACGGACAAACGGCAGTGGTGCGGATGGCGGACGGCGCACACCTGGAATGCGACGCGGTACTTCTGGCTGTCGGTGCGTCGCCGCGAGTCGTGCTCGCCCGTCAGGCCGGCCTTGCCTGCCAGGGCGGCATCCCCGTCGACCTGCGCGGGGCCACTGGCGTTCCCGATGTCTACGCCGTCGGGGACGCCACCGTGCGCCCTGTGCCTCCCGACGGCCGCCGGATGCGTCTGGAGAGCGTGCAAAGCGCCAACGAGCAGGCCCGCAACGCTGCCGCGGACATCTGCGGCGTGCCCCCGCGCCCTCATGAGACGCCGTGGTTCTGGTCCGACCAGTACGACCTGAAGATCCAGATTGCAGGCCTCAGGGCAGATGCAGATGTGGCAGTGGTGCGAGGAGACCCCCGAGGCCCGGGTTTCGCGGTCTTCCACCTGAAGGGGGGGCGGTTGCGCGCGGTCGAGGCCGTCAACGCTCCCAGGGACTTCGCGTTGGGGCGAAAGTTCATCCGCGAGGGCGTCCACGTTTCGGCTCATACCCTCGCGGATCCGGCGACGCCGCTGAGGGACGCGGTGCTCACGGCAGATGAGTCCGTGCCCGGATGACAACCACCGGGACCGCAGCCAGAGCGGACCGCGGTGCTCGCTGTACCCGATGAACAGCGAGCCGTCGGTATCGGACGAGCCCCGGGCGCCGACGGCTCGTTCCCGGTCCGGGCGCAGGTCCGCGGCCGGCAGGCCGTCGAGGATGCGTCCGACGGGGCCGATCTGAGGGCAGCGTTCGATCTGAGCACGCCGCGGTGCGTGCTCAGGCGACACGCGGCTGCTCACCGGCGAGGCACTCGGGGAGGGTGTGGAAGGAAACAGCCCCAGCCGAGCTCGTCGGCTGGGGCTGCATCACTCGCCGGCCCTCTGGGGCCGGCTGCGGCCGCCTGCGGTGCCGTCCCCTGCTCCCGGCGGCCGCCCCATGCTCCATGCGGCATGGGGGGTCTGGTGATTACGCGGTTGTCGCGCCGCTGTTGCGGGCTGCTTCGTGGTCATGGTGGAGGAACTGGCGCAGCCGGGTGAGTGTGTGGGGGTGGATGCGGTGCCAGCCCTTGCGGTCGTAGAGCCAGGTCACACCGAAGCCGATCAGAAGACTGGCCAGGAGGCCGGCGCCCAGTGTGATCCAGGCACGGTCGAGCCCTGCGGCCGCCTGCGCGTCGAAGTACATGATGGCGCGTGTTCCGTCGGAGATGGCCCGCTGCGGTTCGAACTGGGCCAGGAACTGCCAGAACGGAGGCATCGCCTGCACGGGGATGGCGCCACCCGAGGTGGGGATCGCGGCCGCGACGAAGAAGATCATCGCGGCGACGATGCCCGGCCCGCCGAGGGCGGCCAGCACGGTCAGGGTGCCGATGCCCACCGCGGAAGCCGCAGCGGTACCGAACACCCAGAGCAACAGCGAATGCGGCAGGTCGAGGTGGAGAGCGAACGTGGACACTGCCAGGATCGCGGCGGACATGACGGCAGACGCGCCCACCATGATGAGGTACTTGGCCAGGAGGGTCTGGCGCCGGCTGATGTGCTGCGGCAGGGCAAGATGCCTCTTGGGACCCAACTCGTTCGCGCTGTAGCCGAGTGCGGAGTCGGTCGTTGCGTGGATGAGATTGGCTCCGAGGAAGCCGGACATCATCAGCAGCAGCGCATAGAAGAATGCGGTCATGCCCTGGCCCGTGCGGTCACCGAGGGGCGCTCCAGCCTGTGTGGTGACGGACACCGGGCCCTTCACAAGCGCCTGGTTCGCGGCCGGCACCGTGGCTCCTGCCTTCTGGGCCTGCTGCAGGATTCCCGTCGCGGCTCCCGATGAGGCGCCACGGACGGCGCTTTCGGCGATCTGCTCACCGATCGAGGAAGCCATGGACCCCGCACCGTGGTTGGTGAGAACCGTGACCGCCGGCTTCTCCGGGGCGGTGCCCAGGAGGCTGAGCATCTTGGTGCTGTAGTCGTGCGGCAGGACGACGGCCGCGAACAGTTCGTTCCGTCCGATCGCCTGTTTCGCCTCGGCGAGGGAGGCGAAGGTCCTCCACTCCACCGACCTGTGAGGCTTCTGCGGCTGCTCGGCGATGCCTGCCGTGACTTGACGGCCTATGTTCTGGTGCCCTGCCTCCTTGGTGGATACGCCCTTGTCCAGGCTGACCAGGCCGATCGGGGCATCTCTGAGGTCGGCGCCGGGATTGGCGACGCTGCCGTTGAAGAGCAGGGTGATGAGGCAGAGAGCAAGAGTGAGCAGCCCCGCCGGGACGAGCCACACCTGAGGGGTACGCAGCAGGCGTGCGGCTGTGGTGACCGCGGAGTGTTCGGGAGAAGCAGAGGGCATGGGATGCTTCCTGACAGCAGAGAAAGCTATGTATCTATAGCTTTAGGATTAGAGGTATTGGGCCTGATTGAACTGGGGAGTGTCCGCTGCGGGTGGTGGTGCCGCCTACGGGGTCGGTGCCAAGGTGCGTGCAAGTTCCCACAGGTCGGGCAGTGCGGCGCTGATGCGTTGCTCGGCGCCGGCCGGCAGCTGCTGCAGAGTCTCCGTGATCGCCTTGCCCAGGCTCTCGTTGACTTCGTCGCCGGCTGTGATCATCTTCCCCGTGGGGTGCAGCTCCACGAACCGTCGGTCGTGTGCGCTGGGGCGGCGGTCGATGAAGCCGTCGCGGGTCAGCTGGGTGACAAGGGTGCTCACGTTGTTGGGCTGCATGCTCAGAGCGGTGGCGATCTCGCGGACGCTGATGCCTGGCCGGCTGTCGATGAGGCGCAGAACCTCCACCTGGGCGAGCGGGCGAGCTGACTGGCCTGTCGGCGGCGTCTGGCGCTGCCGGAGCGCCCGGTGCAGTGTCCATGCAAGGCGGATCAGGTCATCGGGTAGCCGTTCGGGCTCTCGCTCGCTCACTCGCCCACTATACCTCTAAAGCTAGAGCTGTATCACTTGTCGAGCCGCGGCGGGTCGCGGGTGACTTGACGGGAGGGGTGAAGGGAATGACTCTAGCGTTAGAGGTATAGCTCTAGATTTACACACCCCCTCTCTCGCATCTTGGCGTTCCGCCTTCTATGCTGACCGTAAAGCAGGACATGAGTCCTCTTATTCAGGACTGGAGCCGCCATGAGTCCCTCCACCGTTTCGACCGGCCGACCGGCCGAGCCGGAGATCGAACGCTCTCTCACCCTGCATCTGCGCGGCGACTGGGGCACCGCGAACCTGCACCGGGTCTGCGGATGGATCGCCCAGGAGCTCGCGGACCGCTGCGGGCCCCACACCCGGATCGCCACGTGGAACAGCAGGGGCTTCAGCGACGCGGTACGGGCCGTGGGCCGGGGAGAGGTGCAGGTCGCCCTCACCACACCGACGGCTTTCGCCGCCGCGGCGCTCGACGGCCGCGGCGTCTACGCGGACGAGTTCTTCCCGGACCTGCGCGCTCTCGGCGTGGTGCCGCAGCGGGACCGCCTGGTCGTGGCCGTGCACAAGGACCTCGGCGTCACCACCTTCGCCGAACTGCGTCAGAGCAAGCCCGCCCTGCGGCTCGCCACCTCGGTCCACGACGGCGTCAACCACGTGGGACTGGCCGCCCATGAGCTTCTGACACGTGCGGGCGTCGACGTGGTCGGCTGGGGCGGCGAACTGCTTGAGGACGAGCGGCCGTTCGAGTCGTTGGACCACGCGACGGAGGGACGGGCGAACGCCATCGTCCATGAGGCGATCATGCTGCCCGCGTGGCAGGAGATCGGCCGCCACTTCAACTTCCTCGAAGTCGAGGACGACGTCCTGGACAGCCTTCATGACGACTTCGGCTGGCCGGCGGCAGTCGTCGACGACGAGTACTTCCCTGGCCGGACGGCCTTCAAGACCCTCGACTTCTCGGACTTCCTCGTCTGTACCCGCGCCGATCTCGCCGGGGACGTGGCCTACGCCATCGCGTGGGTGCTGGGGGAGACGCGGCACCTCATCGAAGGGCAGTACCGGCACCTGGCTCCGGAACGCAGCCCCATCACCTATCCGCTCGACCCCGTCACCATGGGCAGGACCACGATCCCCCTGCACCCCGGGGCCGCCCGCTACTACGACGCCCTGCCCACCGCATGACACCGGCCCAGGCCCGCAGGCTCGCCGTGGAAGCCTCCCATGCTCTGGCCGCGGCCGGCCAGGGCGACATGGTCTGGGGGCACGTTGCCGTGCGCGACCCGGACGGCCGCGGCATCTGGATCAAAGCCCCGGGCTGGGGCCTCGAAGAGGTCCGCGACGACCGGCTGCAGCTCGTCTCCCACGAAGCCGAGGTGCTCATCGGCGACGGGAGCGCGCACAAGGAGTGCCACATCCACCTCGAGGTGCTGCGCGCTCGCCCGGAAGCGCACTGCAGCGTGCATACCCACGCGGTGTCGGCCATCGCGTTCGCCGCCCTCGGTGTGCCCCTCCTGCCGCTCTCCCACGAGGGCGCCCTGTTCGGGGGCGAGGATGTGCCGAGGTTCAGGGAGACGGGAGGACTCGTCAGCAGTTCCGAGCTGGGGCAGAAGCTCGCCGCGGCTCTCGGCGAGGCCCCCGCCGCCCTCATGCCCAAGCACGGGCTCGTGGCCGCCGGACACACCGCTGCGGCAGCCGTCACGCACGCCGTACTGCTCGACAGCGCCTGCGCCATCCAGCTACGGGCCCAGGCGGCTGGTCGGGCGGTCGTCCACTCCGACGCCGCAGAGGCCCGCGCCAAACGTGCCCAGTGCTGGCCTGACAGCCAGCTGGAGGCCGGCTACCGCTACCTCGTCCGGAAAGCGGCCACCACGGCCGCCGCGCGCGGCTCGCTTTCGTGCCCAGCCTGACGCCGGGCTCCGCAGCTTCCGCACTTTTCACAGGGTGTGCCCCCGTCACACCGGTTTCCTGATCCACAGCAGAAGGACTAGTGCCATGACCGACCAGCCCAACTCCGCCGCAGCCACCGACTGGACCACCCTGTCCACCGGGGACGGACCGATGCGCGTCTTCGTCGCGCGGCCCGCACAGCCCACGAACCGGGCCGTGGTCGTCCTGCAGGAGGCTTTCGGAGTCAACGACCACATCCAGGACATCGCACGCCGCTACGCCGCGCGTGGCTTCCTCGCCCTGGCCCCGGACCTGTTCCACCGCAATGGTGTCGGCACCCTCGCCTACGAGCAGCACGCCGAGGCCATGCCGCTGATCGGCGCCATCGGACCGGACGCGATCGTCACCGACGTCGAAGCCGCCCTGACGCACCTGGCCGAGAAGGAGAACGTGCCCGCCTCCCGTACGGCGATCCACGGGTTCTGCTTCGGTGGCCGCGCCGCCTTCACCGCCGCCACCGGCATCCGCGGCCTCGGCGCCACCGTCGTCTTCTACGGCCCGGGCATCGCAGCCGGCCCGCACGCGGTCCTGGACCGGGCCGCGAACATCGACTCCCCCATGATGCTCCACGTCGGCGCCGAGGACCCCACCATCCCCGGCGACCAGGTAGCGGCCATCGAGGGGGCTCTCACCGCCGCGGGCGTTCACTTCGAGAGCTACGTCTACGAAGGTGCCGGGCATGCCTTCGCCTGCGACGCCCGCCCGCACATGTACGTCGAGGACAGCGCGGAGCGCGCCTGGCAGCGCACCCATGCCTTCCTGGACGAGTACCTTCCCGCAGCCTCCTGATCGCACTCCTCCCGACGAAACAAGGACGTTTCATGGGTACTGTCACCGAAGTCGTCGCGGTCGTCTGTTCCGACCAGCCTTCCCGCACCGTCGAGCGGGACGAGCACCTTCTGCTGTCCCCTCCGCACCCCAATCCCTTCCCGGTGAAGCTCTGGCGCGATCACGAGCCCTTGAGCGTGGTGCACTTCCCCCACGCGTACGAGTCCGTGCCGTTCGCCCCGCCGCGTGGCGTCTACGAGAGCGCCCAGGTCCGCGTCGAATGGCAGACGATGGACAACCGGCAGCCCTTCTACCACCGCAACTGCGACGTCGACGAGATCTCCTACCAGATCGCCGGCGAGCGCACCCTGATGACCGAACTCGGCACCGTCGAGCACCGGCCCGGGGAGTTCTCACGGCTGCCCCGCGGTGTCGCCCACGACAACTACGGGCGGCGCGAGAGCCACCTGCTCTTCTACACTCCCGCCCCCGTCCGCGAGGAACGCCCCCCGGTCAGGCGGTCCGAAGCGGTGTTCCCGCCCTTCCCCGGCTGGGAACCGGGCAACATCAACGAGGCGGTCACCCAGTGCATGGGCACGCCCGGTCATGACATCACCGTCGCCCCTGTCGACGAACAGCGGCTGCTGGAACAGGTGCACGCCGAGAAGGAACGCCTCAGTGTCCTCACCGGGGCCGACGAAGTCGGCATGACCTGGCTGTACTGCTCCGCCGGCTTCCGTCTGGGGTCCGTGCGGCTGCGGCCCGAGAGCGAGCGTGTCTACCGGCGCACCCTGGACGCCGACGAGATCCAGTACCAGATCAGCGGCCGCCGCACTCTGGTCAGCCAGCGCGGCATCGCCGAGCTGGGGCCGGGCGACTTCGTCCGTATCCCGCTCGGTATCGCGTACACCAGCGTGTGCGCCGAAGCCAGCGAGCACATCGCTCTGTTCGCCGACCGCGAGCTCCCGCAGATCGCCGAAACGACCAGGACCGCCGAGCCGTACACCCCCGAACGCCTGGCCGCGCTGCAGCACTGAAACGATGTAGGAGCCACACATCATGAACGCCATGCTCGCCGCGCGCGCCCAGAAGGGCTCCGACGCGCTGCACCTGCACAAGGTCGCCATCCCTGAGCCGGGACCCCAGGACGTCCTGGTGAAAGTGGCCTCCGCCGGCCTCGCCCCGGGGATGATGACCCTGCTCGCCCAGGGCGCCTTCACCCACCTGCCCACCACACTCGGGCACGAGGCCGCCGGCACCATCGCCGCCGTGGGCGGCGAGGTGGAGGGGATCCACGTCGGCACTCGCGTGCGGGTGCACCCCAACCTCAACTGCCGTACCTGCGGATACTGCCGCTCCGACCGGGACATGATGTGCCCGCAGCAGGCGATGATCGGACACGCCGCCTTCGGTGACGTTCCCATGCCGCTGTACGACCGCTACCACGACGGCGGACTGGCCGAGTACATCCGGGTACCGCACTGGCTCGTCGACACCCTGCCCGACAGCGTGTCCTTCGACGTCGGCGCCAAGGTCCACGACCTCGCCAACGCCATCCGTGCCCTCAAATGCGCCGACCTGCCGCTGGGCGCCACCCTCGTGGTCACCGCCGCCACCGGCACGATGGGCACCGCCACCGTCAAGCTCGCCCGGCACTTCGGCGTCTCCCGGCTCATCCTCGTCGGACGCAGCTCCGAGCGGCTGGACGCGGTCCGGCCGCTCGCGGGTGACATACACACCGACGTCGTGGCACTTGAGGGACTGCCGTCGAACTGGGCGAAGGAAGGCGGTCTTACCCGCGCCCTGCGCGCGCTGGTCCCGCAGGGCGCGGACGCGGTCCTCGACTTCGTACCGGAAGGACCTGCCACGTCCCAGGCGCTCGCCGCCCTGGCAACCGGCGCAAGCCTCGTGCACATGGGTGCCAACCGCAGCCCGCTGCTGTTCCCGATGATCGCCGTCATGGTCAACTGCTGGCGCATCGTCGGCACCCGCGCCTGCACTCGCACGGATGCCCGGGAAGCTCTCACCCTGCTCGGGCGGGGCGCGCTGGATGCGGAGGAGCTCATCACCCACCGCTACCCACTGGCCGCAGCGAACGAAGCCGTCGCCGCGCTGCAGAACCGGACGGAACCGATCTGGATGGCGGTGGTCAACCCGTGACCGCGGCTCAGCAGCTTCCCGTACTCGTCGTGGGCGGCGGTCCTGTCGGCCTGACCGTGGCGAATCTCCTCGCGGCCCGCGGCGTGCCACTCATCCTTGCCGAGCGCAACGCCTCCACCAGCGATGAGGCCAAGGCCATCAGCCTGGACGACGAGTCCCTGCGAACCCTGCAGACAGCAGGTCTCGCGGACAAGGTCCTGGAGGTCGTCGTCCCCGGCACCGGAACCCGCTACTACGACCGCAAGGGCCGGCCGCTCTTCCACGCCCGCGGCCCGCAGCCCTACCGTCTCGGCTTTCCGTTCAAGAACCAGTTCGCCCAGCCCGAACTGGAAAAGCTCCTCCTGGACGAGCTGAAGTCCCGTCCCCAGGCGGACGTCCGCTTCTCCACCGAGCTGGTCACCGTGACGGAGAATCCCGACGGTATCGGCGCCACCGCCGCGATCCGGTCACCCGGTGACACCGTCACGGAAGATCTCCAGGTCAGCTGGGTCCTGGCATGTGACGGGGGCCGCTCCACCGTACGAGAACTGCGTGGCATCGACATGACCGGCACCAGCCACCAGGACGTCTGGCTGGTCGCCGACACCACCGGCGACCACCACGACGAGCGCTACGGCATGCACCATGGCACCCCCGACCGGCCCACGGTGATCGTGCCCGGCCGCGGCGGCCGCTGCCGTTACGAGTTCCTCCTGTACCCCGGGGAGGGCGAGAAGGGAGCGAAGCCCGACTTCGAGACCCTGCGCGCACTCGTCGCGCCCTACCGCCCCCTGACCGAGGACCAGGTGGAACGCTGCACCGTGTACACCTTCAATGCCGTCGTTGCCGACCGGTGGCGCGACGGGCATGTCCTGCTGCTCGGTGACGCCGCGCACATGATGCCGCCCTTCGCCGGCCAAGGGCTCAACTCCGGTGTCCGGGACGCCGCGAACGTTGCCTGGAAGATCGACGACGTGTGGCACGGCCGCGCCGGAGACAGCCTGCTCGACACCTACGAGGCGGAGCGGCGCCCCCACGCCACCGCGATGGTCCGCTACTCCGAACGACTCGGTGATGTCGTTATGACCACCGACCGGCGCCGCGCTCTCCTGCGGGACATCGCCGCCCGGACTCTGCTGCGTATACCACCGGGGCGCCGCTACCTCACCGAGATGCGGTTCCGTCCCCACGCGCGGCACGAGACCGGCCTGGTGGTCGGAGACCACGCGCTGACGGGTACCCAGCTTCCCCAGCCACGGGTCCTGGTCCCGCCGAGCCTGCACCCCCAGTGGTTCGACCAGGTTCTCGGCCGGTCCTTCGCTCTGCTGGGCATCAACGTCCCAGACGCCGCCTGGCAGTGCTTCGACGGCACCCACTGGCCGGACGACAAGTTCGACATCAAGCGGATCGACGTGCTGCTGGACGACCGGCTGCCCTCGGCGGCGGCAGCACGCGAAGCTGTCGCGGACGCGGACGGCCGCCTGGAGGAAGCTCTGGCTGCTGCCCGTAACCGGTTCGTCCTGGTCAAGCCCGACCGTTACATCGCTGCCGTCATGGGACCCGACGACATTCCTGCCGTCGCCGAGGCATTGCGCAGGAACACCCGGTGACCTCGATCCCGACGACCACGGCCGCCGTATGGGTCTACGAACACGGCGGCCCTGAGCAACTCGTCCACGAACAGCGGCCCCTGCCCGCCCTGGGCCCCACCGACGTGCTGGTGGCCGTCAACACCGCCGCCGTCTCGGGCTGGGACCTGAAATACCGCCGCGGACTGCAGCCCGGCACGAAACTCCCGGGCCGCAACCCCTTTCCCATGCCCCAACAACTGGGACGTGAAGCCGCAGGAACGGTCGTCGCCGCCGGACCCGACACCCAGCTGCTGCACGTGGGCGACCGGGTAGCGGCCGTCGTCCATCCTGAGAACCCCTATGCCCCGGAAACCTACCGGGGCCTGGGGAACCTCTCCACGGGCATCGCCATCCCCGGCCACCAGGCACCGGGCGCCTACGCCGCGTACGTGGTGCGCGACGAGCGGCTCTTCCTGCCGGTGCCCGACCACGTCGACCTGGAACAGGCAGCCATCACCCTGTGGCCCTACGGCACCAGCCACCGCGTCCTGCGCGACCGGCTGCGGGTCACCGCGGGCGACACCCTGCTCGTGACCGGAGCCGCCGGCCCGATGGGCCTGGCCACCATCCAACTCGCCCAGCTCTTCGGCCTGCGCGTCATCGCCACCACCCGACACACGGAGCGAGCCGACGCTCTGCGCACCACCTGCAGTGCCGAGGTGGTCGTCACCGACGACCTCGACGCCGCTCGGCACGCCGTACGGGACCTCACCCACGGCCAGGGCGTCGACCACGCGGTCGACTACTCCACCCACCGCGACCTCCTGCGTCTGGCCCTGGACGTGCTGCGGCTGGGGGGCAGGCTCTGTCCGGCGGCCGGTGAACAGAACCCGCCGGGCCCGATGCCGTTCACCGTCTTCGACCTCACCCGTCTGGAAGCCGACATCGTCGGCGTCCGCGGAGCACGGCACGAGGACGCTCTGCGTGTGATGGCCCTCCTGGCCGACGGCAGGCTGCACTCACGGGTCGCGGCACGCTTCCCGTTGGCCGAGGCTGCGAAGGCCCACGAACTGATGGAACAAGGCACCACCGTCGCCGGGCGCATCCTCCTCAAACCCGGGACCTGAAAGCGCGCGGGTGGCCGGTTCCTGCCCTGACCCGGCCACCCGCGTTTCCTCATCGCACGAGAGAAGAAGCTCTTGCCCACCCTCACCACCGTCGCAGTGGCCCGCACCGGCGAGGACACCTTCCACTGGGAACGCGCCGTCCTCGACGATCCCGGCCCAGGCGAAGTCCTCGTCCGCCTCGTCGCTGCCGGCCTGTGCCACACCGACCTGTCCGTCCTGGCCGGCCGCCTGCCCACCCCTCTGCCCGCCGTCCTGGGCCACGAGGGAGCAGGAACCGTCGAAGCCGTGGGAGCCGACGTAGCCGGCATCGCCCCCGGGGACCACGTGGTGCTCTCCTTCAACTCCTGCGGCCACTGCAACGCCTGCCGCACTGGCCGTCCCACCACCTGCGAGACGTACTTCCCCCTCAACTTCCGGGCCGCACGCGCCGATGGCACCACACCGATCCACACCGAGGACGGCGCACCGCTCGGCGGCCTGTTCTTCGGACAGTCCTCGCTGGCCCGGCACGCCGTCGTCTCCGCGCAGAGCGTCGTCCGAGTCGACGTCGCGGACGAGGAGGAACTCAGCCTGCTGGCACCCGTCGGCTGCGGAATCCAGACCGGAGCCGGAGCGATCCTGAACCTGCTCAAGCCCCACTACGGTGACAGCGTGGCCGTCTTCGGCGCCGGGGCAGTGGGACTGTCCGCCGTCATGGCCGCCCGCCTCACTCCCGCCCGCACCATCGTGGCCGTGGACGTCGTCCCGTCGCGGCTGGCCCTCGCCACCGAACTCGGCGCCACCCACACCATCGACAGCAGCAAGGAAGATCTCCGGTCCCGCCTCGCCGACCTCGTCGGCCCCGGCGGCCTGACCTACATCGTCGAAACCACCGGCGTCCCCTCACTGCTGGAACTCGCCGCCACGGCCATCGCCGCCGACGGAACCGTCGCCGTCATCGGCGCCCCCTCCGCCGGCAGCCGGGCCTCCTTCGACATCAACTCCCTCATCGACGGCCGCACCATCCGCGGTGTCACCGAGGGCGGCAGCGACCGCACCACCTTCATCCCCGCCCTCATCGACCTGGCACGCCAAGGACGCCTGCCCTACGAGAAGTTCGTCCGCTTCTACGCCGAAGACCGGCTCCACCAAGCGGTGACCGACGCCCGCTCCGGCCACACCATCAAACCGGTGATCTGCTTCGACAACCAGAAGGGGGAGGAACGATGAGCCTGCCGCACGCCCGCAACCTGATCGACGGCCAGTGGCACGACGGACACGCGACAGGCACCGCCTGCGCACCGGCCACCGGACAGCCCATCGGCACCTTCGCCGACGCCGGAGCCGTCAGCGCCCGCCACGCCATCGACGCGGCCCGCCGCGCCTTCAAAGACACCCCTTGGGCCCGCGACCGGCAGCTGAGAGCCCGCGCCCTGTCGGAGCTCGCCGACCGGATGTCCGCCCGGCGCGACGAACTGGTCGATCTGCTCTGTCTCGAGAACGGCAAACGGCGAGCGGATGCGGCCATGGAGATCGACTCCGCCATCCCCAAACTGCGCTACAACGCAGCCCTCGCCCTGACCGACACCGGCCGCGCCGCGGAAACCAGCCCGCACAGCTACTCGATGACGATCCACCAGCCCGTCGGCGTCGCCGCCGTCATCGTCCCGTGGAACTCTCCCGTCATCCTGGCGGTGCGCTCCTTCGCCCCCGCCCTGGCCGCCGGCTGCACCGTGGCCATGAAGATGCCCGCCCAGACCGCCCTGACCAACGGCCTGCTGTACGAGATCATCGCGCAGACCACCGCGCTGCCAGCCGGTGTCGTCAACGCCTTCACCGAGTCGGGGAACGAGGGCGCCCCCCTTCTCGTCTCCGATCCCGGTACCGATGTCGTCAGCTACACCGGCTCGACCGCGGTCGGCCGCGTCATCATGGCGCAAGCCGCCCGGCATCTGAAGGGCTGCTCGCTCGAACTGGGCGGCAAGTCCCCGATGGTCGTTTTCGACGACGCCGACCTGGACACGGTCGTTCCCGTGCTCACCGCTGCCGTCACCACCTTCTCCGGCCAGTTCTGCATGGCCGGCAGCCGCATCCTCGCCCAGCGGTCCGTAGCCGACGAGCTCCGCGGGCGGCTGATCACCGCTCTGCAGTCGGTCCCGGTCGGCCCGGACGCCGATCCAGGAGCAGCCATGGGCCCGGTCATCGACCGGGCCCAGGCACTGCGCATCGACTCCCTGGTCGCCGAATCCGCCGGCTACGGCCGGGTCCTCGTACGAGGTGGGCTGCTCACGCCCGACGGCGACGACGCCTTCGTACGGCCGAGTCTGGTGGAGTTGGACGACCTCGCGGCCCCGCTCGTCCAGCGGGAGGTGTTCGGGCCGGTCGCCACCTTCGAGGTGTTCGACGACGAGGACGATGCCGTTCACCGGGCGAACGCCACCGAGTACGGCCTCGCCGCCTCGGTCTGGAGCCGGGACGTCGACCGGCCGTTGCGGGTCGGGCGGCGCCTCGACGCCGGAACCGTCTGGATCAACGGCTGGGGCGTGATCCGCGACCAGTTCGAAGAGGGCGGATTCAAGCAGAGCGGCGTCGGCAGGCTCAACGGCCCCCGGGCCCTGGCGGAGTTTCAGGAGATCAAGCATCTGGTCCACACCCCCGGCGCCGGCTGACGCAGGGCTCCCGTGGTGCGGCACGGGAGCCCTGCGCACAGCGGACGCCACAGGCGTGCCGGGGCCGGTGACACCGGTCCCGGCACGCCTGTCATGCGCAGGGCGCCACGGTCATCGGGGAGCGGGGGCCATGGCTGGCGACTGATGTGTCAGTTCGGGTGCCCGCGTCTTTGGCAGACAGGCCACAGCCACCGCTCCGAACATGGCCGGCACGGTGAACGCGTAGAACCCGGCCTTGGGAGAGGCGACCCAGGTGGTGACGGCCGCGAGGTAGCTCGGGCCCACGATGGCGCCGAAGCGTCCGACTGCGAGACCGAAACCCATGCCGATGCCCATCAGATGGGGCGGGTAACTCGCCGCCATGCAGCCCACCACCAGGCTCTGGGTGCCCAGGGAACCGACTCCCGCCAGTGCCGAGAGCAGCAGCAAGACGGGGCGTGGCTGGGGGGTGCTCCGCGCGAGGAGCGCACTCGCGGCATACGTGTGCAGCATCAAGCGCGCGTGCGGAGCTCGACGTCGTCGGCTCCGCACGGCCGGTGAGCCTCAGCCCCGCGCCTCGCGGACGCACACGTTGCGGGTCTCGCCCAGGCCCTCGATGACGGTCCTGAGGGTCTGACCCTCCTTGAGGTAGACCTTGGGGTCACGCCCGTCGCCGACGCCGCCCGGCGTGCCGGACAGGATCACGTCGCCCGGCTGCAGCGTGATGATGTCGCTGATGTAGGAAATGATGTCGGCGATCCCGAACAACAGGTCCGACGTGCGGGAGATCTGCATCACCTCGCCGTCCACCTCGCAGCGGATCTCCAGGTCCGGCTCCAGGCCGCCGAACTCGTCCGCCGTGACCAGTTCGGGCCCCAGGGGTGTGGTCGCCTCGAAGGTCTTGCCCGCCAGGAACTCCCTGGTGCGGCGCTGGTATTCGCGCACGGTCACGTCGTTGGTGACGGTGTAGCCGGCCACGTAGTCGAGGGCCTCGGCCTTGGGGGCATGGCGGGCGACCCGGCCGATGACGAAGGCCAGTTCCGCCTCCCAGTCCACGGTGTCGCTCACCGTGGGCAGGATGACCGGGTCACCCGCGCCGATGAGGGAGCCGTCGTACTTCGCGAACAGTGTGGGGTACCGCGGGGTGTCGCGTCCCATCTCCTTGATGTGCGTGGCGTAGTTCAGACCGAGGCAGATGATCTTGTTCGGGTGCGGGACCACCGGGGCGAAGGCGGCCTCGGAGGCGTCGACGCGCTCGCTTCCGCCGGCGGCGCCCGCCCGGACCCAGTCGTCACCCGAGTTCAGCAGGTCCCCCACGTTCGCGTAGGGGAGCAGGACGTAAAAGCCCCCCTCGCGCCGAGCGGCCCGGGTTCCGTCACCCGTCCGCAAAGTCGCCAGTCGCATGCCTGATGCACCTCTTCCCTTCATTGACTGATTCCGAGGTCGATCGTACGCTAGGTGCGACATGCAGGATAGATGTCCTGCTAAGCGAGACAAAGGAGGGGTGGCATGGCAATCACCGGACTCGGTCACACGGGACTGTGGGTCTACGACCTGCCGAAGATGCGGGACTTCTACGAGCGCGTCATGGGGCTGAGCGTCACGGACGAGGACGAAGGCCTGCAGATCGTCTTCTTCAGCGCCCGGCCCGACGAGGAGCACCACGAGTTCGTGCTCCAGTCCGGACGGACCTCTCCCATCGGCGACAAGCAGCAGCACCAGATCTCCTGGCGCGTGGAATCGATCGAGGACATCCGCACCTTCCACCGGCGCTTCGAGGAAGAAGGGGTCAAGGTGCAGCAGGAGGTGACGCACGGCAATGCCTTCGGGATCTACTTCTTCGACCCCGAGGGGAACCGCAACGAGGTCTACCTGCGCATCGAACGGGACGTACGGCAGCCCTTCCGCAAGACCATCGACTTCAGCCTCCCGGCGGAGGAGATCTACGCGGAGGCCGAGCGGCTGCTGAGCGACGGCGGCGCCGCCTACCAGCCGGTCCAGTAGCCAGGATCGGGTCCCTCACTCTCTGTTAGGTAGCCTGTATGTCGGGATCCGTCTCTCGTGACGTGGGAATCGGGCAGGGGCGCCGGGGGAGGAACGCGACCGCTGACCGAGCGCTGGACATCCTCCTCATGTTCGACGACGACCGGCTGGTCCTCTCCGCCGCCGACGTGGCGGACCGTCTCGGGGTGGCCCGGTCGACCGCCTACCGGTACCTGCAGAGCCTGACCGGCAACGGCTTCCTGGAGGAGAAGGGCGGCTCGGGATTCCGGCTGGGACCCCGGGTCGTCGATCTCGCACGCCTGGCACGCAAGGGCGTGGGGCTGTCGGACCTGGCACGGCCCATCATGCGAGGACTGGTGAAGCGCACCGGCATGCCCGCCCTGCTCACCCGCAGAACCGGTCGCACGGTCGTATGCCTGGAACGCGAGGACGCGGGCACGTCACTGCGTCTTTCCTACGAGCGAGGGGAAGTCCTGGCCATCAACGCGGGAGCTTCCGCGCTGGCCCTGCTCGCCTGGGCCCCCGCGGAGGAACTCGACGAACTCCTGGCCAGCCCGTTACCCCGCTACACCGATGCCACCCACGCCGATCCCGCGGGGCTGCGTGCCCACCTCGCCGAGATCCGGGAGCAGGGATATGCGGTAGGCCATGGCGAACTCGACCCGGACGTCCTCGGGATCGGCGCCCCGGTCAGAGGGGACGACGGCAACGTCATCGGGGCACTCAGCGTGGCGGCCTTTGCCCACCGGGTGCCGGACAAGGAAATTCCACACCACATCGAGGCCGTGTGTCAGGCGGCCGACGAGCTCTCGGGCCGAGCGGCGCGCATGGGGATCGGCTGAACGGCGGCCCATAGCCCGCGACACCCGTACGATGTCCTGCATGACAGGACGTAAGTCAGATAGGGCCGCTCCGGCGGGCCAGTACCGGGAACGCAACTCGACCGCAGACCGTGCGCTCGACATCCTCGGGCTGTACTCGCAGGACAAACTGTCCCTCTCCGGCCAGGAAGTGGCGACCGCTCTGGGGACGGCCCGCTCGACCGCATACCGCTACCTCCAGAGCCTGGTCGGCAGCGGGTTCCTGGAAGAAGACCCCCAGGGCGGGTTCCGGCTCGGTCTGCGGGTCCTGGAACTGGCGCGCCTGGCCCGCCGGGGATACGGACTGTCGGAGATCGCTCTGCCGCTGATGCGGGAGCTGTGTGCCGAGGTCGGCGAGACGGTACTGCTGACGCGCCGTGCCGGAGGCGCCGCCATCTGCGTGGAGCGATGCGAGGCAGAACATCCGGTGCGCATCTCCTACGAACGCGGCAGCGTGCTCCCGGCCAACGCCGGCGCCTCCGCCCTGGCGCTGCTCGCCTGGCTGCCCGAGCAGGAGTGCCGTGAACTGCTGGAGGCGCAGAGACTGCAGCGCTTCACCGCGCGCACGATGACCGACGTCGACGATCTCATGGCACGGCTCGCTCAGATCCGGCAGGACGGCTTCATCGTCAGCCGGGGCGAACTCGACGCCGACATCCTCGGCATCGCCGCCCCGATACGCGGGTCGTCCGGGGCCGTGGTGGCCGCGCTGAGCATCGCCGCACTGGAGCACCGGGTGCCGGACCGACGGCTCGACGAGGTGGTCGCAGCGGTCCGCCGTGCCGCTGAACTCATCAGCGGCCAGCTGGCGGTCGTCGGGGACTGACCAGAGGGCCCGCCGAGGGTGTCGAGGGTCAGATGGGTGTCGGCTGGCGGCCGTTTCGCACCGGACAGGGCCGATCACCATGACGACGGCCGCGGTCGACATCCGTCCGTCTGGCTGAGCGCGGTGACCTTCGCCCCTCGCGGGAAGAAGACGCTACGCGACCGGGTACGGGAGCAGGCCGCCCGCTGTCTTTTCCCAGGCGGCCCTCAACTCGGTCAGCAACTCCGTTTCGATCCCCGCGAGATCAGCCTGTTCGCGTGCGTCGTCCGCCAGGTTGTACAGGTGATCGCTGCCGGCGCTGTCCCGATGGTACTTCCACCCACCACGCCGCAGCGCCCGATTGCCCCTCACCCGCCAGAATAGGTCATGCTCCGGTGTCTTCTCGCCCCTCAGCAAATATCCGGCGAGGCTGGTGCCGTCCAGTGGGTACGCCGGGTCGGGCCGGGCGCCGCCCACCTCCAGCAGGGTCGCGGTCCAGTCGGGGGAGAGGTTCGGTTCATGGCTGACCTGGTGGCCCTCGATCCGGGCCGGCCAGCGAAGGATCGTCGGCACCCGGATGCCGCCCTCCAGCAGGAGGGACTTCCCGCCGCTGAGCGGCCACTGGTAGGAGTAGCGCTCGCCACCGTTGTCGCTGGCGAACAGCACCAGCGTGTTCTCCTCTTGACCAGAACGGCGCAGCGTCGCGAGGACCTCGCCGATGGCCGCGTCCAGGCTTTCCACCATCTGTGCGTACTTCTCCACCGAGCCGCCGTCCTGGTGGTAGAGCGCCGCTCCGACTTCCATCGGAGTCTTCGCGGCCCGGATCCGCGCCGCGATGACGGCACCGGTCTCCGCGTCGTCCTCGGTCAGCCACGGCCAGTGGGGGGTGGTGAAGTTGAGGTTCAGCAGCCAGGGCGTGTCGTGGTTCCGGACGATGTACTGCACGGCTCGTTCGGTGAGGACCTCGGTGTAGTAGCGCAGGTCCTTGTACTGGGCATCGCCCTCGTAGAGGTCGTGCTCGCCGAACTGGCCGAGCTTGGATAAGTACTCCAGGATGCCGCCGAGGTTGCCGAAGAACTCGTCCCAGCCCGACTTGGTGGGGCTGTAGTCGGGCAGCCAGCCGCAGTGCCACTTGCCGATCAGCGCGGTGGAGTAGCCTGCCGCTTTCAACAGGGAGGCGAGGGTGGGGTGGGCGGGGTCGAGCCCTTGCGTCCTGTCCGCGACCGGCTCGGCCCGCCCGCCGGGCGTCCGGCCCGGATAGCGCCCGGTGTAGAGGCTGAACCGGGTCGGTGAGCAGGTCGCGGACCCGGAGTACGCGTCGGTGAACCGCACTCCCTGACGGGCCAGCCGGTCCAGATGGGGGGTCCGGATGTGCGGGGCGCCGTACGAGGAGAGGTCTGCCCAGCCGAGGTCGTCAGCGAGGATGACCAGGATGTTCGGGCGCTTGTGGGACCGGGCGCCGGGGCGGGCCCTGAACGGCCGCTCGGCGGGCGCCGCCTCGGCTGCGCCGGCCGTGGTCACGAGACCCCCGCCGACGAGACCACCGAAGGTACGACGGGATCCTTCTGGCATGAGTGATCCTCGGGTGGGTCGGTCCCGAGAGGGACGGGAGACCGGCAACCGGGACCGCGAGGGATCGGGAAGCCGGCCGAGAAGGCCAGGAAGAGGAAGGAGGAAGTCGGGCGGAGAGCTGCTTTTGGACGGCGCCAACCGAAAGACGCAGCAGAGCAGTACTGGCCGAGTCCATGTCTCAGGCGACGCACACTCCCGGCACCGCTGCCGTGCGCATCACGACCGGATGGGAGATCGAGCCGTCCGGGTAGAGCGTCAGCGTGCTCTGGAACTCCTCGGTCAGGAACGCGTCTCTGAGAGAAGTCAGGGTCTCCCAGACGGCCACGTTCGTCAGCAGGCGGCTGTCGCCGACGCCGCGGTACAACTGGGCGGAGACGAAGCCGGGCTGCGCCTTCATGATCAGGGAATCCTGGCGCCAGATGTCGATGACCTTGTCGACCTGTCCTTCGGGTGCGAGGAAGGTGTTGACGAGAGTGACGGGCTGTCCGTCGTCCGGTCCCTGGAGCTGTGCCAGGAACGGGGCCGAGGGGTCGAGGTCCTTGAGCTCGATCATGTGAACTCCTCCGGGAGCAGGTCAGGCGCTGTGGGAGCCGGTCATCAGCCCGGCCAGGTCGTCGGGCTTGATGAACGAGGGGGGCGGGGGCGGCCCCCAGTTGAACAGTCCCTTGGCGCCCTCGAAGACTTCCGGCTTCCACAGCTGGTCGTCGACGATGCAGTCCAGGTCCGAGTAGTACTCGGAGAAATTGCCGGCGGGGTCCTTGAGGTACCAGAAGAAGTTGGAACCGGCGTGGTGGCGGCCCAGGCCCCACACGTGGCGTTCGGGGTGGTCCTCCAGCATGGCCGCGGCACCGCGGCCCACTTCGTCCACGTCGTCGACCTGCCAAGAGGTGTGGTGCAGGAACGCCACCGGAGCCGCGAGCACGAGGACGTTGTGGTGATCGGTGGAACAGCGCAGGAAAGCGCCGACGTCGCCCATCAGGTCGGACACCTTGAAACCCAGGCCGTCACGGAAGAAGCCGGTGGTGGCCTCGAAGTCGGTGGTGCCCAGGACCGCGTGCCCCAGCTTCCGGGGGCGGACCCGATCGCTTCGCAGCAGGGCGGGCGCTCGGGTGCCGGTGCGTTCGACGCGTCCTGGGCCGTTGTAGGGAGTGGGCGGGGTCTCGGGCTGGGTGACGCGGGGTTCCACCTTGAGAACGGCGCGGACGCCGGTGATCTTCTCGTAGGCGGTGAGGGTGCCGGCCTCCTGCAGGGCGGAAACACCCAGCCGGTCCAGCCGGGCGGCGGTGGCGGAGAGGTCGTCGGGGGAGTCGACGCCCACGGTGATCTCGACGAGCCGACGCGTGGGCGTGTGGACGACCTGGAGCTGGCGTCCTCCGTCACGGGTGCCGAACCAGCCGTCCCCTTCGGGTGTGAGCCCGAAGTCGGCGTAGTAGGCGGCGGTCTGGGTGGTGTTGGGGACACCCATGACGATGGAGGACAGACGGTGCAGAGCCATGGTGAACTCCTGGACGCGGGAAGTGCGTGGTGGTGGGGGAGCAGGCTTCAGGCGCGGAAGGTCTGGCGGAGCTCGCCGATGCCCTGGACATAGCTCACGAGGACGTCGCCGTCGGCGAGCCAGCGCTGCGGTGTACGGCCCATTCCGACACCCGCAGGGGTGCCGGTGAAGACGACGTCGCCGGGCAGCAGGGGAAGGACGGCCGACAGCCGGGCCACCAGCGCGGGCACGGAGAAGATGAGGTCCCTGGTCCGGCCCTTCTGCACCTCCTCGCCGTTGATCGAGCAGCCCAGCTCGAGGTCATCGCTGTCGGCCAGAGCGTCCGGCGTGACCAGGTACGGCCCCATGGGGGTGAATCCGGGGAAGGACTTGCCCAGCCCGAACTGAGGTGCTGGTCCCGTGAGTTGGGTGATGCGCTCCGAGATGTCCTGGCCCACGGTCAACCCCGCGATGTACGACCAGGCGTCGTCCTCACCGACCCTGTGGGCGGGCTCGCCGATGACGGCGACGAGCTCGACCTCCCAGTCCGTGTGGCCCTCTTCGGGGAGCCGGACTTCGGTGACGGGGCCCGTGATGCTGGAGACGTACTTGGTGAATACGGGCGGCAGGGTGTCGGGGGCCGCGAAGCCGGACTCGTCGGCGTGGGCGAGGTAGTTGAGACCTACGGCGAGCACCTGCCGCGGAGCGGGGGCGGGTGAGCCCAGGTCCGTGGCCGCGAAGGGCCGACCCGCGGGCAGCCCGGCGCTCGCAGCCCACGTACGGAAGGCGGTCCAGCGCTCGTAGACCTCTTGGGGATCGGGGCCGAACCGGCCGTCACTGGCCTGCTCGACGTCGACGGCCGTGTCGTCGTCGGTGATGATGACGAGACGTCCGGACAGGTTGGCGGTACGCACGTGCTGCTCCTCTGAGGGGTGGGGGTGTTGTGCGGGTGGTCACACGAGGGGGGTGATCTTCTCGTCGATGCCGAGCAGGGCTTTGCCGTACACCTCGAACGCCACCGTCGGCGCGGCGACTGCGTGCCGGCCCGCGGTGTTGGCGTCGCGCCAGATCCGCTGCAGGGGGTTGACGTCGGCGAAGGAGCCCGCGCCGTGCACGCTGACGAGGGTGTTGATCGCTTCCAGCACGTTTTGGATGGCCCAGCCGGTGTCCGCCCGCACCCGGGCGCGCTGGGCGAAGTCGAGATACACCCCGTTCTGCGCGGCCTGGTCGATCTCGGCCGCAGCGCGTTGCGCGTGGAGCGTGGCGGTGTCGATCCGCAGGGCTGCCTCGGCGATCTGCAACTGCACGGCGACCGACTCGGCCTGCGTCTCGTAGAAGGTGTACGAGATCGGCTTGCGGGAGGACTTCTCCGTGACGTACTCAAGTGCCGCGCGGCCCAGCCCCAGTTGGGGGCCGGCCAGGACCAGGGCCAGGATGGGCACGAAGGCGGAACGGGACAGGACCTCGTCCGTGTGCTCGGTCGGATACCGGCCCTCGATGGCGGCGGGCACGGACAGGACCCGGTGCTCGGGCACGAAGATGTCCTCGGCGATCAGACAGTTGCTCGCGGTGCCCTTCATCCCCGCGACGAACCAGGTGTCCTCCAGGGCGAGGTCACCGCGGGGCACGAGCGCGAGTGCCTGGTCCACCACCGCGCCGTCCTCGTCCGTGAGAGGAACACCGAGCACGGCCCAGTCGGAGTGCGAGGAGCCTGAGTTGTAGTACCAGCGGCCCGAGACCTGCCATCCGCCGTCGACCTTGGTCGTCGTGGAGGTGGGGCTGAGTACCCCGGTGACCCGGGCGTCGGGGTTGGCGCCGAACACGTCGTCCTGGGCTTTGGAGGGGAAGAGGCTGGTGAGCCAGTTACAGACGTTGACGAGGGTGACCACCCAGGAAGTGGAGCCGTCTCCCTCGGCCAGGGCGGCCGACACGTCGAGCATGGTGCGCATGGACGTCTGGTGACCGCCGTACCGACGGGGAGTGGCGAGCTTGAACAGGCCGGCGTCGGCGATGGCGTCGATCACCGGGTCCGGCACCCGGCGGCCGGTCTCCGTGGCAGCCGCGTGCTCACGCAGCAGTGGCCGCAGGGCTGCGGCGCGGGCGACGAGGTCCTCATGAGTCGTCATCGTGGTGCGCTCTTTCTGTCATCGGCGGGACAAGTGGTTTCTGGTTCGAGCGGGAGGAGCGGTCAGCGTGCGCAGGCTGCGACGTGTTCGCGGATCGTGTGGCGCGGGCGGTCGGCGAAGGCGGAGTGGGTACCGAACGTGCGGTGCCCGTAGACGAGCGGTGCCGCCGGCGTCGTTTTCGCGTGGGTGACCAAGCCGAGGATCAGAAGGTGGTCACCGCCGTCCACGGCCTGAGCCACCTCGCACACCAGCCATCCCGGGGCCGACTCGATCCGGGGGAGGCCGTGATCGAAGTCCCAGTCCACGCCGGCGAAGCGGTCGGCCCCACGGCGGGCGAAACCCAGGGCGAGATCGTCCTGGGTCCGGGCGAGGACGTTCACACCGAAGCGTCCGGTGGCGGTGATGTGGGACAGGACTCTGGACCCGCGGTCGAGAGCCACGGTCACCATGGGCGGGCGCAGCGACAGCGAAGCGAAGGCGCTGACCGTCGTGCCGTGGGGGAGACCCTCCGCCGTGGCGGTGACGATGGTGACCGGGGCGCAGACACCGGCCATGAGATCGCGGAATGCCTGCTCACCGAATGAGGGGATCATGAGGATCTCCATTCATCATAATGATTACGGTGATGCTGCATCCGGGTTACATGAGGCGTCAAGAGGTGCGACTGTATTCGCCATAATGATTTTCGGGAGCTGGTCGAAGGGGTGGAGTGGCCGTGGCGGTGCGCAAGAACGACGCTCGGCATCGAGGTGCGGGCGCGAGCAGGGGAGTCGATCCACCGGCATTGCGACGCGCCGAGTGGGGACAGGCGGGGAGTGCATCTCGTGCCGAGGCGGCAGCGGACGCTGTGGCCGAACTGGCCGCGCATGTCGCTCCCGGCACCCGTCTGGGCACGAAGGATGAACTGCGGTCCCGCTGCGGGGTGTCCGTCGGGACGTTCAATGAGACGCTGCGCCTGCTCCAGACCAGGGGCGTGGTGACCGTGCAACGCGGTCCGGGCGGCGGCCTGTTTGCTGCCGAGCAGACGCCGATGACACGGCTCGCCCACTCCGTTCTGGCCCTGGACGCCTCCCGAGGTGATGTGGCGCAGGCGTTGCGCATCCGCAATGCTCTTGAGCCGCTGCTGTGGCAGGACGCGTTGTGGCATGCCTCGCCGGCCGACGTCAAAGACCTCCAAGTGCGTCTGGAAGGCATGGCTGCGGCCGCGGCCTCGGGCGACGCGGACGAGTTCGTGCTGGCCAACTGGCGGCTGCATGCCAGGGTCGCCGATATCACTCCGAACTCCCTCCTGTGTTCGCTCTACGTAGCCCTCCTGGAGCTGGTCGAACGTCATGCCCTGGAGGTCCGGCCGCAAGCCGGCGTCTCTCTCGCGCATCACATCCGCGACCGCTGGCAGCTGCATGCCGCGATGGTCGACGCCCTCGACGAGCGGGACGGGGAGACCCTCTTGCGGCTTGTCGCCGAGCACGACACGACCGCCGCCGTGGGCGAAGAGTGAGGCAGGGGCGGCCGGGAGGGCTAGGTGACGGCGGTCGTCTTGCATAGGAGGACCATTGTCCTGTTTTATCGGTCAGGTATCCAGGGGTCGGTCTTCTACTGGCCGAGCACCTCGGTGAGGTGATGCGCCTCCTCCAACAGCTAGGGAGCCGAGCTCGGGCCGTCCGAAGGCGCGGAAGCGATTCCGCGCCTGCGAGGGTCAGTGCTAACGCCGGTACGCCCGCGCGGTTGAAGACCGCCGCCGCCATGCCCCAGCTTCCTTCGACCACGAAACCGGGCCTGAGTACGTGGACCCACCTTGCGCGTAGCCGTGATCCGCTGCGCGACGCCGCGGATCTCTTGGTCGCCGCCTCGCCGCGAAGGACTCCTTCGACGCGGTGACCAATCTCGCGCGCTGGTTCCCCGTCGAGGTCGTCGGCGATCTGATCGGTCTGCCGCGCGAGGGGCGCGAGCGGTTGCTTCCCCTTCTCGACGCGAACTTCAACTGCTTCGGACCCAACAACGCCCGGACCCAGACATCGTTCCCGCAACTGCCCGAGCTGGCCCCGTACGTCATGGCCAGTGCGACTCGCGGAGCACTGCCCGAGGGCAGCATGGGCAGGGCGGTGTACGGCACCGTCGACGCCGGGGGAGATCCCGGAGGCCGCCGCTCCATGGCTGGTCATGACCTACGTCACGGCAGGGATGGACACCACCGTGCACACGCGATCGGCCACACCGTCTGGTCCGACACTTCAACAACATCTTGTGTGGCCTGGATTCGCTGCCAGCAACTGTCGTCCCTGAGACGTGACGCGGCGCCCTCGTCAGCAGGCGCCAGCTGCCTGGAATGACCCGTCCTGGGCAGCGACCTATGGGAGGCGCCGATGAACGGCCATCACATGCTCTTCGTAGCAGGCATCCCGGCTGTGCCTCAACCCCCGGATGCCGCCGTGCTCATGACACGCAGACACCTTCGACTGCTTCTTTGCCAAGTAGTTGTCGCGTGGAGTGATAGCACTGTCCGAGGGCGGCATGGGGGGAGCGGTTCATGACCCGTCGACGCCGGGAAGTGCCTGACGGTTGGCAGCTCTGTGCCCTTGCTCAGCGGCGAGCCAGGGTGCGTCACCTCGGTCGATCTTCAGCGAGTGTCCAGGGCCTGAGCCGCGGACCGGCGGCCTGACCGCCGCAAGCCGTTCTAGCTAGGCGTGCTGGGTCAGGACATGGAGCAGAACCGTGTCCACGAAGTGTTCTCGCACGTCGGTGGTAAATGCCTTCCCCTGAACCACGCTGCGCGCGAGGACCTGTCCAAGAACCAGATCGAACAGAACATCCGACAGGGCGGCGTCCTGGAGCTCACCTCGACCGATGGCGCGCTGGACGACATCCCGGCAGTTGCGGCGCATCGGGTCCAGGGCTCCGTTGCGCAGGGCTTCGCCGACGGCAGGCTCCTTCTGCGCCGCGGCGAGCAGGCTGACGAAACCCGGAACATCCTCCTGATCGGCCAGAGCGGCTGCCAAGTCCGTCAACGCCATCAGGTCCTCGCGCAGGTCGTGCGCCCCTGACGGCAGCTCCGGGGCGGACACCGAACGGTCCAGCAGCGCAGCACACACCAGTGCGCGCTTGTCAGCCCAGCGGCGATAGATGGTGGTCTTGCTGGCGCCGGCCCGCGTCGCGACCGCATCGATCGACAACTGCTCGTAGCCCACTTCGCGTAGCAGTTCGTGCGTGGCGCCGATGATCGCTGCAGTACGTGCCGCAGTGCGGCCGGGTAGCGTCGTCCTCTGGGGCATGGTGTACGTAACCGTATCTTTCACCTTGCTGTGCAGCAAGGAAGAAGGACGGTATCCAGGCAGCAGCCGAACGGGAACGTCCGCCTCACGTGTACGGCACCGGATCGGAGGGTCTGCGGGGGAGTGCTGACTCGCGAGGGAATGCCGCCGTCACCACGGGTCCGTTTCCGGCGAGAGGACCCGCCGGAGACGGACCCGTGGCGTCCTCACCTCCGGCCAGCGAAGGCGCCGGTCGGAGGTGGCCGGCCGGGCGGCGCACTCAATGCATCCCCCGGCCCGTAGACGATGCTGTTGGCCTATTCGGGGGCTGGTCCTACTTCGCCCCGCCGAGCATGAGCTCGGCGGGGCGAAGTGCTGCGAAGTGGCTGGTGCGGATGTTGGCTCGGGGTGTGTTGGTGAGGTGGGCGTCGATGCGGGCGAGGTTGATGGCGGCGCTGGTGAGCTGGTGTTGGAGGCTGGTTTTCGCGAGGCCCCGGTAGCGGGATCTGCGCAGGACGCAGCGTTGGACGCCTTGGGAGATGGTGCCCTCGACACCGGTGCGCATCTTGTAGCGCTCCTTCCAGGTGTCGGTGTCCTGGTCGACGCGGGCCTGGCGCAGGGCTTTGACCAGAGCAACGCCCCAGTCCTGGGGGAAGTCGGCCGGCAGGCCAGGCCCCCGGCCGCAGGACCGGGTGGTGCGCAAAGCTCCACGCCCGGATCCGCCGCCAATGGCCCTGCCACCGACGGCGCGTGCGGCTCACCGGCTCGTGTCCACATACCCCGTGCCCCGTGTCCGCTCGCCGTTCTACAGCGCCCGCTGATAGATCCGGTAGGTCTTGGTCCTCTGGGCACCCATCTTGGCGATGGCGCTGTTCATCGCCCTGTTGTCCTCCAGGACCCAGGAGAGTTCGCAACTCCAGCCGATTCGGCGGCCGATGCGCGCGAGGTGGGTGACAAGCAGCGCGTCGAGTCCCCGGCCGCGGTATTGCGCCTTCACCCCCAGCGCGATCAGCCGGCATCGGTTGATCTTCCGTGCCGCCAGAGCGGCCCGGAGCAGTCCGATGGGGAAGCCGAAGCGGGTCAACCGGCCCCCGGCCGCCTTCAGTATCCGGTTGGCGTCGGGGACGGTGAGGCAGAGGGCGGCAGGAGCGCCGTCCACCTCGGCGACGAGGAGCAGATCAGGGCGGGCGATACGCGCCAGTTCCTTCGCGAGGTGGCGGAACTCCCGCCGTGTGGGCGGCACGAAGCCCCAGTTCTGCTCCCAGGCTTCGCTGTAGACGTCCCACAGCCGCTCGGTCTCGGCCTCGAAGGCGTTCAGGTCCAGTTGCCGGATGCTGAGGTCGCCCCGGTTGGCCGCCCTGTTCGCGATCCGGTTGACGACAGGAGACTCGGGCGTGTCCGGGGTCCACTCCCAGGCCCACAGGTCCTTGGCCTTCGTGAACCCGCACGATTCCAGGAGGTTTTGGTGATAGGGCGGGTTGTAGGGCATGAGGACGGCCGGGGGAGACGAGAAGCCCTCAACAAGGCTGCCGCATTCACCGTTGGTGGAAAAGCTCACCGGCCCCAGCATGGAGGTGAGTCCGCGCTCGCGCAGCCAGTCTCCGGCCGCGGAGAAGAGCGCCTGCGCGGCTGCGGGGTCGTCGGCACATTCGAAGAGCCCGAAGAATCCGTCGCTGCCGCCGTGGTGTTCGTTGTGGCGGGGGTTGTGCACGGCGGCGATGCGTCCGACGACCTGTCCTCCCCTGTGGACGAGGAACAGTTCGGCCTCGCCGAAATCGAAGAACGGGTTCTTGTGACGTACCTGTCGTGCAGGCTTATTGATCTTGATTGTGACCTGCTGTTGCTCACTTGTACTGGGTGGTACTTCCGCTTCGTCGGGGAGACCAGCGTCGGGCTGAAGCGCTGGCGATGGCGGTACGTGGGCTGAGCTGGCTGTTCCGTTCTGCTCAGTGGGCTGAGTGTGATGCTGGCTTTTGCGCAGCGTGGTCGGCGCGCCTAAAGGTAAGGGCGGTTGCGGCCGTTCCCGGCTGGGGAGTGGGGCCTGTTCAGCGGGCGTACAGGCGTTGCCAGAGCAGGTCGTGGTCGGCGGGTGCGAGGCGGGGCAGCCGGAGGCGGTCGGCCAGGCGGTGGAGGAAGGCGGTCTGTTGCGGGCGTGTCAGGGGGTACGGGGGCAGGCGGTCGAGGGCCGCGGCGAGGGTGCGGGTCTCGGGGTAGGTGATCAGGTTCCGGCAGGTCAGGGCTGGGGAGGCCGGGCCTGAGGGGATGTGGGGGTTGGCGTCGGTGAGGCGGTCAAGGCGTGTTTGCCATCGTTCGTGCAGGTGCTGATGGTGGTCGTACCAGCGTGTCGTGATTGTTGATGCCCAGTTCAGGGAGACGGTCGTCGCACGGCGGGCCCTGGGGTGGGGCCGGGTGAGCTCGGGGACCGGGCGGATGTCGAGGGGCGCGGGGTGCCGGGAGTCGCTGGAAGCCTGCTGGTGGCGTGCACAGATCATGATTCGGGGTGGGTGGGTCGCTGGGTGGATCCACGCGGGGGCGGCGTGGTGCGGGCTGCGGCGGATGGTGCAGGCGGTGCACGCTGGCAGCGGCTGCACGGCGGGCGGGACGGGCTGCCAGAGGGCGATGGCCGCGCGGGCGGTGCCGATGGAGGCGGGTGGGGGCTGGCGGGCCAGCGCGCGGGTGAGGTGTGCGGGCGGGATGCGGGTGAAGGCGGACAGCCGGTGGGCGGCTTCGGCGCTGAGGTGGATGTCGGTGGCGGGCGGGGCCGCGAAGGTGCCGGTGGTGGTGATGTGCAGCCCGTCGAGGAGCTGGGCGGCGGTCAGGTGGTAGGTGGCTGCAAGGCGGGTGAGGTAGGAGGCTGCTGACTCGCGGGGCAGGGGCCTGGCCCGCAGGGCGCCGGGCTGGGACGGCCACGTCGTGCGTGTCCGCACCGCAGGGCTGCTGAAGGCGTGGGCGGTCAACGGCTGCTGGGTCGTGTGCGGCGGCTTGTCGGGGTGCGGGGCCGGTAGTGCTCCTCGGCGAGGTGGTCCAGCGCGATGGAGTCCAGCAGCGTCTTTGTGATGCGTTCGGTGCCGTCGAGGATGGCTTCGATGGCGGCCTGGCGGATGAGGCGGGCCAGGCTGCCGATACGGCCGGCGGTCCGTTCGTGCAGGTAGGGGGCGAGCCTGGGCAGGCTGCCGGTGCGGGGGAATGGAGGTCGAGGGCCGCTTCCAGAGCGGCGATGAGCTCACGGAACGGTTCCCGCTCGCCGGCACGGGCGGGCAGAGCCCCGCAGTCGATGAGCGAGGCGCGTCCGGCCAGCTGCGCGCCGCGGACCCCGCTGAACACCGAGCTGGCGGTGACGTCGATGCCCGCGTACACGAACGTGGCGCCGACGCGCTCGGTGAGGTCCTTGAGCCAGTCGGCGGCCTCTGCTCCGCTGGAGCTGCGGGGGTTGAGCCGGTGGATCTCGTCGATCAGCACCAGCTGAACTCCGGCCGCGGTGTAGGTGTGGCAGACGGCGGTCGTGATCTGCGCGGTGGTCATGCGGGTGGTGACGGGGATGCCGAGGTAGCGGGCGAACTCGCAGGCCAGAGTCTTGGCGGTGGCGCCCGGCGGTACCAGCACATACGCCACAGGCACGCTGGTGTCGCCCGGGGCGGCGCGGCGGGTGTGGGCCAGGTGGCAGGTTCGGCCGACCTCGAGCAGTGCGGTGGTCTTGCCGGTGGTGGCCGGCCCGGTGACGATCAGGGACGGGCGGGCGGTGACGCTCTGGCTGCGGCCGAGGATCATCAGCGTGCGCACGCTGCGCGAGAGGCTCTCGATGGCCGGGGTACGCACGGTGACGAACTGCGAGTGGTAGGCCAGGCGTTCTTCCACCGAGCGTGCCGGCTGGCCCGGCTGCGGGGGAGCGGGCGGGACCGTGTGGGCGAACCGGGCGAACGCATCGAACGTGGTGACCGTCCCGGGGGAGGCATCCTCGGCGGCGGGCGGGGTGTGGGGGCTGGTCACCAGCGTTCGGCCTCCTCGAAGGCGTCATACAGCGCGTAGCGGCCCACAGGCGGGGAGAGTTCCTCACGATCGTCGGGGTGGCCGTCAGAGTCAGGAAAGTGGGCTTCGATCGCGTCGAGACGGTCCTCGGCCTGCGTGTCGCCGCCTGCCGTCTTCGGGCCTGCTGTGCTTGTGGCTGCTCCGTGGCCTGCCGCTGCTGCGGCGGGTGCGCCGGTGCCGGGCCGGGGGCGGGCCCGGCGCAGGACCTGATCGGCTGCTTCGGCCAGGTCGGCCTCGTGCCGCTCGCGGTCTGCGCGCCGGCCCAGGGCGGCGCGGATGTGGCGCCAGGCGGCCTCGCTCATCGGGGCGTGGACGTGGTCACGGTGGATCCACGGGATCTCGTGCAGGTGCCCGTCTGGCAGCCGGATGTAGACCTGCCGCACGTCGTGCGGGTTGAGGTGGACCTCCCACCTGCCGCCGGGATGGGTGGGGCAGGGCCGGCCGCGGTGCTCGTTCAGGACGACGTGGTCGTAGGTGCGGTAGTTGATGCGGATACCGCGGCCGGTGACGGGATGGAAGCGCACGGGCAGCAGTTCCAGATAGTCGGCGCCGGTCAGCGGCAGCGGCACGTACCCGGAGGTGCCCAGCAGCGCGCTCCACATCTCGTTGGGGGCCAGTGCCTTCTTGGGCAGGACCGGGTGGCGCAGCCCGTCGTGGGGGCGGTGCTGCCAGCACGCGGTGACCCACTCATCCAGCAGCTCCTGCAGCTGAGCCGCGGTGAAGTGCGCCTCGTCGTCCACCGCGTGACCGCGCTCGAGGACGTGGGAGCCGGTGTAGCCGGCGACGTGCTGCGCGAACAGCGAGTTGATACTCCCGAACGTCCGCTCGACGGCGCCCTTGGCGGCCGGCGAGCGCGGCGGCGCGGGCTGCACGCCCACCCCCAGGGTTTCGCAGGCGGCCAGGAACGCGGCGGAGACGAACACCCGCCCGCGGTCGATGACGATCGTCTCGGGCACCACCACCGGCCGCGCCGCCGCCTGCTCCAGGCGCGCATCGAGGGCGAGCAGCCGGTCGTAGGGGACGGCCGCATGGGCCAGGCGCAGATGTTCGGGCCAGCCGGGCCGCGCCGGGTGGGGCACGGCCATCTCCGCCAGCAGCAGGGCCGCGTCCACGGCCTTCGTGCTCTCCGCGCGCAGCACGGCCGCCACCACCGACCGCGTGGCCACGTCCAGGGCGATGGTCAGCTCCGGGCGCACCGGGCGGCCGTCCTCGCCCACGGCCATCACATCCAGGAGGGTGGTGTCGACCTGCACCAGCTCGCCCGGCCGCAGCGCCACCGTCGGCGTGAACGGCCGCACCGGCGTGGTGGTGGCGGTGCGGGCGGGGCGGCCGGGATGCTCCAGCGGGTCGGCCAGTACCCGCACCAGCCGGTTGAACGTCGACGGCGCAGGCAAGGCCACCACACCCGGACCATGGGTGTCGGCCAGGATCTGCCCGGCAAGCTGCCGCAGCCCCTTCAGGGTGCCCTTGGAACGGCCGCGCTGGCGGCGCAGCGCCTCCAGCACGGCGGCCACCACCCGCTCATCGGCCCGCCCCGTCGCACGGGCCGGCCTGCGCTGCGGGACCAGACCCATGAGGCCGCCCGCGTGGTAGCGGGCGCGCATGCGGCGCACGGTGGCCCGGCTGACCTGCGGCCAGCCCAGCTGTGCGAGTTCGTCGGCCTTGGCCTGCTCCCGCTCGGCCATCGACCGCTGCTCGGGGTCGTATGCGGGCCGGGGCATCCCGCTGCTTGCCGGGCCGCCGGGCAGCCCGGTCTCGATCTCGCGGATGTGCCGCTGCCAGGCCAGAGCCCGCTCCCGCTCCCGTGCGGGCACCGTCTCCATGAGCCCCCACGGCACCACCCCGGGCGCGGGGGAGTCCACCACCGCGAACGTGGGGTCGGCGAACAGGAACGAGGCCAGCACCGACGCCGTCTGCCCGTCCTCGTCGACCAGGCGCACCGAGGCCCCCGCCACGGCGGCCACCTGCCAGGCGCGGCCCTCGAACGTCACATACGCCCCCAGCTTCACCTGCCGGTGCCGGGCAGCGGCCACCGGGCGGCCGCCGTGCGCGCTCACCACTGCCCGGCCTCCGCCTGCGCGTCCCACAACCCGAACCCCTGACCGCCACCGGCGGTGCCGTCGGCAGCCGGGCCGCCGCCCGGTTCAGGTGCAGCCATCACGTCGGCGATCTGACTCATCCGCCTGTCGTCTTGTGCCCGCGCTCCGGTGCCTGGGCCGGGGCCGGAGATTGTCCCGCCGCGCGTGCGGCCGGCGAGGACGTGCGTGATCCGGCGGTGCACGGTGGCGTCGAAGGGCCGCTGCGCATGCGCCTGGTCAATCCAGGCCAGGGGGTGCAGGAGGCCGTCGGGCAGCCGGATGTAGACCTGCCGCACGTCGTAGGGGTGGTGGTGCACTTCCCACCGACCGTCGTCCGTAGTGGGGCAGGACCGTCCGCGGTGCTCATTGAGGCACTCATCGTCATACCGGCGCCTCCCCAGGCGCACCCCGGCGTCGGTGACCGCCTTGCGGCGCACCGGCAGCAGCTCCGCGAAGTGCTGCCCGCTCAGTGGCAGCGGCACCGCCCCGCTCGCACCGAGCAGCACCCGCCACATCTCATCGGGCGTCAGGGCCGCTCTGGGCAGCAGGGGATGCCGCAAGGCCTCCTGCGGGCGCGTGTGCCACGACGCTGTGATCCACTCCTCCAGCAGGTCCTGCAGGTGCGGCATGCTGAACCAGCCTCCCGCCGCCGGCGCTTCGTCCTCCCTGTGCCCGACGTCAGGCCGCGCGGCGTCGGCCAGATCGGCCGCGTACCGGGTGAAGGCTCCGGCGAGCACGCCGAGCGTGTGCCCCAAGGCGCCGGGCGCGCTGTTCCCCCGTTCACGGACGGATTCCACACTGACGCCGAGGCCCTCGCACACGGTGAGAAACCACGACGTGACAGCAGGCCCTGCGGCATCCAGGACCAGCGTCTCGGGTACGGCTGCCGGCCGGGCCGCCGTCGCCTCGAGGCGTGCCTGAAGCGGCAGCAGCCGCCGCGGGCCGTCCTCGTGCGCCCGGCGCAGCAGCCCCGGCCAGCCCGCGCGCAGCGGCTGCGGCACGGCCATCTCGGCCAGCAGCACCGACAGTTCGGCTGAGGATTCCTGCGGGTGCAGCACGGCGGCCAGCACGCAGCCGGTGGCCTCATCCAGAGCGGCCGTCACCGACACCGCAACCAGACGACCGTCCTCGCCCGCCACCCATACCCCCAGGCGGGCGGTGGCGGCATGAACCCGCTCCGCAGGCCGCAACGCAGGCGGCGGGCCGCCGCTTCGCCGTGGGCCGGTGGCGGTGCGCGCCGGGCTGCCCAGCAGCTCGGCCGGATCAGACAGTGCCTTCACCAGCCGGTACATCGACGCCGCCGACGGCAGCTTCACCCGCCCCGGCCCATACCTCCTGGCCACAATCCGCTCCGCCCGTTCGATCACCTGCTTCACGGTGGTCGCCTTGCGGCCACGCAGGTCCCGCAGCGCCTCCAGCACGGCGGCCACCACCCGCTCGTCGGCGCGGCCGGTTGCCGATCGGGGGCGCACCGTCCGCTGGTCGACCAGCCCCATCAACCCCTGCTTGTGGTAGGCGATACGCCGCCGCTGCACCGTGTTCCGGCTGACCTTCGTCCAGCCCAGCGCGGCCAGCTCGGCGGCCTTGGCGTGCTCGCGCTCGGCGAGCGTGAAGCGCTGCGGGTCGTAGCCGGGCCTCGGCTCGCCGCCGCTGCCCGCTCCGTCGGGCAGCCCGGTCTCGAACTCGCGGATGTGCCGCAGCCAGGCCAGCGCCCGCTCACGGGCGGCCAGTGGCAGCGCCTGCCACACCTCGGCCGCAGGAAGTTCATCGGCGCTCCGGCCGACGACGGCGAAGTCGTCGGCGGCCACCAACAGGGCGGCCAGCACACACCCGGTGGCCCCGTCATCGGCAGCCAGGTGCACCCGCCCATCGACCAGGCCGGTCACCTGCCAGGTGCGCCCCTGGAACTCGACCCGCGCGCCAACGTCAACATGCCGCCCGCCGGGGACGGCCATCGCCTGCCTGCTCAACTCTCCTGCTGCTCCCGCTCAGCGCCTGCCGCCGCCTCGCCAGTCCAGACGACGGTGTGCTCGCCCAGCGGCCGGGACAGGTCCGCGGACAGCCGCCCGCTCCACAGCGCGTGGTAGAGCACCGGCAGCGCGCTCAGGACCTCACCGGCCGCCGCGGCCCCCGCCATCAACGGCCGCGGGGCGGCGAACGCCTCCAGCACCGCCTGCTCAAGACCGCCCGCACCGCGGTAGCGGGGATGGCGGTAGCCGGCCAGCCACCGCACATTCGCCCCGAACACCCGCTCCGGCGGCACCAGGCGCCGGTAGGTGAACCCCACCGCCGCACACGCCGACTCAAGTACCGCGGCCGCCCGCGCGGCACGGTCCCCGGCGGGCTCCTCGCTCGCGGGACAGTCGGCCAGCAGAGCGCCCCCGTCGGAGTAGCGGGCGAACACCTGCGGCACCCACGTCAGGACCCGCCCGCTGCCGGGATCGCGCCAGATCAACCGCACCGGCCGCGCCGACAGGCCCACCACTTGCGGGTCACGGTCCAGCAGCATCAACTGCGTGCACATCGCCTGCGACCCGTGCATCACATGCCCGGCCGTGGTGGCCGACCACCACCAGCCCGGCCCCCACCTGCGCCCGGGCACCACCGGAAACGCCGCCACCGGCTGGAGCTGCTCGAACCGAACAGCCACGGCGGCCTCGACCCAGCGGCGTTGCACGAGTGAGCCGTCCGCCCCGGCGAACTCTGCCTCCACCACACCCGGTTCCGGCACCCGCAAGGCCCTGCCCGCGACGGCAGATAAGCCGTTCTGGCTGCTGTCGATGATCACGTACTCCACACAACGTCATACCTGACACACCCCGCAGGAGAACCGGCCGGTAACCGCAACTGCCGTGCCAAAAAGGTCGGTTGCCCTGTGCGGGGCCAGGATGCCGCCTTGGCGTGCCAGTGTCAGTGCAGATTCCTGCACTTTTCCGGCCGGCGCCCGCCGTGTCGCGGCGGCGGGCCGTGGCCCGGGCCCCGCCCGGTCGCCGCTACCCCAGAGACGACAGCGCCCATCCCGAGTCGTCCTCGTCGCAACCGAACCGGATCAGGGCGCCGGACGGCATTGCCGCACCGCGTGCGAGCGTATCGACGAAGGAATCAGCGAGCGCGTCGACCCGCTCGCGCCCAGCACCCTGGTCGTCGTCGTAGATGCCGGAGTCAAGCCACAGAGGGTCGCGGTGTCCCGTGACCTTCAGCATGATCTTGAACGTCTCGTAGTCGTAGGGCGGATCGCTCACGGTGACGCCCATGACGGTGTCACCGCGCACCAGGTCATTCCGAACGCGCACCCACACATCGCGTTTGGCCACTGCCCCCACTTCCCGCCTTGTCGCATCAGCAGCCCGAGCGTAGCCGCCCCGGGCCCTCTGGCTGAGCCGGACAGGGGAAGGCTCAGCCGCCTTCATACGGGCCCTTAGCAGCCCGGGGCCTGATGGCGGCCAGGATCAGGAGTGGCGGAAGCCGCGGTCGGGGTCGCGGGCCTGGCGGGGGCGGAAGGGCTCGAACCAGTCCGCGGCGGCCAGGTTGGCGAGGCCGAGGGCCTGGTTGATCTCGTTGCCGCTGTCCTCGATCCCGTCCAGGGAGGCGTCGAAGAGCATCAGTACGTCGTGGTCCTCGAACAGCACGGTCGAGCACCAGTCCCAGTCGAAGTCACGGCGGTCCTCCTCCAGCCCCTCCACCGTTTCCGCGACCAGGCGCGGCCGGTTCCGCGTCAGCGACTTGGCCCGGTCGATGCCCAGGTGCAGGGCCATCTCCTCGCCGGTGCACAGCGGGCGGACGGTGCCCGTCTCGGCGAGGTCGGCGGCCAGGTCGTCGAAACAGCGGGCCATCTGCCGACGCCACTTCTGGTCCTGGTGATAGGTGATCGGCGGCAGCGAGCCCAGGACACGGCCCTGACCGCGCCTCAACGGCGCGTCACCCACGGCGGCGACGTCCTGCCAGATCTGCTCGGACAGCTCCTCGAGCGCCACCCGCAGGACCGTAGCGGTTCGCGCGGTGAGCTCCTCGTCCTCCTCGCCGTCCTCGTCGCAGTCGTCACCCTCCTCGTCACCCTCGTCCCACGCCGTCGGCTGGCCGTGGCGGGCGAGGGAACGCAGACGCCTGCGCACGCGCTGCGCGGCCTCTTCGGGAGCGGCCAGGGCGTTGTCGATGATCTGCAGCTCGTCGGAGAACTCCCTGGCGCTCAGCAGCGTGCCGGCCTCGGCGAGCAGAGCGGAACCTGCATCCGTGGAGGCGTTCTTGGCGGGCAGGACCACGGCGAAGTAGTTGTCCGTCAGCCGGTCCACGACAGAGGCCACCACCCCCGCGACGACCACAGGGTCGGCGAAGGCTTCCTCCAGGTGCAGCCGGTCGACGACGAGGACGCTGGAGGCCGACTCGATGAACTCCTCGAACTCGTAGGTGAACCGGCCGTCCTCGTCCAGAAGCTGGGCGGCCACCAGGGCGGGGAAGGACTGCTCGTCGGCCATCCGCTCGCGCAGATTGTCGGACTTCCAGTACAGGCCCCTGACGGCCGTCAGGCTTCCCACCGGTGTGCCGGCCACGGTGATGCGCACCTGCCACTCCTGCACTCCCTGCGCGGCAGGATCCAGCAACTGGTGGGTGTGGTGGAAGTCGAGCGCCAGCCGGGCAAGGTCCGCCCCCGCTGCCACCGGACCCGGATGAGTACTCAACGTGCTCCCTTGGCGCCGGTCCCCGGGCCGCTGCCTCCCTGCGGCCCCGCCTCAGCCTAGTGGCCACACGCAGCAGTCCTCCCGCAATATGGCATCACCCATCCTCCCCGGGAGACAAACCGGACCCTAGCTGTGACCGGGCTGCGGCGTACGGCGGCTGACACACACCACCCGGCCGCCGGTCGCGTCACTCCTGGCCCGCGGTGAGGATCTCTGCCAGCTCCTGGGCGGGCAGGCGTGACCAGGCGGCCACCTCCTCCAGCGCCACCCCGGCGGCGACAGCCGCGGCGGCAGTGTCCACCAAAGCCTGATCGATCAGGGCGGCACTGCGGCTGAGGTGCTCCAGCAGCGTGCGGGCCACCTCGGCGGTGGTGCCGCTGTGCCCGCCGCGCAGCTCCTCCAGCTGCTCGCCGGCCTCTTTGACCAGTTGGGTGATGCGGAAGCGGTGTTCGGCGGACACGGTGGCCCGCCACCGGGTCGCCGAGCCGCCTGACTGTGCCTCGGCCGCCATCACGCGCAGCTGGCCAGCCATCGTGGCGGGCTGCTGTTCGCGCTGCAGGCGCCACGGATCGTCCCTCCACCCGGGCAGCCCGCCCTGATCGCGCCGCCGGCGGATGACCGCGCCCATCCAGGCGAGCAGCGGCCCGCCGTAGTCCACCGCCGACAGCGGGCCCAGCCAGTCACGTCCCACCCGCTCGCCCAGCCGACGGCAGAACGCCCCGTCGGCGGGCAGCGGCCGCGGCCGCCCGGCACCGCTGTCCCTCCACACCAGCTCGGCCATGGCCGGGTCCAACAGCGCGTCGGCCACGGCCACCACCTCCGGGAAAATGACCGGATCCCGGCCCACGATCCGCCACCGCTGAAGATCCGTTCCCGCGTTGCCGCCCGCCACCCGATGCAGCCGGTGCGGCCAGATCTCCTCCCGCTCCCAGTGCAGGGCCTCCTCCCACCACCGGGCCACGACCGCGTGCGCCAGGGCGAACACCTCCGCGCCCTCCGCCCCGGCCCGCCCCGCACGCCGCGCCACCCCCGCCCAGCGCCGCTGCGCGGCCACCACCTCCGGGACACCGCGCAGGTCGAGGTGTTCCAGAGGCTGGTCGGCGTCCGCGTCCAGCAGCCACCGCCCGTGCCGCACGCACACCCGCTCCCAGCGCGGCAGATACCGCACCGCCCGCTGAGCCTGCCCGGTCCGCCGCGCGGTGCACAGCCGGCAGGCGAACGCCGCTTCTCCCGCCACTGTGCCCGCCGCCCGCCAACGCACCTGCGCCAGAGCGGCCTCCCGGCCAGTACTGATCTTGGGATCGTCCACGGTGAAGGCGGGCAACGCGCGTGCCAGCACCGCCGGTTCGACTCCGCACAGTTCGGCGAGCACATTGCGCCCCGCTCCGTTGAGGATGACCTCCGCGTCAGCCCGCACGCCGCCGCCGTGCCGGGCGGGGGAGTTGCGGCATGTCCACAGCCGCAGCACCCCCGCGGCCGGCAGGCCGTAGCGGTCCGCGGCCCGGTGGATCAGTGACGAGGTCAGCTCCCCGGCCAGCGGCACGGTCCGTAACGCTCCTGCTGTCACAGCTCTCCCCGACGCCCTTTCTGCTTCCTGCCCGGCGCACTGACCGGCCTACAGCTCGAACTGCAGGTCGACGATGTCGTTGAGTTCCACTTCGAGGCCGTGGGCACGCCGTCCGCCGTCGCGGAAGTACACCTCGCCCAGCGCCTCGGCCGCGAGGTCGCGGAGGTCGTCCTCGTCGACGCCGGCTTCCTGGGCTTGAAGGAGGCGGGCGGCGTGGTGGGGCGGCAGGGCCAGGGTGAGGTGACGCACGCGGGCCTGGTCGGTGCTGCCGACGGCGGCGGTGTAGCCGAACCTCGCCTGCACATCGATCATGATGCCGCTCGTGGTGGCCGCTACCTGCTTCGCCTTCGCCCTGATCTGCGGCTGCCAGCGCGTGCGGACCTCACGCTCGAGCCGGTCGGCGAGCTGCGGCCGGGGGGTTTTGATCTGGTTCTTCACATACCGTTCCACTGTGCGCTGGCTGATGCCGAGCAGCTCGGCCACCGGCATCGTCCGGCCGCCGTGCTGCTTGACGAGGTAGCGCATCTGCGCCCCGGCAGACTTGGGGACGGGCCGGGTGAACGCGCCCTGCACCGCCCTGTCGAGTTCTTCCCCGACCGTGACCATCGGCGTAACTCCCCTACTCTCCGGTGTCCTTGGCGGTGACCTCGCCGGTCTTGATGTAGCGGGCGAGGTTGGCGACATGGCCGTCCCCGGCGAGCTGCTCAAGCACGTCCGCGCCCCACAGCACGCTCTGGGTGCCCTCGTGCTTGACCATCCCGGGCGAGACCCCCAGCCGGAACGAACCCGGCACCGTCTTGCCGTCGGCGCTGTACGGCAGCACATCCAGCGGGCTGGGCCCGTCGGCCGCGTACACGGCGCAGTCGGAGAGGACCGCGACCGGGTAGCGGCCGGTGGCCGCCGCCAGGTTCAGCATCTTGCGGTGCATGTTGACCCGGGCCCGGGAGATGACGGTCGCGCGGATGTCCGGCCGCCACGTCGGGCGGGCCAGGGCGGGCCAGGCCTGCCCCGGCTTCCATCCGCCGCCGCGCGCCTTCTCCTGCAGCTTGCCGATACCGCCCTTGACGGTCATCTTGACCGCGTCCACCACGATCCCCAGCTCCGGATCACGGCTCTTGTAGCCGTCCATCGCCTTCAGGAACTCGCCTGGGGGAAGCTTCTCGGTGACGCCGAGGTCCGCCATGGTGGCGACGTAGGCATCGCGCAGCCGCTTGTACCAGCCGTCCAGGAACCGGCCGCTCTCCCGGCGCACCCACGCCTCCACGGGCGCGACGTCGTAGCCGAGCTCCACGGCGTACGCCACGGTGGGCGTGGCGTACCAGGCCGGACCGGTCGGGCGCTGGCCGCTCGGCGTGAACGGGCTGGGCAGCAGGCCACCGTCGAGGTCACGCCATTGCTTTGCGACCTTCACCCGGGACAGGTCGACGTGGGAGAGGTCGACCAGCCAGGACCCGGGCACCGCTGGGTCGAAGACGGGGCGGGTGACGTGCACGGGCGGACTGGCCAGGCCGACGACCGCGCCGTTGGCGGCCGCACCGAACGCCAGGTTCACATCCAGGCCGACCAGGTAGCGCTGCATGCACTCGGCATCGGTCAGATCCCGCGCCCAGTCGTAGGCCTCCTCGAACAGCCGCTCCTCAGGCCCGCGCACGTGGAAGCGGGGCAGGTGGGCCAGGACTGGGTGTCCGTCGGTCGCCTCGCACGGCGCGGGATCCATCGGCTCCGTCCCCAGCGAGCCGGGCCGGTGCTCGCGGTGCCGTCTGCCGGTCTCGTCCGGCTCGCTCGCCCTCGTGGGCGGGTTGAGCGCCGTCATCAGCTGCAGCCCCGTCACCGCGGTGGAGCCCACCGGCGTCATCACCCGCTGCGCGAACACCCCCAGCACCCGGGCGAGGTCGGCGGGATGAAGCTGCGCGGCGTGGCCCCAGGCGCGGCCGTTCAGCGCACGCCAGGAGGGAATGCACAGCTGTACGCACTGGCGGCGGCTGCCCTGGGCGGGACGGTAGATCCGCGCCCACGGCCCCAGCCCTCGCTTGGTGAGCTGCCAGCCGGCGCGCTCAAGCTGCTTGATGACCTTGTGCCCTTCCGGCAGCCGCCCGGCAAGCCGCTCGGCCTCGGACAAGGCGGCGGGCAGGCCGTAGCGCGCGCACGCTGCCTCAGTGAGCACCAGCAGCGGGTCGCCGTCCTTGCCCGAGCCGTGCAGCTTCTCCGACCCCAGCCGCGCCTCGGTGAGCGTCCACTCCACCAGCGCAGGCAGCGACTTGGCGGACACGTCCAGGATCAGACCGCCGACGCCGTAACCGGTCACCTGCCGCTCGGTGTCGGCGTCGAGGACGAGCAGCGGACCGTGCGCGTACCCGCCGCCGGGCGCGGGGGTGTTCGCCGGGGCGGCCTTCCTCGCAGCGGGGCGCCGCGAGTTCTGCGGCGCCCGCTCGGCACGCGGCACCGGCCGCTGTGTCGCCGCCGCGTGCCGAACAGGCGCTGGGGGAACGGCCGGGGGCTCCTCGGCCTCCGCAGCCTCCGCCGTGGCAGTAGCTTCCGCTGCCCCGCCCGCGGGCCCAGCCTGCGCTGCGGTCGCTGCGGTGGTGAATGCCTGCGGCTCCGCGGTGCCCGTGTCCTCCTGCGGGGCGCCGGTGCTCTGGGGGGCGGGGTAGAGCGTGGCGAGCTGCTTCAGCAGGCGCGCGTACGCCTCCCGCTCCGGCGGCCGCGGCTCGGTCCGCCCCGACTCCCAGGCGCCCACGGTCGCCCGCCGCACGCCCAGAGCGGCGGCCACCTCGTCCAGGGTGAGCGCGTGCGCCTGACGCAGCCGCCTGCGCTCGGCCGGCGGCGGCAGCGGGGAGCGGGACGCGACCAGCGCGTCGACCGCGTCGAACAACTCGGACATGGGACACCTCCGTCCCTGACCCTACCCCGAAACGCACCTACCGCGTACTAGAAGCGTTCTAATCACGTACATTGAGCGTACGAACGGTGTTGGGGGTGATAGTGTCCGGTCAGCGGACTTGGATGGAGCCAGCGGCCTGTAGTGCCCGCGTTGCTCGGGGGCGGTCGAGTGGCGCGAGGCATGCGACGTGTTCGAGGGGGAGCGGTGGCGGCAGCGAGTGACGGCTGGGCGGGCATGGGCTGGGACTGGACGGATGCCGACAACATCCGCCGACGCCTGGACCAAGGAGCCGATCCGGAGAGCTGGAACGGGAGCAGGCCCCTGCATCGGGCAGCGGTGTTCGGCTCCCCGGAGGCTGTGACGGAACTGGCCCGCCGGGTTGCGGATGTGGACGCGCTGGAGAACGGGGTGACGGCACTGTGGGAAGCCGTCCTGTCCAGGAAGCCGGCCAACGCACGGGCGCTCGCCGCCGCCGGGGCCGATCCCTGGCGGCCGTCGCTCGGCGGCTGGTCGCCGGGGCGGCTGAGCCTGGCCGGACCGACGCCCGAGCTGTTCCCGGTCCCGGAAGGGGTGTCCCTGAGCGTCACCGAGCGTGCGGCAGCGCAGGAGGCCCATCGCCTCACCACGGCCTTGGGCGAGTTCTACTACGACGGCACGGGCCTGGCCTGCGTGGCGGGCATCGACGCGGCCGAGGCGGTGCGCCGTCTTGGGGCGACACCGGTACACGGCGAACTCATCGACGAGCTGCTGGAGGACCCCCACGCGTACGACATGGACGAGAGCCTGCACATCGTCGGCGTGACGTCCGTGCCGGGCGGCTGCGTGGTCACCCAGCCCTGGGGATACGCGCCGCAGATGCCGGGCGTGCTGACCCGGTTGTCCGCCGGCACCCTCTGCTACGGCCTCTACGCCAATCCCAAAAGCGGCAACCAGGGCAGCATCGCCCGCCATGGAATCATCGAGGGCTCGGACCTGCACCCCGGAGGAGCACCTGGCGAGAACGACACCTCCGAGCAGGTGCTGGCTTCCTACCTCTACCAGCACAACGCCGTCGCCTACGCCTGCGCCTTCGCAGGCCTGCGACCCACCGACAGCCGCGCCGTGGCCGGACCGCCCGATATGTGGGTCGAACTGCCCCGCCGCGACTACTGGAGCCACTGACTCGAAAGAAGAGCTGACATGACTGTGGCGGAACTGCCGCGCCCCGGCCGCCCCGGGCCCGCGCAGCTCTTTCCCGACCAGGCCGAGGCCGTCATGCGGCTGGCACGGCATCTGCGGCGTGCGGGGACGCGGGGTCTGTTCGTGTCGGCGACGGGCACCGGCAAGACGCTGGTCTCGATCCGCACCGCGGACGAACTCGGTGCGCGGCTGGTGCTGTTCGTGGTTCCCACTCTGGATCTGGCCGCGCAGACGGCGCTGGCCTGGCGGCGGGATGATCACCTGGAGCACATGGTGATCGTCTCCTCCCTGGACACCAGCGGCCGGGACGACCTGGTCGCGGCCCGGGTCATGTCGACCACGAACCCGCACGCGCTGGGCGGGCTGATGTCGGTGGTGGGGGAGGAGGAGGACCAGATCCGTGCGCTGACGGTGATCTGCACCTACGACTCCCTGGACAAGATCGAGCAGACCCAGCGCACGGGATACGCGGTGCCGCCGTTCGACCTCGTGGTCATGGACGAGGCACACCGGATCGCGGGCCGCGCGGACAAGAAGTGGGCGATCGTCAACGACGCGCAGCGGATCCGCGCGGACCGCCGTCTCTACATGACCGCCACCCCTCGCATCTTCGCCGCCCCCGAACTGGCCGAGTCCGCCGACACCACCCGCCCCCGCCGCCGTGCCACCGTGCCGAACCAGGAGCTGGAGGTGGACGCGTTCGCCAACTCCATGGACAACGAGGCCGTCTACGGCAAAAAGATCTTCGAATTTCCCCTCGCGCAGGCAGTGGCTGACGGCCGGACTGCGGACTACCGCATCGTGGTGCCCACCCTCACCGACGCCGACCTGCGCCGCCGCCTGAACCTGACCGCCCCCGCCACCACCCCTCCCGGCGACGGTGAGGAGCAGGACAGCGCGCTGCGCACCACCGCCCTGCACCTGTCTGTCCTGCGCGCCATGACCGAACACGGCCTGAGCAAGGTCCTGGTCTACTTCAACCTCGTCTCCGACGCCCGCCGCTTCGCCCGCGAACTCCCGCACACCCTGCGCCTGCTGGCCCGCACCGACCCCGGCCTCGTCCCGGACATCACCCCCGAGCTGTTCTTCGCCCACGGCGAGCACACCCCCGCCCAGCGCGCCGACACCTTCGCAGCCTTCGCCGCCGCCGACTGCGCGATCCTCGCCAACTCGAAGCTGATCGCCGAAGGCGTCGACATCCCCAGCGTGGATGGCATCGTCTTCGCCGACCCCACCCGCAGCGTCATCCGCTGCGTCCAGGCCCTCGGCCGCGCCCTGCGCCTGGACGTGTCCGGCAAGACCGCGTCCCTGATCGTCCCCGTCTACATCCCGCCCGGCACGGACGGCGAGAACATCCTCGGCACCGCTTATGAGCCGGTGTGGGCGATCGCCTGCGCGCTGGCCAGCCACGACCACCGCATCCTCGAGCGCCTCCCGGACAAGGCCAACCGGCTGCCGAAGGAGACCAGCGACGTCATCGCCCGCCGCTGGCACTTCGACTTCACCGTCCACCCCGAACGCATCGCCCGAGCGATGGACCTGTCCTCCTTCGACCCCCGCGGCCCGGCCGTCTCCCGCTCCCGCCGCCTCGGATTGGCCGCTGCCCAGTCCTACCGCGACGAAATGGGCCACCTCGACGTACCCGCCGACTACACCGACCCCACCGGCTACACCCTGGGCACCTTCATCACCACCATGCGCGACGCCGCGAAAGCCGGCCGCCTCGAAGCCGACTGGATCGCCGAACTCGACGCGCTGGGCATGATCTGGGACAAGCACGAAGCCGCCTGGCGCGCCCGCCTCGCCTCCGCCGCCGACTACCTGCGCGCCCACGGTCACCTCGCGGCCCCGGCCACCACCGGTGTCGGCGCCTGGCTCGCCGAACAACGTCACCTCGCCGCCAAGAACGAACTCGACTCCGCCCGCGCCGAGGCTCTCACCGCCCTCGCCGCCGACTGGCGCCTCCCGCACGGCGCGGACTGGCACCGCAAATACCACCTGCTGCGCGCCCACCTCGCGACCGGCGCCGACCCGGCCGCCCTCACCCGCGACACCCTCCTGGCCGGCGTGAAGATCGGCTCCTGGCTGCACCGCCAGCTCACCACCTGGCCGGCTCTCGCCCCTGGCCAGCAGCAGTTGATGACCGCTCTCGGCCTCACCCCCGACAGCAACCCGCTCGCCCCCGCACGCCGCGCCCGCCGCACGTTCGAGGAGACCGTCCAGCTCCTGGAACTCTTCCTCCACCGCGAAGGCCGTGCCCCGCAAGTCCGCGAGACCATCCGCGTCGACGGTGACACCGTCAAGATCGGCGCATGGCTCGCCAAAGCCCGCACCAAGCACCGCTCCGGCCAGCTCCCCGAGACCCATGCCCGCCTGGTCGCTGCGCTCTTCGACGGCGACTGGACCACCGAGGACACCGTCCCCGCACTCCTGGCCTGAACGCCCGTCTCCAGCAGGGCACGACCCGGCCCCGTATCCTGCGCCAGTCCGCGAACCGCCCGCTGAAAGGAGCAGACCCGGTTTCTCGGTTCGAGCTGCCAGACCCCAGCGCGGCCATGGCCTCTTCGCGGGTCAACCCGCACCGTTGAGGTCATGCGGGTCGGGACGCTGGCGGGGGATGTCCGGGCGGATCCGGCGCTTGAGTACGCTCCAGCGGTGCCGGGCGCCTTGCCGTGAGACGTGCCAGGCGCGCCCGAGGTCTGCGAGGCTGGCGCCCTTCTCGACGGCCCGTGAGGCGTAGATCAGCCGCAGATCGTCCAGCGCCTTCTGGTGGTCTTCCACCGCTGCCAGCAGAGCCAGCATGGCTTCCTTGTCGCTCTCGGCGCCCCACGAGGTGGACGACCGGCTCAGCGGCAGATGGAGGCCGGCCCGGACGTTTCGGGAGCTGGCCGACTTCATCGCGTGCCGCTGGATCAGTGTGTGCAAGAGGTGCAAGCAGTCCCGGTGATCCGCCATGCGACAAGAGTACTTGTCGCCCTGTCCGGCCTGCCCAAGCTGTTGACCTGCACGGACGTCAGATGGTCTTGCCTTTCCCGTGGCAGTGAAGCAGGATTTACCGCAACCCACCCCTGCCCGGAAACTTGGCGGAGGAACGGCTGACAGGGCGAAGGAGATACCTCCTCGCCCTTTTTTCATGCCCGCATCCGGGCGCAGCCCTGTCTGCAGCCCCGCTGCCACATCACCCCTTTCACCGGCCCCGCTCACCACCGAGCGGGGCCTTCTCCGTTCCCGCGCCACGGCCGCGGACCACCTCGAGAGGCACAGTCATGCCCGATCTCTCCCGTGACCCCGTCTACCTCTGGCTTACCGGAGCCCGCCTCACCACCGCCGGGCCCGGCGCTCCCACCCCGGCAGACATGCCGGCCCGAAGGCCAGCCACCACTACCGCCTCCGACATCGCCCGCCGCGAGGGCCTCGACCTCGGCGACATCTCCCGCTACCAGCGCCGCGACCGACGCGCCCGCCGGAGCAGGACCCGCAAGCCCACCGTGCTTCAAGCCGTGACCCGCTTCGCGACGACAGGGCTGGGCATCCCGCGCGCGACGGCCGTCACGCACGCACAGCGCTGGGCAGCCTCCCGCATCACCGAGCCGGACGAGGCCGTGGAATGGATCAGGCTGCTGGGCCTCGGCGGTCTCGACACAGCGCTGCGCCTGCGACGCAAGGGCGTCACACCCGCTATGGAGAAGATCCGCCGAGAAAGCGAGGAACAGGCCCGGCGCGACGCCCGGGCTGCGGAAGACCGCGTCTGGGCCGAGATCGCCGCACGGTACCGGCCCGGCATCGCGGCCCAGCTGCGGCTCAACGGCTGCACCCAGGACACGCTCGACCGCGTCATCAACGGCAAGACCGCCGACCAGCTGCTCCGCGAAGGACGTCCCGTCCAGATCGTCATCAACGCCCTGCGCGACAATCACGGCTGAACCCCGCGCGCCGCTGCACCCTATGCGGACGCCCCCTGCGCGGGCAGTCACGCCGCGCCCCGTCTCTCGGTGAGGACCTGCCCAAAGGCAGGTCCTCACCACGCACACCGGCAAGCGGCGCTCAGGGAAGGCAGACAGGGCACTCTGCCCGCGACGCAGTCCGGCTGGTATCAGCCCTTCTCGCCCGGCCGCGCGGCGAGGTGGGTGAGCGAGGCCCGATTCGGTCAGCTATGGCCCGGGTCCACTGCCCGCTCACTCAACACCTTGACCAGAACGTCATTGGCGACCTGTGCCAGTCGGCCAAGCTGCACCGCCTCGAACTGGAAGTACGGGTTGACCTCGAACGGCCCCGCATGGCCGCCGTAGCCGAGGACCTGCTCCGATCCGAACAACGTCCCTCGGTGCCCCGTATGCGAGCGCTGGTCGTACAGCGGGCCCGCCAGCTCCTTCACCTGCTTCTGCGTCAGCACGGTCTTGAGTGCTTTCCGGAACCGCTTCTCGGCAACTCCCTTGCGGTGCTTGCACTCGGGATGGCAGTCGCACATGGAGTCTGGGACGGACCTCATACCAACGCCCTCGATCGCGGCTACGAAGGTGAGCAGCGAGAGCGACGGATGACGTCCCCCCAGGCGTACGGCCTCGTAGTACGCGCTGAGCGCGGTCTCCAGTTCGGGGTCGCCGTCCAGCCTCTCCCATGCCACAAGCACCCACAGCGGCAGCCTCCAGTTTCCTGTCCCCGGAGGGACCTCCCCGGTCCACTCCTCCCCGTGCGGGCTCGGGAATTCGGGACCGACCGAAGTCGGGATCTTCAGAACCGACCCGTCGGGGCCTTGAGGCCAGGGGAGCGTCCGGGGCTCCCACAGCTGCCTCCGGTGCAGCGTCAAGAGAGCGCAAAGACGGCGCAACTGCGCCTGAGCGACCGGGACAACGGGGTCCCAGTGGTAGCTCTCGACCTGGCCGGTGACGACGACGGGGAAGCTGCGGGAGATCGTGGTGAACTGCGAGTCGACTCGGTCCGGCCCTCGGAACTCGCGCATGTAAACACCACCGGGGGCGAGAGCCAGCGGCCCTATGTCTGTCGCCCTGATCTGCCCCAAGGGGTGGAATCCCTGCACGGCGGACGGGCTGACCCCAACGAGCGCATCCCATACGTGAGTCCGCTGATGGTGCCCGATCTCGTCCACGGCCTTCCGCGCGCCAGTCCGCCAGGGGTCTACCTGGTCCGCTGACGGGGTGCCGACATCGCCGACGACCGTACAGCTGATGCCGTCGGGGTGAGGGTGGACGCGCAGGATGCTCGTCATGGAGTCGTCGAGGGGCGGCCCCATTTCCACCGGGCCGCCGTGGCTGTCAGTGCCGCTGATGCGGCGAAACCCGCCGCCCATGGCGTTCCCAAGGTGGTGGGCCCACTCGTTGCCGTGCTCGGTGAAGTCCACGGGGAAGGTCCCGATGCTCTGTTCCCACACGATGGCCTCCAGCCCCTTCGACGACGTTGAGGGTCGCTGACCACAGCGGCCAGGACCTCGACGTCCCACGAACAAGGTCATCGTCCCGTTTGTGTCTAAAGGGGCGCCACTCAATACAGCCGGAGAACGAGACAGCCGAACTGCTCCGCCATGTCCTCACCCCCTCGACACAGCCCCCTGCCCGCATACGGGACTGGGAAAGATCATGCAGGAACTTGCGCGGGCACGTTCGGCTGCGACATCCGAGAGGGAACGCCGCGCCACCACAGTGGAGATCCTGGATCGGCTTCCCCGCAGCGGGCGCGTGGACGAAGTTGACGACAGGGGCCGTCAGCGCACCTACGAGGTCGCCCCGGCCCGCGCGCGGTCCCGCAGGAAGGGCGGCCGCCAGTGACTGATCCCGACCGGACCGCGCCCGGGCCCCCACGAACGACTGCCTCGCCGCTCGATCCGCTCGCGCCTCACCGCCCAAGCTGCGGCCCCGGGTAATGGGCTCTCGCGGGCGGCGAAGTGCGCTACGTTCGTGCCGCATGGAAGCAACATCCCAGCTGCGTCAGGCCGCTCTTGCCTGGCTCGAGCAGGCACGCGATCTGCCCTCCATACCCCAGGCCATCACCGATGTAGCACTGTCGGCGCGGCCGGAGTTCAAAGCCGTGATCAACGCGGTGGTGAGTGCCGCGCCGAGATCCGAGCACCGCGACCTGTACGGCAAGGTCGACGGTGACTGGCTGCCCCGGTGGTCCACACTGCTGGGAGGGTCGAGACTGGGGGATGCGACCCGTCTGGTGGCCCAGGGCGCGTCGGTGCCGGTGGACGAGGTCGCGGACAGTTTCGTCGCCTTCTGCACGGCCCCCGCGCTAACAGTAGAGGACTGGCTGCTCCTCACCGGCGAACTCCCTGCGGGGGCACAGATCACGCTGGGCCGCTACACCCTGCAGGCCTTCACCGCCGAAGAACTGAAGCAGATGGGCCCCATGCCCGCCCTCCAGGGCCTCCAGCCGGGCGGGCTCGACCTCGGTCTCCTGGCCGGTGCCCCTTTCGTCCACGTCCCGAACCCTGAGCGCGCGCCGGACCGCAGGGGCACGGGCTGGTTCGACTTCGCCGGTCCACGTCCGGAATCCCTGCACTGGAGGGCGCTGCTGCCGCTGCTCCTGTGGAGTGAGGAGCTGCTGCACGTCGACGCGGTGTTCGGCGTCGAGCGCGGCCGCTACTTCGACCTGAACCCACGTCAGGTGCCCACCACCATCCAGATCTACGAGGACCGTCACGGCCTCCCGGAAGAGGTCGAAGTCCGGGAGAGCGGCAGCTTCTACGTCGCTCCAGCCGCTCTCCCGCGGCTGCAGTCCTTCTGCTCCGCGGTGACAGCGAAGATCGATGCCGTCATGGACGGCATCACCCACGAACGGAGTCTTCCCAGGAAGCGCGCCCGCCGCTTGGAGCGAGCTGCCCGTCACCTGCTGCAGGCCTACCAGCGCACCTACAGGGATGACGGTGTGTGGGAGGAGGAAGCTGACGAGCGGCTGCTGGACTACGTCATCGCGCTGGAAGCCCTGATGGTCAGCCCCGGAGACAAGCACGAGGGCATCAGCGAGAGGATCCGGACCCGGACGGCGGCCCTGTTCCCCAGCCCTCTGAGCCAGGGCATCGAGAGCAGAGTGCAAAAGGCGTACAGCGCGCGTTCGAAGTACGTACACGGAGACCTGCTCGCCGACCAGAAGAGGGCCGAACTGCGCGAGCTCAGGCTGCTCGTCCGGCAGGTCGTCCTACGCTGGCTCATCCTCACCCCCAACGACACGCAAGACCTCGCACCTCGTCTCGATGCTGCAGCCGACTGCACCAGCTGCGCACGCGCCATCAACGAACCCCTACGCGCCTTCTTCCAGGCATCACCGCCACAGGAGGACATCCGGGCCTGAGGCGGCACTGCCTCCGCTGCCACAGGCCGGCATCGCCGCACGCCGAGCCCGGATCTCCGGTTCGGCAACGCCGTGGCAGGTGCACCACAGGTACGAGTGGCACCGGCCACGGCATCAGGGGGTGAGGTGCGCGCCGTCGAGCCGCCGGTGCACCATCGACAGCGTGGTGAGCAGTTCCAGCAACTCCTCGTCGGTGACCGTGCGGTGAAGGCGCGGCTCGTGCGCGGCCGGGTTGCGGTACATGCTGAACAGGCCCTTGACCAGGTTCGCCAGTCCCTTCTGCTCATCCAGCTCGGGTCCCGTGACGTTCGCGTTGATGGCTACCCGGGCCGTGCCCTGGCCCGGCATGAGCACCGCGTCGACCAGCCGCGCCCCGTCCAGGCCCTGGCCGGTGAGCTGACGCAGCCGGTCGGCCACCGACTTGACCGCCTCGAGGCTGGCGTGGAAGGGGTTCTTGGCCAGGATCTCCAGGGTGCAGTAGCGCAGCACCTCCGGATGCGTGGAGCGGCGGCGCAGCTCGGCCCGCAGGGAACTGGCGTGCCGTGCGGCCTCGCTCAGCGTGGCAGCCGCCGGCCCCCTGGCAACCTGCCCCTGGTCGTTCACCCGCAGCCCGACATGGACCAGGACCTCGTTGAGGTCGTCCTGCCGGCGCGAGAACGTGTGCGGCTGCTGAACGTAGCGCACCGGGGCCATCGCCACTTTGATGAACGCGATCACGCAGTTCGACGCCCCCTGGCGTGCCTGCTGCGCCAGCAGCGCCCCGGCCAGCCGGTCCCGCTTGTTGCCGCCGTCGACGTCCGGCACCTTCACGACGGCCAGCAGCTGCCCGATCTCCCGCCCGGTCAGGCCGTGAGCGGTGTCGCCGAGCACACCTGCCACCGCCGTGACGACCGTTGCGGGCCAAGGCTCGTGACGTGTTGCCATATGCCGCCTCTTTCCCTCGTCCCATGGCCAACCGGTCAGGATGACATGGACGTGACGGGCAGATCCCCGCTTTCTTCTGCTCCATGGCGACGGTGTGTGCGGCGAAGCCGGGGCAGGTAGCTCGCTGATGGACACGAATGTCGGCCCTCGACGCGCGCCGCTCTCGCGGCCGAGGCGGACGGCCTTCTACTCGTCGTAGGGCTCGTGGGCGGGTACCTGCCCGTCACGGCGCCGCTGCCGGTCACCGCTGAGCGCGACGATCCGGTGAACGGGCACCACGATGGCCGGGTGGCCGCCCGCGGGGGAGAACCCCACCCAGCCGGTGCCGGGCTCGTAGGAGGTCACCGTGCCGTACAAGCGGTGCAGCACGGTCTCGTCCCGCATCCCGCACTCGACGTCCAGGCGCAGCATCCAGTCCTTGAGCCAGTGGACGGGCAGGTTCTCCATCTCAGCGGCCGCGGGCCCGGGGTGTACGTCGTCGGGGACCCAGCTGTACTTGCCGACGACCAGGTCGTTGTAGATCTCCATCGAGTCGGGCCCGCTGTAGGAGGCCCGCCGCCCGAGCTGGGCGGCACGCCGCACCGCCCTGGCCGTCGTCACCATGGCCGTAGGCCCGGCGCCCGGCCCGTCGGCTTCGGCGTCCGCCGGCAGATAGGGGTAGGCGCGACGCAGCAGCGCCAGCACGTCCCGCTCGTCCGGCTCGGCGGTGCCCCCGGCAAGGTCCGGTCCGAGGACGACCCGCTGCCGGTCGTCGCGGGTGTGGTCGGCGGCATGCCGGGCGGCGAAGCCAGGGACGGCGAGCACGACAGCGTGGTCGGGTTCGACGCCGTAGCCGCTACGGCGACCACCGAAGGGGACCGTGGGCCCGTGCTGCTCGTACTGGGCCAGGTAGGCCAGTTCCGCATCCTGCTTGCGGGTCAACGGCCAGCCGCTCACCAGCACCAGCCGCCACCCGTCGCCGCCGTCACCCGTGGCCGCCCCCAGCGCTTCCTCCAGCCGGTCGCAGCAGTCCAGCACGTACTGCTGCCAACGGTGCTGGAACTCCGCATCCGCCCACTGCGCGGGAGAAGCGAACCTGCCACCCCTCACCAGGGCCGGCTCCGGCAGCGCCGTCACATCACACACCCGCGCCCCGCCCCAGACGGCTTCCACCGCCTTCATGGCCGCCGTACGCGCCGCAGGCGCCCGGCCGCCCTGGTCCCGGACACCACTCCACGCCCGTCGGACGGCCGCCCACACGTCGAACGGCTCCGCCCACCGGGACCGCAGCACCGCGGCCGCCAACTGCAGACCCTCCTGCTGCACACTTCCGTCGGCCGCCACCGCATCGCACGCCCCGCTGACCGACGTCGCGGAGCGCGCCGCGGGCGCCGCAGCCCGCCAGCTCGCCAACGCAGCCTCAGAACGCTCCAGCACTCCCGACCACGCCTCAAGCACCTGCCGCGCGCCCGCACCGACCAACGGGTCAGCCGTCCACGGCTCCAGCCTTCCGCGCACGTGTGCATCGCGGTGGCGGGCCGCTTCCCACAGAACCCGCGCATAGCCCTCCCAGGACCGCGGGCCCGCCTCCTGCTCCTCTAGCTTGCGCACCCGCCCGTCAGCCGCGACGACTTCGGCCGCCGCCCGCCACAGTGCTTCCTCGCCCGGCTTGACACGCAACACCCGGGCGCAGTGACGACACACCTGCTCACAGACATCCAGCAGAGCCAGCGGATGGCCCGTCAGGTGCTCCGCATACCGGCAATGGCTCCGCCACCCTGCGTCCTCGTCAGGAACGTGCCATTTCCCGCCGCCCGCACGCCCGACGACCACGGTGATCTGCCGCAACGGTCCGACGTTCACGCCGGCGGCCACCAGCTGCTTCTCCCGCAACACCGGAAGTTCTCGGCTGCGCCCCACGATCGCCCCTCTGTCACGGTCTGCTCTTGGCCAGCGCCCTCCTCAATGGCACAGTCTGGACGCGCGGCCTGCATGCGCGTCATCTGCGACGGGCCCGCCGGGCTCTTCGTGCACCGGGACACCCTCGACGCCTGCTGCCGCGACCTGTGCATCCTCACCTCACAGCTCGCCCGCCGCCTCCGCCTCGACAGCAGCCTGCTGCTCCACGCCACAGTCACCTCCGGCCTCCACAAGGCCGTGCCGCTGATCCCCGTCACCGTGGACCACCCCGGCTTCACCTCCGTGCCCGACGGAGCCCGGTACCCGCACACGATCCAGCCCGTCACCGCCAGCCTCCTCCCCGCTGACACCGACGAAGCCCTCCAGAACAGCGCGCAGGAACTGTTCACCGACCTGACCAACCAGTTCGGCCTCGACTGAAGGCTGTCAGCCGCCCGGCCGCCTACGTCCGCCACAGCGGCACCAGCCTCGCCCGCTTCCGGCGCAGGGGCGTCGTCGGTGCCGCAGGGGGACGGCCCGCCGCCGAGCCGGGGAGGAGATCGGCGCGCTCTTCTCCCCGGCGGCCGCAGCCCGCGCGGACCGGCCGCAGCCAGAGCATCCACTCGCGGCAGGGGTCACTCTCACTGCCCCGGCTCGTTGAGGAGGACGACAGCAATGGCCGAAGACGAGAAGACGCGGGTGAGAGCGATGACGCAGCTGGCCCAGGCACAACAGCCGTTGTGGCGCCGCTACGAGGAGCCGGACGACCGGGGCCTGATCGACGCCGTGTGCGAGGAAGTGCGCCTGCTCGCCGAGCACGGCACCCAAGACCCCGGCCAGACCATCGCTCTGGCGGTCGCGGGGGCCGAAGCGGCCGAAGGGCTCGCGGCCGCGCTGGAGGACCCCTGGGCGCTGTACACGCCGCAGCAGGTCGCAGTGACCGCCTCCGCCCTGTTCACCCAGATCACCGCGGCCGGTACGGCGCTCGAGAAGCTCGACAGGCTCCTGGACGTCATGGCCGAGCGCGGAGACATCACCGAGCCCGATCACGACGGGGTGGGGGAGGCCGAGCACCTGTGCACCGCGCAGAGCACACTGGGTGCGGCGGGACAGGAGGCCGCCGGCGCCATCGACGTACGGGCCTGTGAGGAGGCGGTGGACATCCTCACCTCCACGCCCTGCACCGCGGTGATGCCCACCAACACCCACGAGACTCTCACCCAGCTGGCCGGCCTGCTCGGCGACAGCGCCACCCTCATCCCCGGCTGCCGTCCGCCCCATGGCACGGACTCTGCCCACCAAGACTTTCAGGACGGCTGCGGCTGCCACATCGAACTGACCAGCCGCGACAATGCCGCCTGGACACTGCAACGTTCAGACGCAGCCTGGTACCTCATGCCCCTGGCCAGCCCTCACGACGGCGGCAGTGACCTTTCCGGGATGGAACTCTCCATGACCGAGACCTGTCCCCACCCCCGCCACTTCGCGCTGCTGCTCCACCGCGCCCTGGACACGGCCGCCTGACCGCGGGGCCTATCTCGTCGTGCCGCCGCACGAACCGCCCGGCCCCAGCACACCCGGCGCTGCCGCCCGCGCAGGCCAGGAGCGCGGCCGCCGCTGTCCACCCGGCCGGGGGAGTCGTCGCTCTCCGTCGGCCAGCCGGCCTGGTGGATGACGGCTACTGGTCGGGGTGGACGGCTTGGACGCCGGTGCCCGCGTACGCCTTCGGCGTCAGCGTGAGGAGGAACCGCCCGGCGGGATGAGTGGCGGAGGGGCGGGCGGCGTGGATGGCGTGGACGGCGGCCCAGGAGTGCCCGAAGCGCAGCAGTTCGGTGGCGGTGACCGCGGCGTCGGTGTCGAACGCCTCGATCCGGATGAACCGCAGCCCCTTGATGTAGCCGAGCAGGCCCGGCCGTTCGGCGTCGCCGGCCGTCAGGGAGAGCACCGGCGCGTACAGGTCGCCGAGTCCTCCGGAGGCCTGCACGTAGAACGCGGCGACGGCCTCGTTGAACGGGTCCTTCGGGTCGTACAGCGCTGCAGCGGTCGTGTGGTCCAGGACGACCGCGATCCCCGCCACTACGCGGCCGCCCGCGGGCTGTGCGTAGCGCCGCCCAGGCGCTCCAGCAGCGCCCGGGCCTTCGCCTCGGCCTCCGGGCTCGGCGCGCTGCCGAGGGCGGAGGTGAGCTCGGCACGGGCCAGCTCGGCACGCTCGGCGTACTCGGCCTGCGTGGGCGTGCTCTGCGCGAGGTCCTCCACCAGGCTGCGGATGGTGGTGCCGTGCTCGGCCGCCAGCTGGGCGAGCCTGTCCCGCGCGGCCGTGCTCACCTTGATGCTCGTCTCGTCTGCTGCCATGCTCCTCACTTTACCGCGTTCCTCTACTGTAGGTAGAGGAACGCGTGGCGGGCCCGTAGGAGTCCCTGCGTGCACGCACTATGCGGGGTCGAGGCACGCCGTCTGCGCACACCCGGTACGCGAAACGTGCGCTTGAGGTGCAGGCCAGGGCCCGGTGGTGCTGCATCAATGGGGTCAGGGCCCGGCGCTGCTGGGGAAGGCCCGGGTCCGCTCGGCCTGTGCTCTCGGCAGTACATGGTCGGGCTCGCGCCACACCAGACGTCGGACCAGCGTGCTGGCCGTGTGTCCGGCCCGTACCGCGAGGAAGATGGACGTAGGGCTCCCGTCCCGTGTAACCCCCGAGCCGGGACGGGAGCCTTCAGCCGCAGGTGGCCTACCTGAGTCACGGTGGCACACGGCACCATGCTCTCCATGAGGGATCAGCGAGCTCAGGAATTCGCCCGGTGCGCCGTCGTGCTGGCCGCGGAGCTGCGCGAGACACGGCACGAGCGTGCCGTAGCCGCCGACCCCGAGAAACAAGCGGACCCGTTCGCCGCTCCCGCCCCGACAGGCGATGATCCCTTCGCTCCGTCCATGGCCGGCCGGGAGGGCGTCTTCGACCAGGCGCTGTCCAACGCCCTGGCCGCGATCGTCGCTTCGGAGTGGCCGGGCGAGGAGTTGGACCGCAACGGACGTGTCAAGTCGGCCAGCGCGCTGCTCAGGCTGATCGAGAAACACGTGCCTGCCACGGGCGGCATCGTCCTCGTTCCTGACAAGGATCCGATGCCGGAGATCCGCCAGGGCGCCACGGACTCGCTCTTCCAGGCGCCGCGATTCTCGTCGCACACCCGGATCGATGTGCGCACGCTCCAGGACGGTATCGAGGCCAGTCAGGCAGCCCGCCACGGCCGCGGTGCCGGAGGTTTGCAGCGTCGTCATATCGAGGCACTGTTGGCCCTTGACGGTCACCGGAGCCTCGGCGTGATGGGAGAGGAGCAGCAGGACCGGATCCAGCAGCTCGCGCAGGAAGAGGACACGGCTTCCCAGAAACGAGCTGCCGAATACCTCGAACACATCGGCGGGGAAGAAGCCGCCCGGCGCGCCGAGAACGTGACCAATCCCAACGCCAACCACCCGAAGCGCAATCCCGGCGGACATGACCTCGGCACCTGCCCCGTCTGCGGGCACGAGACGTTCTGCGTTGAGGGCCTCGACCCTGTCTTTGGCCGGGTGGGGTACGGACAGTGCCTAGTGTGCACCTACATCCGCACCCCGGGCGCCGCAGAGGACGAGGCCTTCACCGAACATCTCCGGTCGATGGACCACAAGTGATGCCATCAGGCACGCCGAGCCGCGTCCCTTCGGCTGCCAGCCCTCACACCGCACCCGAACCGGGGCCCGGCAGACCGGTGCCGCAGCGCCGTGACCCCGGCGGGACGACTGTCGTTGTCCTGGCTGGTGCCGCCTCTTTGCCCGCGCTGTGACGGTGCCCGGCCGAGCGCCGCGTCAGCCCACGACCGACGCGGACAGGTAGGCCCCAGACGCGCCGCGTCACTCACAGCGCCCCGCCGTGGCGGCACCGGCCGCCCAGCAGGCGCCGGATCGTGGGACCGGCCGCAAGGGACGGCACGGCCATGACCCCCACCTACCCCCGTAAACGACCCCAGCGGCGCAGCGAAATCCCCCGCAGCCCGCAGCAGACCACGGGCCTGCAACAGATTCGTGACACCCTGCCGCCCGCACCCGAACCCCGCACGGTCGAGCCCGCCCCGCGCCTGGCGGGCCAGGAGGTGCCACCTGAGCTGCTGGCCCTGGTGGCCCACCACTGCCGCCGCATCAACGCCTACCTCGCCCGCGCCCAGCACCTGCAGACCCTGCACGGCGAGGACATGAGGCAGTGGCAGCGCCTGATCCTGTACGCCCTGACCGACGCCCTCGCCCACAACCACCTGCTGGTCGGCACCCTTGCCGCCTACCTCCAGCGCCAGGACCTCGCTCCAGATCTGCTGCGCCGCTACCTGCAATCCCCGGACGCCGACCGCTACATCACCCGCGAGGCCGTCCAGCACCTCGACGGCCTCACCGGCGCCGTGCCCGAGGAAGCGGCCGAGCTGGTCTGGACCGCCATCGGCAGACGGATCGCCCGCGACGGCGGCTGACGACCCGCTCCCAGGCCACACGGCCGCACGGGACGACTCCCGCCCGCATCGAACAGCGAGGGCCATCGGCAGTGCACGGCCTCAGCGGGGTTCGGTGAAGCTGGGCAGCTGCAGCGGCACGGGAGTCCACCCGCTACCGGGTGCGGCATCGTGCAGCAGGTGCCGGAAGCACTCGCCGCCGACGGGCCGTACGGTGACTTCACAGCCTTCGCCGCGCCCGGCCTCCAGCGCGGCCAGCGCCCGTCGGCCGTCCTCCTCGTCGACGGTGACGTGAGGGTGGTAGAAGTGCGCCGGGCCCAGCTCCAGGTGTCTTCCGGCGAGGGTGAGAGCGAACGCGGCGGTACTGCCCCGCACGGCGTGGGGCTCGCCGCTGAGCAGGGACCGCAGCGTGGGGGAGTCCTGCCCGTTCAGGGTGAAGCGGTCTCGGGTCAGGAACGGGGAGGCCACGCAGTGCCCCTGGATGAGCAGGCGCGCCATGCGCAGGGCGATCCGGTCGGTCGGGGTGAGCTCGTCAGGAATGGGAAAGTACTGCTCGCAGTGGCGCTGCACCGCCTCCAAATCCTCGATGTAGCTGCGCAGCTGGGCCGCCTCCTGGCGCGCGGCCTCGGGGCGTGGCGGCAGTTCGCCGCCGCCGATGGCCCCGGCGCTTGCCCGGACCTCGAAGGCATTGCCGGCCGCGATGCGCTGATAGATCCGCAGCAGACGCAGCCCGGCCGCGGGCTCCAGCTTCTCCAGCGAAAACGTGAACCGCACCGAGGCCAAAGCACCGGACGCCGCAGGGATCATCAATTCCAGGCTGCCACCGGCCAGATCCACCCTGACGGACCGACCAGCACTGCCGCGTCCCACATGTGCCAGCGTCCCCGGGTAGCAGGCGGTGACGTGCTTGCCGTCGAGGAAGGCCACCTCTACCGCCGTCTCGGCCAGGGGAACCTTGTCCGCCGGCTGCCACCGCACCTCGATGTCCCGGTGTTCCCCGGGCAGCCACTCCGGCCCGCTGACCGTCAGGCTCTCCACCGCCCCGCGCGGGAGCACCACTTCCTGCGGCAGCCCGAAACCCAGGCTGCGCCGCACGGCCTGGGCCAGGTCGGGCGTCAGGGGGCCGTTGCCCGTCAGGGTGATTTCCACGGGGGAGACCTCGTGTGCCCGCGGGTGTTTGGCCCGCAGCGTGTGCACCACCGTCTTGCCCTGGCGGGCGAAGTCCACGGTCCAGTGGTCGTCCAGCCCGTCGGTCTGACGTCCCAGCGCCGTCACGCGGGCGCTCACATCCCGCACCCCGTCCATGAGCAGCGCCCGTTCCTGCCCGTAGACCTTCGCCGCCTCGAACAGCTGATCCCGGGTGAAGGAGGCTTCCAGGTCGGAGTGGGTGGCCAGCAGCCCGTCCAGCTTGGCCCGGTCCCACACCCCGACCCGTACTGCCTGTCCGGCCGCCAGCGAGGTGACGAACTCCCGCTCCGCCGTGGTCAGGGTGCACGGCACCACCAAGATCCATTCCCATGGCTGGTGCTGCATGGCCCGCGTGAACGACTGCCTGATCGACTTGCGGCGCCCTTTGTGCGCCGTGGTCGGGAAACCGTCCGGGTAGTACTTCAACTGGAAGATCCGCACCCTCGTTCCGTGGGTGACCTTGATGTCGATGCCGTCGTCCCCGCCGCGCCCGTTCACCGCCTCCACACGCGCCGTCGCGTCGTACACGCGGTGCACCAGCGCTTCGACGATCCGGTCGAACCCCGGCTGTCCGACCCGGTCCCACTTCACCGCCACAACCGGCCCTCTGCCCTCGCAGACACCCCGAGCGATGATCCCACCCGGCACTGACACCCCCGGCTCCGGCACTGCGCCCCACACACCGATGCCGGGCCGCCTGCGTCAGTGACGCGCGACCTGGCGGCCGGCACGCGGGCGGCACACGAACTGCGACGCTTGGGCCCGCAACGTGCCAGTGCTCGCGGTAGCGGACACCGGCACGGCGCCGTCGTGGACCCGCCTGCCTGCCGCCCGGTCCTGGCCATCAAGGCGACTCCTTCGCCGTGGAGGGACTCGGGCCGATGCGCTCCCTCCCCCCAACGGCCCGCGGCCCCCGCGTCATCGACTGGTTGGGTTGCGCACTCCGTCCACCTCGCGTTCAGCACCGCCCTCGCCGTCACCATCGGTGTTCACCACGCCGATGGCAAATATGGCCGCCCCGTCCTCCCGCACGACCATGACGTCACCGTACGCACGGCCAGCTCGCTCGAAAGCGTCAGCACTTACACCGCACCCGGCTGTCTCAATGACCAGCCACTGCCACAAGCCGCTCCAGCTCCCCGGCCCGGCACAGCCTTGACCGTCCCGATCTTGCGACACCCGCATCCAGCGCAAGCTGCGCGCGTCTTGTTTCCCCTCCACCAACAGCACGACAGTCCCAGCGAGAGCGTTCTGCCCCGGCCGTACGGGCACCGGCAGCCTGCGCGAAGAGCGCTCGACGATGCCCCGGTACATGCCGCTGACGGGGGAGCCCACGGGCGGGCGCATGCACTCCGTGAGCTTGAGAGCCTCCTCCAGGAGGTCCCACCCGTACTGGGTGTGGGCCACCTCAGGCCCACCGACATGCCGCCGGGCCTTGCGGCGAATCTGAGCGGCTCCCTTCCGCGCGTCGTCGATGATCAGCAGGGCCTGCTCCCGAGCCTCGGTCAGCGTCTCCTGGGCGCGACGCCGAGCCTCCTCAATCTCCGCGACCTCCGCCTGCACACCCTCAGCCTTCTGCCGGACCTCGGCCAGCAACGCCGCAGCTTCCGCACGCTCCCGCTCGGTGTCCAGCACGATCCCCGCGCAGGCGGCCGCTGTACGTTCGGCCTGCTGCCGAGCCTCAGCAAGGATCGCGTCGGCCTCACGCCGAGCCTGCGCGGTGATCCGCCCGGCCTGCTGCCGGGCAGCCGCCACTGCCTGATCGACGTACAGCTGCTCTACGGACGAGGCCCATGCCAGAGCACCAAGACGATGCTGGCCGTCCTCCGCCCACGGCCGAAGGGGGGACGGGATCGTCTCGCAGGGCACGACGCCTGCCGGGGCATGAGCGCCACCGACGGCCGCCCCATCCGTGAACTCGTCGAGCGCCTGCCGCAAAGCGATCTCTTCAAGGGCCCGGGCTGCGCCGGGGATGTGGTGGCCGGCGGCCACCCGAAGCCACCGCCGTGCCGCCTCGAAGTCGCCGCGCTCGAGGTGCTCCTGGCCCAGGGCGTACGCCTCGTGCCCGAGCGCCACCGCCTCGGACTGCGCCTGCAGCCGGGCGCGGTCGTCCGGGCTGTGGCTCTGCAAGCGCTGCATGACCGCGGCGAAGCCGTCCGCCTTGTCGTCGGCACTCAGCGTGGGCTCGTGCCGCATACCGTCCTCGTGCTCCCGGGGGGTCACCCGCGCACCTCCTTCGCCGTCCCAGCGCTGTTGTAGGCGTCCATGCCCGGCGCCCGCCGCAGAGCTACCCGCGCCTTGCCCAAGATCTTCTTCATGTTGTCGACACCGGTGCCGAGCGTCTCGGCACACTCGGCGACCGACAGGTTGGCCACGTACTTCATCAGCAGGGCCTGCCGCTGCTGCTCGGTCAGTGTCGCCAGCGCCTTGCGCAGGTCATGGTGGCGGTCCACGGCCGCGAAGTCATCACCGTCCGCCCCTCCGGCGAGGTCCTGAAGATCGCTCGGCTCGACCGTCAGCTCCCGTCCCCGTCGGCGCAGGTAGTCGTACAGACGGCACCTGGCGAGCCGGAACAGCATCCCAACCGGCTCAGCTTGGTCCGGGTGCTGCTGCCACCAGACGAAGAACTGCTCGAAGACAAGATCGGCCAACTCCTTGCCGACGTCCCGGTCCGTCCTGCGCGACAGGAAGGCGAACAACTTGTCGACATGTGCGTGGTAGAACACGCCGAACTCGGCTTCACCGAGCGCCACGGGAACGGCCCTGACCGTTCCGGGGCTCCCGACCGCTCCTAGGCCGGGAGCCACCATGCCTGATTGGTCCTGCAGGGTCACCGGCGCCGCCTTGTCGCGACCGTACGCCCCCGCACCGGCGCCGCATCCTCGAAGGGCACCGCACGGCCCGTCGGGCGACCTCCAGCAGTGCCCGTCAGCGACCAGACGCCGGCCGCACCACCGTGGTGCACCCGCACCTCACGGTCACCCTCGGCGACCCCGCTCACCATCTCGGCCAACAGTTCCTGCTCCCGCTCCCGGCGCCGTTCCCGGGCCAGCTGCACCCGCCTCCACTCGCGCGCGACGATGACGACCACCATGATCACAAGGGCACTCACCCCTCAGGCCCCCACATCCCCTGGACCATCTCCACCGCCCCGTTCCTCATCGAACTCGCCTGTCACCCTCTACATCGCGCGAACCGACCAGGACGGGTACCGACTCTTTCAAGATCTTTTAGCCGACCGTTCACCAGGGCCGCCGCCAGCGCCGCCGTCCCGCCCCGGCAGATCGCGTACGGCCCCCATCCAGGCCTCACCGAAGCCGACGACCCCCGTCTCATCGCCCGGGAAACGAAAGATGACCGGGTCTTCCGCGAGCTGCTCCATGAGCGTCTCGTAGAGGTTGTCGTAGAACGGCTCGAGGCAGACCACCAGGAGCTCGGCGAACTGCCCGGGGGAGGGATTGACAGCGATGACGTGGTCCAGGAGGGGGAAGATGCCGAGGTCGTCGATGCGCTGCCGCAGCGCGGCCTGTGCCGGCGTGTCCGGCAGGAGCAGCCCGTGCAGCACGTACAGCCCGTAGAACCCGCGCAGGCCGATCATCACCGTCCGAGCCCGGACCAACTCCTCGTCGCCTGCCCGCTGAACCTGCCCCACGAGGTCCGCGTGCTGCTGGAGCTGACCCCAGTCCACTGGCGGCCCCTCACCGCGCTCCGCCGCCCCGAGCATCTGCGCCCAGTCCTCGACCGTCAGCCCGAGCATGCCGAACGCGGCGAACGCCTCGGCCAGCGCATCCGACCCAACCTCCTGACCCCCCAAGCCGACCGCGGCCACCAGATGCACCATGCTCCTGAAGTCCCCCTCCGCATCGACCGGCACGTCCTCGCCGGCTTCGAGAGCCGCGCGTACCAGCGCAGGGTTCGCCGCCCCGCGGTACGCCCCCAAGACCCGGCCGGCCGCCGCATACAGCGCGTCCTGCCCCTCCTCACCCGCCCCCGCCGCGCTGCGAGCCAACTCCACCAGCCGCTGAGACACCGACCGCTCCAACACCCACACCAGCGCCCGACGCACAGCGCAGATCGCAGGCTCCGGCACCGGTGCTGCCCCCGGCCGCACGGGCATACCGGCCTCGGCGAACCACTCCAGCACCGCCAGCCGACAATCCCGCCCCTGGCGAAGATGGCGCGCCAGCACCGCCGCGCTCTCCACGACCACCGGATCGACCGCGTCCACTACCGATCCCCGGCCCCGCCCGAGCCCTCGCCGCCGATGCCGCGGCAGCAGCCCTGCCCGCCGCCAGCTCTCCAACTGGCTTGCCGTCACCGCCACCCCACATGCAGCCAGTTCACGGATGACCTGCAGATCAGCCGGACTCGGCGCTCCTTGTGCCATGCCCACCATTACAACCCCGAGAGGTGTCACTTTTTGCGGATTTGCGGCTCTGGCTCACTGGTCTCGGCACCACCCAGACATCCGCCAACTCCAAGAGGACAGAAGGCCCGACCATGACCCCCGAGCACCGAAACCGCATCCGAACCAAGGCCGCCGCAGGCCTCGCCACTGCGTTCCTCACCCTCCTCATCGCCAGCGCCCTCCACCACCCCGGCCACCTGACGAGCATCCTGCTCACCCTCACAGCCGCACTCGGCGCGACCACCGCCACCCTCGCCCTCGCCGCAGCCTTCGCCCCCACCACCGCCACCCGCACAGCCGCCCGCCACACCCTCGACCTCCTGCTGCGCCTCGTACCCTGGTACACACCCCGAGGCTGACGACACGGGCGGCAGCACCAGCCTGAATGTCTGTGCAGGGAAGCGGAACTGACATCACCACACCCGTACGGGCACTCCGCTGCGCAACGACTGTGATCTCCATGCCGGGAGGCACCAGCCCCAAGTCCGGACCCATCAAAAGTTTTCACCGAAGGCAACGACCGGACCCCACCCCACCTTTGTAGCCAGCCGCCCGCGATAGCGGGCCAGGTCCGGGAGCGAAGCGGACGGACCTCAAGGCTCCCTCCAGGAGCGCAGCGACGAGGGAGCCGCCGACTCGAAGGGCAAGCGGAGAGCCGGAGAGGCACGCACCCAATCTGCGGATACAACCAAAGTTCTGACGGAAGGAAATACGGGCTCGGAGCGCAGCGCAGAGCCCCACTCCTCGCAACGCGAGGACTCCCACTCCGTTCCCGCGCGCAGCGCTGTG
>NZ_JBIWEF010000015.1:0-164584 GCF_044762405.1 Streptomyces sp. NPDC097107 | reverse complement strand
ACACGCTGTCGGTCATGGCTCCGGAAGGTAGCAGCCAGCCACATCAGCACTCACAGCGGCAACTACCGTCACTTTCGCAACAGGCCCTAGGCCGGCGGCCTCGGCTGCGTTGCGGACCGCCTCCAACTCAAGTGCGCTGAAGGCGAAGTCGAACTCCTCGTCCTGATCGGTTCGGCCGGTCGGGGCGCCGATCGTTGCGCAGCGCTGCGCGGGGATGCCCACGCGGGTGCAGATCTCGTCGACCGAGGAGGTCAGCTCGGCGAACGACTCGGTGAGCCACCCCAGCGCGGAGGCGTATGAGGCCAGAGCGAACAGGCCCGCCGAACCAGTGGGGCGTGGCTCGGCGGCCACGAAGCCCTCGAACCGGTCGTTCAGCCCGGTGATCACACGGGGCCCAGCGGCCAGCGGCCCCAAGACGGGATGCAGGTAGGAGCGGGCGGCAGCCGTCGGGTACTCGGCGGCAGGAATGCCGCCAACGTCCTGAGCGGCCTCGGTGAGGAGTTCCGCCAGCCCTGAACGGGTCAGCGCAGTAAGGTCGTTGGTCATTGCCTGGCGGCCTTTCGGGGGGCAGCGGCCGAGGGTGGCGCTGTTGAGGGGGTAGTCGCGCGGCCTGCTGTCGGCCGTTCGGCGGTGAGCGTCGAGCGGGACCGGGCGGCCTGCACGCGGGCCTCCGTGGCGGAGTCCGGGCCGACCTCTTGCTGGGGGTCGGTACGCAGGTGGGCCGTGCGGTAGACCGCGTAGTCCTTCCGGCTGCCAGCGGCTACGAGGTAGATCTCGCGTTTGTGAGTCGAGGTCGGTGGGGCCTGACGGAACTGGATGACCAGCCGGTAGGCGACCTCCGGGTCGACGTACACCTTGTGGAAGCCGGCGAGTCGGCCCTTCAACGGCAAGCAGTCGTCGCTTCCGTGGACGAGGTTCTGCAGTTCCAGCAAGGCCAAATCGCGTATTCCAGAGGGAAGTTCCCGCAGGTCGGCGATGGCGTCAGGGTGCGCGGCGAAGGCGAAGCGGGCGCGGCTCACAGCAGCCTCCCCTGGACCGCGCGCTGGACCGGTGCCGCCGCTGTCGCGCGGGGCGCGTCGAGCCCGGTCTGCGGTGTCGGAGAGGTACCAGCGGACCGGGAGAGGGCGATGCGGGCCCGGACGACAGCACCGTTGTGGTCGCTGTACTCCGGAGGCTCGGGCAGCGGTTCGCTGCGCTCGGCCAGCCAGGTCTGGGCGACGCCGACGTCCGGGAAGACGCCTTCGCGCATCGTGTACGTGCCGGCACCGTGGTTCCACTCCTCGTAGAAGAGGCGAACCGGTGCCTGGGTGGCCTGGGAGTCGTTGACGAGTGTCCACGCCTCGCTGGGGTTGTCGTCAGAGGTGTAGGTGTCGAGGACCTCGTAGCGGGTGCCCGACTTCTGGGTCTGCTGTTCCACCTGGAGGGTGAGGTCGTCGGCGGGCTGGATGTAGTCGCCACCGCGCAGTGCGATCGGCTCGAGCGGGCAGCCGCGTTCTGCCAGCCAGTTCTGTGCGAAGGACGCCGTGGCGTGGTGGCTCGTCTCGAACGTGAACGTGGACTGCCGCAGATCCCGAGCGACCGCGATCGCAACGAGCTGTGGCTCGCCGGGTATCCCCCAGGTGACCGATTGGTCGTGGGCGAGGACGAAGCTGTGCGAACCGTTGGGCGTGGTGTGGTGCTGCGACAGCACCGTCAAGTCGCCAGTCCAGAGGGCCTCCATCGCTTCCTCGGAGTCGTCGTCGACCGGCGCGAGATCGTCGAGGCCGAAGTCGAGAATGTCGTTCACGCCGCCACTTCCGCCTGCTCGGGCGCCGGGGTGGCCAGCACCCGGTGATTGGGGCGAGTTGCGTTGGTCGTGCAGGCCGCGAACGGTCCGTCGGGCGCACGCAGGTGCGCCAGGGTTTGGTCCAGGTGGTCGCGGTGCCAGGTCGAGGGGCCGGACAGGCCGGCCTCCGTGTCGGTGAACTGCTGCCAGGCGAGCCAGAGTGCGTGGAGCCGGGCGACGGCCTCGGGGTGTTCGTGCCAGTGCGCGCACCAGGGACGGCTCGTGCTGATCTCCCGGCCGTACACCGGCAGGAAGAGGTAGTTCACCCAGTCGCTGAGGGCAGCGAGTTCGACGGCATATTCCTTGCCGCCCAGGGCGAGGATGAACACCGAGGCGGGGCCGTCGGGCTTCTTCCCGTCAGCCGCCTCGGCTTCCGGAGCGCCGTCCGGCGGCTGGATGGCGCCGGATCCGGGCTCGGAGCCGAGGCGGTCGAGGATGACGCCGTGCTGCCTGACCTCGGTCATGGTCTTGGCGAGGGTGCTGGCGAGGTCGTCGAGGTCTGCGTCGGGGACGCGGTACGGCTCGGGGCCGGGGGAGGTCGGGCTGGTGTCGGCCATGGGGGTGTGCTCCATCTGTGAGACGGCGACATGCCCGAGAGGATCCGGAGAATCAGCGGTTTGGTCCGGCCGGAAGAACGCGGTAGTGGAGCGCTATCGGTCGGCGCAGCGGGGACAGCGGGGGAAGGGTGGTGCCAACAACTGCAAGGCGCGCGCAGCCTGTTGTGGGACGACGCCGTTGCCGAGCGCGGTGAGCTGCGCTGGACGGCCGAGCCCCGGAGTCGCGGTGACCCAGCCGGCGTCCAGGCCCTGCATCCACTCCACGAAGTCCGCGCGGAGCCGACCGGCCGCGTCCGTGGGGGCCGGGGCCGGGCGGGTGAGGCTCTCCCATCGGGTGATGGCGGATCCGTACGCTCCCCATCGCCGGTCCGCGCCCCCGCCTCCGGCGTCTCCTCCGCCCAGAGGGGCAGGACCACCGCCGACAAGGGAGGCCGCCATCCCTTCCCGGGGCGGCGGCCCGGGGTGCCCGTGTCGCTGGCCCTCGGGGTCGGCAACAGAGACGCAGCGGCACTGGGCAGGGTCATGTCGCCATTGCCGTGCCGCTGGTTCGGCGAACCCTTGATTCCGTCCGACGCCTTCGGGGTCGGCAGCAGCAGCCACTCGACCTCGTCGGCCAGGTTCGGACCGTGCCCCCCGCTCTTCCGCTTCGACGGATGCTGGCTGCCGCCGTTCTTCCCGATGTTGCTGGTCGGCGTCTTCAGCAGGGTGCCCGGCGGGCCATGCGGCGAGGAAGGTCCGCTCGCGGCGGTGCGGGGCCCCGACGTCGGAGGCGCGAAGCACGAGCCACTTCGCGTCGTACCCGAGGTCGGCCAGGGATCCGAGTACGGCACCGAGTGCCCGCAGAGCAGGCTGACCTGCGGTGTCTCCCAGACACCACGGGCAGGGTTCCACGTCGCCAGGGGAACCGGCGGAGGAGGTGAGGAGGCCGCGCACATTCTCGATCACAACCAGGCAGGGTCGGAGGGCTGCGACCGCACGGGCGACGTGCAGCCAGAGCCCGGAGCGGGTCTGGGCGTTGAGTCCGGCCCGGCGGCCGGCGACCGAGACGTCTTTGACAGGGGAAGCCGGCCGTCAGGACGCACACCCGGGGGACGGTGGACCAGTCGACGGCGGTGATATCGCCCAGGTTCGGGACGCCGGGCCAGTGGCGGGCCAGGATGCGCGAGGCGTTCGGGTCGACCTCGGCGTGCCAGGCGAGCGTGCCGCCGAGCGCGGCCTGCACGCCCAGGTCGAGGCCGCCGTACCCCGAGCAGAGAGACCCGATCAAGGGGGTGGCGAGGCTCGGGGCCGTGGCGCGTAGGTCCGGCGCGGGTGCGGAGACGGGGTAGATCAAGGCGAGTTCCAGGGGCAGAAGAGGCTGTTGAGGAGGGGGTCTCACGGGTGGCCGCGCGAGGGTGGTCGGGCTGTCGACAGCGTGGGGAGACGGCTGGCCGGGGCTGGGGGTGACGTGCCTGGGCGTGGTGTGCTGCGGGCGCGGGCGGCCTTCACTCGGTCGGGCGGCGGCTCGGCCGTCGGCGGCGCGGATGCCGTGGTCTTCGGAGCCGGACTGCTGTTCGCGGTGGCCCAGCGGGTACGTACCTCGTCGAGCGGACCGAGTTCGTGCAGGGCGTGGTTGATCAGCCGGCCGGGCCCCAGAACCTCGTCCTGGGCCAGAGTCCGGATGGCTCGCGCGGAGGCGGCGGCGGTGCGGGTGACGGAGGAGCGCATCACCCGCTGCCCGAACCAGTCAGCGCTTCCGGGGACCATGCCTTCGCAGACGGCGGTCAGCTGCTCGCTCGACACAGTGCCGTCGGCCAGCAGACCGCGTCGCTGGGCCTCCCAGAGCAGGGTGATCCGGTCGATGGGTTCACCCCGGTGGTGCAGCGCGCCCAGGCACCGGTAGAGCTGCCCGTGGGTAGGGTCGGCGAAGTCTCCCGGCCGCAGCCAGGCCACCACCTCGCCCATGGCCCCCGACTGTTCGGCGAGGACGGCCAGGAGGAACCGCTCGTCCTCGGCGACTTGGCCGCTCTGCGCCGGAGGCGGGATGTCCGTGGCGGCAGAGGGCCCAGCGGTGGGTGGGACCGGTCGAGGGTCGGTTCCCCAGCGTCGTGCAAGGTCGGTGAGTACGCCGGTCAGGACGTCCGCCGTGCGCAAGGCTCCCTCGACCTCGCCCTGGACGGCGTCGGCCCGAGCCGCCTGGTGGAGACGGATCGCGTGCTGGGCGACGGTGCGGTGAATCGCCCCCTCCAGCACCATGCGTCCGTACACCGGGGCGTGCTCGGTTCGGGGACACGCCTGGATCAGGGTGTGGGCGTACGCCGCGGTCAGCCCGCGCACGTGCTGTCCGGCCTCCTCGACCGCGTCGGTCACCCACGACAGCGGCAACGGACCATCGGCCGAGAGCGCGGGATACCCGTCGTTGCGCAGCTTGCGGAGGGCGGCGAACAGCGCTTGGTGGACGGGCCGATAGAAGTGGTCCGCAGCGAGCCACTCCAGGTGCGTGAGCTGCTCGGGGTCGAGGAGTGCGGCACCGAGGACCGCCTGCTCGGCACTCGTCAGCGGGTTCACCGCCGGCCTCCGGGATCAATGCAGGACGCCTCGTCCTGCCGGATGAGGAGGTCGGCGACTGCCTGGTCGGCAGCGGCTATCGACAGCGCGAAGTCGTCCAGGACGGCGGTGAAGGCGGGATCGGAGGCGGGGACCGAGTCGACCCCGCCATCAAGCCACCACCGGCCACCGCGCAGGACGACCGGAGCGTGGGCCAACCGCTCCTGCTGTGGTGTGGGCGGGCTCATGCCGACAGTCCAAGATCGTCCTGGCCGATGCTCTTCGCGAGGGCACGCTCGGTGATGGCCTTCGTGGCGCGAGCGGAAGCCGGGCCGACCACCTTGGCGGAGGGCTCCTTGTACCAGGGCTTGAGGTTGAGCATGGCGACCCGGATGCCGGTGGCCAGCAGCAGAACCTTGCCCTTGGGTAGGGCGCGGATGGCGTCCGGCGGTAGGATCCGCTCCGTGCGCATGCTCACCGAGGTGGACTTGCCGCCCTCGCTGGTCGACACCGAGGTGGTCTGGACGTCGTGATCGCCGACCTGACGGCTGAGCCGGTCGGCGAAGTCCGCGTCGTCGATGCCCGATCCGATGATCTTGATGGTGGCGGCGGAGTACAGGGCGTCCATACCGGCCTCGCCCCAGCACCGCTGGCCCTGACGGTAGGACTGCAGGATCGTCATCGGGATGACGCCCCGGCTGCCCAGGTGCGAGTACAGGTCGGGGAGGTCGCTGATGCGGCACACGTTCGCCGCCTCGTCGAGGACACACAGGGCGGGCGGGTCGAGTCGCCCGCCGGAGCGCTCGGCGACGATCACTGCCGCGCGCATCACGGCGTCGGCCGCCGCCGTGATGATCGCGCTCGCGCTGCCGCCGCCGTCCTTGCTCAGCAGGTACAGGGTGTCGCGGGAGGTGGCGAAGGCGAACGGCCTGAACTCGGGGAGATCCTTGCTCGGGGTGACCCAGGCGGCGACGTCCGGGTCGAGCAGACAGCTCGCGTACTGCCTCGCTGTCTCATAGATTCCGTCGCGGGTTTCGGTCGCGCCGGAGACGGTGCCCTGGAGTTGGGCGGCGACCGCATGGTGGCCGGCGTCGGTGAGCAGGTCCACCGGGGTGCGGTCGGCCGGCATCGCGAGCCAGGCCAGGACATCGGTGATCGGCCGCCTGTGGGACGCGGCGGCGAGGAAGAGGGCGCCGAGGGTGTTGCTTGCGGCGGTGGACCAGAAGTCGGAGCCGCTGGACTCGTCCACGCTCGCGGTCACGAAGTGCCCCGCCAACCTCTTCGCCCCGGCGAGATCGCGGGCGTCAGCGAGGATGTCCCACCACATCTCGCGCGGGTGATGGGCGATCTGCTGCGGGTCGAGAGTCCAGATCGTGCCTACCTCGGCGCGGGCGTCCACCGTGGTGGTGAAGGCGTCGTTCGCGGCTTTGTTGCTGGTGAGTAGGACCGGACCCGGTGCCGAGAGGATCGCGGGAATCGCAAGCCCGGACGTCTTGCCGGAACGCGGGGCCATGATCGCGACGATCACGTCCTCCCAGGACGCGCGGACCTCCGCACGACCGGGATCGAGGGTGCCGAGCAGGATGCCGCGGTCAGCGGGCAGGACCTCTTTTACTCTCCCGGCCGCCCAGGCTCGGGCGCAGGCTCTTCGCCTTGGCGACGATCTCCTTGTCCAGCAGCGGCGCCAGGTCCGCCTTGCGGGCGAGGCCGGACTTGGACCCGGCACGCCAGCGCATCCACAGCACGGCAGCGGTGACGACCAGGGCAACGGTGAACAGGGCGGGGACGACGCGGGCGCCGACCATCAGCATGCTGGTGCTCAAGGCCGGCCACAGCACCTCTGGGTGCAGCAGCGCGTCCGCTACGCGGAAGGGGGCCCATGTTCCGCTCCCGACGAAGGTGTTGGTGAGATTCCCGGTCAGCCAGGCCAGGGAGCCGAAGGCCATGGCGGCGCCGAGGATGCCGAACAGGAGGTAGAGGAGCGCGTCCGACCCGGTGGTGGTCGAGGGCGCGCTGGTGCGCGGGGAAGGCACGGCGGTTCCTTGAGTGTGCGAGCGGGCAGGGGCGGGGCGTGCTCGGCTCTCGTGCAGCTCATGGGGGTACTCCTGGACGTCTGAGGCGGAACGTTTCAGCGGGGTCGGCCAGCAGGACGAGGCGCGGGCGGAGGTGCTGCGGTGGCCGGCGGACTGCCGGGCGACGGCGATATTCCGGTGCGTGGCGAGGAGGCGCGGGCCGCCCGCTGCCGGTCTGAATCGACGTTCCGGGCAGCGGACGGCACAGGAGCAGCCTCGGCACCGAGGACATCGTCGAGCAACTCCCGGCTGCGCAAGACGTTGACCATCTGGTGGTGCCGGGGGTCCGTGCGCTCTGCGGGACAGGCAGCGAGACCGTCCTCGGCGACTTCCAACTGCTCACGGACGTCCTGGAGCATCCCGTACGCGGCTGCCAGTCGGGTCCACGTCTCGAAAATCGGATGGTGATGCGGGTCGTCGAAGTCGAGACGGGCGCGAGTCCAGTCGGCGGCAGAGGCGACGAGTTCGGTCAGCTGGGGCAGAGGCCCGACCAGTGCGCCGGTGACCTCCTCGATGATGCCCGCCACTTCATCGGGCGAGGCGTCCTCGTGGAGGCGAGAGGTCATCCCGCAGACCGAGTACGGATCGGCGGGAGCGCTGGGCAGGTGCCTGACCTGCAGGGGCTTGCCGGAGCCCGGTGCCGCGCTGCAGTGGGCGAGCCGGATGTTGTGCTGCATTGCCGCACCGACGGCCTCGCCGATGCTGGAGTAATACTTGGGCACGTTTGCCTCTTCGGGTGAATGGTCCTTTACGGGTGAGTCGAGCGGGGGCGCGCGACGTACTGGTTGCCGACGGCGAAAAGAGAGGCGTGGGTCATCGTCGGGGGCTTGAGGCGCGCGGCGGGTGACCCGTCGTAGTGAGAGGAGCCGTCTGGGAACTGGACGCCGAGGAGACCTTGGCCTGGTTCGCCGCAGGAGAAGTGGTCAGAGCGGCACCACGGTGATCACGGACGGTCCGTGCTGCGGAGTAGCTCGTCGAAACGGCGCCGACGCGGCGTAGCTCGGCCTCGGAATCGACGAGTTCGGACTGGGCCGAGCTGACGAACTCCGAGGCGAAGCCGAACCGGTCGGCGAGCGCATACGCGTCGTCGTCCAGGTCGTTGACCTGTTCTCCCGCTGCTTCCAGCGCCTCCCGGACACGCTCCAGCGCACCGTGCTCGGGGTGAAGGAGGTGGTCAACTGCCCGCTGAAGGCTGGCTCCGTCTTCGGCCGCACGGATCTGGTCCGTGATGCTGAGAAGTTCGGCTCCGGCGGCGTAGGGCCCCAGCGCATGCACCGGAGGGCTCATCCGGGCCGTGTCGAGAGACGGCGGAAGGGTGACGTCATAGCGAGCGGCTCGAAGTATCTCGGCCGCATGGCTGGCGATGGCGACCTGGTCGGCGAGCGGAGTGGTGGTGGGCAGGCGGTGGCGTCGGCCGTGCCAGTCGTCGATCTGCTTGAAACCGGCGTGACGGAGGAGCTGCGCGGAGAGGTCATCAGTAGCGCCCTTGGCAACGACGCTGCCGCTGAACTCGGACGTGATGGTGATCGAGGTAGGCACGGAAGTCTCCGGGGCAGAGGGAGCGAAGGACCCGTTGGAGGTGGGCCAGTGGGCAGAGCGTCCGGCACATCCGGGGTTTGGTCCGGCCGAGAATCGCTGGTAGAAGCCGCACGGTGGCGGTCAGCCGGGTGCCCCGCCGCAGCAGGGCACCCGGTCGGTCAGAAGAAGGGATTCCCTGTCGGCCGGTCGGCCCCGGTGGCGGCTCGGAGCAGTTCGGTGAGGTCTTCGGGCTCGGACGACCTCTGGTCTATCCACCACCCGGCACGGGTCACCGTACGAGCGTTCTCCTCGATCTCCGCCCACTCCGCTTCGCTGGTCGTGCCTTCGGTGACCAGTGCGGTGTAGGCGTTGGTCAGGCTCTGGTGACGACAGCGCACGCCCCAGGGAACGGCCCGCTCGGTCCCCTCCAGGGGAGGCATCCGGTACTGCTCGGACCAGGCTTCGGACGCCGTCTGCTCCTCGGCGCGCTTCGCCTTGAGCCAGGCGGCCTTGTCCTGCTCGTCGCCCTCGTTCGAGGCGCGCCAGCAGTCCGTGCTTATCTGCACTTCACTCGAACGGGGTGGGGTGGGGCAAATTGCCAGGAACCGGTGGTGCTGAGTCGGCGCGTGTGAATGAAAGACTCATATGTCGAATTTAATTCCGATCTTTCAAGCGGACGTCTGACGATTTGGCCAAAGAATTAGAGCCGTAGCTCCTGTTATCCCTGGAAACGTGGGGCCGTTCTTAGCCGAAGGTCGACTCCGAACGAATCTGAATGCGAACCTTACTAGTCCGATTATTCGTCAGGTACTGGTAGGCGATATATCCCGTACCGACTACGGTTGTGAGATACGGGCCTATTGACGGCGCAATGATATCGGCTGCCGTTGCGAGCAAAGCGGAGGCAGCTTTGAAGGCGAACGCCCTAAATTTCACCGAAACTAGAGAATCCTGTCCGGCGACGCCTCGAATGTTCTTGCTGAACTGTGCTAGAGCAGCCTCCGCTGCATGCCTTGATGTCGTGCTGGGGGTTTCCATAAATCTCATTGCGGAACTTCGCCAGTCGATACCGTAGTTGCGCAATTCTAGAATTGCGCGCGGAGCCATGTTCCGGAGGATTCGCGAGCTCGGCATTCGAACCTCAATGTCGAGACAGTCGCTCGGCGTTGATGATTGATCTTGTCGGATTCCGCCTCGTAATGCTGTCTACCACCGGTAGATCCTGGTCTCCTGTGGCGATGGCTGATGCCCTTGCGTCCAGCGCCTTTGCGTAATTAATGTGGTGCAGCTGGTCTATCCAGTCAAAGAAGGTGTCAATAAATTCGCCGTGCTCTGTTGAATAACCGGCAGACGTCAGTCGCCTGATTATCTGAAAGCGATTTACGACAGCCTGTTCCTGCGGGTCAAATACCCCAAGCACTGTCCCTGCCGCGCGGATCAGCTCGCCCCGCCGGATTCCACCTGTCGCTCCGGGGCGACGTGAACTCAACTCCTCGGCCACGTTCAACGCTTCATTCCGCAGGATCTCCGTGTACCCTGCCATACCCCTGGAGTCAGGCCGACTGGTTCGCTTCCCTGAAGGCATTGTCGCAGCAGTGATCCGTAACTTTCCCCCATTGCTACCGGCCATACCGTGGGGTTGGCGAGGGGGCCGACGGATGACGCGAGCCGGTCGGCGATTTGGCCGCCATTCGAGAAAGGGCTCTGGATCTGCATTTCTTGCAACACTTGGAGAAGCTGGGGGTAGCTGCTGGCTGGCGCCCGTGAAACGAGTGAAATAACATCTTCCCTCATTGCCAGTTCGAATAAGCTGATACTTCCAGGGGAAGATTCAAATATGTGGCGTCGGAGGTGATCTGAGGCGAATAGGTAGGCGTCTATGAGATAGAATCCTGGTTCGAATAGTATTCCGTGAATGAGGGATGTCTCGAATTCCTCGTATGTCATGGAATCGGCGATTGGTCCGTCGGTCAAGGTTAGAAGTGAATGATCGAGGAGGGTCAATTTTCGCCGCCCTTGATGATGGGGAATTTTTTGCGAATCCCAATGGGGGGCGATTGTATCGGTGCTGTGATGTGGCCGACAAGATGCCGTCCACTGTCCATTCGGAAACCCTTCCAAATCTATTGACGGGTTCAACTCTAATCTTTATCTGCCTCCGGTTTCACTGCAATCACGGCAGCTTCTCATGTGGGTGTACGAATTAACGTCTGCGGCCTCCGTGAGGTGCATGCAATCCAGCGTCATCCCGTGCCCACCTGCGGGCCGGCGGTGCTGGGTTGTAAAGCGTTCCATCTCGGTCTCTGTCCAGCGGGCTCGCGATCGACGGACGGGTTCGTACCCAGGGCTGTTGCAAAGTCTGACGATCTCGGATCGTCGCTGGTCAGGCCAGGCCGAGGAGGTCCAGCGGGCGGTGGAAGGGCTGGTAGGACATCTCGCGGAGGCCGGCGGCGATATTTGTGTGACCTGCCGCTCGTAGCTGGTTGATCGCGAAGCTGCGGAGGGTGGCCATGTTGTCGGGGCCGTGGCCGGTGCGAATCTTGGAGGCATCCTCGGTGAAGGTGGTGTCACGGACGAAGTGCAGCCGGTTCTCGATCACCCATTGTGAGCGGGCCAGTTGCCCGAGCCGTTGGGGAGATGCCTTGCGGGCAGTGAGGTCGGTGAGTGCGTAGACGGTCTGCGGTGTCACCTTTCCCGAGCGCAGGTCGGTGCGGTGGCGCAGGATTTTCGCGGCCTGCACCGCGTGGGGGAAGTCCAGCCCGAGATCGGTGACGGTCAGCGCCCTGGCCGTCCGCGTCTCCTTGCGTCCGTGCCCTGTTTCGCGGTCGTAGCGCCGCGCGGTGGCCTGCGTCCAGGGCGGCGACTTCAACTGCCGGAACAGTCCGGGCTGGTTGGCCTTGATCATCAGCAGGTAGTGGGCTTTCTTGTCGTCCACGAGGAACCGGGCGTGCTCGCGCTGGGTGTGCAGGGCGTCGGCGGTCACCGTCACGCCGGCCAGGTCGTACGGCTTCAGCAGGGCGGCGAAGCAGGTGATCTCGTTGGTCTTGTCCGGCACCCGCAACTGGGTGACGGTCTGTCCGGTACCGGTCATCGCCGCCAGCAGATGGGCGGCCGGGTCGGTGGTGGTGCGTGAGCCACGGGCGCTCTTGCCGTCGACGGCCAGGGTGAGCGCTCCGGCCGGGTCGGCGCCGAGCAGGTCGGCGAGTCCGCCGGGACAGACGGCGTTCAGGACGCGGCGGATGGTCGCCGTGCTCGGCGCGATCCGGGCGCTGAACACGGTCGTCGTGCGGGCGCCGAGGCGGGCGAGGGTGTCCTGTGGGGCGTTGCGAGCCCACTGCCCGATCGCGGCGAACGAGCGGGCCCCGGCCAGTACGGCCGAGCAGGCGACCAGCAGCACACTCACGAGCGGGTGACGCTTGCCCCGCCGATGCCGCGGGTCAGCCAGCGTGGCCAGCCGCTGCGGCAGTCCCGCATCGGCACGGTGCTGACGCGAGGGCGACTTGATCAGACAGACGCTGGCAGACTGACGACACATCGAAGCTCCGGTTCGGCAGGGCGACTTGGTAGGTCACCCGCTCCAACCGGAGCTTCGTTGCGTACGAGACGGGACGGCCAGCAGGCGTCACACCACCGTGACCTGCAACTTTCCTATACCACTGGGACTTTGAAACAGCCCTGCATCGGCACCTACTTCACCGCGCGCATCATCGGCAAGGACCAACGCTGGGCCCTGGTCCGCCGCCTCGTCCACGACGAGCAACTCCAGGTCGCCGACCGGGCCGCCGGCCTGCTCCTGCTGCTGTTCGCCCAGCCCGTTGGCCGTATTAGCCGCCTCACCACCGAGCACATTGTCGACCGTGGCGACATGCTCGCTCTCAAGCTCGGGCGCGTACCCGCGGAGATTCCCGCGCCCCTGGACGACCTGATCCGCCAGCTCGCCGAGCGTCGGAACGGCCGCGCGGCCACCGTCCCGCTCGAGGAACCCAAGTGGCTGTTCCACAGCCTCTACCTGGACAGCCGATCGACCCGCACACCCTGGGTCGGCGCCTGAAGTCGATCGGCGTCCCGCCCCAGCTCGCGCGCCACGTGTTGCTGATGGACATCGCTTCGGAGCTGCCCGCCGTCGTCATAAGCCGACTGCTCGGATTCCACCAGTCCACCGGAGACAACTGGACCCGCGAAAGCCAGGGCTTCGGCCCCGACTACGCCGCAGAAGTCAGCCGCCGCTGACCCGGCGTTATTCATATCCGAGAATAGGCTTCCCGTGCCGCCATCGTGGGCAGTCCCTCGCAGATCCTGTGCCCTCGGCAAACTGCTGCTACAGCGTTCTAGTTGGCCGATCCAAGGTGATCGCCGTTTTCCTCCATGGTGAAAGCGCCGCAGCGATCCGGGAACGGTAGCGGCCTGACGCCTGACGCACATAATTTGACAGTGGCGCTTTTTGGATTTTCTCTGAGAAAACTTTCTCGAAGGCGATCGGAAAATTTTGGTATTACTTCGTCACGGATGGGCGGGGGCCGGTGTCCAATGCGTAGATAGACGCGTCATAATCTCTGCCGGAGTTGTAGTCTCTGGCGAAAACTACTCCATCAGCAATCATCACTGAGAAGATCTCGGTGTCGGTCTTGCATGCCCATAGCTTTTTTCCGCTAGCTGCATCCAGTGCGTACACATGCTTGTCCGTACTGCCAGCGTAAACGATTCCATCCGTCACCGCTGGGGTCCCCATCACGTCGCCTCCGGTAGCGAACATCCACCGTTTCTTCCCGGTCGAAGCGTCTATCGCATGTACATTGTGGTCGTCGCTCCCGAGATAAACTACTCCATTAACGATCGCGAGCCCACCGCTGATGTATTCGTTCGTGGGGATCCTGTACGTCCATCTTTTCGCGCCTGTTTCAGCGTCCAGCGCGAACACCGTCTCCTCCTGATTGACTACGTACATCTTCCCGTCGGCCACGACGAACGGCGGACTGTCGACTCTTGGGATCGGGAAGACCCACTTTTGGGCCCCGGTGGTGACATCCAGGGCGTACAGGCCCTGACCTCCTTTGCTGGCGACGTACAACAATCGGCCCGCCACTTGGGGCGAAGAGCGGATCTGGTCGCCTTTGCGCGTGCTCCACTTCTGCTTGCCGGTCGCGGCATCCACCGCGTATACGTTGCCCTTGGCGTCGCCGCAGTACAGAACACCGTTCGCCACCGCAGGCGACGCGTCGATTGCCGCCTCAACGGCAAGAGCCCACTTTCTCCTGCCGGTGGTGGCGTTCACTGCGTACACGTGAGGGCTCCCCGAAGATGTCCCGACGTACACCACTCCATCGACTACGACCGGCGCCGTAGAGACGGTTCCGACGTCCAGGGCCCATTTCTGCGTTCCCGTCGTGGCGTCTACCGCGTACAGCTGGGAGTATTTCCCACCGAAGTACACCTTTCCGTTCGCCGCCGTGGGGGGTGAAATGGCGTAATCGTTATGTTTATAGACCCACTTCTGTGTGCCGGTGGCAACAGTGACCGCATACAGGTTGTAGTTGTCGTTACTGGTGTACAACACTCCGCCGACCACTGACGGTTCTGCAGTGGGGCCTCCTCCGGCGGTGAAACGCCAGCGCAGGCGCCACTGGTCGGGTCCAGGTTCATCGTCGCGGCTGAGGATGACGGCAGTGGTGATCCCTCCTGCGGTGGCTATTGCAGTCCCCACTTGCAATACGCGTCGGCGGGTCATATTGGGAGCGTCACGTCGTCCGGTGTGGGACGAAGTGCGTGAGCGGCGTGCCTCGGCCCGGGCTGAAGGAATGGTGGAGGGAGGACCAATTTGCGCACGTGCAGGCAGAGGCGTCTCTGGCGTTTGGGAGGCTTCGGGCTGTGAAGGCGCGGTGGCGCGTGAGTTCAAGGGTGCATGCATCCGTGGTGGCTGGTGGGCACGGTTGTACACCCAGTCGTGTAGGACGACGCTGTTGTGTCCGAACTGTTGGGGTTCGGGACTGTTTCTCGTCCGCAGCCGACGGCGCACGAGGCGCCACATCCGGTCTGGACTCAGGGTCGGCCCGGCACCCTCGATCCCGTGATCCAGAATATCGATCATCTCGCCGGTGAACTCGGGATACCGGGCCCCCGGCGGTGCGAATGATCGCCCTGTCTTGGGTGCAGAGGTCAAGACGCAGCTACCGTAGCCGTCGGTCTCGTCATCTATGTCGTCGGAGTGATCCTGATCAAGCAGTTGTGCCAGATCCGGGCGGGCTAGGGTGCCGGCGCCCATGCCGCCAGCCAGGCCGCTGTAACAGCAGTCCAGCAAGGTGATCCGGCGCCGCGCTTTGTACCCGGCCCGGCCCACGACGAGGCGCAGTGATGAATACCTGAGACTACCGATCTCTGGGTGGTCATCATCGGCGTCGGCCAACGCCAAGTAGAGCTGCTCACCACTGCGGTCGCGCAACCCGTGTCCGGCGAAGTACACCAACAGCGTGTCGGTGCATTCGCTTGCCGCGTCCCGAATGGCCCCGAGGATGGTGTCCCCGGATGCGTCTGACCCAAGCACGGTGACGTGCGTCGCTGGCAGCCCCCACACCGAGGGGTCACGCAGCAGCTGGGCCAGCCGCGTCACTCCTGCGGCGACTGGGGGGAGAGGTTCCAGCCGGGTGTACGCATGAACGCCGACTAGTACTGCCCGGCTCGCCTTCGGGTCAGGAACTGCCATGGTTGGCCCTATACCAGCGGGGTGGAGTCGCCCGTTTGCAGGGTCCGGGCGAGTTGGGCGACGGCCTCTGGTGATTCGCCTTCGATGGTCGCGCGCACCCCATTACGCTCGACAATCAGTCGCGTTGTGCCGCGGAGTCTGCTCGGCAGCGAGGCGCGGAAGGCCAGGTGCGCGTAGACCAAAGTGGCTACGGAGAAACCCGACGACGTCGCTAGCGCGATCCAGGCCACGGCGTCTCCGGACATCCCACCGTCACTCGACGGTGGACGGATCTTCCGAATGTCAGCATGCGCACCAACCGAACGGTCCTCGACCAACCAGTCCGCGAACTCCCCGGTCAACTCGGCCGCCGTTGCATCTTCGACATCGGCGCACTCCACCTTGATGCGAAATTCCATGCCCCCCACTTCCCAAAAAGGCAGCTCAAGTTGGTGTTCAGCCGCTCACTGTAGGACGGTACCCAGCGTCCTCGCAGCGTTTCCCCGGATGAGATCCCTGTGTGATCGTCGGACGCGATCGCCGTTCGCTGGGGATGGCGTCGGACCTCTTGGAAGCTGGCATCGGGGAGAGCCTCCCGCTCCTCTGTCCCTGGTCCGCGACCGAGCTGCGGACGTAGTAGCCCGCCAGCCTCTGACCGCGTCCTTGACGGGTGCACGGCCCTCGCGGTCCCCTTCTCTGAGTGCGGTCGCGGAATGGGCCGTCGACCGGCCGGACGCAGGGCTCGCCAGAGCCGAGATGCCCCGAGCCGCATCCCTGTCTCCCCAGCCAGCCACCGTCCCAGGCTACTTTCTGCCGAGCTCCTCAACGGCTGGGGCGACCCCCTCGACACGGCCATCCGCGCTCATCTGCGCGACCGTGCCTGCCCGAAAGAAGAGGGTGGCCGTGGAACGAACTTGCCGCCCCGTTGATGGAGATGGTGGCTGGCAAACCCTCTGCAGTGCGGTCTGCACCGACGGCAGCTCCATTCCGCAAGGTGCGATAGCCGGGATTACCGACAAACCATGAGGGATCATCCTAATTCAGCCTGCCAGCTTGGGCGGCCCGTGCGCTGGCGATGCCTGGCCCCCGTAGCCCCTTGCGTGCACCATCGGTCATTCCAGGAAGGCGGCGCTTCCCCAGTCGAAGATGGTGGGCAGCCTGAAGCCGTCCAAGGGCTCGGCTACCAGGGACCCGATACCACGGTCACCGAGCTGACCGGCCAACGTGGCCCAATCCTGTTGCAGATCACGCAGAGCGTTGGCGAATGCCTCCGCGTAATCGCTTCCGTCAGCGAGTTCGATTGCGAGGAGCGCACCGAAAACGGTGGCGGCATCTCCGTCGACTGGCCACAAGTGGCCAATGACCGCTTGGTCGGGTCCGACTACGGAACGGGCGATTCCCCGGTCGTCATAAGGGCCTTGTGTGTCAGCGGCCGCGCTGTCACAGGTATTGAACACAACGAGGCGCCGGGTTGACGCTGGCGGCCGCGTCGCGCGGGCGAGGTCGTCGAGGAAGACGTATTCGCTGTCGCTGAGCACGACAGCAGATTGGTCGGGCGCGTAGGGAGGGTGCGACCCGTGCGCGACGACCCAGATGACGTCGTAGTCATCGCGCTGGAACTCGGCAAGGAATCGGTCGCGGGACAGGTCATCGCCAGTGATTGCGTCGACAGTTTTACCAGCGTAGGAAAAGACTCTCTCCACGATGGCGGCTTCCGTACGAGCTGACGGTGCATCACCACACCACAACTGCACTCGTTCCACAGGACGGTCCGGCAGCGGTGCTCGCAAACTGACGGCCAGCGGAAGGGCCGGTCCTTGCGCGCGGGCCAGCATCGCTTGCACCGGGGTTAGGCTCGGCAGCAGCGAGATAAAGGCGGCGGCGTCCTCACTAAAGGCGAATTCCACGAGATCCGCTACGTCGAGATGGGCGTGCAGGGCGTCGTGCAACTCCTCTGCCTGGGTCAGATCTTTGCGCCCGGTGGCAGGATGAGTTAGTGCGGTGTCGCCTTGGCCGCGGGTAACCAAGGCTTTCCCCAATGCCTTATTGAAGGCCGTGGTGAGACGGTTACCCGAGTCCGGGAGGTCAGGTGATGGGGCCGAACCTGGCCGGAACCAGACCTTACTTCCGGCGTTCGCCAGCGTAAGGCACCGGTCGTTGCGAGCCTGATCCGCTGGTACACCCCGCCAGATGCTCAGCAGTTGGGTCAGGTGCAGCGCGTCACCTGACTGGAGAAGCCGGTACTGAAGCTGGCCCAAAATGGAGAAAACGATGCCTCGATCGCGTGACACCTGCGCCGGATCGCTCTCACTCTCCACTATGGCGATGACCTCCTCCACCTGCTGCAACAATTCAGGCAGGACGGCGTCACCCTCGTTCTTGGGCATCCCTAAGAATCGACTCACCTGAAGATTCAGGGCGGCGAAGGGATTCATGGAGACATGTTGTGCCGCCCACGCCGCGATTACAGTGGGGTCGCGATGGGTCACCGGAGGCCGTTCCCCGGCCAGAAAGGCAGCCATGGCCCCCGCGAGAGGGTGAGTAGGATTGGCCAGCAGGAGAAGCTCCAAGGCGTGTCCTAGGAGGCACGCCGGCCGACGCAAGTCCTGCCAGACCAAATGTTTTGCCAGGTGAAGGGCAGCCTCCACCACATGCTTGTCCCCGGTCGGCAAGGCGCGGGCGCAGATGGAGAATACAGGTGCACGGAAGCCCTGAGCCAGGTGCTCGCCGGTACTGTGGTTATTGGCCAGATAGAACACCATCGGCGCCAGCAAGATGACGATTCGCTCCACGGACTTGGCCCAGTGCGGGTCTTTGAGGGCCCGGTCGACCGGCCCCAAGTCAATGTCGATCGATCCACCCTCGTTGTCTGATGTAGCCACCGCCCGATGCAGCCACTCCCACATGGCTAAGGGTTGCGCACACTCGAACGCCAGCCGCGCGGGGGCCCAGCAGACGCCCAGTGCTAGAACAACACGCGCCCCTTCAGGAACCTGGGAAACGACAGCTGGAACACCTCGAATGTCGCTCAGGAGCGCTTTGGTGAACTGCTCCCACACGTGGGGGGTGTCCTGAAGGTGATCCTGTTGAAGTCGGATATGGGCAAGCAACTGCGCCACACTGGTCGGATCCGTGGGATCCACGTCCAGATTGGAAGGCACGTCGAGGTATCCGGCAGCGGAAGGAAACAACTCATCGGGTCGCACCTGCGTCAGACTCGCTCTCTGCCCTGCAGGGCGTCGCACTCCCACACCTGACTCGGCAGTTGGGCCGAGTGGGCTGGCGAAACGTCGGTCAGCCCGACACGTCCTACCCTATCGGCGTCTGTGACTGCTGTTGTGGGCGTCTGCGCCCGCTCTAGCAGGCTGCGCTGGGGTGTTGACCAGCAGGTGACATGCGCCCATCGCTGGACGGCCAGCGCACGAAGACTGATCTGTGACGAACGCGGCACTGTACTCGAGATCGTCACCATTGCACTGAAAGCAACAACGTCGCCGAGGCCGTGGCCAAGCTTAGATTCACGAGCTGCGACCGTGATAGCACCGCGTGATCAGATGACCCAGGCACGCCCATCGCCCCAGGGCATTCCGCAACTTTTGATAGTGGAGCTTACCGACAACTCCCAAAGGGGTGCTCCTTCCATTAGGGGCGTTACGGGATGAAGTGTATGGCGAAGCCGTAGGGTTTCGTCGGGGGTTAAGGATTTGCAGGGACGGAATCGTCAGGTTGACTCGAGTAGATCTGGCGGTGCGTCAGTTAATTGGGCTGCAGCCCGGCGAGATGCTGGATTTCCCAGGTCGGAGCGGCTTTGACCACCTATCGTCAGTCCGGTGAGCGACTTCAGCCCTGGTGCCCGCCTCTGCAAGATCCTGTTCGGTCGCGCGACGGGTTGCGCGTACCCCGACTGCTCAGAGCCTCTGATCGAGGAGCACCGTGGCCACCAGAGCCCGAACGTAGAGGTGGCGCACATCCGGGCCGAGAAGCCCGGCGGGGCTCGGTACGACCCGAACTTCACCAAGGCCAACGGCAAGCTCAACGCCGAGGAGAACCTGCTGCTTCTGTGCCTCAAGCACCACAGGTGGGTGGATGCCCATGAGGAGTCCTACCCGACCGAGGAGCTGCTTGCATGGAAGGCGCGGCAGGTTACGGAGAGCCGAGGTGCCGGCCTGAGCGCAAAACAGTTGGATCAGGTCGTCAAGGCGTTCACCACGCCGAAGGCCGAAGCGGAAGCGGTCAGTGCCAGCAGTGTTGGCATCGTCACAAAGATCGAGAATCTCAAGGACGTTAAGCCGGTCAACGTCGACTCCGTTGAATTCTTTCCCGGGGTGCGGATCTCGAACGTGGGGGCCATCGACTTCACTGTCGATGGCGTGGGCTTTGATCTCGACCTCGACGGACAACTTTCGGCCTACCTGTTCCCTCCGGCGCATCGCTTGCATCAGCCGGTGAGGCGACTGCAACCACAGTCGAACAGTGTTTGGATCGCAGACGCCGACGACCTCCGGAGACTAGCCAAAGAGATGATCAAGATGGCGCGGGTGCCCACTCGGTTCCGTGCCTTCGGGGATCTCGGATCAGGCAGTCGAGTCCACGGCCCGTGGGTGTCGTCCCTGCACCTGCCGGTTTGGGAGGGCCACGTGACTCAGGAGTGGCTGGACGGATTCGTCGACCTCGCCAAGCAGACGCGCGCGCAGTTGGGGCGGGACACCTGAAAATAGAACATGCATGCGCAGCACACCGCTTCGAGCGGAGGCCCCTGAGATGCGGCCCCAGCCGCCCTCTCAGAGGCTGGGGCATGGAGCGACGTGTAGTCGTCTACCCGCCCGACGAGCGCGGGTGGCGCAAGGTTCGATATGACGGGCAGATCCTCGGGACCGCCTACCAGGCGGGTGACGTGGTCGAGTTCCTGCGGGAGGCCGGCCACCCGGACCCGGACGCCGTGGACCTCACGGACAAATACCGCCCATTCCGCCGAGAGTTGGGGACGGCGATTCACTCTCTTTCCCCTCTGTCTAGCTGCTAGAACGGCGGACCAGCGGCCCCGAAGTCCTCGCGGGTCTTGAGCCGATGGCACGGGCGGAAGAGCGGTTGAACGTTCCCGTCTGTGTCCGTCTCGCAGAGCTCCCCTCGGCGGTCGCTCGGGCTGGCATTCCGCAAGTTCTGATAGCCGGGATTACCAGCAACGGCCATGAAAGGGCCTCCTTGAGGAGTTGGATCAGCGGTCGCGGGAGTACGCGATGCGGGGGTCAACCGGCCGGACCGCCGGTGTGGTGACGGCGGCGGGGACCGGCGGCCTTCCCGGGATACCGGCACGGGCCGGGCTGGCGGCGAGCGCGGCGGCGCTCAACGGAGACGCGCGAGCGGGACCACGGCCGCGCTCACGGCCGACGGCCGGCGTGGCAGCAGGGCGGGGCCGAGCCGTCACCTCTTGAGCGAGGCGGGGCTGCACTGCGACCTGGAGCCCCGAACGGTGCAGGGCCACCGTGGCGTCGGCGACTTTCCCTAGCGCCTCGGCGCGATCGGTGGTCGCGGGGAGCGTGTAGATGTCCAGGCTCGAGTTGTGCCGCCAGCCGTCCTCCACCAGCGCGAGCCCGCTGAGGCCGGAGACACGGTCGTCGAGGGCTGCGACGATGCCGAGCTGCGGGTGATCGGCGAAGGCGACGTCTGGTTCACCGAGCGGACCGCGGTCGCGTACCTGTGCCGTTTCGGGCGCCAGTGCAGGGTCAAGTGCGACGTCCACATCGACCTGGTAGCCGGCCTTGCGCAGCAGCTCGATGGCCCGGCTCGTACGGCCGTGCCCGTCACGGTTCTGGTCGGCCAGCGCGTACAACGTCGGCTGGTCGGGGACGGGATGGAAGTCGAATCCCCTGAGCATCCAGGTGCTGGCCGCGAGGTTCTTCGGGTTCGCGGCGACGATGCCGTGGACGGGGTGGTGGCCGAAGGCCAGGTCGGGCAGCACGTCGTAGTGGCTGGGCATGGCAGATCCATCCGAGGCGGGTGCGGTTGCAGGTGCGGGCGACGGGCGGATCAGTTCTGAGGGTGCGGTGCACGGAGGACTCCTGGATCGCGGTCGGTCAGAGCCGGGGAGCGGATGAGGAACTGGCCGGCGGCGGCGCGGCCCGCGCGGAAGACTCCGGCGGCGGACCGGTCGGGAGCACGCGCTGGCCGACCGACGGTGAGGAGGCGAGAGCGACCCTCGCCCGGGATGGAGCGGAGTCGGGCGGGAGCACGGTGGCGGCGCGCGCCTTGCCGGAACGTTCCTGCTCCTGGCGTGTCGGTACGCCAAGCTGGTCCAGGTGGGCGTCGACAGCAGAGAGGAGATCCGGCACGCTGACGCCGTGGCGCGCATGCGGACCGTCCGGCTCGGAGTCGTAGATCACCTCGTAGACGGCAGGCTCGACGGACCGGTGGCGGGTGACCATCCAGCTTTCCGGGGACTCGGGGTGCTCGGAGGGAGGCTCCTGCGGCGGCGAGATGATCAGCGAACTGCCGTCGGGAAGCTCGGCGTGGACGATGTAGTCGCTCAGGCCGTACTCGACGGTGCCCTCCAGGCCGCGCTGCCCGAGCGCTGAACGGAGGGCAGCCTGAAGGCGACGCGGATCGGATGTGGCGTTCGGGGGCGGGGTTTCGTGGTGCATGGAGTTCTCCGTTGCGAACGCCCCGCCGCACGGCGGGAGCCGACGGGGGCGTGGAGCTTGAGGATTGCGGTGGTCCATGAGGATCTGGTGATCGGGCAGTTTGGCGCTGCCGTGACTGCGTGCTAGGGATCACCGCGAGCGACCGGGAGCTGGCGGATGCGATGCCGGCGGGACCTGGGGTGAAGCAGGCGATACGGCAGGGGTGTTGTGCGGCGAGCGGGTCAGGGCGACGCGAGCCCGCTCGGTCTGCGTCGGCCGTTCGGTGTCCGCTCGGTGAGCGAGGTATTCGCCGACGCGCACCAACGCCGGCCCCTTGGCACCCAGTTCGTGTGAGTAATGCCAGCCTTCGGTGTTGCGGTGCTCTTCGGCACGCTCCTTGTAGAGGTGGAGCACGCTCGGCTGCGAACCGTCCATAAGCGCCATGACGCCGTCCCATTCGTGCCGCAGCTCCTCCGCCCGGAAAAGGATGTTGTCGATCCCGCGTATCCGACGGAGGTCGTCACTGATCGGCCCCTCGACGTAGTCGGGGCCGTCGGCGGCGGCGCGGACCCCGGCCAGCACCTCGGGTCCGTGGTTGAGGAACACCTCGGCGTGCTTCCACGCTTCGGCGTCCCGCTTGACCTTCCCGTCCCCGTAGACCTTGTCGTCCAGCGGCCAGCCGTCCGCGTCGCAGAGGGAGTCCGAAACCGCATCCCAGGCGTCGCACGCCTCGTTGATCCCGGCGGCGGCCGAGGCCAGTGCCGGGAGGTGCCGTCGCCACGCCAAAGGGTCGGTGGTCTGCGACGGCTGGTTGTCACCGGAGGAAGGAGTGGAAGAAGCAGACATGATCGATTCCCGTTGCTGTGCCGGTCGTTGGGTTAGGCAGCCATGCGGGCGTCCGTGTCGAACAGCTCCCGCTCGGCCGGGTGGAGGATGTGCTGGGTGATGAACGAGCGGCCAGCGACCTTCCACAGACCTCGGCCCTTGGTCAGAGCGGACACCGCCTGGGTCTCGACGCCGGTCAGGCCGAGCAGAGACGCAGCGGCGGCGAGCTGGTCAGGCTCCTGGCGGTAGATGATGCGCGTACTGCAGTCAGCGAGGAGCCCCTCGGCAAGGACCCGGCCGCGAGACCCGGCGTCGCCCGCCGAGAGCAAATCGCTGAGCCGGTGGATCACCATCAGGTTCGCGATGCCCAGCCCTCGGGAGAGCTTCCACTGGCTCTGCATCCGCTCCAGCAGCCCGACGTGCCGCATCAGCCGCCACGCCTCGTCGTAGATTACCCAGCGCCGACCACCATCGGGATCACTGAGGGCTGACTCCATCCACGCGCTCGCGCACGTCATCGCGAGCACCAGTGCCGTGTCGTCCCCGGAGCCGCCGAGACGGGAGAGATCGATGGACAGCATCGGTGTTGTCGGGTCGAACGACACGGTGCTCGGCGCGTCGAACATGCCGCTCAAGTCGCCATGCACGAGACGTCGCAGGGCATGGGCGAGGTCCTGGGCGGCTGAACCGAGGTGCCCCGCCTGGTGGCCGAGGGCCTGGTCGAGGCGTTCGGGGGAGCCGAGTACGTGCGCGATCTCGCCGAGCAGCGGCACCGTGCCCCGGGCGGCGGCGTCAGCGACGACCAGATCCAGGGCCAGGTCGAGGGCGGTGTGCTCCATCGGCAGCAGGTCGCGCTTCAGCACGGTGCGGGCGAGGCTGGCCAGGAGCAGCAGACGGCGCTTGCGGACCTCCGTGAACCAGTCCTCCTCGCTCACGGAGGTGGGGCGGGCCGGGGCGTCGAGCGGGTTCAACCGGCCGGGGAGCCCCGAGCCCAGGGCGATGCTGTATCCGCCGAGGGCCTGCGAGACACCGGTCCACTCCCCCTTGGGATCACAGGGGATGTAGATCCGGTAGCCGTGGGCGATCGACCGGGTGGCGATCGACTTCGCCAGCGCCGACTTGCCCATGCCGATGATCCCGGCTAGGACCGCGTTGGGGTTGGTGAAGCCCTCCACCCTGCCGCTGTTGTAGAGCGAGAACGGGTCGAAGCAGAAGGCCGCCTCCGCATGCACATCGCGGCCGATGAACACCCCTTCGGCGCCCAAGCCGCCCTCGGCCACGAACGGGTACGCGCCGCTGGCTGTGGCGGTGGTCATCCGGTGGGCGGGCAGGGCGAGCTTGCCGCCGCGGGCGGACGCGGGACCGGGGCGACCGGCGAGCGGATAGGTGGGCCGCAGATCCGGGTCGAGGGTCTGCTCGGCGCGGTGCTTGGGCGGGCTTCCGGCGAGGCGTGCCTGGCGGCGGGCCTCGGTGAAACCGGCTCGGGCGGCCCGCTGCTCGGCGCGTGTCGTCTTACGAGGCACGAACAGAGGGGAGGCACTGGCGCGGGTACGGGGCATGACGTTTCTCCAGGTGAGGGGTGGATCAGCGGCGGACGAGGCCGGTGAACGGGGCGTGCAGGTCGGCCGGGGTGGTGCGCAGCCGCACGAGATGCGCGGTGCGCTGGTGGCGCTGGCAGATGGTCAGTTCCGGTGCGCCCTCTGGAAGGCCGGCCTGGCACGCCTCCGGTTCGGGGACTTCGCCGGAGTCCTGCCGGGGTGCCGCGTGGTAGGCGGCGTGGAGGTGCTCGGCGGCCTGCCAGATGCGGGTGCGGGCGGTACGGAGCTGGTCGCCCTCGACCGCTACGAGCTGCCCGGTGCGACCGGCGTGGGCGTCGAGCAGCCCGTACAGCGAGACGAGGTGGGCGTGCAGAGCGTCCAGCTCGGCCCGGGTGGTGACCAGCGGGCCGCCCGGGATGTTGAGTGCCCGGTGGAAGTCGAGCGCGGCGGTGGCGAAGGGCACGAAGTCCTGCGCGGTCGGGCTGGCGGTGCGGGACATGAGGGTGCTCTTTCGAAGGGAAGGGTCAGGCAGCGAGCGCGAGCGGCAGGGCGGCGGCGGTGAATGCCTCGGCCTGCTGCCAGGTCAGGGGCCTCAGATCGAGCTGGGCGCCGACAGCGGCGGTCTCCACGACGGCGCAGGCGGTGCGCAGCTCGTCCTCGGTGTCGGCTGAGACGGTCAGCAGACCGGTCAGGGCGACGTCGGCGTGCCCGGCGATGAGCTGGCGTTCGCGAGACTTGATGTCCTGGTACTCGATCGAGTCCGCCTCGGAGTCGACCTGACCGCGCCGGGCCCGTTCGGCGGCGTCGGCGATCACGCTGGACTTCTTGCGCTGCACGTCGCGCAGGGCGGCGTCGAGGTTCTTCGGCTCATAGGAGAGCGACAGCGTGCGCCGGACGCCGCCGGTGAAAAGGAGCTGGTGCAGGAACCCGGCCGACGTCTCGGTGCGCGGCCAGTTCTCTACCCAGTAGGTGGCGTGCACGGCGGAGTCGGTGGCGATGTGGTCCGCCTTTTCGACGACCACGACGGGGCCGGCGGCGGCGGGCTCGGCCTGGGGGCGACCGGCCGTGGACCAGCGATCGAGTGTCGCCAGCGCCTTCGGGTCGTAGGAGGTACGCACCACGGCGGCGATCTCGCGGGCGGTGAGCCAGCCCGTCGGGGTGAGACCGGCGGTCCGCGCCGCCTGGTCGAACGTGGAGGTGAGCTGGGCGAGGACACTGAAGGCACCGGTGAGACCGCCACCGGCCTGGTTGATCAGCCGACGGGCCGCCTTGGTGTCCAGGGACACCGCGACGTACGCCTCGTGCGGGGCGGCTGCGGGGCCGGCGCTCTGGATCAGCTCGTTGTAGATCGCGCCGGCCATCGGGGTGTCGGGTCGGCCGTGCTCTTCCCAGTAGCGGCGCAGCGCGCCGCCGGAGTCGGGGATGGTGCGCTCGATCACCTGGATGCGGGCGATCTGTCCGGTACGGGCGAGGGCCGCCAGCGCGCGTCCCCAGCCGCTGACGTTGGCCTGCTGGGTGCCCTGTCCGGCATGCGGCATCACGCCGCACTCGCTCGCGGGCTCCGGGTCCAGGCTGCTAGGCGGCCCTGCGTCGGACAGAGAGCGCGCCGTACTGCGGCTCCGGCACCGAGAAGGGGCAGTCCAGCGGAGGTGCTGTGCTGCTCGTGGATCGCCCCAGGGGGTGCTGGCAAGTGATTCCTTTCGGCGTCGCTCGAATCCTGACCCTCTGACGGCGGATCAAAAGTGACCCACTTGGTGATCTTCGCCTGAACCTGATCTTGATCTGAGGTCAGGAGGGAGAGGGTGATCTGCGTGGAGGACTGGGCAGAGATTCGCAGACTGCACCGGGCCGAGCAGATGCCGGTCCGGGCGATCGCGAGGCATCTGGGCATCTCGAAGAACACCGTCAAGCGGGCATTGGCCAGCGACCGGCCGCCGAAGTACGAGCGTCCGGCCAAGGGCTCAGTGGTCGACGCCGTCGAGGTACAGATCCGCGAGTTGCTCAGGGAGACGCCGACGATGCCGGCCACGGTGATCGCCGAGCGGATCGGATGGGAACGCGGGATGACGGTCCTCAAGGAGCGGGTGCGGGAACTGCGGCCCGCCTACGTTCCCGTCGATCCGGTCTCCCGCACGACCTATCAGCCGGGCGAGCTGGCCCAGTGCGACCTGTGGTTTCCCGAGGGGACATCCCGCTCGGCTATGGGCAGACGGGGCGTCCTCCGGTGCTGGTGATGGTGTCGGGCTACTCGCGGGTGATCGCCGCACGGATGCTGCCCTCCCGCACTACCGGCGACCTGATCGACGGGCACTGGCGGCTGCTGTCCCCCTGGGGTGCGGTGCCCAAAACGCTCGTCTGGGACAACGAGGCCGGGGTCGGCCGCGGCAGGCTCACGGCGGAGTTCGCCGCGTTCGCGGGCGTGCTCGCCACGAAGATCCACCTCTGCCGTCCGCGTGATCCAGAAGCGAAAGGGCTGGTCGAGAGGGCCAATGGCTACCTGGAGACGAGTTTCCTGCCGGCCGCACCTTCAGCGGCCCCGGCGACTTCAACACCCAGCTGACCACCTGGCTGGCCGTCGCCAACCGGCGCATCCACCGCACACTGCAGACCCGTCCCACCGAGCGGTGGGAGGCCGACCGGGCCGGGATGCTCACCCTGCCGCCCGTCGACCCGCCCGCCTGGTGGTGGATGCAGACCCGGATCGGCCGCGACCACTACGTCCGCGTCGACACCAACGACTACTCCGTGCACCCCGACGCGATCGGCCGCACCGTCACCGTGCTCACCGACAACGACGAGGTCATCGCGCTGGCGCCCGGCGGCGTGATCGTCGCCCGCCACCCCCGCTGCTGGGCCCGCCACCAGACCATCACCGATCCCGACCACGCGGAGGCGGGCAAGACAATGCGCGGACAGCTGCACCATCAGCAGGCCGCCCGCCAGGCCACAGCCCAGGATCCCTCCCGCCCGCTCGTCGAAGTCGAGCAACGCGAACTGGGCTCCTACGACCGGCTGTTCACCGTCATCGAAGGCGGCGGCGACAGGGAGGCCGGCTGATGCCCCGCACCACAACCGCCCCGGCCGAAAGCACCACAGCGGGCCGCAGGACCGGCTCCCAGACCGCTGCCGACCTCGCCTTCCTCGCCCGCGCGATGAAGGCACCGGCCCTGCTGGACGCCGCTGACCGGCTCGCCGAACGCGCCCGCAAGGAGTCCTGGACCCACGCTGAATACCTCGTCGCCTGCCTCCAACGCGAGGTCTCCGCCCGCGAATCACACGGCGGCGAGGCGAGAGTGCGCGCCGCCCACTTCCCCGCGATCAAGACGATCGAGGAACTCGACGTCACCCATCTGCGCGGCATGACGCGACAACAGCTCGCACATCTGGGCACGTTGGACTTCATCGCCGGCAAGGAGAACGCCGTCTTCCTGGGACCGCCGGGCACCGGCAAGACACACCTGGCGATCGGCCTCGCCGTCCGCGCCTGCCAGGCCGGACACCGCGTCGCCTTCGCCACCGCCGCCGAGTGGGTCGACCGCCTGGCCGCCGCCCACCACACCGGACGTCTCCAGGCCGAGCTCACCAAGCTGAGCCGTTACCCGCTGATCGTGGTGGACGAGGTCGGCTACATCCCCTTCGAAGCCGAGGCGGCGAACCTGTTCTTCCAGCTCATCTCGAGCCGATACGAACGCTCGTCCGTGATCGTCACCAGCAACAAACCCTTCGGACGCTGGGGAGAAGTCTTCGGCGACGAGACCGTCGCCGCCGCCATGATCGACCGCCTCGTCCACCACGCCGAGGTCCACTCCCTCAAAGGCGACTCATTCCGCATGCGAGGACGCGAACTCGGACGCGTCCCCACCACCACCGACAACGACTGAAACGACCAAACCGAAGACACCCGGGTCAGATTTCAACCGCCCAAAGTGGGTCCAGGTTCAACCGACGCCGACAATTCCGGAGACATCAGTCCGAGTAGGGCGGTGTCGATGTTGCAACACCAACCGTCCCAATCGGCTCGTACCAGGTCGGTTCGATACCTATCTGGCAAAACTGCATGGGTTCGGATCCTCGGTGCACGGCAAACTGATAGTGCGGCCACCCTGCTGGCCGCATGCGTGAACGCCGCCAAGCCATTCGACTCCTGGTCAGGGGCAGCCAGGGAATTCGAGGGTGGGCAGCGGGTCAGGGAGCGGGTGGCGCGTCCAGCCAGCGTCGCGGTCCCAGTGCAGGATGTGGGTTCTATCCAGCAGACAGCCGACCCAGAGGCCAGTGATGCCGGCCGGTACGTTCGGAGATCGCTGGGGCAGCAGGCCTGGGTCGGCAAGGCGGTGCCATGCGGAGGAACGCATCCAGCTGAGCCAGAAGAACACCTCTCGGCACGGCCGGTCAGAAGCCGCGTTGAGCTTCAGGGCCAGGTCCTCGTGCAGCTCGAACTCGACCTCCAGAAGCTCCACCAGCTCCGTTCCACCATCGGCGTCGGCGATGGGCGGCGGCTTCGCCGGAAGCGCGGTCCGCCAGGTCAAGGATCGTGCGCATGCGATCCGCTCACTAACCTCCCGGTGGGCCAGTTCGGACAGCTCGGCATCGGTGTAGCGACCGGGAAACAGGGCTCGCATCGTCTCGGACCACTTCCGTTCGTCCTCGGCCCGGCGCCCCTCCAGCAAAGCGATGAAGCCCGGATCGAACGACCGCAGCACCGGGCCCATCTGAGGAGGTTCCGGGACCGGAGAAGGCGGCGGAGGCTTCCCCTGGCGGCGGTTCTTCCCAGCCTTCTTGGCCCAGTGGTCCGGGTTGAAAGCCGGCATCTGGTCGTACCCCGTCAGCAACCCGGCGCTGATGTAGCCGGCACCTGTCTCGCTGCGCATGGAACAACCGAAGGTCACCCCAGCGGTGCCCAGGGTGCCGTACGGGCACGCCTCTTCGTGGAGTGGCTGCTCGATACAGGCCGTGCCGGGGCCGAAGCGGGACACGCCCCGCCGCTCCAGCTCGGCCAGGGCCGGGGTGATGACGGTCAGGGCGTCCTTGAATCGGGGGTTCTCCTTGCGGCCTCCGTAGGTCGCCTTCGCCGTGCTCGCGAACACCACATGCCAGCCCAGATCCAGCTCGGGTACCGCCCGCTGGGTGAGGTACGGCTCCCAGGCGCTCAGGTTCTGCTGGGCCACGCTGCTGGTCACCAGTGTGACCTCGACCGCCCGGTCACTGCCGCACATGAAGTCGTAGCGGCCGTTGCGATCAGCCCGTACATCATGGAAGTCATCACACCGAGGGCAATGGTCATACGGTTCGACGGTCTCACCGGTGCAATGCCAGAGGACGCTTGCCGTCCTCAGCTCCACGGGATCACCCGCCCGGGGCATGAGTCTCATCCGTCCCAGCGTGCGCGTTCCAGGGCAGTTCAAACTGTTGCAGCGGAAGACGAGACACCGTCTTGATCAAGTCGCCCCGGCGGTACCCGAGCCCGGCAGCGAGCAGAATCCGAACATGCTGATCCAGTCTCTCGATCATCATCGAGGGCAGGCCGACGGCTTCAGGGATGACCCACGCGTCCCGCAGGAGAAGATCCAGATCGGTATCGCCAACCGGCACATGGACATGCAGCTCCCACGGAGGGACGGCCTGCAGAGAGCCCCGTACCGCCCGGCTCCGCCGCGCGAGCAGCCGGCGGCCAGCGACTTGCAGAGCACGCAGCACCGCCATCTCGGCCACAGCTACCACCACGGTCTCACGAGTGCCCTGGTCCATGATCGTCCTACCGGATCTCTGAGACGTGCTGCGGCCGGAGGAAAGGCACCAGCGAGCCCGGCATGATCCCGGGGGACTCGAGCAGCTCCCACTGGCAGCCCGGCACCTTCTCGTCGAGATCGCGGAGCGCCTGCCGCATCAGCAGCAGCATCAGGGAGTCCCTCGCCCGGTCCGACGGGGACCAGTGCTGATCGCCCACCTCGGCCATCAGTACCATCCCCGACACGAAGGTCCTGCCCATCAGCCACTCGAAGGCCGCATTGCCCAGCTCGTTGGCCGCCAGCTCCGTCTCGACCCGGCCGCACAGGTCCAGCGCCCACTCCCGGGTCGCCCCGCTCGCCGCCCAGGCGCCCCGCAGATCGTTCAGGTTCGCTGTCACCGCCAGACCGACCAGGGTGTCGAGAACAGGCCCGTCGGGGACGGTACTCATCCCGCCGTCGGGGAGGAACACCTCCTGGGAGGCATCCGGAACGTCCTCGACTGTGTACTCGGCCAGGGACGCCCCGGGGTTACCCCACCCCGCCGGCTGCATGGCCCGCAGCACATCACCGATCCCCTGCGGCGTGACGGAAGCACCCCCGCGCAGCACCGTGGTCACCGCCGCGGCCGTCACCTCCCCACCGGACGGACTCGACGGCTCCGGGTTCCGGTCCAGGCCGGCCAGCTCCGGGGGAGGCCACACCACCCCACGGTCACGCATGTACCGGGCGATGCCCTCGTCGATCCGCCGCGCCCGCGCGGGAATCAGCCGGACCCGCTGCCCGGAGGCGACCACCTCGTCGGCGACACGCTCCGCCCACTCTTCCTCGTCCTCCCCGGTCTCCGGATCCTCCTCGCCGAGGCCGGTCCCGTGCCCCCGCACGGCCTTCTTGAAGGCATTTCGTACGGCCGCCTCCGGCACTGGATGCCCCTCGCCGAACAGCGCCAGCGCCAGATGCGAGGGCCGGGCACCCCTCCGTGCCAGCCGGGCGAGCGCCACGACCAGGCCGAACGCCTCATCATTCGGAACCGACGTACTCCCGCGCCCCCGGCCCAGCGCCCGCACCGTGTGCCCCTGCAACAAACCCGCCCGCCGCCACAGCGCAAGCTGCTTCACCGACACCACCAAATCGTGCCGAAGAGCTTGGTCGATGAGCTGCTGATCAGCGGAAACCGGATCATTCGTAGAAGACATGCCGCGAACCTACCCACACCGCCGGAAGCGGGACGCAGTTTTGGACATAGAGCCCTCCCACCTTCATCCAGGCGAGGCGCACGGGGCCTGGTGATCTAGGGGAACCGCCGGAGCACACGGCCCGGCAAACGACCAGGAGACCACCATGCTCACCACTCTCACCGACCTCCTCCCCGCGACCGGACCCCTGCCCTGGACACTGATCACCGCCCTGTGCATCTGGATCACCGTCTACATCGTCATCGTCGGCGTCGCCCTGCTCCACCCCCGCCGCGCCCGTCGGCGGGAAGCCCGCAAGATCCTCGACTGCCACTTCCCCCTCTCCAGGACCCTGTGACCTCCCCGGCCAGGTGTCTGTGGGATGGCGACAAGGACCGTTCCGGAGCCACGGGCCAGTCGCTGACCGGACATAGCCGGTCACGAGCAGCCACCAGGGGAGCGCACGGGGAGCGGGGACGCCTTTGGACAGTGCAACACGGACCGGCACCCGCCGGACCTGCACCGGTGGTCTGATCAGGCAAAACGGTACTCGGCAACACCAGCCGACACAGCCCGGCACGATCACTAGCGTGCTCGTCATGCGTAGGTCTCGGGTTCGAAACCTGAAGACAGTGCTGGCCCGGTTAGGGTCAGAGCTGCAGGCGCCCCCGGTCGCACATGGTGGTTTCAGGAACCGGGAGCCGTCTCCTCCAGGAAACGTTCCACCTCGCGGGCCATGCCGGAATCAGCCGCTGACGCGCGAGAGTTCCTTCCCGTTGAGCCCTCGTGGATGCCAAGTCCGCCGACCCAGACGTATCCGAACGCTTGCTCACCGTCGATCTCTGGACTGATTTGGATGTCCAGTTGCCGCAACTGCGTGGGGGGTGCGGTGGCGTAGACGGTGGCCGTCGCCCGCCGTTGCGGGTAGAGGTTGAAGCCTCGGATGTCGCTGGAGCCGTACTCATCCACGAAGGCGCCGTGGCCGTCTCGTCCCACACGGACGTCAATGTGGCGGGGATGGTCGCACAAAACGATGGAGAGATGTGTGGAACGGTGGTTCTCGAACGTCACCTGGAACGAGATGTACGTCAGCCCCTTCGCCTCGTCCCTACGACCCTGCGGAGGCACTCCCCTCGTGAGGGTGTGCACCCGTACACGCAGGCCGGCCCACTCATCGGACTGATAGTCCTGCCAGTCTCCGATGACGTTCGGCGCTTCCATGATCCCCCTCTGACTGATCACGTCAGCTTACGTCCCGCGTTCGTCTCCCCCGCTGCGTGGAGCGAAGGAGAGGGCCTTGAACGTTATGCCGAATGGTGGCTTCGCCGGTCCCTTCGAGGGATTGGGGCCCTGGTCCCGGGCCCCGGAAGGCTGCTTGCGCAGGGATATCCCAGGGACTTTTCAGGGACTTTCGCGTCTGTCCCAGGGCCGATCCAGGGACTTTCCGCCGTGCAAGCAGGGAAGGCCCTGACAGCGCTGAAAGATATAAACGCGCTGGTCAGGGCTTAAATCCTCAGCACTCGATGATGTTCACCGCGAGCCCGCCGCGCGCCGTCTCCTTGTACTTCACCGACATGTCCGCGCCGGTGTCCTTCATGGTCTTGATGACCTTGTCGAGGGACACCTTGTGGGACCCGTCGCCCCGCATCGCCATCCGCGCCGCCGTGACCGCCTTGACCGCGGCCATGCCGTTGCGCTCGATGCACGGGATCTGGACGAGGCCGCCGACCGGGTCGCAGGTCAGGCCGAGATTGTGCTCCATGCCGATCTCGGCGGCGTTCTCCACCTGCTCCGGGGAGCCGCCCAGCACCTCGGCGAGCGCGCCGGCCGCCATGGAGCAGGCCGAGCCGACCTCGCCCTGGCAGCCGACCTCGGCGCCGGAGATGGAGGCGTTCTCCTTGAAGAGCATGCCGATCGCACCCGCGGCAAGGAGGAAACGGACCACGCCCTCCTCGTCGGCGCCGGGCACGAAGTTCATGTAGTAGTGCAGGACCGCCGGGATGATGCCCGCCGCGCCATTCGTCGGGGCGGTGACGACCCGCCCACCGGCCGCGTTCTCCTCGTTCACGGCCATGGCGTAGAGGGTGATCCACTCCATGGACAGGGCCTGCGGGTCGCCCTCCGAGCGCAGCTTGCGCGCGGTGTTGGCGGCGCGGCGGCGGACCTTGAGGCCGCCCGGCAGGATGCCCTCGCGGGACATGCCGCGGTCGACGCACGCCTGCATCACACGCCAGATCTCCAGCAGGCCCTCGCGGATCTCGTCCTCGTCGCGCCAGGACCGCTCGTTCTCCAGCATCAGGGCGGAGATGGACAGGCCCGTCTCCCGGGACAGGCGCAGCAGCTCGTCGCCGGTGCGGAAGGGGTACTTCAGCACCGTGTCGTCGAGCACGATGCGGTCCGCGCCCATCGCGTCCTCGTCGACGACGAAGCCGCCGCCGACCGAGTAGTACGTCTTGGAGAGCACTTCCGCGCCGGCCGCGTCGTACGCCCACAGGGTCATGCCGTTGGCGTGGTAGGGGAGGGCCTTGCGGCGGTGCAGGACCATGTCGTCGTCGTAGGCGAAGGCGATCTCGTGCTCGCCGAGAAGGCGGATGCGGCCCGAGGACTTGATCGTCTCGACGCGCTCGTCCGCCGTCTCCACGTCCACCGTGCGCGGTGAGTCGCCCTCCAGGCCGAGCAGCACCGCCTTGGGCGTGCCGTGGCCGTGACCGGTGGCGCCGAGCGAGCCGTACAGCTCGGCGCGGACCGAGGCGACGGAGCCGAGCAGCTCCTCGTTGCGCAGACGGCGGGCGAACATGCGGGCCGCGCGCATCGGGCCGACCGTGTGCGAGCTCGACGGGCCGATGCCGATCGAGAACAGGTCGAAGACCGAGATGGCCACGGGGACTCCTCAGAACGGGGGTGGTGCAGAGGTGGTGCTTCGGGGTGGGGCGCCGTGCCCGCTCGTGACCGGCACGGCGCCCCCGAACATGCGGGGTGCTACTTGTTCAGACCCGGGTACAGCGGGTGCTTGTCGGCCAGGGTCTTCACCCGGGCCTTGAGGGCCTCCGCGTCGTAGGACGGCTTCAGCGCCTCGGCGATCACGTCCGCGACCTCGGCGAAGTCCTCGGCCGTGAAGCCTCGGGTCGCCAGGGCCGGCGTACCGATGCGCAGACCGGAGGTCACCATCGGCGGACGCGGGTCGTTCGGGACGGCGTTGCGGTTGACCGTGATGCCGACCTCGTGGAGGCGGTCCTCGGCCTGCTGTCCGTCCAGCTCGGAGTCGCGCAGGTCCACCAGGACCAGGTGGACGTCCGTGCCGCCGGTCAGGACGGAGACGCCCGCCGCCTTCGCGTCGTCCCGCACCAGGCGCTCGGCCAGGATGCGGGCACCCTCCAGCGTACGGCCCTGGCGCTCCTTGAAGTCCTCGCTCGCGGCGACCTTGAAGGCGACGGCCTTGGCGGCCACCACGTGCTCCAGCGGCCCACCCTGCTGACCGGGGAAGACGGCGGAGTTGATCTTCTTGGCGAGTTCGGCCGTGGAGAGGATCACACCACCGCGGGGGCCGCCGAGGGTCTTGTGGGTCGTGGTGGTCACCACGTGGGCGTGCGGGACCGGGTTCGGGTGCAGGCCCGCGGCGACCAGACCGGCGAAGTGCGCCATGTCGACCATCAGGTACGCGCCGACCTCGTCCGCGACCTTGCGGAACGCGGCGAAGTCCAGCTGACGCGGGTACGCCGACCAGCCGGCCACGATCAGCTTCGGCCGGGTCTCCTTGGCGAGGCGCTCCACCTCGGCCATGTCGACCTGGCCGTCCTCGCCCACGTGGTAGGGGACGACGTTGTAGAGCTTGCCGGAGAAGTTGATCTTCATGCCGTGGGTCAGGTGCCCGCCGTGGGCGAGATTCAGACCCATGATCGTGTCGCCGGGCTTGAGCAGCGCGAACATCGCGGCCGCGTTGGCCTGGGCGCCCGAGTGCGGCTGCACGTTGGCGTGCTCGGCGCCGAAGAGCGCCTTGACCCGGTCGATGGCGATCTGCTCGACCACGTCGACGTGCTCGCAGCCGCCGTAGTAGCGGCGGCCGGGGTAGCCCTCGGCGTACTTGTTGGTGAGGACCGAGCCCTGGGCCTCCATGACCGCGACGGGCGCGAAGTTCTCGGAGGCGATCATTTCCAGGGTGGACTGCTGGCGGTCCAGCTCGGCGTCGACGGCGGCGGCGACGTCGGGGTCGAGCTCGTGCAGGGGTGTGTTCAGAAGCGACATGCGGTCGTGACTCCTCAGCCGGCGGTGAAGGCGGTGTACTCGTCGGCGGAGAGCAGGTCGGCCGGCTCGTCCGTGACGCGCACCTTGAACAGCCAGCCGCCCTCGAAGGGCGCGGAGTTCACCAGCGACGGGTCGTTGACGACGTCCTCGTTGACCTCGGTGATCTCACCGGAGACGGGGGAGTACAGGTCGGAGACCGACTTGGTGGACTCCAGTTCGCCGCAGGTCTCGCCCGCGGTCACCGAGTCGCCGACCTCGGGGAGCTGGACGAAGACCACGTCACCGAGCGCGTTGGCCGCGTGCTCCGTGATGCCGACCGTCGAGGCGCCGTCCTCGGCGCCCGACAGCCACTCGTGCTCCTTGCTGTAGCGCAGCTGCTGGGGGTTGCTCATGGCCTAAATTCTCCTGTACGCGAGGGAGTGCGGGTGAAGGGGGCTGCTGATGAGGGGAACTGCTGACACCGCTGGTGAGCAGCGAGGACGCGCGCGGGACTACAGGGCCCCGCCGCCCGGTGCCAGTGTGCAGTGTCTACTTCTGGCGCTTGTAGAACGGCAGCGCCACGACCTCGTACGGTTCGTGGCTGCCCCGGATGTCCACGCCGACACCCGAGGTGCCCGGCGCCGCGTGCGCGGGGTCGACGTACGCCATGGCGATCGGCTTGCCCAGCGTCGGGGACGGCGCGCCGGAGGTGACCTCGCCGACGACCTCGCTACCGGCGACGACCTGGTACCCGGCGCGCGGGACCCGGCGGCCCTCGGCGACCAGACCGACCAGGACGCGGGGCGGGTTCTGCTCGGCCCGGGAAGCGGCCTCGGTCAGCGCGGCACGCCCGACGAAGTCGCCCTCCTTCTCGAACTTCACCACCCGGCCGAGCCCGGCGTCGAAGGGCGTCAGCGCGGTCGTCAGCTCGTGCCCGTACAGCGGCATGCCCGCCTCCAGGCGGAGCGTGTCCCGGCAGGACAGACCGCACGGGGCCAGCCCGGCGCCCTCGCCCGCCTTGGTCAGCGCCTGCCACAGCTCCACGGCGTGCTCCGGCCGCACGAACAGCTCGAAGCCGTCCTCGCCGGTGTAGCCGGTGCGCGCGATGAGCGCCGGGACGCCCGCGACCGTGCCGGGCAGCCCGGCGTAGTACTTCAGGCCGTCCAGGTCGGCGTCGGTGAGCGACGCGAGGATGCCCGGGGACCTGGGGCCCTGAACGGCGAGCAGCGCGTAGGCGTCGCGGTCGTCGCGCACCTCGGCGTCGAAGCCGGCGGCCCGCTCGGTCAGCGCGTCCAGCACCACCTGGGCGTTGGAGGCGTTGGCGACCACCATGTAGTGAGAAGAGGCGGCCTCGGTCTCGCCCAGCCGGTAGACGATCAGGTCGTCCAGGATGCCGCCGTCCTCGCGGCAGATCATGGTGTAGCGGGCGCGGCCCGGCTTCACGCTGCCGATGTTGCCGACCAGCGCGAAGTTCAGCAGCTCGGCGGCCTGTGCACCGGTGACCGTGATCTCACCCATGTGCGAGAGGTCGAAGAGCCCGGCCCGGGTGCGCACCGCGACGTGCTCGTCGCGCTCGGAGCCGTAGCGCAGGGGCATGTCCCAGCCGGCGAAGTCGGTCATCGTCGCGCCCAGCGCGCGATGCGTGGCATCGAGCGCGGTACGGCGGAGTTCTGTACTGCTCATCGGTCGGTCGTCTCCCAGGACAGGACGTGGCGAGGTCGATCCTCCCCATCTGTCATCGAAACCTGAGAGGTTCGCCACGACCACCGGAGTACGGCGACCAGGACTTGCACCTTGGGTGGGGCAGCCCGTCGAGGGGCGGCCCGCTTTTCAGATGTGCCTCGCCCGCGCGGTAACGGTGCCTGAGAGATTCAAGGGAGGGACTTGCTCCTTCGGCGCCCCGGCGCGGCCGGGGACTCTCCCGCGCGGATTCAAACGGCCGGTATGCAGTTGGCGCCGCCATCATTGCACGCCCGGCCGATCCATGGCAGACCGTGATCTGTAACCGGCCTGTGGCAGTAAGCGCACGAAAACGCGAGACCTGCGCATTACCTTCTCTTTACACTCGACGGGGATGGTGACTCGTGAACCGCCCCAGGGGAGGACGATCACGGTGAACAGGACCACGGCGTACGCCACGAACTCGGGTCTCGCGCTGCCCAAGCAGCCCGTCGCCCCGGCACCGGAGGCGTGCGCCGAACTGCCCGCACCCGTCGTCCGCGACCTGCGGGACCGGGACGGCCGCAGCCCGCACGCCCTGCTCTTCGGGCCCCGGGACCTCGTGGTGATCACCGGCCTGCCCGGCAGCGGCAAGTCCACGCTGATGGAGCGCACCGTGCGCGGACCGCGCATCGACTCCCAGGACACCCGCGACCGCTGGGACCGCCGCATGCCGCGCTTCCTGCCGTACGGGCTCTACCGCCCCCTCGTCCGCCTCGCCCACTACGCCGGACTGCGCAGGGCGCTGCGCTCCGGCGAGGGCGTCGTCGTGCACGACTGCGGCACCCAGGCCTGGGTGCGCGGCTGGCTGGCCCGCGAGGCCCGCCGCCGTGACGGCACCCTGCACCTGCTGCTGCTCGACGTCGACGCCGGTGAGGCCCTGGCCGGGCAGCGCGAGCGCGGCCGGGGCGTGTCGCGGTACGCGTTCCTGCGCCACCGCACGGCCAGCACCCGCCTGCTGCGCGCGGTGACCGAGGGCACCCTGCCCGCCGGCTGCACCTCGGCGATCCTCCTGGACCGGGCGGCGGCCGACACCCTCCGCCGAATCGGGTTCACGGGGTGACGCACCGTAGGGCGGCGGGGCCGAACGGGTTAGCCTTTTCAGCCACAGCAGCGGTACAGGCAGGCGGTAGGCAGGCAGATGGACTTCCCGGCACAGGCGCACCCCCACCCGCACGGCGGGTGGCCCGGCAACGAGCTGGAGGAGGTGCTGTCCGCCTCCCTCGGCGTGCCGGGCGCCGGCGGCCGGATCGTGGAGGTGCTCGGCCGCAGCTTCCTGTGGATACCCCTGCCGAACGGGGGCGGCCCGAACAGCGGCCCCCTCGACCTCCCCTCGCTGGAGATCGAGGGCCAGGCCTACGTGCCGGTGTTCAGCTCGGAGGAGCAGCTCCGCCAGGCCGCCGGCGCGCAGATGGCGCACACCATCGCCCCCGCCGCGGAGTTCGCCCGCGGCCTGCCCCCGCAGGTCGGCATCGCCGTGAATCCGGACGGCATGGTCGGCATCCCGCTGCCGCCGCCGGCCGTGGCCGAGCTGTGCCGGGCCGGCCGCACCCCGCTGGACGGACCCGCGTCCGGCGGCCGGGTCCGCCTCTTCGAGCCGGACTGGCAGGACGACCCGGTGGACTTCCTGGCCGCGGCCTCCGCCGAGTTCGCCGCCGTCGGCGTCGTGCGCACCGCCCGCCGCTGCCTGGCCGCCGTCGAGACGGCCGACCCCGTCATGTTCGTCGGCGTCGAACTCACCCACTGGGAGGACGACGCCCGCGCCCTTCCCCTGGACGCCCTGGGCCGTGCCTTGACCAAGGCCCCCCTGAAGACCCAGGTCAACCTGGTCCTCCTGGAAGCAGCCCAGGACCCGGTCTGCGACTGGATGCGGGCGAACGTCCGCCCGTTCTACGACCGGAACCTGTGAACGCCGGTGCGGCCAGCGCCGGTAAGGGGCGCGGGGCCATGACATCCGCGGCTCCGCCGCGCGGGCGCGGCAAGCCACGGCGAACCCGCACCCGAAGCCACGGCGAACCCGCACCCGAAGCCACGGCGAACCCGCACCCGAAGCCACGGCGAACCCGCACCCGAAGCCACGGCGAACCCGCACCCGCCCACGGACACCGCCCCCCGAGCTCATAGGCGCCCCCCACCCGGCGGAGCCTTAAGCTGGTTCCCTAACCGGGAACTTCTCGAAGGGGCGATACACGTGAGCGCCAGCGGCACCGCGACCGGACAGGTCGAGCACATGCTGCGCCAGGTGACGCCCGGGCGCTACGACGCCTACGAGGCCCTGCTGCGTGCCCTCGCCACCCCCACCTCCGGCCAGGTCTGGATGCTGCTCTGGCACGGCCAGGCCGGCTCCCCGGACGCCCAGTACGGAAACATGGAGGTCGAAGGCTTCGGCTACGCGCCCTGCGTCACCTCCGCCCAGGAGCTGTCGGCCAGCGGCTGGAACCGGTCGTACGAGGTGGTCGACGGCCTGGAGGTGGCCCGCGCCCTCTACCCGGACCACTACGGTCTCTGGCTCAACCCGCACGCCCCCGGCGGCGGCGTCGGTATCCCCTGGCTGGATCTGCGCCGCATCGCCTCCGGCCTGGACCGGCAGCCCGCCGGACCGCTGCGCCTGTCCGAACCGGCCATCGAGGTCCCGCAGTTCTACGCCCTGCTCGCGCAGAACGCACACCGTACCCCGGCGGTCCGCGCGCTTCGCCGCGCCTGGGTGCAGCCGGCGCTGGGCGCGCCCTATCTCGCCATCGGTCTCGACGTGTACGACACCTCGCCGCCGGCCGTCGACGCGGTGCGCGGGATGATGCAGCAGTCCGTCGGCGCGGTGCCGGACGGGCTGCCGGTGTCGACGGTGGCGATGACCGACACCCACGACCCGGTCGCCATGTGGCTGCGCGCCCACGCCCGCCCCTTCTACGACCGCGAGGCCCATGTGGCCGCCCCGGCCCAGGCGCCCGCGGGCGGGTACGGATACCCTCCGGCCGGGGGCCGGTACTGACCGTCGCAGGGCCCGTCCCGCCACCGTGGGCGGACATCTTCGCGCGTAGACGAGGGCGTAAGACACCGCCCTGTCCGCGATGTCCCAACTCGTCCGCGTCCGGCCCTCGTTACCCAGTGTCCGGATAACGGAACACCTCAAACAGCATCACGGTTGCGCATCCATTCCCCGTCAAGTCTGGCTACTGATCGCCAAAGCGTTGAAGACTCCCGCAACAAGGGGTGGCTGTTCGCCCCTGTGTACGACGGACTGATCACGCCGCTACAGCGGCAAGTGCGGGCCGGCTACCGCCGGTTGAGAGGGGTCCCTGCCAGATGACGGCACCATTGCACGAGCCGACCGCGGAAGCGGCCCCGAGTGCGGCCGAGGAAGCGGCGGTTGCCGGCGCCGACGCCAAGGCGGTACAGGGGCGTTCCCTGGGCCGGATCGCCTGGGAGCGACTGAAACGGGACAAGCTGGCCCTGACGGGCGGCATCGTGGTGCTCGTTCTCATCGTGATCGCGGTGCTCGCGCCGGCGATCACCTCCCTCTACGGGCAGGATCCCAACTCGTTCAACGAGGATGCGATCGACCCGCTGTTCGGCACCCCCACGGGGTCGCTGGGCGGCATCAGCGGCGAGCACTGGCTCGGTGTCGAGCCGGTCAACGGCCGCGACGTCTTCGCCCGTATCGTCCACGGCGCCCGGATCTCGCTGCTCGTGGGCTTCCTGTCCGCGCTCGTCGCCGTGGTCATCGGCACCGTTCTGGGTGTCCTGGCCGGCTTCTTCGGCGGCTGGGTCGACGCCCTCATCAGCCGGGTCATGGACGGTCTGCTGGCCTTCCCGCAGCTGCTGTTCATCATCGCGCTGGTCTCCGTCATGCCCGACGACATGCTGGGGCTGAGCGGCACGGGCGTGCGTCTGCTCATGATGATCCTGGTCATCGGCTTCTTCGGCTGGCCCTACATCGGTCGCGTGGTCCGCGGCCAGACACTCTCGATGCGTGAACGGGAGTACGTCGAGGCGGCCCGGTCCCTGGGAGCCGGACGGTTCTACATCCTGTTCAAGGAACTGCTGCCCAACCTGGTGGCGCCGATCATCGTCTACACCACGATGATGATCCCCACCAACATCCTGACCGAGGCGGCACTCAGCTTCCTGGGCGTGGGCGTCAAGCCGCCCACCTCGTCCTGGGGACAGATGCTTTCGAGCGCGATCGACTACTACAAGTCGGATCCCATGTACATGGTGATCCCGGGTGTGGCGATCTTCATCACCGTTCTTGCCTTCAACCTCTTCGGGGACGGCGTGCGCGACGCGCTGGACCCGAAGGGCTCCCGCTGACCTGCCGTACCGGCAAGCGACCCGTGGCACCTGCACGGGGTCTCTCATCTAATCCGGAGGATCCGAGATCGTGACTACCCAACGCACCTCAGGGCGGCGCAAGCAGGCTTTGGCCGCTGCCGCAGTGGTCGCCGCGCTGCTGACCACCGCGGCGTGCGGCGGCGGCGGCGACGACAGCAACGGCGGTTCGAAGAACGGCGCCGCCGGCTTCGACGCGGCCAACAACAAGGTCCTTCAGGCCTCCGAGGCCAAGAAGGGCGGAACGCTGAAGTTCGCCAGCACGCAGGACGCCGACTCGTGGGACACCACGCGCGGCTACTACGGCTTCATGTGGAACTTCTCCCGCTACTACAGCCGCCAGCTCGTCACGAACAAGACGGAGCCGGGCTCGGCGGGTGCCGAGGTCACGCCGGACCTCGCCAGCGGGCTCGCCAAGGTCTCGGACGACGGCAAAACCTACACGTACACCCTGCGTGACGGCGTCACCTGGGAGGACGGCAAGCCGATCACCTCCAAGGACGTCAAGTACGGCATCGAGCGCGTCTGGGCGCAGGACGTGCTGTCCGGCGGCCCGGTCTACCTGAAGGACGTCCTCGACCCCAAGGGCGAGTACCAGGGCCCGTACAAGGACAAGTCCAAGGACAAGCTCGGCCTGAAGGCGATCGAGACGCCGGACGACAAGACCATCGTCTTCAAACTGCCGAAGGCCAACTCCGACTTCGAGGAGATGCTCGCGCTGACCTCGGCGTCCCCGGTCCGCCAGGACAAGGACACCAAGTCGAAGTACGGTCTGCGCCCGTTCTCCTCGGGCCCGTACAAGTTCGAGTCCTACAACCCCGGCAAGGACCTGACCCTGGTCCGCAACACCGAGTGGAAGCAGGATTCGGACCCGGTCCGCAAGGCGTACCCGGACAAGATCACGATCAAGTTCTTCTCCAACGCCAACGACCTGGACGCCCGCCTGCTCGCCGGCGACTACGACATCGACCTGGCCCAGACCGGTATGTCCCCGCAGGGCCGCACCACCGCCCTGAAGGAGCACAAGGGCAACCTGGACAACCCGGTCTCGGGTTACATCCGGTACGCCTCGTTCCCGCAGAACGTGAAGCCGTTCGACAACATCCACTGCCGCAAGGCCGTGCTCTACGGGGCCGACCACGTCTCGCTGCAGACCGCGCGCGGCGGCCCGGTCGCCGGTGGCGACATCGGCACCAACATGCTGCCGCCGTCCGTCCCGGGCTCCGAGGGTCAGAAGTACGACCCGTACGAGATGGCCGGTGCGAACAAGAAGGGCAACGTCGAGAAGGCCAAGGAAGAGCTGAAGGCCTGCGGCGAGCCGAACGGCTTCAAGACCACCATCGCCGTCCGCAACAACAAGCCGGTCGAGGTGGCCACCGCCGAGTCGCTCCAGGCGTCGCTGAAGAAGGTCGGCATCGACGTCGAGATCGACCAGTACGACGGCGCCCAGTACGCCAGCACCGTCGGCAGCCCCTCGAACGTGCAGAAGAAGGGCTACGGCATCATCATCATGGGCTGGGGCCCGGACTTCCCGTCCGTCCAGGGCTACGGTCTGCCGCTGTGGCACAGCAGCTACATCCTCGACAGCGCGAACAACAACTTCGCGATGATCGACGACAAGAAGATCGACGGTCTGTTCGCGGACTACCTCACGCAGCTGGACGACGCCGGCAAGACCAAGATCGCCACGGAGATCAACCACAAGGTGATGGAGGGCGCGTACTACCTGCCCTTCGTCTTCGAGAAGTTCATCAACTGGCGCTCCAGCCGACTGGCGAACGTGTACACCACCGACGGCTACAGCGGTATGTACGACTTCGTCAACCTCGGTCTGAAGTCCTCGAAGTAACCGGTACACCCGCCGTACGGCACGAAAGGCAGGTGAAGGCCGGCGCGGCGTGACCGCGGGCCGCCGGAAGACCTCCGGCGGCCCGCGATCCGCAGCGGGCCGCAACCCGTGCTCGCTTATCTCATCAGGCGGCTGTTCGCCGCCGCAGTGATGCTGGTGGTCATCATCCTGGTGGTCTTCGGCATCTTCTTCCTCGTCCCCAAGTGGGCCGGCGTCGACGTCGCCCTGAGCTTCGTGGGCAAGCAGGCGGACCCCGCCGCCGTCGAGGGGGTGCGACAGAAGCTGGGTCTGAGCGACCCGGTCTTCGTCCAGGCCTGGGAGTTCTTCAAGGGCATCTTCGCGGGCCGCACCTACGCGGCCGGTGGTGACGTCACCCACTGCTCCGCGCCGTGCTTCGGCTACTCCTTCCGTACCGAGCAGTCCGTGTGGCCGGTGCTGACCGAGCGCTTCCCGGTGACCCTGGCTCTCGCGCTCGGCGCGGCCGTCCTGTGGCTGATCTTCGGTCTCGCCGCCGGTGTGCTCTCCGCGCTCAAGCGGGGCACCCTGTGGGACCGCGGCGCGATGGTCGTCGCGCTGGCGGGCGTCTCCCTCCCCATCTACTTCACCGGCCTGCTCAGCCTGGCGATCTTCTCCTACGGACTGGGTTGGATCAACGGCGAGTTCGTGCCCCTGGAGGAGAGCCTCACCGGCTGGCTCGGCGGCATGATCCTGCCCTGGCTCACCCTGGCCTTCCTGTACGCCGCGATGTACGCCCGGATCACCCGGGCCACCATGATGGAGATCCTCGGCGAGGACTACATCCGCACCGCGCGCGCCAAGGGCCTCAAGGAGCAGGTCGTCATCCGCAAGCACGCCATGCGGTCGACCCTGACCCCGCTGCTCACCATGCTCGGCATGGACCTCGGCGCCCTCATGGGCGGCGCGATCCTGACCGAGACCACGTTCAGCCTCCCCGGCCTCGGTCAGAAGGTGCTGGACGCGATCCAGAACCAGGACCTGCCCTTTATCCTGGGCGTCGTCCTGATCACTTCTCTCGCGGTGCTGATCGCCAACCTCGTGGTGGACATCCTGTACGCCGTGATCGACCCCCGAGTGAGGCTCGCATGACCGACCTCAGCAAGAGCGGAGCCGCCGTGGGCGAGCCCACCGGTACTTCGCCCACACCGAAGGCCTTCCTGGAAGTACGCGACCTGAAGGTGCACTTCCCGACCGACGACGGCCTGGTCAAGTCCGTCGACGGGCTCAGCTTCCAGCTGGAGAAGGGCAAGACCCTCGGCATCGTGGGCGAGTCCGGCTCCGGCAAGTCGGTGACCTCGCTCGGCATCATGGGCCTGCACACCGCCGGCCAGTACGGCAGGCGCAAGGCGCAGATCTCGGGCGAGATCTGGCTGGACGGCACCGAGCTGCTGTCCGCCGACCCCGACGAGGTGCGCAAGCTGCGCGGCCGGCAGATGTCGATGATCTTCCAGGACCCGCTGTCCGCGCTGCACCCGTACTACACGATCGGCCAGCAGATCGTGGAGGCCTACCGCGTCCACCACGACGTGGACAAGAAGACCGCCAAGCGCCGCGCCGTGGAGATGCTCGACCGCGTCGGCATCCCGCAGCCGGACAAGCGGGTGGACAGCTACCCGCACGAGTTCTCCGGCGGTATGCGCCAGCGCGCGATGATCGCGATGTCGCTGGTCAACAACCCCGAGCTGCTCATCGCGGACGAGCCGACGACCGCCCTGGACGTGACCGTCCAGGCGCAGATCCTCGACCTCATCCGCGATCTGCAGACGGAGTTCGGCTCCGCGGTCATCATCATCACCCACGACCTGGGCGTCGTCGCCGAACTGGCCGACGACCTCCTGGTGATGTACGGCGGCCGGTGCGTCGAGCGGGGCCCGGCGGAGAAGGTGTTCTACGAGCCCCGGCACCCCTACACCTGGGGTCTGCTCGGCTCGATGCCGCGGCTCGACCGCGACCAGCAGGAACGCCTCATCCCGGTCAAGGGCTCCCCGCCCTCTCTCATCAACCTGCCGTCCGGCTGCGCCTTCAACCCGCGCTGCCCGTACGCCGACGTGCCCAAGGACGACGTCACCCGCACGGTCCGCCCCGAGCTGGCCGAGGTCGGCAGCAAGCACTGGGCCGCCTGCCACATGTCGCAGGAGCAGCGGGAGCGTATCTGGACCGAAGAGATTGCGCCGAAGCTGTGAGCGAGAACGCCAAGGACGAAGCAGTGGCCATCCCTGCGCAGAGCGACGGCACACGGAGCGAGGCCGCCGGCACCGCCACCCTCACCAAGGACGCCGCCCCCGGCGAGACCCTGCTGAAGGTGACCGGGCTGCAGAAGCACTTCCCGATCAAGAAGGGCCTGCTGCAGCGCCAGGTCGGCGCGGTACGCGCCGTCGACGGCATCGACTTCGAGGTCAAGTCCGGCGAGACCCTCGGTGTCGTGGGCGAGTCGGGCTGCGGCAAGTCGACCATGGGCCGGCTGATCACCCGCCTCCTCGAACCGACCGCGGGCAAGGTCGAGTTCGAGGGCAAGGACATCACCCACCTCGGGGTCGGCGCAATGCGTCCGCTGCGCCGCGACGTGCAGATGATCTTCCAGGACCCGTACTCGTCGCTGAACCCGCGCCACACCATCGGCACGATCATCAGCGCCCCCTTCAAGCTCCAGGGCGTCGAGCCCGAGGGCGGGGTGAAGAAGGAGGTGCAGCGGCTGCTGTCGGTGGTCGGTCTCAGCCCCGAGCACTACAACCGCTACCCGCACGAGTTCTCCGGCGGTCAGCGCCAGCGCATCGGTATCGCCCGCGCGCTCGCGCTGAACCCGAAGCTGGTCGTGGCCGACGAGCCGGTCTCCGCGCTCGACGTGTCGATCCAGGCCCAGGTCGTCAACCTGCTCGACGACCTCCAGACCGAGCTGGGCCTGACGTACGTGATCATCGCGCACGACCTGTCCGTCGTCCGGCACGTCTCGGACCGGATCGCGGTGATGTACCTCGGCAAGATCATGGAGCTGGCCGACCGCGACCTGCTCTACAAGACGCCGATGCACCCGTACACCAAGGCGCTGATGTCGGCGGTCCCGATCCCGGACCCGGCCCGCAAGTCGGCCAAGAGCGAGCGCATCCTGCTCAAGGGCGACGTGCCCTCGCCGATCTCCCCGCCGAGCGGGTGCCGCTTCCACACCCGGTGCTGGAAGGCGACGGAGATCTGCAAGACGACCGAGCCGCCGCTGAAGGAGCTGCGCCCCGGTCAGCAGGTGGCCTGCCACCACCCGGAGAACTTCGAGGACCAGGCCCCGCAGGACGTCGTCCTGCTCTCCGACGCCAAGGAGGCGGCGGAGCTGGTGTCCGAGAAGGCGCTGGCGGAGTCGGCGCAGACCTCGGCGGCGGTGGCCGCGGAGGCCGAGGCCGGCACCGATGGTGCCCAAGACGCCGCGACCGGCGACGAGGCCGGTGCCGAGGGCGCCGGGAGCACCGAGGGCGCCGGGGGTGCCGGGGGTGCCGGGGGTGCCGAGGGCGTCGGGAGCACCGAGGGCGCCGGGGGTGCCGGGGGTGCCGAGAGCACCGGGAGTGCCGGGAGTGCCGGGAGTGCCGGGAGTGCCGGGAGCGCCAAGAGCACCGAGAGCGCCAAGAGCACCGAGAGCACCGAGAGCGCCGACGAGGAGCCTCCCGCCAAGGAGAAGTGACCTCGCCCCGCCGGTGAGCCCCCGCCTTCGTTCGTAAGGCGGGGGCTCACCGGCAGGCGAGAATGTCGGGGTGTACGAGCAACTCTTCACCCCCACCGTCCAGCACACGCTCGACCTGGTCGGCATCTTCGTCTTCGCCATCTCCGGCGCGCTGCTGGCCGTACGCAAGAACTTCGACGTCTTCGGCATCGCCGTCCTCGCCGAGGTGACCGCGCTGGGCGGCGGGCTGTTCCGGGACCTGGTCATCGGCGCCGTACCGCCCGCGGCCTTCACGGACCTGGGGTACTTCATCACCCCGCTCTTCGCCACGCTGCTGGTCTTCTTCCTCCACCCCCATGTGGAGCGCCTCCAGACCGGCGTGAACATCTTCGACGCGGCCGGTCTCGGCCTGTTCTGCGTCGCCGGCACGACCAAGGCGTACGACTACGGGCTCGGCCTGACCGCCTCGGCCTGCCTGGGCCTGACCACCGCGGTGGGCGGCGGCGTACTGCGGGACGTGCTGGCCAACGAGGTGCCCTCGCTGCTGCGCTGGGACCGCGACCTGTACGCCGTCCCGGCGATCGTCGGCGCCACCATGGTCGCCCTGTGCATCCGCTACGACGCCCTGAGCTCGTTCACCACGGGGCTCGCGGTGGTCACGGCCTTCGTCCTGCGCCTGCTCGCCCTGCGGTTCCACTGGCGGGCGCCGCGCGCCTGGAACCGGCGGTCGACGGTGTCGGAGGGGGAGTGAGGTCGCGGTTCCGACCCGTTCAGTGCCGGTCCGGGACGTCCTTGACGAACACCACCCCGTCGATCGCGGGCAGGTGGGCCGGGTCGAGCGAGGCGTAGCCGAACCACGGGGAGACGCGGGGCGCGGGCCGGGTGCCGCCGAGGACGGCGGCCAGCCGGGACGCGTCGACGACGCAGCGGTCCTCCGGGAGCGCGTACAGGAGCCCTTCGACGGTGTCCGGCGGCGGGGTGTCCACCCCCTGGTGCCGGATCGTGCCGAGGGCCGTGGCCACGAAGGCGTACTCCTCACCGAGCCGGGCGCTCACCAGCGCGCCGGCGCTCCACCACTCCACCGGTCCCTGCCACATCCGCATCGTGCTCTTCTCCCGCTGGAGATGGGCGTTCTGGGCGTGGACGAGTGCCGGGCCCCGAGCGGCGAGTGCGAGGAGGTTGCGGGCCATCATCCGGTCCCGCACGCCCAGCAGCCGGTTCATACGGGCCGGTGAGGTGTCGGCCATCCAGTAGTGGTAGCTCAGCAGGCCGGTCGCGGTGCGTCCGTACAGGCACGCCCGCTCCCAGTCGTCCCGGGAGGTCGCCGCGAGCAGGTGCGGCGCGTGCTCGTCGAGCAGTGACACCAGGTCCTCGGCGAGCGTCCGCAACTCCTTGGCCTCGGCCGACTGTCCCACGGACTGGGCCGGGTCCATCATCGCGGCGGGCTCGGTCCACCGGTCGTCGGCGCCGAGCAGACGGTCGAGCGTTTCCGCGGTGCAGGGGAGCAGACCGGTGTCGACCCGGGCCGAGAGGTAGTCGTGGAGTGCGGTGAGTGCCTCCCGGGGGCCGGCGGCGTGGGTGATCTCCAGCGGGCCGTCGAAACCGGCGAAGCGGAGCCGCTCGGAGGCGGGCCGGCCGTCGTTGTGGGAGCGCATCCAGCGCACGAGCTCGCGGTTGGCCGCGGATGCCCCGAGCCCGAGGTCCGGGTGGCTGAAACCGTGTTCCATGACCTCGTCGAGGGTGCCCGTGCCCGAGGTGACGTACTCGTCCACGACCAGGCCCGCCAGGCAGTCGCTCTCGATCGCGATCGTGCGGTAGCCCTCCTGTTCGACGAGTTGCCGGAAGAGTTCGTTGCGCACTTCGAGCAGGGCGTCCTCGCCGTGGGCGGGCTCGCCCAGGGCGAGCAGCCGGGGCCGGGCGGGGAGCAGCCTCATGACGGCGGCGGCCTCGACGGGGCGGGCGGTGTCCTTGATGCCAGCATTAGCCATGCCTTCAACCGTATCGTTGAACTTTCGGTTGAAGCTTTGCGGCGATACTGTCCCGGTCTATGGCTCGGAAGCTTCAAAGCGGTGGCACGCTCAGGCCGATCGATCTGGCCCGCGGGTACGGTCTGTCCACGCAGGCCGTCAGGAACTACGAGGAGGCCGGCATCCTCCCGGACGCCGGCCGTACGGCTCACGGATACCGCACCTACACCCCGCTGCACGCGCGGGCGCTGGGCGCGTTCCTCGCCCTGGTGTCCGGCCACGGCCACCGGGCGGCGGCGTCCATCATGCGGGCCGTGAACCGGGGCGCCGTGGACGAGGCGTACCGGCTCATCGACGAGAGCCACGCCCAGCTGCTCGAAGACCGGCGAACCCTCCGGGCCGTGGAGGGCGCGTTGCGCGACCTGGCGCCCACCGCGGTGCCCGCGGGGACGGTGGCGTCCGGTTCGGGCCGCACGTTCGTCGGGCCGCTGGCGGCGGAACTCGGCATCCGGCCCGCGACGCTGCGCAAGTGGGAGCGCGCCGGGCTGGTCCGCCCGCGCCGCGACCCGCTGACCGGGTACCGCGTCTACGACGAGGCCGACGTACGGGACGCCCGGCTGGCCCGCCAGCTCAGGCGGGGCGGCTACCTGCTGGAGCAGATCGCCCCCGTGATCGCGCAGGTGCGGTCCGCCGGCGGGCTGGAGCCGCTGGAGGCCACCCTGCGCGACTGGCACGACCGGGTGTCCGCCCGCGGACGGGCGTTGCTGACGGGGGCCGCAGAGCTGGAGGCGTACCTCCGGGAGCGCGGATGAGCTCGGCGTGAGGAGGGGGCGAGGGGGCGAGGGGGCGAGGGGGCGAGGGGCATGGTGTGACGTGTGAGATGTGAGGTGTGAGGGGAAGGGAAAGCTACCGCTTAGTAGTCGTATGTTGTAGCGTGCCCCCATGCCAGAAGCAGCCTCCGCAGCGGCCACGCGGGCCACCATCGGTGACAGCGAGTTCGACCGGGACACCACCGTCGCCCGGCGTGCCCCGGGCGTCTACGACATCGACCTCTCCGCCGGCTGGACGATCATCAACGCCGTCAACGGCGGCTATCTGCTGGCCGTCCTGGGCCGCGCCCTCGGGGACGCCCTCCCGCACCCCGACCCCTTCACCATCTCGGCGCACTACCTCACCGCCTCCCGGCCGGGCCCGGCGGTCGTGCGCACGGAGGCCGTCCGCACGGGGCGCACCCTCTCCACCGGCCAGGCCTCCCTCTTCCAGCACGACGACGCGGGCAACGAGGTCGAGCGCATCCGCGTCCTCGCCTCCTACGGCGACCTCGACACGCTGCCCGACGACGTCCGCACCTCGGCGACGCCGCCCGCGATCCCGCCGATGGACCAGTGCTTCGGTCCGGAGGACGGCCCCGCCCCCGTGGAGGGCAGCTCGTCCATCGCCGACCGGCTGATGCTCAAGCTGGATCCCGCGACGCTCGGCTGGGCGCTCGGGCAGCCCTCCGGCCGGGGCGAGATGCGGGCCTGGTTCGGGCTCGCCGACGGCCGCGACGCCGACCCCCTGTCGATGCTCCTCGCGGTGGACGCGCTGCCCCCGACCGCCTTCGAGCTGGGGCTCAAGGGCTGGGTGCCGACGGTCGAGCTGACCGTGCACGTGCGGTGCCGCCCGGCACCGGGCCCCCTGCGCGTCTCCATCGCCACCCGCAACCTCGCCGGCGGCTTCCTGGAGGAGGACGCCGAGGTCTGGGACAGCGCCGACCGACTGGTGGCCCAGTCCCGCCAGCTCGCCCGCGCCCGGCTCGGCTGACCCGCGGCCCCCGGGGCAGGCTGGTGCCGTGAAGTCCGACCGCCTGCTGTCGATCCTGCTGCTCCTGCAGACCCGCGGCCGCTGCCCCGCCGCGAACTCGCCGAGCGTCTCGAGGTGTCCGTCCGCACCGTCTACCGGGACGTCGAGGCGCTGTCCGGCGCCGGCGTCCCCGTGTACGCCGAACGCGGGCGGCACGGCGGCATCGAACTGCTCGCCGGCTTCCGTACCGACGTCACCGGCCTGACCGCCGACGAGTCGCGCGCCCTCTTCGTACTGGCCGCGCGGGGCGCGCACGCCGCCCTGGGCCTGGACGCCGCACTCGGCTCGGCGCTGCGCAAGGTGATGGCCGCACTCCCGGAACCGCACCGGCCGGCCGCCGAGACCGCCTCCCGCCGCATCCTCGTCGACGCCACGCGCTGGAAGGGCGGGCCGGGGGCGGCCGTCGACCTGGACGCGCTGCGGGACGCGGTCTTCGCCGACCGCCGCCTGCGTCTGCGCTACCGGCACAGCGGCGAGCGGGAGATCCGGACGTACACCGTCGACCCGTACGGCCTCGTCGCCAAGGCCGGTGTCTGGTGCCTCGTCGCCGACCGGCGCGGCAGCCCCCGCCTCTTCCGCGCCGACCGGACGCGCGCGGCGACCGTCCTGGCCGACCCCGTACGGCGCCGGCCGGGCGTGGAACTCGCCGACGCCTGGGAGGTGCTGCGCCGCGAGGTCGAGGAGCGCTCCGGCGGGCTGGACGTCACCGGCCGGGTCCGCCCCGACCGCCTCGGCATGTTCCTGCGCCTCAACGCCGCGTACCTGACCGCCCCGCCCGAGGACGTCTGCGCGGACGAGGCGGACGGGCGGCCGACCGTGCGGCTGACGTACGGCGCTCTGGTCGAGGTCCGGCAACTGCTCGCGTTCTCCGACCGGGTGGAGGTGGTCGCCCCTCCCGAGGCCCGCGAGGAGCTGGCCCGGGCCGCGGCGGCCGCCGCGGAACTGTACCGGCCGCCCGCCGGCGGCTGACGTCCTGTCAGTCCAGCCAATGCCTGCGGCCGACACTGATCAGCCGCATCTGCCGGGTCGCGGTGTCGGCGGCTCGCCTGCGCGCCTCCTCCCGAGCGTCCTGAGCCTCCTGAGCGTCCTGGGTCTCCTGAGCGTCCTGGGCCCCCTGATCGTCCTGGGTCTCCAGCGCCTCCAGGAAGAGGGAGCCCGTGACGAGCATCTGGTCTACGTACAGACCCGCGAGCATCAGCAGGTCGGCGTCGCTCCAGCCGGCCGACACGGGGTCCTTGGCCAGCTCGGTCTTCACCTCCTGGGCGAACCGGGCCAGTTGCTTCCGTATGGCGTCCCGCACCGGCTGGACCCCGCCGTGCCGTTCGCGGGCGATGAACCGGACGTGGGCGGGATGGGCGGCCACATGGCCGGCAATCAACTCGACGGCGCGGGCGATGCGTTCGGCACTGTCCTCGGCCGGCGACACCGTGGTCCGGATCATCGGATGCAGGCTGCCCAGCGCCTCCTCGACCAGCGCCACGCCGAGGTCGGCGACGGAGGGGAAGTGCCGGTAGAAGGCGGTCGGGGCGACGCCCACGGCGCGGGTGACCTCGCGCAGGCCCAGGCTGCTCAGGCTCTGCTCCTCCAGTAGCCCGAGGGCCGCGTCCATGAGCGCCTGCCGGGTCTTCTGCTTCTGGGCCTGCCGAACCCCGGGAATGTGACTCATACCATGCAGTTAACAACTGTTCTCTGGAATTGAAAAGCCGTGCGGCGCGCTAGACTGGAAAGTCAGTGAACAAGTGTAACTACAGTCGTTCACCCAAGGTTGGGGGATCCGCACCATGCTGTTTCTCGTCGCCGCACTCCTGCTCCTCGGTGTGATGCTGGGCACCGTCGCCCACGCACCGCTCTCCTTCTCCGTCGCCGCCGGCCTGGTCATCGCCGTCTGGCTCGGCATCTTCGCGCTCCGCGAGCGGCACGGCCGACGGGGCACCTCCGTCCACTGACGCACGGCGCCGACGCACGGCACTGATGCAAGTCACCGACGCACGGCAGGGAGAACACCATGCAGCTCACCGCACCGGCCACCACCCGCCGGACCGGCATCCGGGACACCGACGGCATGGCCGTCGCCTCCTTCGTCCTCGGCCTGCTCGGTCTGCTCGTCCTCAACGTGTTCCTCGGTCCGATGGCCATCGCCCTGGCGGGCGTCGCCCTGTGGCGCGGCACCGCCCGCCGCGGCCGGGCCCTCCTCGGCCTCGGTCTGGGCGTCGCCGACCTGTTGGTCCTGGTGGCGTTCATGGCCGCCGACAACACGATGTCGTGGAGTCTCTGAGTCGCGCCGCGGACCGTGTGAGCCGCCGCAGCCTCCGCCCGGCCGCACGGAGAGGCCGACCGCATAGCGGCCGACCAACATAGTGGCCGACCAACATAGTGGCCGACCGCATAGTGGCCGGCCGAGAAGAGGGCCGGCCGCGAAGAGGCCAACCTTGATCTGAGGCCGGGCGGCACCGCCCCGTAGAATCGGCCGCACCATGGCTTACCTCGACCACGCCGCGACCACCCCGATGCTTCCCGAGGCAGTCGAGGCGCTCACCGCGCACCTGAGCGTCACCGGCAACGCCTCCTCCCTCCACGCGTCCGGCCGCCGCGCACGGCGCACCGTCGAGGAGGCCCGCGAGACGCTCGCCGAAGCCCTCGGCGCACGCCCCAGCGAGGTGGTCCTCACCGCCGGCGGCACCGAGGCCGACAACCTCGCCGTCAAGGGCCTGTACTGGGCCCGCCGCGACGCCGACCCGGCCCGCACCCGGGTCCTGGCCAGCCCCGTCGAGCACCACGCGGTCCTCGACGCCGTCCACTGGCTCGGCGAGCACGAGGGCGCCACGGTCGAGTACCTGCCGGTCGACGCCCACGGCCGCGTCCACCCGGAGGCGCTGCGCGAGGCCATCGCCCGCGACCCCGCCGACGTGGCCCTCACCACCGTGATGTGGGCCAACAACGAGATCGGCACGGTCATGCCGGTCCGTGAACTCGCCGACGTGGCCGCCGAGTTCGATGTGCCGCTGCATGCCGACGCGGTCCAGGCGATCGGTCAGCTCCCGGTCGACTTCGCCGCCTCCGGGCTCGCCGCGATGACGGTTTCCGGTCACAAGATCGGCGGTCCCTACGGCATCGGCGCGCTGCTCCTGGGCCGCGAGTACAGCCCCGTACCGGTCCTGCACGGCGGCGGCCAGGAACGCCACGTCCGCTCCGGCACCCTCGACGTCCCCGCCGTGGCCTCCTTCGCGGTCGCCGGCCGCCTGGCCGCCGAGCAGCGCGAGTGGTTCGCCCGCGAGATCGGCACCCTGCGCGACGACCTGGTCGACGCGGTCCGTACGGCGGTGCCGGACGCGATCCTCGGCGGCGACCCGGCACCGGAGGGCCGCCTCCCGGCCAACGCCCACTTCACCTTCCCCGGCTGCGAGGGCGACTCCCTGCTCCTCCTGCTCGACGCCCAGGGCATCGAGTGCTCCACCGGCTCCGCCTGCACCGCGGGCGTCGCCCAGCCCAGCCACGTCCTGCTGGCCACCGGCAGCGACCCCGGCCTGGCCCGCGGCACGCTGCGCTTCTCCCTCGGTCACACCTCCACGGAGGCGGACGTCGAGGCGCTCGCCAAGGCCATCGGCCCTGCGGTGGAACGGGCCAGGGCGGCGGGGCTGACGTAGGGGTCAGGCGCTCTCGGAGGCGCTGGGGGAGGGGGCACTCGTGGCCGCCCGCCGCACCAGCTTCAGGTACCGGTCCCAGTCCCAGTGGGGCCCCGGATCGGTGTGGTCGGTGCCCGGCACCTCCACGTGGCCGATGATGTGCTCGCGGTCCAGGGGTATCTCGTACCGCGCGCAGATCTCCGCAGTCAGACGCGCGGAGGCGGCGTACATCTCGTCGGTGAAGTCCTGCGGACGGTCCACGAAGCCCTCGTGCTCGATGCCGACACTGCGCTCGTTGTAGTCGCGGTTGCCCGCGTGGTAGGCGACGTCCAGCTCGCGGATCATCTGGGTGACGCGCCCGTCCTGCCCGACGATGTAATGCGTGGCCGCCTTGTGCCCCGGGTCCTGGAACGCCCTGACCGCGCTCGCGAAGCTGCCCTGCGTGACGTGGACGATCACCATGTCGACGCCGAAGTCGTCGGGCCGGTCGGCACGCCGCCAGTTCCCGTCCGACGCGGCCACCCACCGTGCGCCGCCGTAGTCGACCGCGCCCGCCTCGCGGGGCCGCTCGACTCCCGGGACGCGCCACCACAGGCGGGCCAGCTCGTCGCGTGCCAGCGCCGCCGTGCCCACGGCCGCCGCCGTGCCGCCGACGATCAGCGCCCGACGGCCGATGCGCCGGTCCGCGTCCTTGGACCCGCCGGTGGGCCCGCCGGCGGGTCCTTTGCCGGAGCCACCGGTGGATGCGCTTCTGGACTCGTGCTTCGCCCCCATGCGATCTTCAACGCATACTCGCGCGCTCCGGTTCCCGCCTCCCCGTACCCTGGAAGCGTTATGACTGAGACTCCGCAGCGCACCCGTCCCCTCCGTGTCCTCGCCGCCATGTCGGGCGGAGTCGACTCCGCCGTCGCCGCCGCCCGCGCGGCCGAGGCGGGGCACGACGTGACCGGCGTCCACCTCGCTCTCTCCGCGAACCCGCAGTCCTTCCGCACGGGCGCGCGGGGCTGTTGCACCATCGAGGACTCCCGGGACGCCCGCCGCGCCGCGGACGTCATCGGCATCCCGTTCTACGTGTGGGACCTGGCCGACCGCTTCCGGGAGGACGTGGTCGAGGACTTCGTCGCCGAGTACGAGGCCGGCCGCACCCCGAACCCCTGCCTGCGCTGCAACGAGAAGATCAAGTTCGCCGCGCTGCTCGACAAGGCGCTCGCCCTCGGCTTCGACGCCGTCTGCACCGGCCACTACGCCCAGGTGATCCGGCGGGACGACGGCACACGTGAGCTGCACCGCGCCTCCGACATGGCCAAGGACCAGAGCTACGTCCTCGGCGTGCTCGACGACCGGCAGCTCGCGCACGCCATGTTCCCGCTCGGCGACACCCTCACCACCAAGGACGAGATCCGCGCGGAGGCCGAGCGCCGGAATCTGGCGGTCGCCAAGAAGCCCGACTCGCACGACATCTGCTTCATCGCCGACGGCGACACCCAGGGCTTCCTCGCCGACCGCCTGGGCAAGGCCGAGGGCGACATCGTCGACGAGGCGGGCAACCGCCTCGGCACCCACGAGGGCGCGTACGGCTACACCATCGGCCAGCGCAAGGGCCTCCGCATCGGCACCCCGGCCCCCGACGGCAAGCCCCGCTACGTCCTGGACATCTCCCCGGTCGACAACACCGTCACCGTCGGCCCCGCGGACGCCCTCGACGTCAGCGGACTGCGGGCGATCAAGCCCCGCTGGTGCGGCGCCGCCCCGACCGGCCCCGGCACCTACACGGCCCAGCTCCGCGCCCACGGCGGCGAGACCGAGGTACGGGCCGAAGTGGTCGACGGCGCCCTTGAGGTGTCGTTCCGGGAGCCGGTGCGCGGCGTCGCACCCGGCCAGGCGATCGTGCTGTACGACGGCACCCGCGTGGTGGGCTCGGCGACCATCGCCACCACGGCTCGCCGGGGAGCTGCCACGGTCTGATCACCGAGGGTACGCAGGAGCTGGCACGGCCCGACCACCCCGGCATAGGCTGGCCGTCGCGGAAGGTCCGCGCAGTGTGAGCCGGCGGCGGGGCCTCCCCGCCCCTTCGGGAGGTGGACGGTGCTTCTGCGCTTTCGAGTGGCGAATCACCGCTCGATCCGGGACGAGGCCGAGCTGACACTCGTGGCTGCGAGCAATGCTGACAGTTCCGACAGCATCGCGCGGGACACCGGCATCGCTCAGGGCGACGGCGGGCACGTGCAGGTGCTGCCCGTGGCCGGGATCTTCGGTGCGAACGCTTCCGGCAAGAGCAACATGCTCAGCGCGTTCCACGCCATGCGGGAGGCGGTACGTACCTCCTTCGCGGACTGGGCCAAGTATCCCGGGGTACCTCACCGGCAGCCCTTCAAGCTGGACGCCGCCGGCGCCGAGGAGACCACCCTCTTCGAGGTCGACCTGGTCCTCGGCGCCCGCACCCCCGTCCGCTACACCTACGGCTTCGAACTCTCCGACGACCGGGTGGAGGCCGAATGGCTGCACGCCTACCCGGGCGGCATCCGGGAGGTGTGGTTCGACAGGGAGGCGGACCGCCCGGCGGAGGACGGCGACGAGTACCTCTTCGAGAGCCCGGCCTTCACCGGACGCCGCGACGACCTGGTCGCGCTCACCCGGCCGAACGCCCTCTTCCTCTCCACCGCGGCCACCCTCAACGACCCTCAGCTGTCCGCCCTGCACCGCTGGTTCCTGAACAACCTGTGGCTGATGACCCCGGGTGAGGACATCACACACCGTGCCGACTGGACCAAGCGCCGCCTCACCGAACTCCACGACGACGCCGGCTACCGCGAACGGCTGGTCCAGCTCCTGGCCGCCGCCGACCTGGGCGTCACCGGCTTCGATCTCGATCCGGACACCGGTGCGGTCTCCCTTCGGCACCGGACGGAGGGGGCGGAAGCGGTGCCGCTCGACTTCCTCACCGAGGAAAGCTTTGGTACACACGCGTGGTTCGCCTTCCTCGGCCCGATGCTCACCGTCCTCGACAACGGGACGACGCTGCTGGTCGACGAGCTCGACTCCAGTCTCCACCCCACGCTGGCCGCCGAGGTCGTCCGCCTCTTCCAGGACCGTAAGGCCAATGCCAAGGGTGCCCAGCTGATTTTCACCACGCATGACGCCACGCTGCTCGGCAATGCCGTGCTGGACCGTCCGCTCGGCCGCGACCAGGTATGGCTCACCGCGAAGACGAAGTCCGGCGCGACCGAGCTGTATCCGCTGGTCGCAGCCCATCCGGAGGCGGGCGAGGACCTGGAGCGCGGCTATCTGCGGGGCCGGTACGGAGGGGTTCCCCGGGTGACCCCGGGCGAGATCGCCCGTGAGGTGTCCCAGCTGGAGGAGAAGGCGGCAGCGACGGCGTGAGCGAGCGGGGTGGGCACGGAGCATGAGCAGTAGACGCAGGTCGAGGAAGGACGCGGCGAGCACGGTGATGCCGCCGCAGGCGCCTCCGCCGCAGTACTCACGTCGCGAGCGGGTGCTGTACGTGGGATGCGAGGGCGAGGCGACCGAGTACGACTACCTGCGCTACCTCAACAAAGAGTACGGGAGCGGGGACAGCGAGACCGGCCGACCGGCCTTCACCATCAAGCCGGTCCGCAAGGCCGACGGCCTGATCCCGTCCCGTGCCGTCAAGGCGGTCGTCGACGCGGCCCAGGGGGAGGACGAGACCTGGGTGCTCTTCGACCGGGACAGCCACCACGACATCCCCGAGGCCTTCGAGGCCGCAGCGGCCTCGGACACCGAGGTCTGCTTCTCCCACCCCTCCTTCGAACTGTGGCTGCTGCTGCACTTCCAGCCGTTCGGCGGCGCCCAGGGCGCGGCGAAGAACACGCACGTCCTGGAGAAGCTGCGCAAGGCCGACCCCGCCTACAAGCGGTTCGACAAGCCCGACAAGAGTCTGGGCGATGCCCGTACCAAGGCGCTGAAGGCCAAGGAAAAGACGGCGGTGCAGCACGCGCGAGCCCTGGTCGGTCAGTGCGAGCACGGTTCGTGCAAGCCCGCCAACGCCACGTTCGAGGAGCCGCAGTACGGCCGCTCGGCGAAGGAACGGGCCGCCCGCTCGGGGCACGCCAAGAACTGCGAGCCGCTGAACCGCGACCCGTCCACCGACGTGTGGCGACTCCTGGTCAGCCTGGGCATCGTCAAGGTCTGAGCGACGGCCGCGCCCCTCGCCGTACGGCGGCGGATGTCCGGGTTCCGCGCGCGGAGGCGACGGCCGCCCGTATTCCGCGACTGACGTACGCGCGGGAGTCGGAGCTGCGCGAGACGTACGACGAGTGGTGGTCGAAGAGCTCCGGTCTCTTCGCCCAGCTCGCGGCGGACCGGAAGCTGATGGGTCTGCGCAGGGGACTCCTCGATGGGTTCACGGCCGCGGTCGGCGGAGCCGGGGTCCTCGACGAGTTCACGACCGCCGGCATCATCGCCGCGTGGTGGACGGAGAACCGCTACGACATGAAGGCCCTCGCGGCGGGCGGCTTCGAGCGTGTCCTGGAAGGCTGGGTTGATTCCGTCGAGGCGATCGTCGACCCGGCGGTCCCGGGTGGCGGCGCGGATGACGCGAAGCGCTCGTCGGTCTCCCCGGCCGAGCGCCGCAGGGCCCTCGACCAGCCGGTCGTACGGGAGCTGATCCCGGAGTTCCTGGAGGCGGTCAAGGCAGCCGACAAGGCCGTCGCGGAAGCGGAGGCCGCGGCGAAGACGGCGGCTGAGGCGAGGGCGGCGGTAGCGGACGCGGGTACGGACACGGACGACGAGTCCGACGCCGCGTCCGGTGAACCGGCGGAGCCGGTCGCTCCGGAGGAGCTCGCCGCCCTGGACAAGGCGTTGACGGCGGCCAAGAAGTCCCTGACGGCGGCGCGCAAGAAGCGCAAGGCGCTGGACGACAGCTTCCTGCCGGAGTTGAAGCAGGCGGCCAAGTGGAAGCTGTCCGAGGCGGGCGGCCCTGAGGGTGTCGTCCTCGCCGTCCTGCGCCGTGACCTGTCCGACCGTCTGAACGCGGCGTTGGCAGGGGGCCGCCGTGAGATCGTCGCTTCGTTCCGACGCTGGGCCGAGAAGTACGAGGTGTCGCTGACGGACCTGGAGGACGAGAGCGGGGACGCGGCGAAGGCGCTTGGGGAGTGGCTGGGGGTGCTGGGATATGGGCGTTGAGGTTCCGCTCCACGAGCTACTGCTGGACGTCGGGGTTGGTGTGGCCAAGGGCGCGAAGGTTGAACCACCGGCAGACGATGAGTGGGGCTTGCTTCGGCTGGGGGCCCTGACGTCCGGAGATTTCACTGCCTCGCAGGCCAAGCGGTTGATGACGTGGGATCCGGCCTACCCGCGACTCGAAGTGCGCGCTGGCGATGTGCTGATGGTGCGCGTGAACGGAGCGCAAGCCCTTGTAGGGGCGTCATGCATTGCGCAGCATGTTCGGCCTCGGCTGGTACTGTCCGACCTGATGTACCGGCTGGTGCCGGACCCGGAGCGGCTCAATGCCGATTTCTTGGGCCTGATGCTGGCGAGCGACAGGGTGAGGCGGCAGATCCGGCGTGGAATGCGTGGGACAAGTGGCCAGTTCCAGCTACCTCAGGCTGAGGTGAAGAAGCTCCAGGTTCCTTTGTTCCCGCTGCCCGAGCAACGCGACATCGTCGCCGCGCACGAGGCGTTCGAGCGGCGGATCGGGGACCTCGAACGCGTCGCGCAAAAGCGGAGCACCCTGCTCTCGGCCGCAGTGTCTGCACTGCTTCGGGGCCAGGACAGCTCAGGTACGACGCTGGAGACGATGATGGTCTCCTGTGACCCAGGCATCACGCTGGGGGCGCATCGCGCCCCACAGAAGCGGGCCACTGGGTACCTGCGTGTGGCCAACGTGCGGATGGGATGGATCGACACTTCGGACGTCGCTTCCCTGGAGTCGACCAGTAGCGACCGACCCAGGTACGAGCTGGAGGCCGGTGACGTTCTGGTAGTCGAAGGGCATGCAAACCCGGAGCAAATCGGTCGTGCTGCGCTGGTCGGCCCTGTCGAAGAGGGACTGCTCTACCAGAACCACCTCTTCCGGCTCAGGTTCGACCGCGACGAGGTCGTACCGGAGTTCGCGATGCTGTGGCTGAACTCGGAGGCTGTTCGCTCGTACTGGATCAGCCGGTGTGCTACGAGTTCCGGCCTCTACACGATCAACTCAAAACTGCTGGCGGATGCCCCGTTCCCGGTGGTGCCCATCGAGGAGCAGCGGAAGATCGTGGAGACCTGGCGTACAGGAATCCGCGCAGTCGATTCTCTGCATGGCCTGATCGCAAAGCTCCGCACGATCCAGCAGGGCGTGATCGAAGACCTGCTCAGCGGCCGGTCCCGAGTGAACCGGACCTGAGGCTTCCTATCAGCGCACTAAGCGACGCCCGGCCCACGACGATCACATCCGCCGGGCGTTTGCTGTCCCGCAGGGCGACTCCTGTCTGCATCCGGGCGACCTCAACGCAGTTGTTGCCACTGGCCTCGGAGTAGGAGGACTTAATCCACTTCAGGGCGGACACGACGGGCACCTCTTACAGGTCTTTGGCGATTTCGGCGATGGCATCTGATGACTGCTTCGAATTCAACGCCACCTGTTCGATCGCGTCCAGTCGCCGACGGAAGTTGGCGAGTTGAGTGGAGGAGTGGAAGAAGGCGGCGCCGAGCGGAGAGTCGACCAGGACTGTGTCCAGGTGAGGGCTGGGGCCCACCGCGTACAGCACGGAGTCGCCGGCCATGGGGAAGCCGCCCGCCGAGAACGGGATGACCCGGAGAGTGACGTTGTCACGCTCGCCTTCTTCCAGGAGGCGAGTGAGCTGGGCTTTGGCTACCTTGCGCCCGCCCACCTGCATACGCAGCGCGGATTCGTGGATGAGTCCGATGTATGGGATGCCGGGCTCGTCTGTGATCCGTGCATGCCGCGCCAGCCGATGAGCAATGCGGAGTTCCACCTCAAGGCGGGGCAGGGTCGGGATGAACAAGTCGAAAAGGGCGCGCGCGTGGTCTTCGGTCTGGAAGATGCCGGGAAGATGGGCTGTCTGGACTGAGCGCAGGCTCGTGGCGTAGTGCTCCAGTTCCGATGTGTCGAGGAAATCGGGCGGGATCTTGCCCCGGTACTCCTCCCACCAGCCGCTCCGGCGGCCTCCGGTCATGGATGCCAGGGCGTCGATGAGTTCCTCGTCGTCGCACTCGTAGATGCTCACGAGTCGACGCAGACGATCCTCGCTGATGCCGTACCGACCAGCCTCGATGTTGGAGATGTTGGTGCGGTCGGTGCCCAGCAGCTCAGCTGCCTTGGGAGCGGGCATGCCTGCAGACTCTCGGAGCCGTCGCAACTCGGCGCCGAGTCGGCGCTGACGGATCGTGGGCTGGTGCTTCGGTGCCATTTACAGCCTCCTTGCTCGCGCACAGTGTGCCGACGCTGGTAGGTCGGGTCCAACCAAATCCGATTATTCACTCGTTCCAGTTCAAAGCATGGCACGGGTTAAGTGAATCCTTCTACATTGTGTAGCGCGCCTTCAAGTTCCTGCCGCCCCGCGGAAGCGCACCGGCCCCCCTGCCCTCCGGAAGGCAGGACCCCGGCATTGCCACCGCCGTCCGGCAGTTTGCGACCGGCGCCCCAAAGAACCCGTTCCGCACCACGGAGGCACACCCTCGTGAGCAGCAACGAACAGAGCACCGAACCGAGCAACGAATCGACCCACCCCGTCAGTTACGGCGTCAACTACGACGTCGGCTACGGCGACCACCCCGCCCCCCTCCCGTTCACCGCCCCCTGGGTGTACGAGATCCACTTCCCCTGTGACCCACGCGGCCCCCGGATCGTCCGGGGCACCCTCCGTGCCGTGCTCCACGCGCACGGGATCGATGAACTCGCCGACCTTGCCGAGCTGCTGACCTGCGAACTCGCCACCAACTCGGTGCGGCACACCAAGGGCCCGGTCATCGTCCGGATGCAGTGGCTGTGCCCCGCGCTGCGCGTGAGCGTGTGGGACGCGAGTCCGGATCTGCCTCCGTTCGCGCCGGGCGCGGCCATGCCCGATCCCGCCGCTCCCTCCGGACGCGGGCTGCCGATCATCGAGAGTCTCGCCGACCGGTGGGGCGGCTGCGGGTCCGTCGACGGGCCGAACGGCGGGCCGGGCGGCAAGACCATCTGGTTCGAACTCGCCCTCGGGGATGGTTTCCAGCCACCCTCACCCGTGCTCGCGGCCTGATCCGCGCGCACCCCGCGCCACGCCTCCGGGCCGCCGATAGAGTTTCGATCCCCTCTCCTGTACCGGAGGGCGGGGATCGAGACCGGTGGCCGGGGAGGGCAGGCGTGTGGCGGAGCAGCCGGAGTACGTCAGGACCGAGCGGCCGCTGATCGAGCAGCTCACGGCGATGGGCTGGACCCATCTCCGGGGCGGCCCGACCGCCGGACCCGCCACCGTGCCGGGCGCCTCGGACCGTACGAGCTTCGAGACCGTCGTGTACGCGGACCGGTTCAAGGCCGCCGTGGCCAGGATCAACCCGAGGCCGTCGGACGGGGAACCCTGGCTGAGCGACGCGCAGCTCGATCACCTCCTCGCCCTGCTTCACGGCACCGCGCCGGGGCAGGGCCCGAGGGAACGCGGTGTCGCCGGGAACCTGGAGGTGACCGACCTCCTGCGCAAGGGCCGCAACGCCCGCACCCTGCCGGGCTGGACGAAGGGCGACCCCGAACACGTACGGCTCGTCGACTGGGACGGCGAGTTCGGGGAGCAACCGGACACGCCCGGCGGCGGCAACGACCTGCTCGTCGTCTCCCAGTTCCGGGTCGAGCGCAAGGACGCCGCTCCTGTCACGCCCGACCTCGTGCTGTTCGTCAACGGGCTGCCGTGGGTGGTGATCGAGTGCAAGGCGCCCGTGGTGTCCGGCCCTCAGGGAGACGTGCGGGCCGCCCTGGACGACGCCGTCGACCAGGTCCTTCGGTACGCGGGCGTCAACTCCGCTGCCGCCGTACCCGAGTTCGTCCGCTTCGCGCAGGTCCTGGTCGGCACCGACCGCGACCACGCCGAGACCGGCACGGTCACCGCCGAACCCCGGCACTTCGCCCCCTGGCGCACGGTCGCGCCCGTGAGCGAGGACCGCGTGCGCGAGGAGGTGCGCAAGTCCGCGTCGGCAGCCCTCACCGACCAGGAGATCCTGGTCGCCGGGATGCTGCGCCCTGCCCATCTCCTGGACCTGGTACGGGACTTCACCACCCGGCTCGGCAGCGGACACCGTACGGTCAAACTGGTCGGCCGCCACCAGCAGTTCAAGGCGGTGAAGGCGCTCACGCGGAAGCTGGAGGAGCGGGACCGGAAGGCGGCGGCCGGCGTGGCCGTCAGCCACCGGGGTGGTGTCGTCTGGCACACCCAGGGCTCCGGCAAGAGCCTGACCATGGCGTTCCTGGTCCGGCACCTACGCAGCCGTCCCGCCCTGAAGTCGCACAAGGTGGTCGTGGTCACCGACCGCATCGACCTGGAGAAGCAGATCCGGGCGAGCCTCGCCGCCACCGAGGAGAAGGTGCACCGCGCGCCGAGCGTCAAGCGGGCCAGGAAGTACCTGGAGGTGGACGTCGGGGACGTCGTCCTTGTCACCTTGCAGAAGGCGCAGCGCGACGACACGGCGTACGACGGCCGCGAGGAGTCACTGCCCGACGCCGCCCCGGCCGACGATGACGAGGACGACGCCGAGGGCGAGGGGTACGTACAGAACCGGGTGGCCAACCCCCACCACCACGTCGTCGTCCTGATCGACGAGGCCCACCGGGGCAACGACAAGTGGCAGCACGCCCGCTGGCGGGCCATGCTGCCGCGCGCCGCCTTCGTCGGCTTCACCGGCACCCCGGTGATCAGCAGCAACCGCAGACGCAGCGAGGAGATCTTCGGCCCGTACGCCGACACGTACACCCTGCGCGACGCCGAGCTCGACCGGTCCGTCGTGCCTGTCCGCTACGAGGCGTACGCCGTACCGCTCGATGTCGTCGAACAGGCCGCCCTCGACGCCCGGTTCGACGAGAAGGTGCCGTCCGATCCGGAGCTGCGGGCGAAGGTGCTGCGCACGTTCGGCCGCCGCAAGGATATCCTGGAAGCCCCTACGGTGATCGAGGCCAAGGCCGAGCACATGCTCGGCCACTGGGCCCGCACCGCCCTGCCCGACCGCTTCGGGGCGCAGATCGCCACCGTCTCCCGGCTCGCCGCCGTCCGCTACCACACCGCGCTGCTCGCCGCCCGCGACCGGCTCGTCGCCCGCCTCGACGCGCTCGACCCGGCCCTGATCGCCGACCCCATGGCCGCGCTCGAAGCCGACGACGAGGAGCGGGCGCTCCTCATGCTCCTGCCGGATCGCGAAGTACTGAGAACGCTGGACGCGGCCGTCGTCATCTCCCCGGCCAGGCACGGCGTCAGCGACCCGAAGGCATGGCGGCCGTGGATCACCAAGAGCCACCAGGACGCGCACATCGAACGCTTCAAGAAGGGGCTGCCTCCGCGCGACATCACGGCCGACCCGGCATGGAACGTCAGGACGCACGGGTCGCAGCCGTCCGGCGCCGGCACCCCGGCGAGCGGCGGCCAGGTGTGGAACGTCGATCTCGACCTGCCCGCCGACAGCGGACCGCCCGCGCCGCCGGACACGGAGGGCGGTGCGCCACCGGAGACCATGGCCTTCCTGGTGGTCCAGTCGATGCTGCTCACCGGCTTCGACGCACCCGTCGAGCAGGTCCTCTACCTGGACTGCAAGCTGTCCGGCGCGGGGCTGCTGCAGGCCGTGGCCCGCACCAACCGGCCCTACCCGGCCAAGAAGTGGGGACAGGTCGTCGACTACGTCGGCATCGGTCCCGAACTGGCCCGCTCGCTCGCCTCCTACGACCAGGAGCACCTGCGGCACGTCCTCGGCTACCGGAACGTATCCGTGGACCACCTCCAGCCGGACTACGAGGGACCGCAGCCCGACGGCCGCGGCCCGGACCGGGACGGACTGCTGCTGCGGTCCGACGCCGCCGCCAAGGCCCTCCTTGAAGACCTCGGGACGAAGGTCACCCGCTTCCTGGCCGGGCAGAACGTCACCGACCCCGGCGACGAGTCCCAGTGGGAGGACTTCCTCGATGAACGCCTCGACGATCCGTTGCTGCGGGGTGAGTTCGACGAACGCGTCCGTGATTTCCTGACGGCGCTCAACGCGGTCCTGCCGGACCCGGAGGCCCTGAAGTACCGGACTCTGGCCGGCCAGTTGGGCACACTGCAGTACATGGCCAGACGCCGCTACCTCGACGGCCGCGATCGGTTCAGCCCGCGCCGCTACGGGGCCAAGGTGCGCCGGCTCATCTCGCAGCACATCGAGACCGTTGGGATCCGGCAGCGGATCCCACCCGTCGAACTCACCGATCCGGAGTTCATGAAACGGGTCGACGCGAATGCCGACCCCCGGGCGCGGTGCTCGTACATGACAGGCTCGCTGAAGCTGCGCATCACCGCGAAGATCGGCGGCGACCGGGCGGGCTACCAGCGGTTCAGTCTTCGGCTCGAAGAGATCATCGCGCGGATGCGGGACGACTTCGAGCAGGCCGCGGCCGACCTGGCGCGTCTGGTCGGGGACGTGGCCGCGGCGGAGCGGGAGCCGGAGAACGACGACGGCCTCGACTCCCGGACCGAACGGCTGGTCCTCGGACTGCTCCAGCAGCACGCCGAAGACGCCGTGCGGGAACCGTGGCCGCCGGGCACCGATCTGATCCGGGCGGCCCGCGGCCTCACCATGGAGATGTCGGTGCTCGTCCGGCGGCCGCAGATACACACGCAGATCGCCGCCCGCAACCGCATGCGCAACGAACTGTGTGAGCACCTGGAAACCTGGCTCGCCATGGATTGGGACGACATCGGCGACCTCGCGAGCCATCTGACGGAGCTGGCCGTGGAGAGGCACGAGTACTTCCTCGGACACCAGCCGCGCGACGAGGCGGACGGTGGGGACACCTGACTCGGTGACCGCCAGTGGCTGCCAGGCAGGGTGATGTCGTTGCCGGATGGTAGGAAGAGCGGGTGAGTACCGTCGTCGAACAGGCCATCGCCGATCTCCCCGTGCCCGGGGCGTGGCAGTGGGATGTCGTCGTGCGGGCCCGGCGCCGCACCCTCGGCATCGAGATCGCCGAGGACGGCCGCTTGCTCTTCGCGATCCCCGCAGACGCGGATCCTGACGAGATCGCCGATGCGGTGCGAAGCCGCATGCCGCGTCTCGCCGCCGAGGTCCGCCGCCGTCAGGACCTGAGGGCAGTCGAACCGGTCAAAGACCTGATCGGCGGCGAAGGCTTCGCCTACCTGGGCCGCCGGTACCGGCTCAAGCTCACTCCCGTCGGCGCCGGCACTCATGTACGACTGCGACAGGGATGGCTGGAACTGCCCCGATCGCGGTCGGCCGCCGCCGATGCCAGGCCCCTTGTCGAGTGGTACAGCAGCCGCGGGGAGCGCTGGCTCGCTGCCCGGCTGCCGCCGCTGGCCTCACTGGCCGGAGTGCGTGATCCGGACGGCATCGAGGTGCGGGACCTCGGCCGTCGCTGGGGTGTTTGTTCCCCTGAGGGCGCGATCACCGTGCACTGGGCGGTGATACAGCTGCCGGTCGCCCTGGTGGACCTCGTCCTGATCCATGAGCTCTGTCACCTCAAGCACCCCGGCCACGGAGCGGCCTTCCGAGGAGCCGTCCGGCTCGCGCTGCCCGACGCCGAGGCGCGCGAACGACAGTTCGCGCAGGAGGAGCCCCGACTGTGGCGCGGAGCTGTCTCCTCATCAAGGCACTAGCCGGCGCTCGGGCTTCGATGCGGTCTGCATGGGAAGTGCCCGATCCCGCGGACAGCGCGCAGGCCGCTGCCGCCGCGCGGGCGGCCTACTCCGCGAAGAACTCCACCAGCACCGGCGCCAGTACACCCGGCTCCACCATGTGGGTCTGGCCCGCCACGGTGCCGTACGTGCCGCCTGGGGCCGCCTCCGCGATCGCGCGGGCGGCCTCGTGCCACCACGCGTCGCTCGCGCCGCCCGCCAGGGCCAGCAGGGGAGCGGTGACCGAGGCGAGCCCGGACCGGGGCACCCGGCTGTCGCCCATCACCGCGTCGTCGTACGCCAGACTCGGCGCGACCGACTCCAGGCCGGCCCACATCGGGGACTGTCGGGCGCCCCCGATCATCTCCTCGCCCAGGCCGGTGAACCGCAGGAACAGCTCCACCGCGTCCCCGCGCCGCCCCTGCCCCAGCGCCTCGGCCAGCCGCTCGGTGTACTCCGCGGCGGCCCGCGCGGAGGTGTCGTCCATCGCGTACGGCACCTCGTACACGGCCACCCGGCGTACCGGCAGCCCGCTCGCCGCCGCCCGGAGCGCCAGCGCGCCGCCCGACGACACGCCGTACAGGGACACCTCGCCGCCCACCGCCTCGATCAGCGCGGCAAGGTCCTCGACCTCGCGTTCCACCGCGTAGGGCTCCGTGTCGCCGCTCGCGCCGCGGCCCCGGCGGTCGTACACGGTGACGTCGAGACGCGCCGACAGCTCAGCGGCCAGCGGCGCGACCGTGGCACCCGTCGACATGGCGCCGCTGACGAGGACGACCGCGGGCCCCTGCCCGGTGCGTTCGTAGGCGATGCGCGTGCCGTCGCGCGAAAGGGTCTTCATCTCCATGCCTGTGCAGACTGCCCTACGGCACGCGATTCACCGCTCAGGACACGAAGCTCAGGTCGCGAAGCGGTCAGGACACCTCGACTTCGTAGAAGCAGAGGTGGTCCTTGATCTCCGCCACCTCCGGCTTCGGGTCCGGGTACGCCCAGACGACGTCCGCCGTGTCCGGCAGCGACCAGTAGGACGCGTCGCCCTTGAAGGGGCAGTGCGTGTGCGTGTCGGACGGGGTCAGCAGGTCGAGGCGTACATCCTGGGGCGGGATGTAGTACCGCTCCGGAAGGCCCGTCTCCCGCAGCACCAGTGCCTTGTCGCTCTCCGCGATCACCTGCCCGCCCTGTGCGACGCGGACATGCCGCTCGCTCGGCTCGACGGTGATGCGGTGTCCCTTGAGTCCCTTGGTCACGATCGTCCTCCTCGGTGGCCGGCTCTCCTGACGCTTCTCCTGATGACAGCGTGGCCGGAAGCCGGGTTCTTCCCCGTGGCGCGCCGAACGTACCGTTGCCCCATGAACATCTGCGTCTTCCTCTCCGCCGCCGACCTCGACGAGCGCTACACGCGCCCCGCGAAGGAGTTCGCCGAGCTGCTGGGAAAGGGCGGTCACACCCTCGTGTGGGGTGGCTCCGACGTCGGGCTGATGAAGGTGGTCGCCGACGGCGTGCAGGAGTCCGGCGGGCGGCTGCTCGGCGTCTCGGTCGGCTTCCTGGCGGCCAAGGCGCGCGAGGGCGCCGACGAGATGGTGATCGCGGGGGACCTCGCCGAGCGCAAGCGGCTCCTCCTGGAGAGGGCGGACGCCGTGGTGATCATGGTGGGCGGCACCGGCACGCTGGACGAGGCGACGGAGATCCTGGAGCTGAAGAAGCACGGGCACACCGACAAGCCCGTCGTCCTGCTCAACACGGCGGGCTTCTACGACGGCCTCAAGGAGCAGTTCCGCCGTATGGAGGACGAGGGCTTCCTGCCCCGCCCCCTCACCGAGCTGGTGTTCTTCGCCGAGGAGCCGGTCGGGGCGCTCGCCTACCTGGAGGAGAGCCAGGGCATCGAGTGACCCGCCGGTGATGCGAGCATGGCGGGCATGGCTACACATGTGATCACCGGAGCGGGCTCCGGCATCGGCGCGGCCGTGACCCGCCGCCTGCACGAACGCGGCGACGAGGTCGTGCTGCACGCGCGCGACGCCGGCCGGGCGAAGGAACTGGCGGCCGCGTTCCCCGGTGCGAAGACGCTGGTCGGCGACCTGGCGGACCCGGACAAGCTCTCCTGGGCCTTCTCGCACCAGACCCTGCCCGGCCGCGTGGACTCGCTGCTGCACATCGCCGGGGTGGTCGACCTCGGTCCGGTCGGCGACCTCACCCCCAAGGCCTGGCGCAACCAGCTCAACGTCAACCTGGTCGCGCCCGCCGAGCTGACCCGCCTCTTCCTGCCCCAGCTCCGCGTCGCCCAGGGCCACGTGCTCTTCGTCAACTCCGGCTCCGGTCTCAACGCCCACGCCGACTGGTCCGCGTACGCCGCCTCCAAGCACGGCCTGAAGGCCCTGGCCGACGCCCTGCGCCAGGAGGAGCACGCGAACGGCGTCCGCGTCACCTCGGTCTACCCCGGCCGCACCGCCAGCCCCATGCAGGCCAAGGTCCACCGGCAGGAGGGCAAGGAGTACGACCCCGCGAAGTGGATCGACCCCGAGTCGGTCGCCACGACGATCCTGATGGCCCTGGACCTGCCCGGGGACGCGGAGGTCAACGACCTGACGGTCCGCCCGGGACGGTGAGTCCTCCGCTCGGACGCCGGTGGGGTGCACTCAGCCCGTCCGGCGCTTGAGGACGAGGCCGCCAAGGCCGAAAGCGGAGGTCCGGGGGGCGCAGCCCCCGGGGACGGGACGGGAAGGGCGGCGGGGGCGAGACCAGCCCGTCCCGACCGCCAACCACCCCCACCCCACCGTCGGAGACCTGCGTACGCTTCCCCCCGTGAACGACAACCCCCGCCTCGGCCCCGCCACGGGCATCGGCTCCCTGCCGGGAACCGACGCCCGCGAGGCCGCGAAGACAAGCACCGGTACCTTCGAGGACTTCCCCTTCCTCCCCGAACTGCCCGCCCGTGGCCCCGGCGCCGACATGATCGGCCGCACCGCCGGGATGCTCGTCGAGCTGTACGCGCGCGTGGAGCCCAGTGGCTGGCGGCTCGGCGACCGGCCGGGACGGGACACCAAGCGGGCCCGTGCCTGGCTGAGGGAGGACCTCGACGCCCTGGAGGAGTTCACCCAGGGCCACCAGGGACCGCTGAAGGTCCAGGCCGTCGGCCCCTGGACGCTCGCCGCCGCCCTCGAACTGCGCAACGGCGAGGCGGTCCTCTCCGATGCCGGCGCGTCCCGCGACCTCGCCGCCTCGCTCGCCGAGGGTCTGCGCCTGCACCTCGCCGAGGTCCGGCGCCGCGTGCCCGGCGCCCGGATCACGCTCCAGCTCGACGAGCCGTCCCTCACCGCCGTACTGCGCGGCCGGGTACGGAGCGCCAGCGGCTACCGCACCCACCGGGCGATCGACCGCCAGGTCGTCGAGGCCGCCCTCCGCGACGTCGCCGGGGTGCACGGCGGCGATCCGGTCGTGGTCCACTCCTGCGCACCGGACGTGCCGTTCGCCCTGCTGCGCCGCGCGGGCGTCGCAGGTGTCTCCTTCGACTTCTCGCTCCTCACCGAGCGTGACGACGACGCGATCGGCGAAGCGGTCGAGGGCGGCACCCGGCTGTTCGCCGGTGTCGTCCCGGGCACGGACGCCGCGTTGTCAGACCCTGCCGGTAGCGTCATGGGTGTCAGAACGCTGTGGCGCAGGCTGGGGCTGCATCCGGGGCTTCTCGCGGAGGCGGTCACCGTCACGCCGGCGTGTGGACTCGCGGGAGCGTCCCCCGAGTACGCCCGCCGGGCGCTCGCCCACTGCGTTCGGGCGGCGAGATCCCTCGCGGACAACCCAGAGTAACGGGAGGACCACACGGTGGCCGGCGACAAGCAAGCGGAGACGACGAGCGTGCCCGCCGAGGCGCGCGAGAAGCACGTGCAGCTCGCTGAGCAGATCGAGGAGCACCGCTTCCGGTACTACGTGAAGGACGCCCCCGTCGTCAGCGACGCGGAGTTCGACCGGCTGCTGCGTTCCCTGGAGGAGCTGGAGGAGGAGTATCCGGAGCTGCGCACCCCGGACTCCCCGACCCAGAAGGTCGCCGGCTCCTACGAGACCGAGTTCACGGCCGTGGAACACCGTTCACGCATGCTCTCCCTCGACAACACCTTCAACGACGAGGAGCTGGCCGCCTGGACCGAGCGGATCGCCAAGGAGCTGGGCGAGCAGGAGTACCACTTCCTGTGCGAGCTGAAGGTCGACGGACTCGCCGTCAATCTCACCTACGAGCGAGGCCGCCTCGTCCGCGCGGCCACCCGCGGCGACGGCCGCACCGGCGAGGACATCACGCCCAACGTCCGCACCATCGCCGGCATCCCGGAGCGTCTCAAGGGGGACGGGGTCCCCGACCTCGTGGAGATCCGCGGCGAGGTCTACTTTCCGATGGAGAAGTTCCAGGAGCTCAACGCCCGGTTGAACGCGGCCGGTGACAAGCCCTTCGCCAACCCGCGCAACGCGGCGGCCGGTTCGCTGCGCCAGAAGGACCCGCGCGTCACCGCCGGCCGCCCGCTGCACATGGTGGTCCACGGCATCGGCGTCCTGGAGGGCCTCAAGGGCATGACCCGCCTCTCCCAGGCCTACGACCTCCTGAAGACCTGGGGCCTGCCCACCTCCCCGCACAACAGGGTGGTCGACGGGCTCGACGGCGTACGGGACTTCATCGCGTACTACGGCGAGAACCGGCACTCCGTGGCGCACGAGATCGACGGTGTCGTCGTCAAGCTCGACGAGATCCGCCTCCAGGGACGACTCGGCTCCACGGCCCGGGCGCCGCGCTGGGCCATCGCGTACAAGTACGCGCCGGAGGAGGTCAACACCAAGCTCGTCGACATCAAGGTGGGCGTCGGCCGCACCGGCCGTGTCACTCCGTACGCGCAGGTCGAGCCGGTCACCGTGGCGGGCAGCGAGGTCGAGTTCGCCACCCTGCACAACCAGGAGGTCGTCAAGGCCAAGGGCGTGCTCATCGGTGACACCGTGGTGCTGCGCAAGGCCGGTGACGTGATCCCGGAGATCCTCGGCCCGGTCGCCGACCTGCGGGACGGCAGCGAGCGCGAGTTCGTCATGCCGGCCGAGTGCCCCGAGTGCGGGACGCCGCTGAAGGCGATGAAGGAGGGCGACATCGACCGGCGGTGTCCCAACGCCCGCACCTGCCCCGCCCAGTTGCGTGAGCGCGTCTCCTACCTCGCCGGCCGGGAGTGCCTGGACATCGAGCACTTCGGTGGCGTCGTGGCGGCCGCGCTGACCGGGCCGCTGGAGCCGCCCCAGCCGCCGCTGGTGGACGAGGGCGACCTCTTCGACCTCACCGTCGAGAAGCTGCTGCCCATCAAGGCCTACGTCCTCGACCCGGACAGCGGGCTGCCCAAGCGCGACCCCAGGACCGGCGAGGAGAAGATCGTCACGGTCTTCGCCAACAAGGAGGGCGAGCCGAAGAAGAACACCCTCGCGCTGCTCAAGCACATCGAGGAGGCCAAGACCCGCCCGCTGGCCCGCTTCCTCAACGGGCTCTCCATCCGGTACGTGGGACCCGTGGCCGCCCAGGCCCTCGCCCGGGAGTTCCGCTCCCTCGACCGCATCGAGCAGGCCACCGAGGAGGAGTTGGCGCTCGCGGACGGGGTGGGCGACACCATCGCCGCCGCGGTCAAGGAGTGGTTCGCCGAGGAGTGGCACCGCGAGATCGTCCGCAAGTGGAAGGCGGCCGGAGTCCCGCTGGAGGACCGGTCGACGGGGGAGGACGAGGGGCCGCGCCCGCTTGAGGGGCTCACCGTCGTCGTCACCGGCACCCTGGAGAACTTCACCCGGGACGGGGCCAAGGACGCCCTCCAGAGCAGGGGCGCGAAAGTGACCGGATCGGTCTCCAAGAAGACGTCCTTCGTCGTGGTCGGTGACAACCCCGGGACGAAGTACGACAAGGCGATGCAACTGAAGGTGCCGGTTCTGAACGAGGACGGATTCACCGTCCTGCTCGAACAAGGACCCGAAGCGGCGGCCGACGTCGCACTTTCGGCTGAGGAATAGCGGTTGAAGGCCACCCGATCGGCGCATACCAGATGCATACGGGTGGCCGGGTCGCATTCGGGCAACCGTCGACGACCGGTGCCCCTGGAAGCCTTCCGCGGCCTACTGTTGAGGTGTGCGCCTGCCGTGCCCAGCTGCGGTCGGGGGCATCCCTCTGCCCCGAGGGGCAGGGGGAAGGGTTCTCCAACGCGGAGCCGTTGATGGATGTCGGGCGTCGGGCCGCGTGGCGTGGGCACCGCCGGCTGTGAGAGGGACGGGAATGGAACCGACCGAGAGCGCCGCCGCGGGCTCACGGCTGCGCCTGCGTCGCATGGTGGGCGCGTGGCACGTGAGCCGGTGGCTCGGGCAGCGCGGTGCCGGCGCACCGCATCCCTCGGCGGCCGCCCGCGGCTCCGCGCCGCCGGCCGACCGCCACCCCTCCGTCCTGTCCGGCAACGGCACGGACGGCGAACGGCACCCGAACTGGCCGGCGTTGCCCTCGGCGGTCGTCGCGGCCGCCGCCCTCGTGCTGGGCGCCGGTTTCCACCGGGCGTTCACCGACGGCCACGCCCTCTTCCCGTCCGGCACCGCCGGCTGGTCCCTGGCCGTGCTGACCGGCATCGTCGTCGGGCACCTGGTCATGCTCGGCCGCTCCCGCTGGTGGGGCGGCACCGGCTCCGGCGCCGCCCTCACCCTCGCCGTCCTGCTGCTGTACGGCTGGGTTCCGGCCGGCATGGTCAGCCTCACCGTCGTCGTCCTGGTCGGCATAGCCCGCCGGGGCCGCTGGCGGCAGGGCGTCCTGCACGGCGCGGTGGACATCCTCGGCATCGCCGCGGGCGCCGTGCTGCTGGGTGTCTGCGGCTCCGTACCCTCCGTCGAGGACCCCTGGGACCCCAACACCTGGGGGGTGTACGCGGCGCCCAAGGTGGTGCTCGTCGCGATCGCCTACCTCGCCGTCACCCGCGCCCTGTTGTGGTACCTGCAGACACCGCGCGTCGGCCTGCCCACCGTCGCCCGCACCGCCCTGGTCAGACAGGGCCTGGTCGCCGTCGCCCTGCTCGGCATCGCCCCGCTGGTCTGCGTGGTCGCCGTCGCCAAGCCGCTGCTGCTGCCGCTGTTCTCCATCCCGCTGATCGCCCTCGACTCCACCCTGTGGATCGCCCGCGCCCGGGCCGAGGAGCAGCTGCGCGACCCGCTCACCGGACTGCCCAACCGGCAGTGGCTCCGCGAGCGGACCTGGGCCGCGCTGGACGACGCCGAGCGCATCGGTGCCCGCGCCGCTTTGATGCTGATCGACCTCGACCGTTTCCGGTCGGTCAACGACACGCTCGGTCACCTCGCCGGCGACCGGCTGCTGCTGCAGACCGCCGACCGGCTGCGGCAGGCCCTGCCGCGCGGGGCGGAGGCCGCGCGACTCGGTGGCGACGAGTTCGCCGTCTTACTGCCCGTCGCCGACTCCACCACGTCGGCGACCCGGATCGCCCGTGGCCTGGTCGCCGCGCTCAGCTCCCCGATGGACCTCGACGGACTCAGCCTCGTCCTGGAGGCCAGCGCCGGAGTCGCCGTCTTCCCCGACCACGCGCTGGACGCCGAAGGGCTGCTGCGCCGCGCGGACGTGGCGATGTACCAGGCGAAGCGGGACCGCACCGGCGTCGAGGTCTACGAGTCCAAGCGGGACTCCAACACCCCGGACCGGCTCGGGCTCCTGGGCGACCTGCGCCGGGCCCTGGACGCCCACGAGGTCGAGCTGCACTACCAGCCCAAGGTCCGCTTCGACGGGCAGGTCGCGGGCCTCGAGGCCCTGGTCCGCTGGGTGCACCCCGAGCGCGGCAGGGTGCCGCCGGACGAGTTCATAGCGATCGCCGAGTCCTCCGGGCTGATGCCCCACCTCACCGAGTACGTGCTGGAGACGGCGCTCGGACAGGTCGCCCGCTGGCGCTCCCAGGGCCTGTTCGTGCCGGTCGCGGTCAACGTCTCCCCGCGCGACGTCCACACCCCCGGCTTCGCGGGCGCGGTGGCCGCCCGGCTGGCCCGGCACGGTGTCCCCGCGGGAGCGCTCCAGCTGGAGATCACGGAACACGTCCTCCTGGAGGACCCGCAGCGTGCCGCCGACACCCTCAACGCGCTGACCGGCCACGGCGTGAAGATGTCCCTGGACGACTTCGGCACCGGCTACTCCTCCCTCGTTCACCTGCGCCGGCTCCCGGTCAGCGAACTCAAGATCGACCGCTCCTTCGTGGCCCGGCTCGCCGTCGACACCGAGGACGCCGAGATCGTGCGCTGCACCGTGGACCTCGCACACTCCCTCGGCCTGCTCGTCGTCGCCGAGGGTGTGGAGGACGACGAGACCTGGGAGCGGCTGCGCGACCTCGGCTGCGACGCCGTACAGGGCTGGCTGGTCGCGGCCGCGATGCCGCCCGAGGAGACCACCGCCTGGCTGCTCGCCCGGGGATCCCGGGGCTGGGTGCGGGCCGCCGCCGCACTGCCCGCGGCGGCGACCGACGAGTGACCCGACCGCCGGCCGGCGTTCCCCGGCCGTTCCGCTCAGCGTGCGGTGTACCGCGGCGCGAAGCGCCCGATCAGCAGGGCCAGCCGCCGGCCGTGGGCCTGCTCCGGTAGCCGGCCGCTGCGCATGAGGGTCACCAGCCCGTGCAGGCCCGCCCAGTACGTCTCCGTGAGCAGCGCCGGGTCCTCCCCCTCGGCGGCGAGGGGCTCGATGGCGCTCAGCAGCTCACCGAACGCCTCCTGGAGGGCGGGTGGAGCCTCGGGCGTGGCGAACGGCAGATCGACCCGGTGCGTGAACATCACGTCGTAGAGCGCGGGCCGTAGCCGCCCGAAATCGGTGTACGCCCTTCCGACCGCCGCCAGCCTCTCGCGTGCGTCCTCGGCCGCCGCGGCCGCCGCCCGTAGTTCCACCGCGAGTTCCTCACAGCCCCGCACCGCGACCGCCGCCATGATCGCGTCCTTGCCCTTGAAGTGGCTGTACAGGACCGGCTGGCTGTACTCGATCTCGGCGGCCAGCCGGCGGGTGGTGACCGCGTCCCAGCCCTCCGCCTCGGCCAGGTCCCGAGCGGCCGTCACGATCAGCTGATCAGCGCCGGTCTGCTCTTCCTCGTCTGACCGCGGCCCTGTCGCCGTCCTCCCGCGACCCGGAACCGGGCGGTGCCGCGAGTCGGCCCCGGGGGAAACCGTTTAACGGCCACGGCGCCCGGCCCCATAGGATTGGCCCGAACCGACTTGCCAAAGCCGATTTGCCCACACCACACACACTCACCCCAGAGGAACGCTGCATGCCTGGCATCACGCGCGAGGAGGTCGCCCACCTCGCCCGGCTGGCGCGTCTGGAGCTGAAGCCCGAAGAGCTCGAGCACTTCGCGGGACAGCTGGACGACATCATCGGCGCGGTCGCCCGCGTCAGCGAGGTCGCCGACCAAGACGTACCGCCGACCTCGCACCCGCTCCCGCTGACGAACGTCATGCGGCCGGACGAGGTCCGTCCGTCGCTCACGCCCGAGCAGGCGCTCTCCGGCGCCCCGGCCCAGGAGCAGCAGCGTTTCAAGGTGCCGCAGATCCTGGGGGAGGAGTAACCGCCATGAGCGACATCATCAAGCTCACCGCGGCCGAGATCGCCGCGAAGATCGCCTCCGGCGAGCTGACGGCCGTCCAGGTCACCGAGGCCCACCTGGCCCGCATCGAGGCCGTCGACGAGAAGGTGCACGCCTTCCTGCACGTCGACCGCGAGGGCGCCCTCGCCCAGGCCCGCGCCGTCGACGAGAAGCGCGAGCGCGGCGAGAAGCTCGGCCCGCTGGCCGGCGTCCCGCTCGCGCTCAAGGACATCTTCACCACCGAGGGCATCCCCACGACCGTCGGCTCGAAGATCCTCGAGGGCTGGATCCCGCCGTACGACGCGACCGTCACCCAGCGGCTGAAGGCCGCCGACGTCGTCATCCTCGGCAAGACCAACATGGACGAGTTCGCCATGGGGTCCTCCACCGAGAACAGCGCGTACGGTCCGACCGGCAACCCCTGGGACCTCACCAAGATCCCCGGCGGTTCCGGCGGCGGCTCCTCCGCCGCCCTCGCGGCCTTCCAGGCGCCGCTCGCCATCGGCACCGACACCGGCGGCTCCATCCGCCAGCCCGCGGCCGTCACCGGCACGGTCGGCGTCAAGCCGACGTACGGCGGCGTCTCCCGCTACGGCATGGTGGCCTTCTCCTCCTCCCTCGACCAGGGCGGCCCCTGCGCCCGCACGGTCCTGGACGCGGCCCTGCTGCACGAGGTGATCGCCGGGCACGACCCGATGGACTCCACCTCCATCGACGCCCCGGTCCCCGCGGTCGTCGAGGCCGCCCGCAACGGCTCGGTCGCCGGCATGCGCGTCGGCGTCGTCAAGCAGTTCCGCGGCGAGGGCTACCAGGCCGGCGTCATCCAGCGCTTCGACGAGTCCGTCGAGCTGCTGAAGGAGCTGGGCGCGGAGATCGTCGAGCTGGACTGCCCGTCCTTCGACCTCGCGCTGTCGGCGTACTACCTGATCGCGCCCTCCGAGTGCTCCTCCAACCTCGCCCGCTTCGACGGCCTGCGCTACGGCCTGCGTACCGGCGACGACGGCACGCACTCCGCCGAGGAGGTCACCTCCCTGACCCGCGAGGCCGGCTTCGGCCCCGAGGTCAAGCGCCGCATCATGCTCGGCACGTACGCCCTCAGCTCCGGCTACTACGACGCGTACTACGGCAGCGCCCAGAAGGTCCGCACCCTCATCACGCGGGACTTCGCGAAGGCCTTCGAGCAGGTCGACGTGATCGTCTCCCCGACGACCCCGACCACCGCCTTCGCGATCGGCGAGCGCGCCGACGACCCGATGGCGATGTACCTGGCCGACCTGTGCACCATCCCCACCAACCTGGCGGGCAACGCGGCCATGTCGCTGCCCTGCGGCCTCGCACCCGAGGACAACCTGCCGGTGGGTCTGCAGATCATCGCCCCCGCCATGAAGGACGACCGGCTGTACAAGGTCGGCGCCGCGGTCGAGGCCGCCTTCGTGGAAAAGTGGGGCCACCCGCTGATCGAGGAGGCACCGTCGCTGTGAGCGCACTGTCCAAGGCCAAGGGCTTCAAGAGCTCCAAGTCCGGCCTGTACGTCTCGATGGCCACGTCGGCGTTCGGCGCCGTCGGGGTGTACAAGCAGATCAAGAAGGCCCGCGGCGACCACGACACGCTGCGGCTGCTCGACGCCGTCGTGACCGGAGCAGCGGTCGTCACCAACCTCGCCATCCTCTATCGCGAGCTGAAGCGCCTGGGCGACGACGACGTCCTGCTGGGCTGAGAGGGAAGTTTCACCGTGACCACCACGACCGACCTGGTGTCGTACGAGGACGCGCTGGCGTCGTACGACCCCGTCATGGGCCTCGAGGTCCATGTCGAACTCGGCACCCACACCAAGATGTTCTGCGGCTGTTCGACCGCACTGGGCGCCGACCCCAACACCCAGACCTGCCCCGTCTGCCTCGGCATGCCCGGTGCACTCCCGGTCGTCAACGCGACCGGCGTCGAGTCGGCGATCAGGATCGGTCTCGCGCTGAACTGCGAGATCGCCGAGTGGTGCCGCTTCGCCCGGAAGAACTACTTCTATCCGGACATGCCGAAGAACTTCCAGACCTCCCAGTACGACGAGCCGATCGCCTTCAACGGCTACCTCGACGTGCAGCTGGAGGACGGCGAGACCTTCCGCGTGGAGATCGAGCGCGCCCACATGGAGGAGGACACCGGCAAGTCGATGCACGTCGGTGGCGCGACGGGCCGTATCCACGGCGCCTCGCACTCCCTCCTCGACTACAACCGCGCCGGCATCCCGCTCATCGAGATCGTCACCAAGCCGATCGAGGGAGCGGGTGGACGCGCCCCCGAGGTCGCGCGGGCCTACGTCCGCGAGCTGCGCGAACTCATCCGTGCCCTCGGCGTGTCCGAGGCCCGCATGGAGATGGGCCAGATGCGCTGCGACGTGAACCTGTCGCTGCGCCCGCACGGCCGGGAGAAGTTCGGCACCCGCAGCGAGACCAAGAACGTCAACTCGCTGCGCTCCGTGGAGCGTGCCGCCCGCTTCGAGATCCAGCGGCACGCCGCCGTGCTGAACGACGGCGGCACGATCATCCAGGAGACCCGCCACTTCCACGAGGACACGGGGTCCACGACCTCGGGCCGCGTGAAGGAGGAGGCCGAGGACTACCGGTACTTCCCGGAGCCCGACCTGGTGCCGGTCGCCCCCTCGCGCGAGTGGGTCGAGGAGATCCGAGCCACCCTGCCCGAGCTGCCGCTGGTGCGCCGCAACCGGCTCCGCGAGGAGTGGGGCATCTCCGGCAACGACATGCAGTCGATCCTCAACGCCGGCGCGCTGGACCCGATCGTCGCCACGATCGACGCCGGTGCCGACGCTTCCTCCGCCCGCAAGTGGTGGATGGGCGAGCTGGCCCGCAGTGCCAACGAGTCGGGCAAGTCGCTCGACGAGCTGGCGATCACGCCGCAGCAGGTCGCGCGGGTCGCCGAGCTGGTCACGAAGGGCGACCTGAACGACAAGCTGGCCCGCCAGGTCATCCTGGGCGTCCTCGCCGGCGAGGGCACGCCGGACGAGGTCGTCGACAGGCGCGGCCTGAAGGTCGTCTCCGACGAGGGCGCGCTGACCGCCGCCGTCGACGAGGCCATCGCCGGCAACCAGGGCGTCGTGGACAAGATCCGCGGCGGCAAGGTGGCCGCGGTAGGCGCCCTGGTCGGCGCGGTCATGAAGGCGACCCGGGGTCAGGCGGACGCGGCCCGCGTCAAGGAGCTGATCCTGGAGAAGCTGGGCGTCAGCGAGGGCTGAGCCGGTCCGGCATCGCGTGTTCTGAGGGGTTGCACCCGGCCGGGTGCAACCCCTCGGGCGTTCGGCTGCGAATCACCCGTAGGGAACGACACGTTCGTCCGATCGTCCTGCGAACGGCCTTCGCCTCTGTGAAGAAGCCCACTAAATCCGCAAATGATCACTTCTGGCTGAAAGAGTGGCTTCGCATTACTCATGCGTTCTTTGCGGGCCGTTCACTCCATGAACAACTGTTCCCGGTCAAAGATCCACAATCAGACACCCTGGGAGCACGTTCGTGGCAGCCCTTGCACGCTGGTGTGTCCGACGCCGCCTCGTCGCCGTCCTGCTCTGGCTCCTCGCCTTCGGCGGAGTCGCCACGGCCGCCGCGGTCACCGGCTCCGCGTACTCCAACGACTACGGAGTCCCCGGCACCGACTCCGACCGTGCCTCCCGGCTGCTCGCCTCCGGCTTCCCCGGCCTCGGCGGCGACGGCGACACGATCGTCTGGCACACGACGACCGACACCGTCCGTGCCACCGACGTCGAACAGGCCATGACCCGCACCCTGGACCGCATCGCGGACCTGCCCGGGGTGGCCTCGGTGACCAGCCCCTACGACGACCCCGACTCGCCCCTGATCAGCGAGAACGCCCACACCGCGTACGCCTCGGTCACCTTCGAGGACGCCTCCCGGGACATCGGCGCGGCCGAGGCGCGGGCCGTGGTCGACGCGGCCGAGGCGGCCGAGAGCGACGGGCTCCGGGTCGAAATGGGCGGCGGCGCCGTCGCGCTCACCGAGGCGCCGGACGGTCATCTCGCCGAGGCCCTCGGCGTGGCCGTGGCCGCGGTCGTCCTCTTCCTCGCCTTCGGCTCCCTCGCCGCCGCCGTGCTGCCCATCGCCACCGCGCTGGTCTCCGTCGGCACCGCCTACGCCGGCATCACCCTGCTCGGGCACGCCATGACCGTCGCCGACTTCGCGCCCATGCTGGGCACCCTCATCGGGCTCGGCGTCGGCATCGACTACGCGCTGTTCATCGTCACCAGGCACCGGCGCGGCCTGAAACGCGGGCTCACCGTCGCCGAGGCCGCCGAGAACGCCGTCGCGACCACGGGACGCGCGGTCGTCTTCGCGGGTGCCACCGTTTGCATCGCCCTGCTGGGCATGCTGATCCTCCGGCTGAGCTTCCTCAACGGCGTGGCCATCGCCGCCTCGCTGACCGTCGTCCTCACCGTCGCGGCGTCCGTGACCCTGCTGCCCGCGCTGCTGTCGTACATCGGCCCGCGCGCCCTGAGCCGGCGCGAGCGGCGCCGGCTGGCGGAGCACGGGCCCGAACCGGAACTGCCCACCGGGTTCGCCGCCCGCTGGTCGGCGTTCGTGGAACGCCACCCCAAGCTGCTGGGCGCCGTCGCCCTGCTCGTCATCACCGTCCTCGCGCTGCCCACCCTCGGACTTCGCCTCGGCACCTCCGACCAGGGCAACGACCCCGAGGGCAGCACCACCCGCCAGGCCTACGACCTCCTCGCCGAGGGCTTCGGACCCGGCGTCAACGGCCCCCTCACCCTGGTCACCGAGGTCGGCGGGGCCGAGGACCGGCTCGCCCTGGACAACCTCGACGCCTCCCTGCGCACCACCGAGGGCGTCTCCTCGGTGTCACCGGCGACGTACAACTCCGGCGGCGACACCGCGTACCTCGTCGTCGTACCCGAGTCGGCCCCGCAGTCCCGGAACACCAGCGACCTCGTCGAGCGGCTGCGCTCCGAGGTGCTGCCGCGTGCCGAGGCCGGCACCGCGCTCGACGTGCACGTCGGCGGCGTCACGGCCGGCTACGACGACTTCGCCGACGTCATCGTCGGCAAGCTGCCCCTCTTCGTCGGCGTCGTCATCGGCCTGGGCTGCCTGCTGCTCCTGCTGGCCTTCCGTTCCGCCGGCATCCCCCTCAAGGCGGCCGCGATGAACGTCGCCGCCGTGGCCGCCTCCTTCGGCGTCGTCGTGGCGATCTTCCAATGGGGCTGGGGGAGCGAACTGCTCGGTCTCGGCAGCGCCGGCCCGATCGAACCCTTCCTGCCCGTGATCATGGTGTCGGTCCTCTTCGGGCTCTCCATGGACTACCAGGTCTTCCTGGTCAGCCGGATGTACGAGGAGTGGCTGGAGACCCGCGACAACCGCCGTGCCGTGCGCGTCGGCCTCGCCGAGACCAGCCGGGTGATCAACTCCGCCGCGGTCATCATGATCTCGGTCTTCCTCGCCTTCGTCCTCAGCGGCGACCGCGTCATCGCCATGTTCGGCATCGCGCTCGCCGCCGCCGTCGCCCTGGACGCCTTCGTCCTGCGCACCCTCCTGGTGCCCGCCCTGATGCACATGCTCGGCAGCGCCAACTGGTGGCTGCCGCGCCGGCTGGACAGGCTCCTGCCGCGCATCAGCATCGAGCCGCCCGAGTGCCGCGTCGCCCATGAGAGGCTGGCCGCGGCGACGGACGCGGAGGTGGCGGACGTCCTCGCGGAGGAGGAGCGGCAGCGGGATGTACGCGATATCACTGGGTGACGACGGAGCCGAACTGCGCCCCCTGGAGACCTGGCACGCCGAGGAGTTCCTCGCTCACCTGGACCGTGGCAGGGAGTTCATCACACAGCACATCCCCTTCGGGACCAAGGCCACCGACGTGGACTCCGCGCGGGAGCTGATCCAGTCCTACGCCGACCGGCGCGCCGCCGGCAGCGGCTTCCTGCACGGGCTGTGGCTGGACGGCAAGCTCGTCGGCGGCCTGCTCTTCCGGGTCTTCGACGCGGCCACCGGCGTCTGCGAGATCGGCTGCTGGCTGGAGCCCGCCGGCACGGGTCGCGGCCTCGTCGCACGCGGCGCCCGGGTCCTGATCGACTGGGCTTTCGACGAGCGCGGCATGCACCGCGTGGAGTGGCGCGCGTCGTCCGCGAACACCCCGAGTGTCAACGCCGCCCGGCGACTCGGCATGATGCGTGAGGGCGTGCTGCGCGAGACATTCCCCTACCGGGGTGTCCGCCAGGACACGGAGGTGTGGGCGGTGCTGGCGCCCGAGTGGCGTGCGGCACGCGCGCGTGCCGCTCACAAGGATCATTAAGGGACCTCTCAGACAGCGTCCGTACGGTGCGAGACATGGGAACGAAGACAGTGGACGAGACCGGCGTGAAGACCGACGAGGACAAGACGGACGAGGCGGCCAAGGCTCCTGAGAAGGCAGGAACCGAGACCGCCGACGCCGAGACCCCGGCCGGCGACGAGGCCGGTACGGACGACGCCGCGGCCGAGGACACCGCGGCCGAGGACACCGCGGCCGAGGACGACGTGACCGGTGCCGCCGGGAACGAGGGCCCCACGGGCGTCGGCCAGGGCGCGGGCGCCGTCGTCTCCGCCGGGCTCGGCATCGTCTCGCTGACCGGCAGCTGGGTCGGCACCGTGGCCTCGGCCCGCGAGTCGCTGATCGGCCAGCTGGAGACGTCCTCGTCCTCCGACGTCGGCATGCTGATCGAGAGGGGCTACGGCAACGCCTGGCACGCCACCGCGCTGTGGGGCGGACTCTTCGCCCTGGTCGCGCTGATCGTCGGCGTCGTGGTGCTGGCCCGTCCCGCGTTCGGTGCGCCCGGCCGTCCGCAGGCCCCGTGGATCAAGTCGGTCGCCTGGGCGGGCGCCGCCCTCGGCGTGATCGGCCTGCTCCTCGCCGTCCTGAAGTACACGGACGTCCTGCTCGGGCTGCCTTCCACCGGCTGACCAAGTCCTTAGAGGGGTCCTAGGGCATCAAGCGCGCCCCCGGCGCACGCCCTAAGACCCCTCACGCATGTCCAAGGCCCCGCCCGGTGCCGAAGATGCGGAACTTACCCGATGTGGCTGACCCCCCTGGGAGACGAAGGTTGAGGCATCGCAAGCAAGCGAAGCCGAAACCGAAGCCGAAACCGGCGCTCACCGAGGGACACGAGGGGACACACCATGTTCGAGTACGAGATCCAGCAGGCCCGTTCCGCCGAACTGATCCGCCGCGCCGACCAGGCCCGGCTGGCCCGCGAGGCCGTTCGGGCCCGTCGCGCCGCCCGCCGGGACGCGGCCCGGAACACCGCCGAGGCCGAGAGCCATAGCTTCCGCTTCCGGCGGCACCGGTTCACCAGGGCCGCGTGAGCGGGGGGAGCGGGGGGAGCGGGGAGGACGGCCGCACGGCCGTCCTCCCCGCCGCCGTCGCCACCGCCGTCCACCTCCCGAAAACCGATGCCCCGCTGTCGGACCCGCGTGCGATGCTCGCTTCCGTGGAGACCAGGTCCGTCAGTCCCGTGTTCGTCGGCCGTGCCCGCGAACTGGACACGTTGAAGGACGCGCTCGTGCGCGCCGACGCCGCCGAGCCGCAGGCACTGCTGCTGGGCGGCGAGGCAGGGGTCGGCAAGACCCGCCTCGTCGAGGAGTTCGCCACCGCCGCGCGCGGTCAGGACGCAGTCGTCGCGCTGGGCGGCTGCGTCGAGATAGGTGCCGACGGCCTGCCCTTCGCGCCCTTCTCCACCGCACTGCGCGCCCTGCGCCGCCAACTGCCCGGGGAACTGGCCACCGCTGCCGCCGGACAGGAGGAGGAACTGGCCCGGCTGCTGCCCGAACTGGGCGAGAGCGCCCCGGGCGGTGGCGGCCGGCACGACGAGGAGAGCATGGCCCGCCTCTTCGAACTCACCGCCCGCCTGCTGGAACGCGTCGCCGCCCGGCACACCGTCGTCCTCGTCCTGGAGGACCTGCACTGGGCCGACGCCTCCACCCGCCACCTGATCGCCTATCTCGTCCGCACCCTGCGCACCGGCCGCCTGGTCGTCCTGGCCACCTACCGCTCCGACGACATCCACCGCCGCCACCCGCTGCGCCCCCTGCTCGCCGAACTCGACCGGCTGCGCACCGTCCGCCGCCTCGAACTCGGCCGCTTCACCCGGGACGAGGTGGGCCGCCAGATCGCCGGCATCCTCGCCCACGAACCCGACCCGCTCCAGGTCGACGAGATCTTCGAACGCTCCGACGGCAACGCCTTCTTCGTCGAGGAACTCGCCGTCTCCGCCCACGAAGGCTGCTGCACCGGCCTCACGGACTCCCTGCGCGACCTGCTCCTGGTCCGCGTCGAAGCCCTGCCCGAGAGCGCGCAGCGGGTCGCCCGGATCGTCGCCGAGGGCGGCTCCACCGTCGAGTACCGGCTGCTCGCCGCCGTCGCCCGGCTCGCCGAGGACGACCTCATCGAGGCACTGCGGGCCGCCGTGAACGCCAACATCCTGCTCCCCGCGCCCGACGGCGACGGCTACCGCTTCCGCCACTCCCTGGTCCGCGAGGCAGTCGGCGACGACCTGCTCCCCGGCGAGCGCTCCCGCCTCAACCGCCGCTACGCCGAAGCCCTCGACGCCGATCCGACGCTGGTGCCCGCCGCCGAGCGGGTGATGCGCCTGGCCAGCTACTGGTACCACGCCCACGACGCGGCCAAGGCGCTGCCCGCCGTCCTGGACGCCTCCGTGGAGGCCCGTCGCCGCCACGCCTACTCCGAGCAACTCCGGCTCCTCGAGCGCGCGATGGAGCTGTGGGACTCCGTGCCCGACGACGTACGCGCCACCCTGCGCCCCGTCGACCACACCGAGGTCTACCCTCCCTGCGGCTGCGACCCGGCCACCAAGCCCCTGCGCTACCTGGACCTGATGGCCGAGGCCGCCGTCGCCGGGCGGCTGTGCGGGGAGCGGGAGCGCGCCATGAAGATCACCAAGCGGGCGCTGCGCCTGCTGGAGGAGGAGCAGGAAGCGGGGGCCGGGACGAGCACGAACGGCCGGGACCCGCAGCGCGCCGCATGGTTCTGGGCGCAGCGCTCGCTGCTGGTCCGGGCACAGGGCCGCGGCGACGGCTGGCGTGAGCTCGGCATCGCCCAGGAACTGGTCCGCGGCCTGCCGCCCTCCGCGGTGCACGCCGAGGTGCTGGCCATGGCGGCCAACTGGTCGATGCTCCACAATCCCGGCCCCGAAGCGGTGACCGCCGCCGAACGGGCCGTGGAGTACGCGCGCATGGTCGGTGCCGACGACATCGAGCTCAACGCACGGCTCACCCTCGGCGGCCTGATGGCCGACGCCGGGCACATCGACGCCGGACTGGCGGAGATGCACCAGGTCAGGGACCTGGCGGTGGCGCAGCGACGGCCCGCCGTGGCGGCCCGCAGCCACATCAACCTGCCCTCCGTCCTGGAAAGCGTCGGCCGCTCCGAGGAAGCCGTCGTCATCCTGCGCGAGGGCGTCGAACTGATCCGCCGGATGGGCCTGCTGGAGTCGGAGGCCTGGGTCTGGGGCAACCTCGCCGAGTCGCTCATCTCCCTGGGCCGCTGGGACGAGGCGCTCGACGCCGCGGCGATGGCCGGAGCACCGGGCCGCAGCGCCGCACCACGGGCCGGTGCCGCCCTCAAGCAGGCCGTCGTCGCGCTCGCCCGCGGGGAGACGGCCGAGGCCGCCCGGCTGCTCGCCGAGGCGAGCTCCGCCTACGGAGTCCTCAACCCCATGCCGCAGAACAGGCTGCCGCTGGCCAGCCTCACCGTCGGCCTCGCCGCCGCCGAGGGCCGCATTCTCGACGCCCGCGCGGAGCTCGGCAAGGCCCTGGACGCGGGCCTCCCGCCCGGCACCCAGCGCTACGGCTGGCCCCTGCTGCTGTCCTCCGCGGAGGCCGAGGCCGACGCCCGCGCTCTGCCGGCGGCGAAGGAGGGCCGCACCGAGGCGCTCGAACGCCTTGCCAAGACCGCCAAGTCCCTGACCACCGGCGCCCCGGTCTGGCTCGCCCACGAGAGGTGGGTCCGCGCCGAACTGCACCGCGCCGAGGGCCGCGACACTCCGGGGACCTGGTCGGAGGCGGTCACCGCCTTCGAACGCCTGGAGCGGCCCTACGAACTCGCCCGCGTCCGGCACCGGCTGGCCGGCGCCCTCCTGGAGACCGGCGGCGAGGACGGGCGCGCCCGCGCCACGGAACTGCTCCGCCTGGCCCGCACGGTCGCCGACCACCTCGGTGCCCGCCCGCTGGCCGACGCGGTCGGCCGGCTCGCCCAGCGCGCCCGCCTCACGCTCGGCCGCGCCGCCGAGCCGGCCACCGGACCGGCGCCCCCCGCCGACCGTGCCGAGGCCCTCGGCCTCACCAGCCGGGAACGCGACGTCCTGCGCCTGGTCTCCGACGGCCGCACCAACCGGCAGATAGCCGAGGAGCTCTTCATCTCCCCGAAGACGGCCAGCGTCCACGTCTCCAACATCCTGGCCAAGCTCGGCGTCTCCGGCCGGGGCGAGGCGGCGGCGGTGGCCCACCGGCTGGCGCTGTTCCCGGCCGGACGGCTCACGTCCCGTTCCGCGGAGTGAGGCATACGCTGTGAGGGACGCCGACCGACGGAGGCTCCGTGTTCAACGCATTCGAGGAACTCTTCTCCCCCGGACGCAAGCACACCAGCGACGAGCAGAACCGTCTGGAGCTGACCCGCGAGGACGTCGGCGACGGCGACCCCGGCCACGGCCCGATAGACCTCACCTCGGGCAAGGTCGTCGTCCACCTCCCGCGCCCCGCGGCGGCGGCGGAGGAGTGACGGCGCTGGCTACGTCACCCGCAGCTCCAGGATCCGGTCGTCGCCCTCCTTGGCGTCGCCCCGGCCGTCCGTGTCGCTGGTCATGAGCCACAGCTTGTCGCCGCCCGCCGGGACCACCGTGCGCAACCGCCCGTACTCGCCCTCCAGGAACGCCTGCGGATCGGCCGCGGCCTCCGTGCCCTTCAGCGGGACGCGCCACAGCCGCTCGCCGCGCAGACCCGCCATCCACACGGAGCCCTCGGCGTGGGCGATGCCGCTGGGGGAGGCCTCGTCGGTGCTCCACTGGGCGAGCGGGTCGTGGAACTCCGAGCCGCCGGACTCGCCCTCCGCCTCCGGCCAGCCGTAATTGTCGCCCGGCTTGATCGCGTTCAGCTCGTCCCAGGTGTCCTGGCCGAACTCCGCGGCGAACAGCCGCTGCTCGCCGTCCCAGGCCAGCCCCTGGACGTTCCGGTGGCCGTACGAGTACACCGTGGAGTCGGGGAAGGGGTTGCCGGGCGCCGGGTCGCCGTCCGACGTCATCCGCAGGATCTTCCCGCCGAGGGAATCCTTGTCCTGGGACAGGCCCGTGTCACCGCTCTCGCCCGTGCCCGCGTAGAGCATCTTGTCGGGGCCGAAGGCGATCCTGCCGCCGTTGTGGACGACGCCCTTGGGGATGCTCCGGAAGACCGTGTCCGGCGCGCCCAGCTGCTCACCGGGCGGCCTCTTCTCGTCGTACCGCATGCGCACGATGCGGTTGTCGGAGGCCGAGGTGAAGTACGCGTAGACCATCCGGTCCGAGGCGTAGTCGGGGGAGAGGGCGATGCCGAGCAGGCCGCCCTCGCCGGCCGGAGACACCCCGGGCACCTCGCCCAGCTCCGTCTTCCTGCCCGTCTTCTCGTCGACCCGCGTGACCGTGGCCTCGTCACGGGAGGAGACCAGCAGGTCACCGCCCGGCAGCGGAGCCAGACCCCAGGGGCTCATCAGCCCCGTGGTGACCGTACGGACCACCTTCACGGAGCCCTTCGCGGGCGGCGTCTCCTCGGCGGCCCGGCCGGAGGGCGGCGACTGCGCCGCCGTGCTGCTCGGGGAGGCGCTCGCGTCCGCGGCCGACGGGTCCCCGTCGCCGGCGGAGCAGCCCGCCGTCAGCAGCAGGGCAGCGGTGGCCAACACGGCCGTCACGGCTCGACGTTGCACGATCATGGTCCCTTCGACGCGGCGGGTTCTCCTTGTCATACACCGCACGCGCCCTCCAAGTTCCCGATCGCCGCATCCCGAACCCGGCAATCGCGCGCACGTCACTCCCACGACCCCTGCGCCGCCGGCAGCCCACGCACCTCGGCCAGATCCCGCTCGGTCAGCCGCAGCCGTGCCGCCCCCGCGTTCTCGGCCACCCAGCGTTCCTGCTTGGTCCCCGGCACCGGCACCACGTGCCTGCCCTGCGCCAGCACCCAGGCCAGCGCCACCTGCGCCGGTGTGACCTCGTCGCCGTGCCGGGCCGCGATCCGGCGCAGGCCGGCCACGATCGGCTGGTTGGCCGCCATCATCTCGGCGGTGAAGCGGGGGTGCCGGGCGCGCAGGTCCTCCGGCTCGAAGCCCTGCCCGGGGGTGAGCGTGCCGGTCAGGAAGCCGTTGCCGAGCGGCATCGCGGCGAGGAATCCGACACCGCGCGTCACGCACCACGGCAGCAGCGTCCGCAGCGCCTCCGGCGACCACACCGACAGCTCCGCCTCCACGGCGCTCACCGGGAAGACCTGCTGCACCCTCTCCAGTTGCCTGATCGTCGCGTCGTGCAGCCGGGCACCCGGACGCCGGGCCGACCGCGCGCCCACCGCGCAGAGCCCGAGGGCCCGTACCTTCCCGGCCCGGACCAGCTCCGCCATCGCTCCCCAGGTCTCCTCGACGGGTATCTCGGGATCGGCACGGTGCAGCTGGTAGAGGTCGATGACGTCCGTCTGCAGCCGGCGCAGTGAGGCGTCGCAGGCACGTTTCACATAGCCGGGGCGGCCGTTGGCCACGATGTGCTGATCACCCACCAACAGGCCGGCCTTGGTCGACACGAAGGCGTCGGACCGCCGCTCCTTCAGCACCCGTCCCAGCAGCAGCTCGTTGGTGAACGGGCCGTACATGTCCGCCGTGTCCAGCAGCGACACACCCAGGTCGAGGGCCCGGTGCACCGCCCTGACCGACTCTTCCCCACGCTGCCGCGACGCGCTGTACGCCCAGTTCATCGGCATGCAACCCAGTCCGACGGCCCCCACCGCGAGCGCCGTCGCGCCGATCGTCCTGCGCTCCACCGGTCGTGACCCTCCCTCGTCAGGCCACCCAACCTAACCTCTGCCCTTCCGGGCCCCTGACATAGCCTCCTGACCATGACTCCTGACGTGTGGCTGCCCATCCCGCCGGACGAGATCGAGGGCCTCCCCGAGGGCCCCGCCTACCGCTGCTGGAACGGCGAGGAGGACTTCCCCGCCGACCCGGCCGACTGCGCGTTCTACGTCGTCCCCTACATGAAGCCCAGCGGGGTCGGCATACGCCCGCTGCCGCAGATGCGCTCCGTCCAGGTCGTCCAGACGCTCTCCGCCGGCATCGACCACGTGGAGCCCGGGCTGAGGCACCTGCCCGCGGGCGTACGGCTGTGCAACGCGCGCGGCGTGCACGAGGCGAGCACCGCGGAACTCACCCTGGCCCTGATCCTGGCCTCGCTGCGCGGCGTTCCCGACTTCGTCCGGGCGCAGGACCGGGGCGAGTGGCTCGGCGGGTTCCGGCCGGCGCTCGCCGACCGGAAGGTGCTGATCGTCGGGTACGGCTCGATCGGCGCCGCGATCGAGGACCGGCTCGTGCCCTTCGAGGTCGCGCCGGTCGTGCGCGTCGCGCGCTCCGCCCGCACCACGGAGCGCGGTCCGGTGCATCCGCTCACCGAGCTCCCCGCCCTGCTCCCGGAGGCGGACGTCGTCGTCATCTCCACGCCGCTCACCGAGGCCACCCGCGGCCTGGTCAACGCGGACTTCCTCGCCCGGATGAAGGACGGCGCCCTGCTCGTCAACGTCGCGCGCGGCCCCGTCGTCCACACGAAGGCGTTGCTGGCCGAACTGGAGAGCGGGCGCCTCACCGCCGCCCTCGACGTGACCGACCCCGAACCGCTGCCGCCGGGCCACCCCTTGTGGCATGCTCCCGGCATAGTCATCAGCCCGCACGCGGGCGGGCCGACCTCCGCGTTCCTGCCACGCGCCAAGCGGCTGATGGTGGACCAGTTGAGCCGTTTCGTGAACCAGGAGCCGTTGCGCAACGTGATCCTGACGACGGGCGCGTAATCCGTTTCAGGTACCCTCCGCAACTCCCCGGATGCGGTGGGTACGCGCATATCCGCTGGTCGTCACGGAGCGTAGAGAAGCTATGTCCCTGAGTGACGAGACTGGTGTATCGTCCGACAGGGGATGCGCCGCGCACGGTTCGGCGCCGGGGATGGACATCTCAGACCTGTGAGGGGGGCGACGGGCGATGCACGGCCTATGGACGAACAACCCGACGCGGCGAAGCCGCCGCCGGCGACCCTGGCGCACGACCACGACCGCGCGCAGACGGGGCCGGTACGCCCGGCCCGGCGGCCACCCCGGCCGGTGCGGCCCTCACCGGCGCCGGCCGAGCTGCCGCATGAGGCAGACCCAGCCGCCGCACCGGGGCCCGCGGGACACGGGGGCGGCGCGGACCGGGAGGCCCCGGTGAGTCCGCCGACCCCCGTGCCGACTCTGGACGGAGCGCTGCGGACGCAGCCCCCGCCCCGACCGCTGCTGCCCCGGCCGTCGGCCGCCGCCGGCGGACCGACCTTCGTCCGTCAGTTCGTGCTGGCCCTGGTCTGCGCGGCATACGCCGTCGGTTCCGCGCTCGGCTGGGGTTCGGACCGCGTCGCCAAGATCATGGGCGACTTCGGGCTGAGCGCCGCCGCGGCCGCCGCCGCCGTCTCCTGCCTCCTCTACGCCCGTGGGCCCCGGGTCCGGTTCCGGCCGGCCTGGCTGCTGTTCGCCCTCTCCTCGGCGATGGCGTCCCTGGGCAACCTGGTCTGGGGGTGGTACGAGGTCGTCCTGCGGCAGCCGGTGCCCAGTCCCAGCTACGCGGACCTGTTCTTCCTGTGCTTCGCGCCGCCCGCCATCGTGGGGCTGCTGGTGCTGGCCAAGCGGCCGGTGACGAAGGCCGGCTGGATCTGCCTGGGCCTGGACGCCTGGCTGATCGGCGGTTCGCTGCTGACCCTGGCGTGGAGCCTGGCGCTCGCCCAGGCGGCGAAGGCCGAGGGCGGTTCCAGCGTGGCCCACTCCGCGCTCTCGGTGGCCTACCCGCTGCTCGACATCGCCCTCGTCAGCATGGTGCTCGCCCTGCACTTCCGGCGGTCGCCCGTCTGCAGGTCCGCGGTCAACACCGCCGTCGGCGCGCTCGCCCTGACGGTGGTCTGCGACGCCCTGTTCACCTCACCGCTGCTGCACAACAGCTACCGCTCCGGACAGTTGCTCGACGCGGGCTGGTTCGCCGGTTCCCTGCTGCTCGCGTACGCCCCTTGGGCCGCGTCCCGGCACGGGCGGCCGTCGGCCGAGGAAGGATCCGGCGGGCACACGCGCGTGGTGCGCGAACACCTGCCCGGGCAGCGCGGCACCGGTCACCGGCCCGCACCCGCGGCGGCGCCCGGGAGCGAGCGCGGCCGCTTTCCGGCCTCCCGGCCCATCGCCGGGTCGCTGGCCGCGCTCACGCCGTACCTCGCCGCCGCGGTCTGCACCCTCGGCATCCTCTACAACGTGCTCAACGGCCGCAGCGTCGACCGCGTGGTGCTGCTGACCGGCGGCACCGTGGTGCTCGCGCTGGTCGTGCGACAGGGCATCATGCTGCTCGACAACATCACCCTGACCCAGGAACTGGCCCAGAAGGAGAACCACTTCCGCTCCCTGGTCCAGGGCTCCAGCGACGTCATCATGATCGCCGCGCCCAACGGCATCCTCCGCTACGTCTCCCCGGCCGCCGCCGGGGTCTACGGAAGTCCCGCCGAGGAGCTCGTGGGCAGCGAACTGGCCGGTCTCATCCACCCGGAGGACCTCGGCTGCGTGGTGCACGAGGTACGCCGGTTCCTCGCCGCGAGCCCGGTCGAGGAACCCACCACACGCATCGAGTGCCGTTTCCGCTCCGGGGACGGCGGCTGGCTCAACGTCGAGTCCACCGTCAACCGCCACCACGGGGGCCTGATCTTCAACAGCCGGGACGTGACGGAGAGAGTGCGCCTCCAGGCGCAGCTCCAGCACAACGCCGAACACGACCCGCTGACCGACCTGCCCAACCGCGCCCTGTTCACCCGGCGCGTCCAGCAGGCCCTGTCCGGCCGCCGTGCCTCCGACCGCGGCGCCGCCCTGCGCGGTACGGCGGTGCTCTTCATCGACCTCGACGGCTTCAAGGCCGTCAACGACACCATCGGGCACCAGGCCGGCGACGAGTTGCTCGTACAGGCCGCTCGCAGACTCCACGAGGCCGTCCGCAAGGGGGACACCGCCTCCCGGCTGGGCGGCGACGAGTTCGCGGCCCTGATCGTCGGGGACGGCGCCCGGGACCGGGCCGCCCGCGAGGGTCACATCCTGGAACTCGCCGACCGTCTCAGGATGACGCTCTCGCAGCCCTACCTCATCGACGGCAACGACGTCCGTGTCAACGCCTCCATCGGGGTCGCCTTCGCCGAACCGGGCCTCGGCGCGGGCGAACTGCTGCGCAACGCCGACCTCGCGATGTACCGCGCCAAGGCGGGCGGCAAGGGTCGCGTCGAGCTGTACCGACCTCAGATGCAGCAGGACGTCGTGCGCAAGGCCGAGCTGGCCACGCGCCTGCGGGCCGCGCTGCACGACGGCGAGTTCGCGCTGCTGCACCAGCCGGTGGTCTCCCTGACGGACGGCCGGATCACGTCGGTCTGCGCCCAGCCGCGCTGGCGCTCCTCCCAGGGCGTGCTGTTCACCCCCGCCGAGTTCCTGCGCGTTACCGAGGACGGCGACAAGACCGCCGAACTGGACCGCTGGATGCTCCAGGAGGCCGTCGAGCAGGCCGCCGAACGCGCGGCGGCCGGGCTGTCGGCGGCCGTCGCCATGCGCATCGGCGCCCGTCGGCTGCTGGACCGCTCCATGCCGCTGGGATCGGTGGAGGCCCTGCTGACCCGGCACGGACTGCCACCCGGCTCCCTTGTGATCGAACTGTCGGACATCGACCCACGGGTCGGCCTGGACGAGCTCGACCGCCGATTGAACGCCCTGCGAAGGGTCGGCGTCCGCATCGCCCTGGACGGCTTCGGAAGCGGCTACGCGGCGATCACCGCGCTCCGGCGCCTCCCCGTCGATGTCCTCAAGCTCGACCGCGGCCTGATCGAGGGCGTCGTGGAGTCGGCGCGGCTGCACAAGATCACCAGTGGTCTGCTGCGCATCGCCACCGACCTCGGGCTGAAGTCCGTGGCCGACGGGGTGGACCTGCCCGAGCAGATCGTCGCCCTGCGCGCGATGGGCTGTACGCATGGGCAGGGCATGGCCTTCTCCGGGCCGCTGGACGAGTACCGGCTGCGCAGAGCGCTCGAAACCGGCCACTACCCGGTGCCGCACGGACCGGCCGAACCGGCCTTCGTGGGCGGCGGCGCGGGGGTGTACTCCAAGGGCGTCGGCGCGGGCGGTGGTACTCCCGGAATGCCCGCCGTCCTGGGAGGTGGCACGGCCCTGCGCTCACATGATGAGACTCCCGTCCCACCCACTTGACAGTGGGTGCGTGCCGGGGAGAGGGTCAGTGCCATGCGCACCCGAATTCTCGTACTTGGAAAGCGCGTCGGCTGAGCTGGTGACGTCCGGACCGCCCCGGACTCCCGGCGACCCACACCCGACGCGCTCCCCTCGCTTGCCTTTTGGCACGAGGGGTTTTTTGTTGCACCAGCGCCGCTGGGCAACAGTCACACACCGCCCGAAACCTCGCAAAACCTCAGCACCGAAGCACCGAAGCACCGAAGCACCGAAGCACCGAAGCACCGAAGCACCGAAGCACCGAAGCACCGAAGCATCAGACCCTCAGCATCAAAACCCTCAGCATCGAGAAGAGAATGCCGATGACCGAGCAGGCCACCGGGGCCCATCACCCGCAGCCGCGGCCCCGATCCGGAGGACAGTCCGCCCCCGAGCACGTCACGGGTGCGCAGGCCCTCATCCGCTCTCTCGAGGAGGTCGGCGCCGACACGGTATTCGGCATTCCCGGCGGGTGCATCCTTCCGGCGTACGACCCGCTGATGGACTCGGCCAAGGTGCGTCACGTCCTGGTCCGCCACGAGCAGGGCGCCGGCCACGCGGCCGAGGGCTACGCGCAGGCCACCGGAAAGGTGGGCGTCTGCATGGCGACCTCGGGACCCGGCGCCACCAACCTGGTCACGCCGCTCGCCGACGCGCACATGGACTCGGTGCCGATGGTCGCGATCACCGGCCAGGTCGCCTCCAAGGCGATCGGCACGGACGCCTTCCAGGAGGCCGACATCGTCGGCATCAGCATGCCGATCACCAAGCACAACTTCCTCGTCACCAAGGCCGAGGACATCCCCCGGGTGATCGCGCAGGCGTTCCACATCGCCTCCACCGGCCGCCCGGGCCCGGTCCTGGTCGACATCGCCAAGGACGCCCTCCAGAAGAAGACCACCTTCTCCTGGCCGCCGGTCATGGACCTGCCCGGCTACCGCCCGGTCACCAAGCCGCACGCCAAGCAGATCCGCGAGGCCGCCAAGCTCATCACCGCCGCGAAGCGCCCCGTGCTCTACGTCGGCGGCGGCGTCCTCAAGGCGCGGGCCACCGCCGAGCTGAAGGTCCTCGCCGAACTCACCGGAGCGCCCGTCACCACCACCCTGATGGCGCTCGGCGCGTTCCCCGACAGCCACCCGCTGCACGTGGGAATGCCGGGCATGCACGGTGCGGTCACCGCCGTCACCGCGCTGCAGAAGGCCGACCTGATCGTCGCCCTCGGAGCCCGCTTCGACGACCGCGTCACCGGCAAGCTGGACAGCTTCGCCCCGTTCGCCAAGATCGTCCACGCCGACATCGACCCGGCCGAGATCGGCAAGAACCGCGCCGCCGACGTGCCGATCGTCGGCGACGCCCGGGAGGTCATCGCCGACCTCGTGCAGGCCGTCCAGAAGGAGCACAGCGAGGGCAACACCGGCGACTACAGCGCCTGGTGGAAGGACCTGAACCGCTGGCGCGACACCTACCCCCTCGGCTACGACCAGCCCGAGGACGGTTCGCTCTCCCCGCAGCAGGTCATCGAGCGCATCGGGCAGCTCGCGCCCGAGGGCACGATCTTCGCGGCCGGCGTCGGCCAGCACCAGATGTGGGCCGCGCACTTCGTCCAGTACGAGCGGCCCGCCAGCTGGCTGAACTCCGGCGGCGCCGGAACCATGGGGTACGCCGTTCCGGCCGCCATGGGCGCCAAGGCCGGCGCGCCCGAGCAGACCGTCTGGGCGATCGACGGCGACGGCTGCTTCCAGATGACCAACCAGGAACTCGCCACCTGCGCCCTGAACAACATCCCGATCAAGGTCGCCGTCATCAACAACGGCGCCCTCGGGATGGTCCGCCAGTGGCAGACCCTGTTCTACAACCAGCGCTACTCCAACACGGTGCTGCACTCCGGCCCCGAGGACGTCAACCCGGACGCCCGCGGCACCCGGGTCCCCGACTTCGTGAAGCTGTCGGAGGCCATGGGCTGCTACGCCATCCGCTGCGAGGACCCCGCCGACCTCGACAAGGTCATCGAAGAGGCGAACTCGATCAACGACCGCCCCGTCGTCGTCGACTTCATCGTCCACGAGGACGCGATGGTCTGGCCGATGGTCGCCGCCGGCACCTCCAACGACGAGATCATGGCCGCCCGGGACGTCCGCCCCGACTTCGGCGACAACGAAGACGACTGAGCGAGAGAGACCCAGAGATCATGTCCAAGCACACGCTCTCCGTCCTGGTGGAGAACACGCCCGGCATCCTCGCCCGGATCGCCGCCCTGTTCTCCCGCCGCGGCTTCAACATCGACTCGCTCGCCGTCGGCGTCACCGAGCACCCCGACATCTCCCGCATCACCATCGTGGTGAGCGTCGAGGAGTTCCCGCTGGAGCAGGTCACCAAGCAGCTCAACAAGCTGGTCAACGTGCTCAAGATCGTCGAGCTGGAGCCCACCCAGGCAGTCCAGCGCGAACTCGTCCTGGTGAAGGTGCGCGCCGACAACGAGACGCGCTCCCAGGTCGTCGAGATCGTCCAGCTGTTCCGCGCCAAGACCGTCGACGTCTCCCCGGAGGCCGTCACCATCGAGGCCACCGGCAGCAGCGACAAGCTGTCCGCGATGCTCAAGATGCTGGAACCGTACGGCATCAAGGAACTCGTCCAGTCCGGCACGATCGCCATCGGCCGCGGCGCCCGTTCGATCACGGACCGCTCGCTTCGCGCACTCGACCGGTCCGCATAACGACGGAAACGGGCGGTCGCGCACACCACCGACCGCCCGCATTCCGAGACCCCGAGACTTCCCTTCCCCTCACCGGCATACGGTGGGACGCAACACCTGCACACAAGGAGAGAACCCAGTGGCCGAGCTGTTCTACGACGCCGACGCCGACCTGTCCATCATCCAGGGCCGCAAGGTCGCGGTCATCGGGTACGGCAGCCAGGGCCACGCCCACGCGCTGTCGCTCCGTGACTCGGGTGTCGACGTGCGCGTCGGTCTGCACGAGGGCTCCAAGTCCAAGGCCAAGGCCGAGGAGCAGGGCCTGCGCGTGGTGAGCCCGGCCGAGGCCGCCGCCGAGGCCGACGTCATCATGATCCTCGTCCCGGACCCGATCCAGGCCCAGGTCTACGAGGAGCACATCAAGGACAACCTGAAGGACGGCGACGCCCTGTTCTTCGGCCACGGCCTGAACATCCGCTACGGCTTCATCAAGCCGCCGGCCGGCGTGGACGTCTGCATGGTCGCCCCGAAGGGCCCGGGCCACCTGGTGCGCCGTCAGTACGAGGAGGGCCGCGGCGTTCCCTGCATCGCGGCCGTCGAGCAGGACGCCACGGGCAGCGGCTTCGAGCTCGCCCTGTCGTACGCGAAGGGCATCGGCGGCACCCGTGCCGGCGTCATCAAGACGACCTTCACCGAGGAGACCGAGACCGACCTCTTCGGCGAGCAGGCCGTCCTCTGCGGTGGCACGGCCGCGCTGGTCAAGGCGGGCTTCGAGACCCTGACCGAGGCCGGTTACCAGCCGGAGATCGCCTACTTCGAGTGCCTGCACGAGCTGAAGCTGATCGTGGACCTCATGTACGAGGGCGGCCTGGAGAAGATGCGCTGGTCGATCTCCGAGACCGCCGAGTGGGGCGACTACGTCACCGGCCCGCGGATCATCACCGACGCCACCAAGGCCGAGATGAAGAAGGTCCTCGCCGAGATCCAGGACGGCACGTTCGCCAAGAACTGGATGGACGAGTACCACGGCGGTCTGAAGAAGTACAACGAGTACAAGCAGCAGGACTCCGAGCACCTGCTGGAGACCACCGGCAAGGAGCTGCGCAAGCTCATGAGCTGGGTCGACGAGGAGGCGTAGGCCTCACGCCCGAGGGGCCGGGGCGAAGCCGCTCCGGCCTCTCGGCGAACCGCGGGTAACGTCGTGTGTGCGGCGTTGTCCAACCCGTCCAGCCACGGACGGGTGATCCTTCCGCAGAGGCGCAGGACGCCCGCCGCCGCGCCACTAGACTGCTGCACAACATACGCGTCAGGCCCACAGCGTCGTGCGTCTTCCACGCGGCCACCAACCCTCCACCGCCTGCGGCCGTCGGGACGGCCGTCCGCATTGGACTTGTGAGGACTCACGTGAGCTCGAAACCTGTCGTACTCATCGCTGAAGAGCTGTCGCCCGCGACCGTGGACGCGCTTGGCCCCGACTTCGAGATCCGCCAGTGCAACGGCGCGGACCGGGCCGAACTGCTCCCCGCCATCGCCGACGTGGACGCGATCCTGGTCCGCTCCGCGACCAAGGTCGACGCCGAGGCCATCGCCGCCGCGAAGAAGCTCAAGGTCGTCGCCCGTGCCGGTGTCGGCCTGGACAACGTGGACGTCTCCGCCGCCACCAAGGCAGGCGTGATGGTGGTCAACGCCCCGACCTCCAACATCGTGACCGCCGCCGAGCTGGCCTGCGGCCTGATCGTCGCCACCGCCCGCAACATCCCGCAGGCCAACGCCGCGCTCAAGAACGGCGAGTGGAAGCGCAGCAAGTACACCGGCGTCGAGCTGGCCGAGAAGACCCTCGGCGTCGTGGGCCTCGGCCGCATCGGCGCCCTCGTCGCACAGCGCATGTCGGCCTTCGGCATGAAGGTCGTCGCCTACGACCCCTACGTACAGCCCGCGCGGGCCGCACAGATGGGCGTCAAGGTCCTGTCGCTGGACGAGCTGCTCGAGGTCTCCGACTTCATCACCGTCCACCTGCCGAAGACCCCCGAGACCCTCGGTCTGATCGGCGACGAGGCGCTGCGCAAGGTCAAGCCGAGCGTCCGCATCGTCAATGCCGCGCGCGGCGGCATCGTCGACGAGGAGGCGCTGTACTCGGCGCTGAAGGAGGGCCGCGTCGCGGGCGCCGGTCTGGACGTGTACGCCAAGGAGCCCTGCACCGACTCGCCGCTGTTCGAGTTCGACCAGGTGGTCTGCACCCCGCACCTCGGCGCCTCCACCGACGAGGCCCAGGAGAAGGCCGGCATCGCCGTCGCCAAGTCCGTCCGCCTCGCCCTCGCCGGTGAACTGGTCCCCGACGCGGTCAACGTCCAGGGCGGTGTCATCGCCGAGGACGTCAAGCCGGGCCTGCCGCTCGCCGAGCGCCTCGGCCGCATCTTCACCGCGCTGGCCGGCGAGGTCGCCGTCCGCCTCGACGTCGAGGTGTACGGCGAGATCACCCAGCACGACGTGAAGGTGCTGGAGCTCTCCGCGCTCAAGGGCGTCTTCGAGGACGTCGTCGACGAGACCGTGTCCTACGTCAACGCCCCGCTGTTCGCCCAGGAGCGCGGCGTCGAGGTCCGGCTGACCACCAGCTCGGAGTCCCCGGAGCACCGCAACGTCGTCACCGTGCGCGGCACCCTCTCGGACGGCGAGGAGGTGTCGGTCTCCGGCACGCTGGCCGGCCCGAAGCACCTCCAGAAGATCGTCGCCGTCGGCGAGTACGACGTGGACCTCGCCCTCGCCGACCACATGGTCGTCCTGCGCTACGAGGACCGTCCCGGCGTCGTCGGCACCGTCGGCCGCGTCATCGGCGAGGCCGGCGTCAACATCGCCGGCATGCAGGTCGCCCGCGCGACGGTGGGCGGCGAGGCGCTGGCCGTGCTGACCGTCGACGACACGGTGCCCTCCGGGGTGCTGGCGGAGGTCGCGGCGGAGATCGGGGCCACGTCGGCCCGGTCGGTGAACCTCGTCTGACGTGCCGTGCCCGGGGGCTGTCGCCCCCGACCCCCGTTCGCCCTGAACGGGCTCGTCCGCAAACGCCGGACGGGCTGACTCGATCAGCCTGTTCGGCGTTTTCCGTGGGCGTCTCCGGGCGCACCCTGAGGTGCCCCAGCTCACGGACGGCCTGCGTCAGGTGGTGGAGGCCGCTACAGGCGGTACGCCTTGAGTGCCATGTGGAGCAGCAGCCGGTCCTCGCCGTCGTCCAGGTCCAGGCCCGTGAGCTGTTCGACGCGGGAGAGGCGGTAGTACAGCGTCTGGCGGTGGATGCCCAGCTCGGCGGCGACGCGGCCGGCCTGGCCCGCGCAGTCGAGGTAGACCTCGGCGGTGCGGGCAAGTTCCCGGTGGGCGGGGGAGAGCAGCACCCGTACGGCGGGGTCGTGGGCGGACTGCGGGGGCAGCGCGGTCAGCAGGCGGAACGGCCCGATGGACGTCCACTCGGCGACCGGCCCGAACCGGGTCTCGGCACGCGCCGCCCGGGCCGCCGCCGACGCCTCCCACCAGGCCGCCCCCAGCTCCGCCAACCCGGTGCGCGGCGCGGAGAGCCCGGCCGCCGGGGTGCCCGCGGCCCCGCTCGCGCCCCGCACCCGCTCGAGCAGCCGGCCCGCCGCCGACGTCGCCGGGGTCAGTACGTCCGCCGAGCGCAGCCGGACCAGCAACGCCAGTGACTGGCCCGCCGGCCCCCACGGCACCGTGCACAGCGCCGTCGCCCCCGGCACCGTACGGACCGAGGGGGCGTCGTCGGGACCGGCCGACGGCCAGGGGGCGACGCAGACCACCGCGTGCGGGGTGTCCGCGCGGGCGCCGAGGGCGGTGCGCAGTTCCGCCACGGCCATGTCCCGCTGCCAGTCGCGCTCGGCGGTCAGCACGGCCCGCAGCTCCCGGCTCAGGTCGGCGCCGTGCTGCGCCTCGTCCGCGAGCAGCGCGCCGATCCGGGCGGTGACCTCCATGGCCGCAGCCAGCTGCCGATCGGTCGGGCCGGGGTCGGTGTCCAGCAGCCACACGTAGCCGAGGACGACACCCCGGTGGCGTACCGGCAGGCACGTGCGGCCCCGGTACACCCCCGCGTCCGGGGTCGGCGGGATGCGGACCGGGCCGGTCGCGCGGGTGATGCCGAAGCCCTCGAACCAGGCCCGGACGGCGGCGGTGGAGCGCCGGGTCAGGATCGAGCGGGTGCGCACCGGGTCGAGGGCGGACGGATCGAGGTCGCCCTCGCTGTCGTAGGCGCCGAAGGCGATCAGCTCGAAGTCGCGGTTCTCCAGGGTCGCGGGCGCGCCCAGCAGCTCGGAGATCTCGTCGACCAGCTCCTGGTAGTCATCCTTGGAATCCGACATCACCCGGGCATTCTGCCGCATTTACGCGCGCCCTTCATACATCTGTCTGAGATCTGCGGCACGGATGCGTGACAGCTGTCGATGGCCGACGATCGGGTGGATCCTTAGATTTCACGGTGGTTCTCCGTGCCGTCCCCCGTTCGTCGGGCTACGGCCTCGTGTTGGTTGGTAAGTGGAGGTGCCCCGTGCTGGGTCCCGTGATTCTCGCCGCGTCGCGCAGCGACCGGATGCGCCGGCTGGTCTCGGCCGCGCCCGTGACCAGGCCGGTCGTCGACCGGTTCATCCCCGGCGAGACGGTCGACGAGGTGCTGCCGATCATCCAGGACCTCACCGACCAGGGCCTGGAGCTGACGATGGACGTCGTCGGCGAGGACATCACCAACCCCGCGCAGGCCGAGGCCGCCCGCGACGCCTACCTGGAGCTGGTCGACCGGCTCAAGCCGCTCGGCCTCGGCGCCCGCGCCGAGATGTCGGTGAAGCTGTCCATGTTCGGCCAGGCACTGGACGGCGGCCACGAGCTGGCCCTGAAGAACGTCCGCCCGGTCGTCGAGGCCGCCGCCGAGATCGGCACCACGGTCACCCTCGACGCAGAGGACCACACCACCCTCGACTCGATGTTCGCCATCCACGAGGAGCTGCGGAAGGACGTCCCGCAGACCGGCTGCGTCATCCAGGCCTACCTCTTCCGCACCGAGGCCGACGCACGCCGGCTCGCCGAGAACGGCAGTCGCGTACGGTTGGTGAAGGGCGCCTACAAGGAGCCCGCCGAGGTCGCGTACCAGCAGCGCCACGAGATCGACAAGGCGTACGTGCGCATCCTGCGGACGCTGATGGAGGGCGAGGGCTACCCGATGATCGGGTCCCACGACCCGCGTCTGATCTCCATCGCACAGGAGCTGGCCCGGTCCGCCGGGCGCAAGCTCGACGAGTACGAGTTCCAGATGCTGTACGGCATCCGCGGCGACGAGCACCTGCGGCTGGCCGCCGAGGGCCACCGCATGCGCGTCTACACCGCCTACGGCACCGACTGGTACGGCTACTTCATGCGCCGTCTGGCGGAGAAGCCGGCGAACCTCCGGTTCTTCGCCCGCTCGATGGTCAGCAAGGGCTGAGCCCGCACCCGCTCGCAAGACCCGCTCAGTAAGGAGTTACGGAACCCATGGACGCTGTGACCCAGGTCCCCACCCCCGTCAACGAGCCGGTGCACGGCTACGCTCCCGGTTCGCCCGAGCGTGCCCGTCTGGAGGCCAAGCTCAAGGAGCTGGCCGACAACCCGGCAGACCTGCCCTGCACCATCGGTGGCGTCAAGCGGATGGGCGGCGGCGAGCGCTTCGACGTCGTGCAGCCGCACAACCACAAGTCCCGCCTGGGCACGTACGCGAACGCCACCCAGCAGGACGCCCAGGACGCGATCGACGCCGCCCTGGCCGCCGCCCCCGCGTGGCGCGCGATGTCCTTCGACGACCGCGCGGCGATCATCCTGCGCGCCGCCGAGCTGCTGTCCGGCCCGTGGCGCGAGACCATCGCCGCCTCCACCATGCTCGGCCAGTCCAAGACGGCCCAGCAGGCCGAGATCGACAGCCCCTGCGAGCTGATCGACTTCTGGCGCTTCAACGTCCACTACGCCCGCAACATCCTGGCCGAGCAGCCCCCGGCCAACTCCCCGGGCGTGTGGAACCGCATGGACCACCGCCCGCTGGAGGGCTTCGTCTACGCGATCACGCCGTTCAACTTCAGCGCGATCGCGGCCAACCTGCCCACCGCCCCGGCCCTGATGGGCAACGTGGTGGTCTGGAAGCCGTCCCCGACCCAGACCCACGCCGCCGTGCTGCTGATGCAGCTGCTGGAGGAGGCCGGGCTGCCCAAGGGCGTCATCAACCTGGTCACCGGCGACGGCATCGCGGTCTCCGAGGTCGCCCTTGAGCACCGCGACCTCGCGGGCATCCACTTCACCGGTTCGACCCCGACCTTCCAGCACCTGTGGAAGACGGTCGGCAACAACATCGCGAAGTACCGCACGTACCCGCGCCTGGTCGGCGAGACCGGCGGCAAGGACTTCCTGGTCGCTCACCCGAGCGCCGACCGCGCCGTGCTGAAGACCGCCCTGACCCGCGGTGCCTTCGAGTACCAGGGCCAGAAGTGCAGCGCCACCTCCCGCGCGTACATCCCGGCGTCCATCTGGAACGACGGCTTCAAGGAGGAGTTCGCCGCCGAGGTCGACTACCTCACCATGGGTGACGTCACCGACCTGTCGAACTTCATGGGCGCCGTCATCGACGAGCGCTCCTTCGCCAAGAACAAGGCCGCCATCGACCGCGCCAAGGCGGACGACACCTGCACGATCGTCGCGGGCGGCTCCTACGACGACTCGGTCGGCTACTTCGTCCGCCCGACCGTCGTCGAGTGCTCCGACCCGGAGAACGAGGTGTTCCGCACCGAGTACTTCGGCCCGTTCCTCGCCGTGCACGTCTACGACGACAGCAAGGCCGACGCGTACGACGAGATGCTGACCCAGATGGAGTCCGTCTCCGACTACGCCCTCACCGGCTCGGTCATCTCGGGCGACCGCGCGGCGGCGGCGTACACGATGGAGAAGCTGCGCTACGCGGCGGGCAACTTCTACATCAACGACAAGTCGACCGGCGCCGTGGTCGGCCAGCAGCCCTTCGGCGGCGGCCGTGCCTCCGGCACCAACGACAAGGCCGGCGCCCCGCAGAACCTGATGCGCTGGACGCTGACCCGCGCCATCAAGGAGACGCTGGTCGCGCCGACCGACTACACGTACCCGCACATGGGCTGACGCCCCGTGGCGCGACGCCCGGCGGGCCAGGTCACACGACCTGGCCCGCCGGGCGTTTTCGCAGGCCGGGGCAGTGTGACCGAGTGCACCGTCTCAGATAGTAGGAAGTCCGAGTAATTGTGGAGACAGATGCTCCGCGCTCCCTTAGCTTTGTAGGAGCCGAACGTCCCGCTCGATCGAGCGAATGGCGGTCGTGAGCCGGGCCCCGTGCAGGCAACCCCTGCGGCACCGTGCTTCCCGCCCCTTCCGGCGTCTCCCCTTCCACTCGCTTTCCGCGCTGCCCGCGTGCCGAAGGAGTCGATTCCCATGGCCGAGACGACCGTCCGCCGCCGAGTCCGCCACCTCTCCCGCACCAGTGACTCCGACCGCAAGAACGCCGCGGCCGCCCTCCAGCGCGCCCTCGACCGCCGGGACAACGGCGGCGCCACCGGCCACTGAGCCGGAGGTGACTGCGGCGTCCGCATGCCGGACGCCGCATGTCATCCCGTGGGACGAGGGGTAGGGTGCCGTCATGTCTCGCAGCCTCAATCTCGCAGTGATTCCCGGTGACGGCATCGGCCAGGAGGTCGTGGCCGAAGGTCTCAAGGTCCTCTCCGCCGTCCTTCCGCAGGATGTGAAGCTGGAGACCAAGGAGTTCGACTTCGGCGCCCGGCGCTACCACGCCACCGGTGAGACCCTCACCGACGCCGACCTCGACGCCCTCAAGTCGCACGACGCCATCCTGCTCGGCGCGATCGGTGACCCGTCGGTGCCGTCCGGTGTCCTGGAGCGCGGCTTCCTGCTCAAGCTCCGCTTCGCCTTCGACCACCACGTCAACCTGCGGCCGTCCAAGCTGCTGCCGGGTGTCGCCACCCCGCTCGCCGGGCAGCCGGAGATCGACTTCGTCGTCGTCCGCGAGGGCACCGAGGGCCCGTACACCGGCAACGGCGGCACCATCCGCAAGGGCACCGAGCACGAGGTCGCCACCGAGGTCTCCGTCAACACGGCCTACGGTGTCGAGCGCGTCGTCCGCGACGCCTTCGCCCGCGCGCAGGCCCGCCCGCGCAAGAAGCTCGCGCTGATCCACAAGAACAACGTGCTGACCTTCGCCGGTCACCTGTGGACGAACGTCTTCAACAAGGTGGCCGAGGAGTTCCCCGAGGTCACCACCGAGTACATGCACGTCGACGCGGCGACGATCTACCTCGTCACCCAGCCCGAGCGCTTCGACGTGATCGTCACCGACAACCTCTTCGGCGACATCATCACCGACCTCGCCGCGGCCGTCTCCGGCGGCATCGGCGTCGCCGCGAGCGGGAACATCAACCCCACCGGCGACTTCCCCTCCATGTTCGAGCCGGTGCACGGATCCGCGCCCGACATCGCCGGCCAGGGCAAGGCCGACCCCACCGCCACGGTGCTGTCCGTCGCCCTGCTGCTGCGCCACCTCGGTCACGAGGCCGAGGCCAGCCGGATCGAGGACGCCGTCTCCGCCGACCTCGGCGAGCGCGGCGACCTGCCCGCCCGGAGCACGTCCGAGATCGGCGACGCACTCGCCGTACGAGTAGCCGGCTGACACCCGCCGCGCCACTCGATCGAATCCGTTTCGAAGCCGCCGGGTCCCAAAACAAGGCACCCGGCGGCTTTCTCCTGCGTCCGCCAGGTGCGACCATCGAACCCTGGGCCGCATTCACCCCGTTTTCAGCCGTCGCCACCCGCGCGCGATAATCGAACGCGAAGCCGCGACATGAGGGAATGCTCGGACGTCCTAGCACCGGCCACCGGCCGTACGGGCGTGACCGCGGCCCGTCACGACAACCGGTGAAGGACATCAATCCATGACGACGCCCACGATCGAGCTCAAGCCCTCCGCCAACCCGCTCTCCGACACGGAGCGCCAGGCGATCCTGGCCAACCCCGGGTTCGGCCGCCACTTCACCGATCACATGGTGACGGTCAAGTGGACCGAGGGCCGTGGCTGGCACGACGGCCAGCTCGTTCCGTACGCCCCGCTCTCCCTCGACCCGGCCACCATGGTCCTGCACTACGCGCAGGAGATCTTCGAGGGGCTGAAGGCCTACCGGCGCCCCGACGGATCCGTCGCCACCTTCCGTCCGGAGAAGAACGCGCAGCGCTTCCAGGCCTCCTCGCGCCGGCTCGGGATGCCGGAGCTGCCGGTGGAGACGTTCATCGAGGCGTGCGACGCGCTGGTGCGGCAGGACCAGAACTGGGTCCCGGCGCACGGCGGCGAGGAGTCCCTCTACCTGCGCCCGTTCATGATCGCGACTGAGGTCGGCCTGGGCGTGAAGCCGGCCAACGAGTACCTCTTCATCGTCATCGCCTCCCCGGCCGGCGCCTACTTCCCCGGCGGCGTCAAGCCGGTCTCCATCTGGGTCTCCGAGGACCGCGTCCGCGCCGTCCCCGGCGGCATGGGCGACGCCAAGACCGGCGGCAACTACGCGGCCTCCCTGCTCGCGCAGGCCGAGGCGGCGGCCAAGGGGTGCGACCAGGTCTGCTACCTCGACGCGGTCGAGCACCGGTGGGTCGAGGAACTCGGCGGCATGAACCTGTACTTCGTCTACGGTGACAGGATCGTCACCCCGGCCCTCACCGGCTCGATCCTGGAGGGCGTCACCCGCGACTCCCTCCTCACCGTCGCCCGCGACCTCGGCTACGAGGCCGAGGAGGGCCGCGTCTCGGTCGAGCAGTGGCAGCGCGACTCGGAGAACGGCACCCTGACCGAGGTCTTCGCCTGCGGTACCGCGGCCGTGATCACCCCGGTCGGCACGGTGAAGCGGGCCGGTGCCCAGTGGCAGCAGAGCGGGGGCGAGCCGGGCGAGGTGACGCAGCGTCTGCGGGGCGCTCTGCTGGACATCCAGCGCGGTACCGCCGAGGACAAGCACGGGTGGATGCACCGGCTGGTGTGAGGCAGCCCGGCGCCGGGTCCAGCGTTGCCGGGGGCTCCTCGGGCTCCGCCCCGGACCCCTGGCCTATGCCCGCCCGCCCCCGGACCCCCGGCCTATGCCCGCCCGCCCCTCGACTCGGCCGGGCAGGAGGCGGGCTCGACCAGCGCCTTGCCGGGTGCCGTCGCCACGGCGGCACCCGGCGTGCACAGCAGGTACACCACCCCGCCCACCAGCCCCGACAGCAGGAAGCTGCAGTCCACCCCGCCGGTGAACGCCAGCAGGGGACCCTCGTACGACGGCAGGGACACCGCCAGCAGGCCGACGGCCGCGCCCACCGCCCAGGCCACCGTGGCCGGAAGGTTCCAGCCGGCCCGGTACCAGTAAGCGCCGCCGCGGGCCCGGCGGTTGAAGACCTGGAGCGCGTCGGCGTCGTACACCCCGCCGCAGCGGACGAAGCCGGTCATCGTGATGACCGCCCACGGCGTGCCGATCGCCGTCAGCAGCAGCACGAACGACGTCATCGCCGACTGCGCGTCCCAGGCGTAGTGCCCGGCGAAGACACAGGCCGTGGCGACGACGGCGACGGCGCAGGTGGCCCGGGCCCGGGAGGCGCGCGGCAGGATGGCGTCCAGGTCCAGGCCCATGGAGTAGAGCATCAGCCCCGCGTTGCCGACCGAGCCGGCGGAGGCGGCGAGCAGCAGCGGGACCAGGTACCAGTTGGGGGCGGCGTCGACCAGCGGCCCGGCGTAGTCCAGGGCGGCGCGGGCGGCGTACGACGTGAAGGTGCCGAAGAGCTGCGGCACCAGCAGGCCCAGCATCAGACCCAGCCACGTCGCGTGCAGCACCCGGCGTGAGGAGACGCGGGCCGGGGAGATGTACCGGGTGTAGTCGCCGAGCAGCGTGATGAACGCGACCGGCCCGGACAGCCCGGCGGCCACGGCCGCGAGCAGCCACGTCGGCCAGAACCCGCCCAGCAGATACCCGCCCGCCTCCGGCAGCGCGGCGGTCGTGAAGTCGGGGGCGTAGGCGATCACGCCCAGGACCAGCAGGGCGGTCATGCCGAAGGCCAGCACCCGGGACATGGCGAGCAGCACCCGGTAGCCGTGGACCGCGCCCGCGACGGTCGCCGCGGCGAGCAGCCCGTAGACCGCGGCGTACGAGGCCCCGCCCTGCGGCAGACCGAAGAGCCGGCCGAGCACGCCCATCATCACGTCGCCGCCGATCCACACGGTCAGCGCGGTGTAGCCGAGGGCGAGGAGCAGGCCGACCACCGAGCCGACCAGCCGTCCGCGCACGCCGAACTGGGCGCCGGACGACGTGGACAGGTTGGTGCCGGTGCGCAGGGAGACCAGCGCCAGTGGGGCCGTGAAGACGGTACCGGCGACCGTACCCGCCACCACCGAGCCGACCGACGCCCACCAGCCGAGGCCGAAGGACGGGGGCAGCCAGCCGAAGACGATCACTCCCAGGCAGAGGTTGGACCCCAGCAGGATCGAGACCAGGTCCCGTGGCCCGCTGGTGCGTTCCTCTTCGGGGATGGTGTCGACTCCGCGCTGTTCTATCGGCATGGCTGGTCTCCTTCGACGGCCGCCTGATGAGTTTTAGAGCGGCGTTCAATGTGACCTCCGTCCTGTTGGTCCGTCAATCCTTCCGTCGCATGAATCGCAGGTTTAGAGTGACGCTCTAATGTCATGTCGGCAAGGAGGTACCGCGTCGTGAGACTGACTCCCACGGAACGTGACCGGCTGCTGCTCTTCGGGGCGGCCGAGCTGGCCCGCGCCCGCCGCGCGCGGGGGCTCAGGCTGAACGTGCCGGAGGCGACCGCGCTGATCGCGGACACCGTGTGCGAGGCCGCCCGCGACGGTGCCCGCCTTGCGGAGGCGATCGAGCGCGCCCGGTCCGTGCTCGGCCCGGACGACGTGCTGCCCGGTGTCGCGGACGTGGTCACCGAGGTGCATGTGGAGGCCGTCTTCGACGACGGCTCCCGGCTCGCGGTGGTCTCCGGCCCCATCGGGGGCGGGGCACTCGGACCGGCGGGCCCGGGAGCCCTCCTGCCGGGCCCCGGCCACGCCGAACCCGAGGCCGCGGTGCACATCCCGGTCACCAACACCGCGACCGTGCCGGTCTCCGTGACCTCGCACTTCCACTTCTTCGAGGCCAACCCACGCCTGGACTTCGACCGCGAGCGGGCCTACGGCATGCGCCTCGCGGTCCCCGCCGGGTCCTCGGTCCGCTTCGGACCCGGTGAACGCGTCGAGGTCGGGCTCGTGCCGATCGGCGGCGCGCGTGTCGCCATCGGGTTCGCCGGGCTGGTCGACGGCCCGCTGGACGCGCCGGGCGCCAAAGAAGAGGCCCTGCGCAGGGCCGAAGCCTGCGGATATCTGGGAGCAGACCGATGAGCATCGACCCGTACGCGTACGCCGCCACCCACGGCCCCCGCGCCGGCGACCGCGTCCGCCTCGGCGACTCGGGGCTGGTGATCCGCGTCGAGTCCGACGCCCAGCGCTACGGCGACGAGTTCCTCGCCGGCTTCGGCAAGACCGCCCGCGACGGACTGCACCTCAAGGCCGCCGCCGTCCGTGAGACCTGCGACGTCGTCATCAGCAACGTCGTCGTGATCGACGCCGCGCAGGGGATCAGGAAGGTCTCCATCGGCATCCGCGAGGGCCGGATATGCGGGATCGGCCGGGCCGGGAACCCCGACACCCTCGACGGGGTCGACGTCGTGGTCGGCACGGGCACGTCCATCGTCTCCGGCGAGGGCCTCATCGCCACCGCCGGCGCCGTCGACACCCACGTCCACCTGCTCTCCCCGCGCATCATGGAGGCGTCGCTCGCGTCCGGCGTGACGACGATCATCGGGCAGGAGTTCGGCCCGGTGTGGGGCGTCGGCGTCAACTCGCCCTGGGCGCTGAAGCACGCGTTCGGGGCCTTCGACGCCTGGCCGGTCAACATCGGGTTCCTCGGCCGGGGTTCGTCCTCCCACGAGGCGCCCCTCGTCGAGGCGCTGGCCGAGGGCGGCGCGAGCGGCTTCAAGGTGCACGAGGACATGGGCGCCCACACCCGCGCCCTCGACACCGCCCTGCGCGTCGCCGAGGAGCACGACGTCCAGGTCGCCCTGCACAGCGACGGCCTGAACGAGTGCCTCTCCGTGGAGGACACCCTCCGCGTCCTGGAGGGCCGCACCATCCACGCCTTCCACATCGAGGGGTGCGGTGGCGGACACGTCCCCAACGTGCTGAAAATGGCCGGTGTCCCCAACGTCATCGGCTCCTCCACCAACCCCACCCTGCCCTTCGGCCGGGACGCGGTCGCCGAGCACTACGGCATGATCGTCTCCGTCCACGACCTGAAGACCGACCTGCCGGGCGACGCCGCCATGGCCCGCGACCGCATCCGCGCCGGAACCATGGGCGCCGAGGACGTGCTGCACGACCTGGGTGCGATCGGCATCACCTCCTCCGACGCGCAGGGCATGGGCCGGGCCGGCGAGACCGTGCGCCGCACCTTCGCCATGGCCGGGAAGATGAAGGCCGAGTTCGGCGCCCCCGACGACGACCACGACAACGAGCGCGTGCTGCGCTACATGGCGAAGCTGACCATCAACCCCGCCATCGCCCACGGCCTCTCCCACGAGGTCGGCTCCATCGAGGTCGGCAAGCTCGCCGACATCGTCCTGTGGCGCCCGGAGTACTTCGGTGCCAAGCCGCAGCTCGTCCTCAAGTCGGGCTTCCCGGCGTACGGCGTGGTCGGCGACCCGAACGCCGCCACCGACACCTGCGAACCCCTGGTGCTGGGCCCGCAGTTCGGCGCGCACGGCGCCACGCCCGCCGACATATCGGTGGCCTTCGTCGCGCAGGCCGCCCTCGACCGGGGCGGCGACACGATGCCGACCCGCCGCCGCCGGGTCGCGGTGCGCGGCACGCGCGGCATCGGCCCGGCCGACCTGCGCCTGAACTCCCGTACCGGCGCGGTCGACGTCGACCAGCGCACCGGCCTGGTCACCCTGGACGGCGACCCGCTGCGCTCCTCACCGGCCGAGTCCGTCTCCCTCAACCGCCTCTACTTCCTGTGAAGGTACCCACCGTGACCGCTGCCGCCGACGGCTTCCGCATGCCCCCCGAATGGGCCCCGCACGAGCGCACCTGGATGGCGTGGCCGGGCCCCAACCACACCTTCGAGAGCCCCGAGGACCTGGCCGCCGCGCGTATCGCCTGGGCATCGGTCGCCCGTGCCGTCCGCCGCTTCGAGCCGGTCACGGTGGTGTGCGGTCCGGGGCAGTCGGCCGAGGCGCGCGCCCTGCTGGGCGACGGCGTCGACACGGCCGAACGCGACCTGGACGACGCCTGGATGCGCGACATCGGCCCCACCTTCCTCACCGACGGCACCGAACTGGCCGCCGTCGACTGGAGCTTCAACGGCTGGGGCGCCCAGGAGTGGGCCCGCTGGGAGCACGACGCGAAGATCGGCGCGTACGTCGCCGACCTCGCCGGCGCCCGCACGTACACCTCCCCGCTGGTCAACGAGGGCGGCGGTGTCCACGTCGACGGCGAGGGCACCGTCCTGCTCACCGAGACCGTGCAACTCGGGCCCGAGCGCAACCCCGGCTGGACGAAGGAGCGGGTCGAGGCGGAGATCCACGCCCACCTCGGCACCCGCAAGGCGATATGGCTGCCGCGCGGCCTCACCGGCGACTACCCCCCGCACGGCTTCGGCACCCTCGGCCACGTCGACATCGTCGCCGCCTTCGCCGCACCCGGCGTGGTCGTCGCCCACCACCAGCCCGACCCGGCCCACCCCGACCACGAGGTGACCAAGGAGGCCATCGGCATCCTGCGCTCGGCCACCGACGCCCGGGGCCGCCGCCTGGAGGTCGTCGAGGTGCCCGCCCCGACCGTCCTGGAGACCGACGGCCACTGGGCGGACTACTCCTACATCAACCACTACCTCTGCAACGGCGGCGTCGTGCTCTGCGGCTTCGACGACCCGCGCGACGAGATCGCGGCCGGCATCTTCCGCCGGCTCCACCCGCAGCGCACGGTGACCCTGGTGGACGCGCGCACGATCTTCGCGGGCGGCGGCGGCATCCACTGCATCACGCAGCAGCAGCCGAAGACGGGCTGACGGCGGGGCGACGGCGGTGATCGGGTAGAACGTACGGGTGGATGTACTGCTCTGCACGGCCTGCGGACACCGACTGACCGAGCCGCTGCGTCTCCTGCCCGAGGTGCCGCCGCGCCCGGAGTACGACGGACTGGGGAACCCGGACGGCTCGCGGCACGCCCCGCCGGCCCTGCCGCCCGGCAGGTACGCGGTCGACCCCGAGCCGAGCGGGGCGCCGTACGTGCCGCACCCGGACCCGGAGGGGGAAGGGGCGACCCTGCCCGGCGTCTCGGTGGGGGAGTCGGACGGCCCCCGCACCATGGGCTCGCGGGGGCCGCGCGGCACCCTGGTGGTGAACCCGGAGGACGCCCGCGAGCAGCTGTCCGGCAACCCGGACGTCCAGGAGCCGGGGTGCTGCGGAGCGCTCGGCATGGAAGGGCCCAGCCAGGTGTGCGGCGGGTGCGGAGCGGCGGTGGCCACCTGGCACAGCGAGTGTCACGGGCCGTGGGAGATCCGCTTCCTCCCGGGCGCGGTCCGGGTGGCCTCCGCATGAGCACCCCCGGCGCCCGCCGCCGCAACACCGCCCCGCCGCGCGAGGACGTCCTCGCCGCCGCCATGGAGATGATCGCCGAGCGCGGCCTGGAGAAACTCACCATGGCGGCACTCGGCCGCGAGGTCGGCATGAGCAGCGGCCACCTCCTCTACTACTTCCACTCCAAGGACGAACTGCTGCTGCGCACCCTGGAGTGGAGCGAGGGCCGGCTCGGAGTCGAACGCGGCCGCCTGCTCACCCGGCCCGGACCGGCCCGCGACCGCCTCGACGCCTACGTCGACCTGTACGTCCCCGACGGGCACCGCGACCCGCACTGGACGCTGTGGCTGGAGGTCTGGAACCGCTCGCAGAACGCCGCCGGCGAGGCCCGCGACCGGCAGGCCGCCATCGAGGGCGCCTGGCACCGCGACCTGGTGGCGCTGCTCGCCGAGGGCGTCTCGCGCGGCGAGTTCCGCCCGGTCGACCCTGACCGCTTCGCCTCGCGGCTGCGGGCCCTCCTCGACGGCTTCGCCATCCACGTGGCGATCGGTCTGCGCGGGACGGACCGGGGGAGGGTTCTCGGCCATGTCCGGGAGTTCCTGGACGAGAGCCTGGCCGGGGGCGCCTGATCGCGCGCCCGGGCGGCGCGGCCCGCGGTGGAGCGCCCAGCACTGCGTTCGCATCCTGAGACGGTCCGTGAGTACGGGGCGGTCTGTGCCAGACTGCTCCCGTGCTCTCGTTCGCCATGATTATTGGCAGCAGGCGCGCCGGTCCGCAGTGACCACCGCGTACGACCAGGTACGGGTGGACACCGTCGTCCTCGACCCGCGCGCAGACCTCTCGCACCCGCGAGAGGTTTTTCGTTTTCCTGGCCCACCCCCAGCCGGGAAGAGAGCGTGCGGGATCATAGACGGACGGTGGAACCGGTCATTCCGGTAGACCGAGATCCCATACAGGAGTCTTCAGATCATGACCGCAACCAGCGAACTCGACGATTCGTTCCACGTCTTCGACACCACCCTGCGCGACGGCGCGCAGCGCGAGGGCATCAACCTCACGGTCGCGGACAAGCTGGCCATCGCACGGCACCTGGACGACTTCGGTGTGGGCTTCATCGAGGGCGGCTGGCCCGGCGCGAACCCGCGGGACACCGAGTTCTTCGCCCGCGCCCAGCAGGAGATCGACTTCAAGCACGCCCGGCTGGTCGCCTTCGGCTCCACCCGCCGCCCGGGCGCCACCGCGGCCGAGGACCACCAGGTCAAGGCGCTCCTGGAGTCCGGCGCCCAGGTAATCACCCTGGTCGCCAAGTCCCACGACCGGCACGTCGAACTCGCCCTGCGCACCACGCTCGACGAGAACCTGGCGATGGTGCGGGACACCGTCTCCCACCTCGTCGCACAGGGCCGCCGGGTCTTCGTCGACTGCGAGCACTTCTTCGACGGCTACCGCGCCAACCCCGAGTACGCGAAGGCCGTCGTCCGCGCCGCCTCGGAAGCGGGCGCGGACGTGGTCATCCTGTGCGACACCAACGGCGGCATGCTCCCGGCGCAGATCCAGGCCGTGGTCGGCACCGTACTGGCCGACACCGGTGCCCGGCTCGGCATCCACGCCCAGGACGACACCGGCTGCGCCGTCGCCAACACCCTCGCCGCGGTCGACGCGGGCGCGACCCACGTCCAGTGCACGGCCAACGGCTACGGCGAGCGCGTCGGCAACGCCAACCTGTTCCCGGTCGTGGCCGCGCTGGAGCTGAAGTACGGCAAGCAGGTCCTGCCCGAGGGACGGCTGCGCGAGATGACCCGCATCTCCCACGCCATCGCCGAGGTCGTCAACCTCACCCCCTCCACCCACCAGCCCTACGTCGGCGTCTCCGCCTTCGCGCACAAGGCCGGCCTGCACGCCTCCGCGATCAAGGTCGACCCCGACCTGTACCAGCACATCGACCCCGAGCTGGTCGGCAACACCATGCGGATGCTGGTCTCCGACATGGCAGGCCGCGCCTCCATCGAGCTCAAGGGCAGGGAACTCGGCATCGACCTCGGCGGCGACCGTGAGCTGGTCGGCCGGGTGGTCGAGCGGGTGAAGGAACGCGAGCTGTCGGGCTACACCTACGAGGCCGCCGACGCGAGTTTCGAGCTCCTGCTGCGCGCCGAGGTCGAGGGCGGCCCCCTCAAGTACTTCGACGTCGAGTCCTGGCGCTCGATCGCCGAGGACCGCCCCGACGGCACCCACGCCAACGAGGCCACGGTCAAGCTCTGGGCCAAGGGCGAGCGCATCGTCGCCACCGCCGAGGGCAACGGCCCGGTCAACGCCCTGGACCGCGCCCTGCGGGTCGCCCTGGAGAAGATCTACCCGGAGCTGGCCAAGCTCGACCTGGTCGACTACAAGGTCCGCATCCTGGAGGGCGTGCACGGCACCCAGTCCACGACCAGGGTCCTCATCTCCACGAGCGACGGGACGGGGGAGTGGTCCACGGTGGGCGTCGCGGAGAACGTCATCGCCGCCTCCTGGCAGGCCCTGGAGGACGCGTACACGTACGGGCTGCTGCGGGCGGGGGTCGCGCCCGCGGGATGAGCGCAGGTTTTCCGGGCCCGTACTGATGTCTTATTGAGGTCGATTCGGGTACTTTCGAACGTATGAAGGACGCACGTGTTCGAGTCCTCATACGGCTCCTGGTCGCGCCGGTCATCGCCGCGCTGGCGGTGCTGATGGCCGGTGCGCCCGGCGCGCAGGCGGCCACCGACGTCTCCGAGATCGGCGCGGCCCTGCGCGAGAGTCCGGTGTACGTGGACCCGGCCGCCTCCGACCTGCTGTCGTCGTCGGACGCGGAGGCGCTGGCCGACAAGATCGAGGACGCGAACGAACCCGTCTTCGTGGCGGTCCTCCCCGCCGGTTACCCGACCGAGAACCTCTTCCAGAACCTCCGCACCGAGACCGGCATCACCGGTCTGTACGGCGTCCGGCTCGGCGACGAGTTCGACGCGCGCGCCGACAGCAGGGTGCTGAGCCGCCAGGGCGTGGACAACCTGGTCACGGCCGCGCAGGGCGCGGGCGACCCCAAGGCCCAGCTGAACGACTTCGTGGACGACGCGCTGCGCAGCGTGCGCGGCTCCGCACCCTCGTCCTGGGACTCCGGCGGCGCCTCGGTGCCGACCGGCGCGCTGATCACGGCCGGCGCGGTCGTGGCCGTCGGCGGCGCGAGCGTCTACGCGCTCTCCCGGCGCAACCGGCACCGCCGCGAGGAGGAGCAGCGGGCGGCACTGGAACGGCTGCGGGTGGTGGTCGACGAGGACATCACGGCGTTCGGCGAGGAACTGGACCGCCTGGACTTCCACCCCGCGGAACCGCGCGCCGACGACGCGATGCGCACGGACTACGAACGCGCCCTGGACGCCTACGAGCAGGCCAAGACGTTCATGGCGGACGCCCGTAAACCGGAGGACGTCCGGGCCGTGACCCAGGCCCTGGAGGACGGCCGCTTCTCCCTCGCGGCCCTCGCCGCCCGCCGCGAGGGCAGGCAGCTGCCCGAACGCCGCCCGCCCTGCTTCTTCGACCCGCGCCACGGCCCGTCGGTCGCCGACGTCACCTGGACCCCGCAGGGCGGCGCCACCCGCCAGGTCCCGGTCTGCGCCGCCGACCGGACCCGCCTCTCCGACGGCCGGGACCCGATGATCCGCGAGGTGGACACCGAGTACGGCCGCCGCCCCTACTGGGACGCGGGCCCGGCCTACGGCCCCTGGGCGGGCGGCTACTTCGGCGGCGGCATCCTGCCCGGCCTGCTGGTCGGCACCATGCTGGGCAGCATGATGGCCGGCCCCGCCTACGGAGCCGGTTACGGTTCCGGCTACGGCGACTTCGGCGGCTACGAGGGCGGCGACGTCTCCGGCGCGGACTTCGACCCCGGCGACTTCGGGGGCGGTTTCGGCGGCGGCGACTTCGGCGGGGGCGGCGGGTTCGGCGGCGGAGGCGACTTCGGCGGAGGCTTCTGACGGGGCGGTCCCGACGGTGCCCGCCGGCGGACGGGGTGGTCCCGACGGTGCCCGCCGGCGGACGGGGTGGTCCCGACGGTGCCAGCCGGGGTGGTCCCGACGGTGCTCGTCGGCGGACGGGGTGGTCCCGACGGTGCCAGCCGACGGACGGGCGGTCGACGTTGTCCGCCGACGGACGGGGCACCGTCGGTCAGACCATCGTCGGTGGGGTCGTCGGGGAGGACCGTTCCGACCGTTCCGACCGCGACGACCGCGCAGCCGACGCCGCGACGGCGAGAGCAAGGGCGGAGGCGACCAGCCCCGCGCTGACCCACACCGGCGACCGGTACCCGAACCCCGCGCCGATCGCCGCGCCCCCGGCCCACGGACCCAACGCCGCCCCCACGTTGAACGCGGCCGTCGCGAAGCCCCCGGCCAGCGTGGGCGCACCCGGTGCCGCGTACAGCACCTGCGAGATGAGCGTGGAGCCGACCCCGAAGGACAGGGCGCCCAGCAGGAACACGAGCCCGAGGACCGGAACCGGGTCACCGGCGCCGAGCGCGAGCACGCACCACCCCGCGCACAGCGCGGCACTGCCCGCCGTCACCACCAGCACCGGACGACGGTCGGCGAACCGCCCGCCCGCGCTCACCCCGGCGAACGCCCCCGCCCCGAAGAGCGCCAGCACGCCGGGCACCCACGCGTCGTCGAGCCCGCCGACCTCGGTGGCCAGCGGCGCGAGATACGTGAACGTACAGAAGGTGGCCCCGTTCACCAGGGCTCCCAGCAGCAGCGTGACCAGGAGGCGCGGGCTGCGCAGCGCACGCACCTCGCCCCGCAGCGGGGGAGGAGCGACACCGGCGGCCCCGGCCGGAACCGACCGGGCGACCGCCACCACGGCGGGCACCGACAGCAGCGCCACCGCCCAGAACGCCGACCGCCAGCCCCACAGCTGCCCGAGCAGCGCCCCGGCGGGCACCCCGACCACGCAGGCCAGCGTGACTCCGGCGAGCAGCGTGGACGTGGCCCGCCCCTTGGCCTCAGGCCCGACCATGCCCGTGGCGGCCACCAGGGCGACGGCCAGGAACCCGGCGTCGGCCAGTGCCCCGACCACCCGCGTGGCCAGCAGCACTCCGAAACTGTCGGTGACGGCACCGACGACATGGACGGCGAGGAAGACGACCAGGAAGCCCAGCAGGGCTCCCCGTCGTGACCAGCGCCGGCCGAGCGCCGCCATCAGCGGCGCCCCGACGACCATGCCGACCGCGAAGGCGGAGGTCAGCGCCCCCGCCGCCGGCACGGTTACCTGTAGATCATTGGCGATGTCCGGCACCAGCCCGGACAGCATGAACTCGGACGTTCCCTGGGCGAACACGGCAAGGCCCAGCAGAAGAAGAGCGAACGGCATGAAGAAAACTCCGCACCCGGAAGTCGACGTCGAACACGACACTGCGGACGGTCTTCCGGCGGGCGGCGGTGGAGACAGCGGCGACTACGGGTACGCGCGCGGCGCGTCCCTCAGCCCGGCATCACGAACGGCCACCGGAGGACCGGTGGCCGGAGTCTGGACGCTTCGGGGCTGTTCACGTCGGGCAGATTAGCGCCTTTCGGCACCGGACACGACCGAATATTCGGCGGTGGACCGGGTGGACCGGGTGGACCGGGTGACCCGGGTCCGCGACCCGCCGCCACCCTCCTCCCCGCCCCCGCGCCGGACGACGACGACCGCCGCGAGACCGACGGCCAGGCCGAGCGCCGTCTGCACGCCGAAGGGTTCACCGAACATCAGCGCGCCCCACACGGCCGTGACCGGGGCCATGAGGAACATGAGCGTGTTGACCTCGGTGATTCCTGACCGTCGCAGAATCAGCCAGTACAGCCCGTAGCCGCCGAAAGTGGGCAGCACCACGAGCCAGGCGGTCGCCACCCAGAACGAGGAGTCGGCGGGCGGGGTGGCGGCCCCGAAGCCGACCGCCATGCCGGAGAAGAGGACGGCGCTGGTCACGCAGTGGATCGTGAGCGCGACCCTGGGCCGGACCGGCGCGCGCGAGCGGCCCTCCAGGAAGGTGGCCGCCACCAGCGACAGCATGCCGAGGAAGGGCACGAAGTACGCCCACCAGGCCACGTCCGCTCCCGCCGCAGCGGCGTCGGCGAACGTGACCGTGGCGACGCCGGCCAGCCCCAGCCACAGTCCGAGCCACTGCCGGCGCGAGACGTACTGCCGCAGCAGGGGGCCGGCGAGCGCGCCGGCGACGAGCGGCTGGACGCCGTCGATCAGTGCGGTGGTGCCGCTGGAGACGCCGAACTGGATGGCGTAGTAGACGCTGAGCAGATAGCCGCTCTGCGACAGCGCGCCGATGGCGATCTGCCGGCCGGCGTCCCGGAGTTCCAGGCCCCGCCACGCCGCGCGGGAGAAGGCCGCGACGGCGACGAGGACCACGGCGAGCGGCAGGAAGCGCCACATCAGGAGCGTGGTCGCGTCCGCCGTCCCGGCGCCGAGCTTGGCGCCGATGAAGCCGGAGCTCCAGCACAGTACGAAGGCGACCGAGAGCAGGGATTTCACGTCGACCACATCCGGAATCCAGTAGACAGATCGGTTTACTCACTTCCGGATGCCCAATATACAGATCGGTATACTCGTGAGCATGGAGCCTGTGGAGAAGCGGGAGAAGCTGGAGAAACCGCACCGCGTCCGCATGACGCCCGGTGCGCGACGCGTCCTGGTGGCCGCCGAGCGGCTGTTCTACGAGCACGGCATCCATGCCGTGGGCGTGGACCTCATCGCCGCCGAGGCCGGGGTGACCAAGAAGACGCTGTACGACCGGTTCGGCTCGAAGGAGCAGATCGTCGTGGAGTACCTGGCCGGGCGCGACGAGCGCTGGCGGGAGCTTCTGGCCGGCCGTCTGGAGGCGGCCTCCGGGCAGCCGCCGGCCGCCCGGGTACTGGCCGTCTTCGAGGCCTCGCGCGCGTGGGCGGCGGAGTACGGGGCCAAGGGGTGCAGCATGATCAACGCCCACGCGGAGATCAGTGATCCGGCCCACCCGGTGTACCCGGTCATCGCCGGGCAGAAGCGGTGGATGCTCGACCTGTTCACCCGCCTCGCCCGGGAGACCGGCGCGGCCGGCGCGGCCGGAGCGGACCGGCTGGCGCGCTCGCTGATGCTGCTGCACGAGGGCGCGCTGGTCACGCATGGGCTGGGCGTCTTCCCCGACCCCTTCGGCCAGGCTCTCGACCAGGCGCGGGACCTGCTGGGAAACGGGGCGGCGGCCGGGCGGGACACACCGCCACGGTGAGCCCGTGCCGTACAGTGCCGCGCTCCTCGTCAACGACATACAGAACGCCATGGTCGCCATCGCGCACCGGGCCGCCGAGACGGTCGCCGTGACCGCGGGGCTGAGTGAGCGGGCCGGGCGGCCGGCGTGGTGGTGGTGACGGTCCGGCACCGGGGCGATGAGGTGGTGCCCGGCACCGAAGGGTGGCGGGTCGTGCCGGAGCCGGCGCCGCGGGAGGGGGCGCCGGTCATCGGCAGGACGCCCCCGGACGGTTTCCTGGCCACCGACCTCGACGAGACCCTCAAGGCGCCGGGTGTCACCGAGATGATCGTGACCGGGGTCGCCACGGAGGTCTGCGTGGACACCACGGCACGGCAGGCGCTGAGCCGGGGATACGACCTGGTCCTCGTGGCCCGGCGGGCACATCACGTCGCGGCGGAGCGCGGCGGACGCCGACGAGCTGGTTCCCGCGGACCGTTCGATCGCGCAGTACGACACGGTCTACCGGACGATCGGCCGGCCCGGTCGGCGTATCCGGGTCCGGGCCGCCGTCGATGTGGACTTCACCGCCCCCGAGGGGGCGCGGGGCGTCATGCCTGCTTGATCGCCGAGATGTCGAAGTTCAGCTTGATCTTGTCGGAGACGAGGAAGCCGCCGGTCTCCAGGGCCGCGTTCCAGGTGAGGCCCCACTCCGAGCGCTTGATCTCCGCCTTGCCCTCGAAACCGACGCGCTCGTTGCCGAACGGGTCCTTGGCGGCGCCGTTGAACTCCAGGTCGATGGTGAGCGGCTTGGTGGTGCCGAGAATCGTGAGGTCGCCGGTCACGCGGTACTCGTCGCCGCCCAGGGCCTCCGCCCCGGTGGAGCGGAAGGTCATCTTCGGGAACTCGTCCGTCTTGAAGAAGTCCGAGCTCTTGAGGTGGCCGTCGCGGTCGGCGGACCCGGTGTCCACGCTGTCCATCGCGATGTCGAGGGACGCGCTGGAGCGGGTCGGGTCGGCGCCGTCCAGGTGCAGGGCGCCGCTGAAGTCGAGGAACTTGCCCTTGACGTTGGTGACCATGGCGTGGCGTGCCGTGAAGCCGATCGTGGTGTGCGCGGGGTCGATCGTGTACGCGCCGGTCAGGGTGGTGAGGTCGGGGGTGGTGGTCATGGCGTCCTCCGGAAGGGGTCGAGTCGTGAAGTTGAATGTTCAACCAATTCAACGGTCATGACTGTAGACCTATTCCGTTCACGCTTCAACAGTTATCCGCGGGGTGGCCGCGATGCCTGCGGTGCCGGCCGCGTGTGGACGTACAGCTGCCGCCGGTCGCCGACGTCGACGGGCTTGGGCAGCGGGAGTTCGTAGCGCACGGGCATGCTGTGGTCCGCGAACTGCCGGCGCGGGTTGTAGACCTGGTTGAACTTCCACAGCATGCGGGCGAAGTTCGTCTGCCCGCGCAGCAGGTTCCGGCCGAGGATCCGGGCCGCGCCGAACGCCGTCCGCAGGCCCAGGTGCTTGCGGTTGATCACGGCCTGGGTGCGCACCAGTTCCTCGTAGAACCGGTCCAGCGGCAGTGTGGTCGGCACCACGGCGTGCTGGATGTCGAAGAGGCGGTAGTCCCGGGTGGTGAGGCGGCGGGACTCGGTGTGCCAGATCTCCGTCCCCGGGTACGGCGTCATCACCGTGAAGTGCACGATCTCCGGCACCGACAGCGCGAACTCCCGTACCACCCGGAAGCGCTCCTCGTCCCAGGCCGGGTCGACGATGAGGTTGATGGCGACCTGGATGCCCAGGCGCCGGGCCGTCTCCAGCGCCCGGAAGTTCTCGTCCGGGCTGATCCGCTTGCGGAACAGGTCCAGGCCCTCGGCGTCGATGGCCTCCATGCCCAGGAACATGTAGCGCAGGCCGAGCCTCGCCCACCGCTCGAAGACCTCGGGGTGGCGCAGCAGCACGTCACTTCGGGTCTCCAGGTAGTACTGCTTGCGGATGCCGCGCCGTTCCACCTCGTCGGCGATCGCGTTGCCGTGCTCGGGCCGGATGAAGGCCACGTCGTCCACGATGAAGACGTTGGGCTCGCGGACCCTCGCCAGGTCCTCGGCCGCGGCCTCGGGGGAGGCCTTGCGGTAGCTGCGGCCGTAGAACGTCCAGGCCGAGCAGAACGAGCAGTCCCAGGGACAGCCGCGGGTGAACTCGATGGAGGCGCACGGGTCCAGCTCGCCGATGAAGTAGCGGCGCCGGTTGCGCATCAGGTCGCGGGCCGGCAGGGGGGAGTCGATGCCGTGCATCATCAGCGGCGCGGGCCCCCTCCCGGCCGCGGTGACGATACCGGGAACGCCCTCCACCCCGCCGTCGCGCACCGCCTCCAGCAGCGGCGCGATCACCGGTTCGCCCTCGCCCCGGACCACCGCGTCCACCGCGCCGGCCGCCTGTTCCAGCACGTCCCCGGCGACGAAGGAGACGCTGTGCCCGCCGAAGAAGACGAAGCAGCCGGGGACCTCCCGCTTCACCTTCGCCGCCAGGTCGATCGCCTCGGGGATGTTCGCCAGGTAGTTCAGCGAGACGCCGAGGGCCTCCGGCCGGAACGACCGCACCTCGTCCCGCAGGGTCGCCAGGTCCATCACCTGGAGGTCCACGACCCGGACCTCGTGCCCCGCCACTCGGGCCGCGCCCGCCACGCGTTCGAGCCCCAGGGGCTCCAGGCGCAGGAAGATCTCGGAGTACAGCAGGGCGCTGGGATGGACGAGCAGCAGGCGCATGGTCACCTCGTCGCGGATCGGAACGCACCGGCACGGAGGCGAACCGGAACGGCGGTCAGGTCTCCTCTTGGTAACCCGGCGGGCCCCATCCCGCAGCACACGTACCGCCGCCTGGCGGGCTACGGAACGGGGAAGGGTCATGAGCATGACCTCCAAGTGGCCGCACGTCCGCCGAACCGGCGCCGAACCCACCCGCCGCACCGTTCTGCTCGCGACCGCCCTGGCCGCCGCGCTCACCCCGGCCCTCGGCACCCGCGCCCTCGGCGCCCCACCGGAGGCCGCCGCCGACCCCTACGACGCCCTCCGCCGGCGCTGGCTCGGCATCACCCTCGGCGACGGCTACGACCCGACCGCCGAACCGTACGCCTCCCGCCTCGCCGAAACCGGCGAACGCGCCCGCGCCCACCGCGCCGCCATGGCCCCCACCCCCACCTCCCTGTGGCCCGGCCACCCCTTCGACCCGCCCGCCGGCATCACCTACGCCTACGGCCGCCTGTGGACCATGACCGAGGCGTACGTCCAGCAGGGCACCGGCTCCACCGGCGACGAGGTACTCCTCGCCGGCATCCTGCGCGGCCTGGATCACCTCTCGGCCACCGTCTACAACCCGGGCACCACCCGCTACGGCAACTGGTGGGAATGGCAGATCGGCAGCCCCCGCCTCCTGATGGACATCACCGCCGCCCTCCACGACCACCTCGGCGCCGACCGCACCGCCGCCGCCTGCGCCGCCGTCGACCACTTCGTCCCCGACGCGATGCTCGGCGACTACTCCGGCACCTCCACCGGCGCCAACCGCGTCGACCTGTGCCGATCCGTCGCCCTGCGCGGCATCCTGGGCCGGGCCCCCGACAAGATCGCCCTCGCCCGCGACGCGCTCTCGCCGGTCTTCCCGTACGTCACCAAGGGCGACGGCCTCTACGCCGACGGCTCGTTCGTCCAGCACACCTGGGTCGCCTACTCGGGGACGTACGGCCAGGTCATGCTGGACGGACTCGGCCGGCTGTTCACCCTGCTCGCCGGCTCGGAGTGGGAGGTGACGGACCCCGGCAGGCAGATCATCCTCGACAGCGTCGAACACGCCTACGCGCCCCTCATCCACGACGGACTGGTCATGGACGGGGTCAACGGCCGCGCCATCAGCCGGGGCTGCCTCAGGAGCGACGACCTGCACGCCATGCGCAGCGACCACTTCCACGGACAGCAGCTCATCGCCGCCATGGCGGTTCTCGCGGGCGGCGCGAGCGACGCCGAGCGCCGGCGCTGGTACGCGCGGATCAAGGGCTGGATCGAACGCGACACCGTCACCCCCGTCCTGACGGCACCGCAGTTCGGGGTCGCCGACCTGGCCCGGCTGCACGAGATCGCCGACGCCCCCGTCGAGGCCGCGCCCGAGCCCACCGGACACACCCTCTTCGCCGCCATGGACCGCGCCGTCCACCGCCGCCCCGCCTTCACCGCGGGCCTCGCCATGGCCAGTGACCGCATCGCCCACTACGAGTGCGGCAACGGCGAGAACCCGCGCGGCTGGCACACCGGCGCGGGCATGCTCACCTGGTGGGCGAACGGGTCCAGATCGGACCAGTACACCGACTGGTTCTGGCCGACCGTCGACTGGTACCGGCTGCCCGGCACCACGGTCTCCACCAAGCGCCTGCCCGACAGGGCGGGCGGCGAATGGGGCGCGCCCAAGCCCGGCGCCCGCTGGGTCGGCGGCACGACCGACGGCGAGTACGCGGCCGTCGGACAGCACCTCGAAGGGCTCGGCTCGACCCTCGAAGCCCGCAAGTCCTGGTTCTTCCTCGATGACGAGGTGGTCTGCCTGGGCACCGGCATCACCTGCGCGGACGGCGTCCCGGTCGAGACGGTCGTCGACAACCGCAACCTCGGGGAGGGCGGCCGCCAGGCCCTCGTCCGCGGCCGCGGCTGGGCTCATCTGGCGGGCCACGGCGGCTGGATCGTGCCCGGGGGCGGGCTGCGGACCCTGCGCGAGGACCGCACCGGCGCCTGGTCCGACATCAACACCACCAGCACGACCGAGCGCCGGACCCGCCGCTGGCAGACCCTCTGGCTGGATCACGGCACGGACCCGGCCGACGCGGACTACTTCTACGTCCTCATGCCGGGCGCCTCCCGCCGGGACGTCGCCCGCCGCGCCGCCGACCGCCGCCGCCTCACGGTCCTCGCCAACGACGACCGCTGCCAGGCGGTCGCCGTTCCCCCGCTCGGCCTCACGGCCGCGAACTTCTGGCAGCCCGGCACGGCGGGCCCGCTCACCGCGACGGCGGGGGCGAGCGTGCTGGTCCGGCGCAGGGGGCGTACCGCTACCCTCTGCGTGAGCGAACCACCGCGCACGGGAGAGCCTCTGGAGATCATCTGGGACCACCCGGTGCGAGCGACGGTACGGGCCGACGAGACGGTCGAAATCGTCGCGACGGGCCGCCGACTGCACGTCCGCGTCACTCCAGGGGTGGTATGTACCACCCATGAATGTGAGGTGACTCTCAGCTGACGGCTTTGTGCGACCCCTACAAGGATCAGGCCCCCTGAGCAGTCGAAACGGCTGCATGTCGTGAGGGTTCTGTTCAGTGCTACCAGGAAAACGCGTCGGAGACTGTACGGAGTCGACGGCTGGCAATCCTTGGTCTGCTTCGTAGAGTCGCTACATGACCGTTTTGGATGAGGCGCCGGGTGAGCCGACGGACGCGCGCGGGCGAGTGGCCGAACTGCACGAGATCCGTGCGCAGGCACTGGCCGGGCCGAGCGAGAAGGCGACGGCGGCGCAGCACGCCAAGGGCAAGCTGACGGCACGGGAGCGCATCGAGCTGCTCCTGGACCCGGGGTCCTTCCGCGAGGTCGAGCAGCTGCGCCGGCACCGGGCGACCGGTTTCGGCCTGGAGGCCAAGAAGCCGTACACCGACGGTGTCATCACCGGCTGGGGCACGGTGGAGGGTCGCACGGTCTTCGTCTACGCACACGACTTCCGGATCTTCGGCGGCGCGCTGGGTGAGGCCCACGCCACGAAGATCCACAAGATCATGGACATGGCCATCGCGGCCGGTGCTCCGCTGGTCTCCCTGAACGACGGCGCCGGCGCCCGCATCCAGGAGGGCGTCAGCGCCCTCGCCGGGTACGGCGGGATCTTCCAGCGCAACACCAAGGCGTCCGGGGTCATCCCGCAGATCAGCGTGATGCTCGGCCCGTGCGCGGGCGGTGCCGCCTACAGCCCCGCCCTCACCGACTTCGTGTTCATGGTCCGCGACACCTCGCAGATGTTCATCACCGGCCCGGACGTCGTCAAGGCCGTCACCGGCGAGGAGATCACCCAGAACGGCCTCGGTGGCGCCGACGTGCACGCCGAGACGTCCGGCGTCTGTCACTTCGCCTACGACGACGAGGAGACGTGCCTCGCGGAGGTGCGCTACCTCCTCTCGCTGCTCCCGCAGAACAACCGGGAGAACCCGCCCCGCACCGAGTCCGGTGACCCGGCGGACCGCCGCGGCGACACCCTCCTCGACCTGGTCCCGGCCGACGGCAACCGCCCGTACGACATGACCAAGGTCATCGAGGAGCTCGTCGACGACGGCGAGTACCTGGAGGTCCACGAGCGCTGGGCGCGCAACATCATCTGCGCCCTGGCCCGCCTGGACGGCCAGGTCGTCGGCATCGTCGCCAACCAGCCGCAGGCCCTGGCCGGCGTCCTGGACATCGAGGCCAGCGAGAAGGCCGCGCGCTTCGTGCAGATGTGCGACGCCTTCAACATCCCGATCATCACCCTCCTGGACGTACCCGGCTTCCTGCCGGGCGTCGACCAGGAACACGGCGGAATCATCCGCCACGGCGCCAAGCTCCTCTACGCCTACTGCAACGCGACCGTCCCGCGCATCTCGCTCATCCTGCGCAAGGCGTACGGAGGTGCTTACATCGTCATGGACAGCCAGTCCATCGGCGCCGACCTCACCTACGCCTGGCCGACCAACGAGATCGCCGTGATGGGTGCCGAGGGTGCGGCCAACGTCATCTTCCGCCGTCAGATCGCCGACGCCGAGGACCCCGAGGCCATGCGGGCCCGCATGGTCAAGGAGTACAAGGCCGAGCTGATGCACCCTTACTACGCGGCCGAACGCGGCCTGGTCGACGACGTCATCGACCCCGCCGAGACCCGCGAAGTCCTCATCCGCTCCCTCGCGATGCTCCAGACCAAGCACGCCGACCTGCCCTCCCGCAAGCACGGCAACCCGCCGCAGTGACCCGAGGAGCCACGTCCATGTCCACTCCCGACATCCGCGTCGAGAAGGGCCACGCCGAGCCCGAGGAAGTCGCCGCCATCACGGCCCTCCTCATGGCCCGCGCCGCCGCCCACCCCATCGAGATCGCTCCGACCCACGGCGGCGGGCCCGTCCGCGCGGGCTGGCGCCGCCTGGAACGCGAGCCGGGCTTCCGCGCGCCCCACAGCTGGCGCTGACCCGAGATGCGAGCGAGGCCCCTCCGTCAGGAGGGGCCTCGCTCGCTTTTCAGGGGCGCGGGGAACTGCGCGACCGGCCACGACGCACTCGCACCCGGCAACGAAACCGCCCCCGGCAGCCCGGTGGCCGCAGGGGGCGATGCGCAACCCGGCGCGACGGGGTGCCGCCTGCGCCCACCCGTGCCGCCCCTGGGGGCACCTCCCAGGCCCTTGAGGCACTGGGGGAGCCACGACTGCCCGCAGGCCGGGCAGGCTGCGCGGCTAGCGCAACCGCGCCATCAGCGCGTGCTCGACCAGCGTGATCAGCGCACTCTTCGCGTCGGCGCGGTGCCGGGCGTCGGTCGTGATGATCGGGGTGTCCGGACCGATCTGCAGCGCTTCCCGGACCTCGTCCGGGTTGTACGGCTGCTGGCCGTCGAAACCGTTCAGCGCGATCACGAACGGCAGACCGCTGTTCTCGAAGTAGTCGACGGCGGGGAAGCAGTCGGCGAGCCGCCTCGTGTCGACCAGAACGATCGCGCCGATGGCGCCGCGCACCAGGTCGTCCCACATGAACCAGAAGCGGTCCTGGCCGGGCGTACCGAAGAGGTACAGGATCAGGTCCTGGTCGAGCGTGATGCGGCCGAAGTCCATGGCGACCGTCGTGGTCGTCTTGTCCCCCGTGTGGGTGAGGTCGTCGATGCCCGCGGACGCGGATGTCATCACGGCCTCGGTGCGCAGCGGATTGATCTCCGAGACGGCGCCGACGAACGTGGTCTTGCCCACGCCGAAGCCGCCCGCCACCACGATCTTCGCGGACGTGGTGGAGCGGGAAGGCCCTCCGCTAGAGCTTGCGAAGTCCACTGAGCACCCTTTCGAGCAGTGTCACGTCTGGCTGGCCGCCGGCGTTCTCGTCGCCGCCGGGCTGATGGATGGCGACCAGGCCCGCCTCCGCCAAGTCGGCGACGAGGATCCTGGCCACACCGAGAGGGATCGTCAGGAGGGCCGAGACCTCGGCCACCGACTTGATCTCCCGGCAGAGGTTGCAGATCCGCTGATGCTCGGGCAGCTGGCCCTGCATCTGGTGCGGCTGCGCGGTGGTGTGCACCAGTGCCTCGATGGCGAGCTGGTACCGCGGCCTGGTGCGGCCGCCCGTCATGGCGTACGGGCGCACCAGGGGGTTGTTCGACGCCCCGGCAGGCGCCGGCTCAGGGGTGCGGCGCTGCGGCTGCACGGGCTGGATGCGCGGAGCGTGCGGCTGGTCGTACGGCGAAGGGCCGGGGCCCTGCGGCGCGTACGGCTGCCGGTGGCTCGGCACGGAGGGGTAGCCGTATCCGTTCGCCGAGCCGTCGTTCTGACCCTGGCCAGGGCCGTACGACCAGTTGCCCGAAGACGGACCGCCTGGGGGTGTTGCCACTTTTTCCTCCTCCGACTGTGCCTGGCATCCATCACTGTGGAGCCGCGTCCCGAAACTTTACGGCCACGGGACGCCAAAACGCACCGTCTGTCCTTTAGTTGAGAAGGCTCCCTTGGAGCTCAGCCCGCAGATCCGGCGTCAGGACCGTGCCGGCACGGTCCACCAGAAGGGCCATCTCGTACCCAATGAGACCGATGTCCGCCTCCGGGTGTGCGAGAACCGCGAGGGACGAGCCGTCGGAAATGGACATGATGAAGAGGAATCCCCGCTCCATCTCCACAACCGTCTGGTTAACGCTGCCGCCCTCGAAGATGCGCGAGGCACCGGCGGTCAGCGAGGTCAGGCCGGAGGCGACGGCCGCGAGCTGATCGGCACGGTCGCGCGGGAACCCTTCGGACATCGCCAGAAGGAGTCCGTCGGCGGAGACCACCACCGTGTGGGACACCCCCGGGGTGTTGTCCACGAAGTTGGTGATCAACCAGTTCAGGTTCTGCGCCGCCTGGCTCATCGGGCTCACACTAACGCTCCTGGTTGTAGGTGCTGTCAGGACCACGGTGTTCGTTCCTTGTGTCCTGGCCGTTCGTTTCACTGCCTGCGCTACGGCCTCGTTCGACGCCGCGCCGCAGGTTGCTCAGCCTGCCCCGGACGTCCTCCGGGGCGCGGGAGACCTGTGGGCCGCCCTGTGGAGTGGTTTCGGCGGCGCCCTCGACCAGGTTGGCCTTGGGTACCCGTCGCGGCAGGCCCGAGGAGGTGACCCCGCCCGCCTTGGGCTTGCGCAGCGCCGAGGCCTGCTGCCAGCGGTCGTCGTTGGCGGACCGCCAGTTGTCCGTGCCACCCGCCTCCGGGGCGGCGGCCGGCGCCTCCTGGCCCACACGCCCCGCATCGCCCGCGCCGCTCGCGGTGGATCCGCGGCGGGGAAGACCGGCGTCGGTCATCGGGTGGGCGGCGGAGGGGGCCGTTCCCGGACGGTCGAAGCCTACGCGGTCCGCCTCGCCCACGTCAGCGGCCTGCACGGATCCCGCCTCCGGAGCACCCGCGGGGTACTGGTCCGGATAGCCGTTCTGGTTCTGGTACCCGTTCTGGTAGCCGTCCTGCTGGGGCCAGTCGTCCTGGTGGCGCCGCTGCTCGAAGGGCGAGTACGCCTCCTGGGCGTCGGCGCCCGCCGGCTGGTGCCCGCCTCGGACCTGCTCCGGGTAGGAGGGGTCCTGGTAGCCGCCGCCCGCCGGGTACGCCTCGCCCTGCGGCATGCCGCCGCCCGGCGCGAAGTACTGCTCGTCGTACGACGTCTGCTGCTGATCGGCGTACGACGATCGCTGGTCGTACCCGCCGGTCTGCCCGGCCTGCTGCTCCTGGTAGCCGCTCCGGCCCTGGTCGTACACCGGCTGGTGTCCGGTGAACTGGTCCTGGTATCCGGGCGTCGCGGCCTCCTCGCGGCCGCCGTGGTCCGCCGGACCGGGCAGCTCGGGATTCGACTGGGACTCCAGGGCCGCGCGGCGTTCCTCGCGCATCAGCGAGCGGCCGACCGGGTCGAGTTCGCGTATGTCGTCGGGGACCTCGGAGTACCGGGTGTCGTCGAAGCCCAGCTCGGCGGCGGTCCGCATGGGCTGACCGACCTGGCCGAAGCTCTCGCCGCCCTGGAAGTTCTGCTCCGGGATGATCTGCGAGACGGTGAACTCGTCGCGCTGATGCTCGCCACCGCCACCGTGCGTGATGGCGTCCGGGAGCATGACCAGCGAGGTGGTGCCCGCCTGCTCGCCGGAGGGGCGCAGCTGGACGCGGACGCCGTGCCGGTCCGACAGCCGGCCGACCACGAACAGGCCCATGCGCTGCGAGATCGCGGCGTCCACGGTCGGCGGGTTGGCCAGTTTGTGGTTGATGTCCGCGAAGTCCTCGGCGGTCAGACCGATGCCCTTGTCGTGGATCTCGACCATCACGCGGCCGTCGGGCAGCCGGGTCGCGGTGACGCGGACCTTGGTCTGCGGCGAGGAGAACGTCGTCGCGTTCTCCAGCAGCTCGGCCAGCAGGTGCACGAGGTCGGTCACGGCACGGCCGTGGATCTCGGCCTCCGGGACGCCGGACAGCTCGATGCGCTCGTACTGCTCCACCTCGGAGGAGGCGGCGCGCAGCACGTCGACCAGCGGGACCGGCTGGTCCCAGCGGCGGCCGGGCTCCTCGCCGGCGAGGACCAGGAGGTTCTCGCCGTTGCGGCGCATACGGGTGGCGAGGTGGTCCAGCCGGAAGAGGTTCTCCAGCTGGTCGGGGTCGGCCTCGTTGTTCTCCAGGTCGGTGATCAGGCTCAGCTGGCCCTCGATCAGCGACTGGTTGCGGCGCGACAGGTTGGTGAAGATCGCGTTGATGTTGCCCCGCAGCAGGGCCTGCTCGGCGGCGAGCCGGACGGCCTCGCGGTGCACCTGGTCGAAGGCGCGGGCGACTTCGCCGATCTCGTCGGTCGAGGTGATCGGGATCGGCTGAACCCGGGTGTCGACCCGGCCGGGGTCGGTACGGGAGAGCTGGTCGACCAGCATCGGCAGGCGCTGCTCGGCGATGCCGAAGGCGGCGTTGCGCAGCTGGCGCATGGAGCGGCTCATCTGGCGGGCCACCATGCCTGCCAGGATGAACGCGGCGAGCAGCGCGATGACGACCGCGGCACCCGTGATGTAGGCGTCCCGCTCGGCGTCGTCGGCGATCGTGGACGCCTCGGACACCGCCTTGTCGGCGAGGTCCGACTCGATCTTCTGGTACGCGTCGAACTTGAGGGTGTTGACCGCCCACCAGTTTTCCGGCGTGATGCCCTGCTCGGCCAGGTCGGCCCGGGCACTGGTGTCCGTCGAGTCCAGCCGGGCCAGCTCCGAGATCATCGTCGTCGGGTTGGCCGGCGGCGGCACGTAGTCCGGGTCCTTGGCCTTGGCCTCCTTGGCCATGGCCGCCCCGTCCGTCTCGAGCTGTGCCTCGGCGTCCTCGAGCTTCTGCGCGTCCGCCTCGGTACCGCCGCCGATGTACTCCTCGATGGCGATGCGCTCCAGGTAGGCGTACGAGGAGAGCGCGACGCGCTGGCTGGCGAGGTGGCTGGGCTCCGGACCCGGCTTGACCAGCATGTGCATACCGATGGAGCGCTCCAGGGAGAGCGCCGCCTTGGTCAGCGAGATCGCGTAGACGGTACGGCCGTAGGAGGTGATGTTGCCGGTGCCCAGACCGAGCTCGTTGGCGAACTCCATCAGGGGGTGGGCGATCCCGGTGTAGCCCTCCTCGGTCTCCACGCCCTTGAGCTTGGAGGTGTACGCGGCCACGCGCAGCGTCTGGAGCTTGGGTTCCTGCTCCCGGAACACCTTCAGCCGGCGCTCCAGGCCCGCCTTGCCGGGCATGTCCTGGGCTGCCTCGTCGAAGACGTCGGCGGCCTCGTCGGTCGCCTGCCGGGCCCCGGTGACGGTCGCGTCCTCCTGGCCCTTGCCCTGCAGCAGCGGGGCGGCCGTGAGGTCGCGCTCGTTGTAGAGGGCGTTGGCGTAGCCGAGGGAGGCCCGCACCAGGCGCGCGGTGCTCTCGGCGTCCTCGGCGTCCGACCAGGTGTCGATCGAGCTCTTCACCTGGAAGCCGCCCATGACGAGGCCGACCAGGACGGGAATGAGCAGGATCGCGTTCAGCCGGGTGGTCACCCGCCAGTTGCGCGGCGAGAAACGGCCACCGCTCGGAGCGGGTTCGGCCTTGGTTTCCGAAGCGGGCACGGGGGCGGGCGCCGCTGTGCGCGGCGGCGGGGTGAAGTTGCCCCGGGCCGATGGCTCGGGACTGTTCTTGCTTCGCCTCACTCGACCAACAACCTCTCGGCGGTCGGCACCTGTGTCGTGCCGCTGTGTCTCAGAGCCCAGTCCGTCATCGGGTACGCACTACTGCTGAGTACGTCTTTGACCATTGGGCAGTTCTGGCATTCCAGCACGGCGACCAGCGCTCTTCCAAACAGTGGAACGCGGGGGTTACACGTGATGTAAGCCCCGCGTAAAACGGTCATAAAGAGCGAGGCCCGTCAAAAGACGGGGCGTTCGTGCGCGCAGCGAGACCAGTTGACCGCGTCGCGTGTCGGTACCACCCGATTCCTCTGCCGAAACGTTATGAACGGTGGAGCCGACCGTGTCAAAGGACACAGTCGGCTCCATCCCGCCTACGACAAGTGCCGTAGACCCCTGCCGACTTGGCTGCGGCCGCCCGCGTACCTACCGCAGGCGTGCCATCAGCGCGTGCTCGACCAGCGTGATCAGCGCACTCTTCGCGTCGGCGCGGTGCCGGGCGTCGGTCGTGATGATCGGGGTGTCCGGACCGATCTGCAGCGCCTCGCGCACCTCGTCCGGGTTGTACGGCTGCTGGCCGTCGAAGCCGTTGAGCGCGACGACGAACGGCAGGCCCGAGTTCTCGAAGTAGTCCACCGCGGGGAAGCAGTCGGCCAGCCGCCGCGTGTCCACCAGCACCACCGCGCCGATGGCGCCGCGCACCAGGTCGTCCCACATGAACCAGAAACGGTCCTGGCCCGGCGTGCCGAACAGGTACAGGATCAGGTCCTGGTCGAGCGTGATGCGGCCGAAGTCCATGGCGACCGTGGTGGTCGTCTTGTCCCCGGCGTGCGTCAGGTCGTCGATCCCGGCGCTGGCAGAGGTCATCACGGCCTCGGTGCGCAGCGGGTTGATCTCGGAGACGGCGCCCACGAACGTGGTCTTGCCGACGCCGAAGCCGCCGGCCACCACGATCTTCGCGGAGGTGGTCGCCCGACCCCCGTCAGAGCTTTCGAAGTCCACTGAGCACCCTTTCGAGCAGTGTCACGTCCGGCGCACCGCCATTGTTCTCGTCGCCGCCCGGCTGGTGAATGGCGACCAGCCCGGCCTCCGCGAGGTCCGCGACGAGGATCCGGGCCACGCCGAGCGGCATCGCCAGCAGGGCCGACACCTCGGCCACCGACTTCACCTCGCGGCACAGGTGGCAGATGCGCTGGTGCTCGGGAAGCAGCCCCATGAGCGCTGCCGGGTCGGCCGTAGTGCTGATCAGCGCCTCGATGGCGAGCTGGTAGCGCGGCCTCGTCCGGCCGCCGGTCATCGCGTACGGACGTACCAGCGGCTGGTCGCCCTCGTCCTCGTACGGCTCCGCGTACGGATCATGAGAGGCGGTGGGCGGGGTCATGAATCCTCCGGGCGGGACAGCAGGTCGGTCAGTCGTGCCGTCTGACGAGGCCGGTGGGGGGATTGTGGCGGCCGGACGGTGATTTGGTAACACTGGTGGTGCCGGGGCCGGTCAGTGGAGCAGACTTCCTTGTAGTTCAGCGCGCAGGTCGGGCGTGAGTACCGCCCCCGCGCGGTCGACCAGGAGTGCCATCTCGTAGCCGACGAGGCCGATGTCGCACTCCGGGTGGGCGAGGACGGCCAGGGACGAGCCGTCCGAGACGGACATGAGGAAAAGGAACCCGCGTTCCATCTCCACGACCGTCTGTGCCACGTCGCCGCCCTCGAAGATCCGGGAAGCCCCGGCGGTCAGCGAGGTCAGCCCCGAGGCGACGGCCGCGAGCTGGTCGGCGCGGTCGCGCGGAAACCCTTCCGACATCGCCAGAAGGAGTCCGTCGGCGGACACGACGACGGTGTGGGACACCCCCGGGGTGTTGTCCACGAAATTCGTGATCAACCAGTTGAGGTTCTGTGCCGCCTGGCTCATCGGGCTCAACTAACGCTCCTGCTGGTGAGTGGGCCGCGGATGGCTGCCGGTCTGGTTGGTCCCGGCCTGGCGGCCCTGTGCGATTCCCCGACGGAGATTGGTCAGCCGGCCGCGCACTTCGTCGGGCGCACGCGATACCTGCGGACCGTTCTGGTGCGACTGCTGCTGAGCCGTGCCCGGGACGAGGTTCGCCCTGGGCACCCGGCGCGGCAGGCCGGATGTGGTGATCCCGCCGGCCGCCGGCTGCCGTACGCGCTCGGCCTGCCGGACGAGGTCGTCGTTCGGCGAGCTGCGCCAGGAGGAGGTGGCGGGCCGCTGAGGGGCCGCCGGGGTCTGGGGCTGGGGAGCCTGCGGCTCCGGGGCCGCGGCCGGGGCGCCCTGCTGGGCCCTCGCCTCGCGGTCGCCGTGGAACCAGTTGGTCTCCAGCGTGTCGTACAGCGGTGTACGTCCGTCACCGGGGCCGGAGGCAGGGGGCAGGGCCCATCCGTCACCCGGCCGCTGCGCGGCGGTCCCGTTGGCGTTCCCGCCCGCGGGCTCCTGGTGGGCCGGACGCTGCTGAGGGGCCGGCGGCTGCTGGGCGCCGAAGTCGTTCCCGCCGTGCGTCCCGTTGACCTGCGGGCGCTCGAACTGGCCGGTGGGGGCCGGGCTCTGACGCTCCGGCAGGCGGTGCTGCCCGGTCGAGCCGTTGTCGAAGCCCTGGGCGCCGTTGAACGGGCCGGTCGAGGCCGGGCCGGTCTGGCCGGGCTGTCCGCCGAAGACGTCCGAGCGGACGAAGGATCCGCCGTTCTGCTGCGGGGCGTTCGGCTCGGGCCGCGCGAACTGGTCGTTCTGCGGGGCGGTGTGCGTTCCGCCCTGGCCGTACTGGTCCTGGCCGTACTGGTCCTGGCTGTACTGGTCCTGGCCGTACTGATTCTGACCGGCCTGGTCCTGGCCGTACTGGTTCTGGCCGGTGTGGTTCTGGCCCGTCTGGTTCTGACCGGCCTGGGCGAACCGCTCCGTGTTCTGCGGGTCGTCCCGGCGAGGTGCCGGGGCGTCGAAGTCCGGGCGGGCGAACTCGGCCGTGGCACCGGGGCCCTGGGACTCACCGAGCCGGGGAACCGCCGGCATCTCGGCGGTCGAGCCCGGGCCCTGCCGGTCGTCGAAGCGCGGCGAGCGGTCCGCACGCGAGCTGTCCGGCTCCTCGTGGCCGCGAGGGGCGTCCAGCGAGGCGCGCGGCACGGGCGGCTGCGCGTTCTCGTCGCTCCAGCTGGGGGTACGGGGCTGCGGGTTGCCGCCGGGCAGCTCGGCCCGCGGACCGCCGCGCGGCGGCAGCTGCGGGCGACGGCCCTGTTCGGCGTCGCCGTTCCCCTTGCCGCGGCGCTTGCCGCCCTGCGGGGGCGCGGACGGGCCACGTCCGCCGCCGAAGGCGTCCTGGCCCTGCTGGGTGTTGCCCTGCGGCGCGTTGCCCTGCGGCGCGTTGCCCTGCGGCGCGTTCACGCCCGCGGCCTGCAGGCCCTGCGGAGCACCGGGCGCCTGGCCGGCACCTGCGCCGACCGGAGCCGGGCGGTTCTGCTGGTTCGGTCCCGCCGGGGACTGCGGCCCGCGCGCGCCGCCCGGCGCCCCCGGGCGACCGCCCGCGTCACGCCCGGGCAGTGCGGCCCGCGGCCCCTGACCGGCACCGAGCCGGCCACCGCCCGGCGCACCGGCGCCGAGGGCACCGCCACCGAAGGCACCGCCGCCACCGCCCTGGCCACCACCGCGCCGGGCCGCCGCGACACCGGCCGCGGCCTGCGCGGCGGCCGGGCCGCCGTTGCCCGGCGCTCCCTGACCCTGCTTGGGCTGCGGCTTGCGGCCGCCCTGGGCGACGTCGACGGGCAGCATGACCAGCGCGGTCGTGCCTCCGGAGTCGGACGGACGCAGCTGGATGCGGATGCCGTGGCGCTGCGAGAGCCGGCCGACCACGAACAGACCCATGCGGCGGGAGACGGAGACGTCCACGGTCGGCGGCGAGGCCAGCCGCTCGTTGATCGCGGCCAGGTCCTCCGGCGAGAGGCCGATGCCGGTGTCGTGGATCTCGATCAGCACGCGGCCGTCGGGCAGCGCGTGACCGGTGACCTTGACCTTGGTCTGCGGGGAGGAGAACGAGGTCGCGTTCTCCAGCAGCTCGGCGAGCAGGTGCACGAGGTCGTTGACCACGCGTCCGGCGACCTCGGTGGTCGGCACGGAGGACAGCTCGATGCGCTCGTACTGCTCCACCTCGGAGGCGGCGGCACGGAGCACGTCGACCAGCGGGACCGGGCGGGTCCAGCGGCGGCCCGGCTCCTCACCGGCGAGGACGAGGAGGTTCTCACCGTTACGGCGCATGCGGGTCGCGAGGTGGTCGAGCTTGAACAGCGAGGACAGCTGGTCCGGGTCGGCCTCGCGGGACTCCAGTTCGGAGATCAGCGACAGCTGGCGCTGGATCAGGCCCTGGGAGCGGCGCGAGAGGTTGGTGAACATCGCGTTGACGTTGCCCCGCAGCAGGGCCTGCTCGGCGGCGAGGCGGACCGCCTCGCGGTGCACGTCGTCGAAGGCCGCGGCCACTCGGCCGATCTCGTCCCGGGAGTGCACACCGACCGACTCGACCGAGGTGTCGACGTCCTGCGGGTCGGTCTCGGAGAGCTGCTTGACCAGCTCGGGCAGACGGTCCTGGGCGACCTTGGTCGCGGTGTCCTCCAGGCGGCGCAGCGAGCGGATCATGGAGCGGGCCACGACGAAGGCGCCGACCAGGGAGACGCCGAGCACGAGCAGGATCAGCACACCGGAGATGATCGCCTCGCGCTCCGACTCGCTGCGCAGCTCGCGGGCCTGCTGCTCCATGTCCTCCAGCAGCTTGAGCTCGATGTTCTTCATCTGCTGGATCTTGGTGGAGCTGTCGTCCAGCCAGTCCTGGTAGGAGCGGGTCTTGAGGTCGGCCAGGCCGTTGACCTGGCCGAGCGCGCGGCCGGCGTACTGGTCGGACGACTCGATCACCGGGTTGCCCTCGGAGATCGGCTTGAGGAGTTCCTCGGCGCCGTCGCCGTAGATGCTGGTGAAGCTGCGGACCTCGGAGGTCTGGCTCTGCAGCGCCGACTGGGCGTAGAGCCGGTCGTTCTCGGAGAGCTTGCCCTTGCTGGAGGTGTTCGCGGGCAGCGCGGCCGCGAGGACCGCGCGCTGGATCGACGCGTACTCCTTGGCCGAGGAGAAGGCCGACAGGGCGCGCGTGCGCTGGATCATGTCGGGGTTGCTGGTCGCCTCCGCCATGTCCTGCGAGAGGTCGAGCAGGTGGTTGATCAGGCGGTGGTAGGCCTCGACGGTCTGGGTCGAGTTCTCCTCGGCCTGATAGGCGGTGCTGCGGATCTTGTTCAGATCGTTCAGGTCGCTGGCGAGGCCGACGAGGCTGTCGCGGACACCGACGAGGTTGCCGTCCTTGCTGGCGGCGTCGATCTCCTCGGACTGGTCGAGGAAGTTCTTCAGGGCCCGGTCGGTCTTCTCCCGGTCGCCCTTGACCGCGATCGCGCTGGACGTCGAGCCGTGCGCCAGGGGACCGGCGGACTGGTCGCGCTCCTCCTGGAGCGCGGCGGCCAGCTCGGTGGCCTGCTTGGTCATCTCGGTGAGCAGCTTCATGTTGTCGAGCTGCTGGATGTCGTCCATCGACTGGTTGATGCGCAGCGCGCCGAGCGAGGTGGCCGCGACCACCGGAAGCGCGAGCAGCGACACCAGACGGGTGGAGATCCGCCAGTTGCGCAGGGCTATTCGCGGGCCGGGGCCGGTCGAGCCCTTGGCCGGCTTCGCGGCCGGCTTCTGGCCGGCGGCGGACGACGCCCCGGCCTGACCGGGGCGGTCGCCGTTGTCGCCGGACTGGGCCTGACCCGGGTTCTGGGCGTGCTGGGGCGACGAGCTGACGGCCTTGGGGCCAGTCCCGCCGTGCTGCGGCTCCGGCTCCGCCGAAGCGCTGCCATCCCTCTTGAAACGTCCCTGCACTAGCGTCGCAACCTCTGGACCAGGCGCCCTTCCGCGTGAACGGACGGGCACGGTGTCGGCGTCATAGGGGCGCCCTGAATACGCCCCCGTGGTGGTCGTGAGTGACCGGCGCTGGTTCCCCCGTCTCGCCGCCGTTCGGCGCTGGTGTGCGCCCCCTGTGCGCCGGATCGATCCCGCAGCGGTCCGTGGAATTCCAGCACAGTGCAGGATCTCCAACAAGGCCCATGGGGCAGCCCGTGACACAGGTGACAGCACGTGAGGGTCGAGTCACCGGACGTAGAAAATGATCACCCGCAAAACGGACGTATGTCCGCGAGTCGTCGGTGTCCGGTAGGTGTCCCAGTCGACATGATCAGGAGCGGAATGGTGGGTTCAGGTGGGCAATGTCGCTTTCGTCGCGGTGGTGCGGGAGCCTGAATTGACCGGTTTGACCCTTGATAAGTGAGCAAACTCACACGTAGATCAGGAGCCTCGCTCGGGTTGGCGGGGAATCGCATGTTTAGCCTGACGCTTTACAGAGAAGGCAAAACCGACAACCCGCGCCCTCGCAAGGGTTCTTAGCAGCCCCCAGGCGCCCGGACACGACAGGGTCTGTACAACCGTGAAGACGACGATGATGTTCCACAAGATCGCCAATCCGCGACGCACGACGCTGGCGCACCTCGACGGCGCCGACGACCTGCGGACGCCGGAGCAGCCGGAGCACGCCGTCGAGCTCCCCGCCCAGACCGCCAACCCCCGGCGCACGACGCTCATGGAGATGCCCGTCGCGGCCTCCGCCGCAGAGTAGTACGTCACCCGGCCGCCGAACGTTCAGGGCGGCCGTACGGGCACAAGGGCGCCCGCGCGCCGAACCGCCGCCCCGTCGGGCCACGGATACCTATTGCGCGAGGCGCCCGCCCTTGAGGGCCTGCCGGCGGATCATGCCGCAGACGCGGGGTGTGGCACGCGTATCTGCCGCGTCGTCGTCGGTTACCAGGGCTCCGTCCTGGCGCCCTCCTCCGCCTTGCGGCCGCACGCACCACACCCCGCTCGCCTGTGCTGGTGAGGTGCCGTCGCTTTCCTCCGGCCTGATCCGCCGGGCGGGCCCGCCGCGTTAGCCTGGAGCGTCAGACTCCAGCCAGCTCAGCAAGGGGCCAAGCAACCCGTGCGCATCGCCAGGTTCTCCATCGACGGGAACGTCGCCTTCGGCGCGGTCGAGGGCGACCAGCCGGACCAGCTCGTCCTCGACATCATCAAGGGCATCCCGTTCGCGGACTTCGAGCTCTCCGGCACCAAGGTGCCCCTGAGCAAGGTGCGGCTCCTGCCGCCCGTACTCCCCAACAAGGTCGTCGCCTTCGGCCGCAACTACGCCGAGCACGCCCGCGAACTCGGCAACGAGGTGCCCGACGCCCCGTTCGCCTTCTTCAAGCCGTCCACCTCGGTCATCGGTCCCGGCGACGCCATCCAGTACCCCTCCTTCTCCGAGGAGCTGCACCACGAGGCCGAGCTCGCCGTCGTCATCGGCCGCATGTGCCGCGAGGTCCCGCGCGACCGCGTCAAGGACGTCGTCTTCGGCTACACCTGCGCCAACGACGTCACCGCCCGCGACGTGCAGCGCCGCGAGAAGCAGTGGGCCAGGGCCAAGGGCTTCGACTCCTCCTGCCCGCTGGGCCCCTGGGTGGAGACCGACCTGGACCCGAGCGATCTCACCATCCAGCTCACGGTCAACGGCGGCCAGCGCCAGCTCGGCCGCACCAGCGAGATGATCCACTCCATCGAGGATCTGATCGTCAACATCTCCGAGGCGATGACGCTCCTCCCCGGCGACGTGATTCTCACGGGCACCCCGGCCGGCGTCGGCCCCCTCAACGTCGGCGACGAGGTCGCCGTCAGCATCGAAGGCATCGGCACTCTCACCAACAAGGTTGTCAAGCGTGGCTAGCGCACCCGGCTCCCCCGTACGCGTCCGTTTCTGTCCGTCCCCCACCGGCAACCCCCACGTGGGCCTGGTCCGCACCGCCCTGTTCAACTGGGCGTTCGCCCGGCACCACCAGGGCACGCTGGTCTTCCGCATCGAGGACACCGACGCGGCCCGCGACTCCGAGGAGTCGTACCAGCAGCTTCTGGACTCGATGCGCTGGCTGGGCTTCGACTGGGACGAGGGCCCCGAGGTCGGCGGCCCGCACGCGCCGTACCGCCAGTCGCAGCGCATGGACATCTACCAGGACGTCGCCGCCAAGCTCCTCGACGCCGGCCACGCCTACCGCTGCTACTGCTCCCAGGAGGAGCTGGACACCCGCCGCGAGGCCGCCCGCGCCGCCGGCCGGCCCTCCGGCTACGACGGCCACTGCCGCGAGCTGAGCGACGCCCGGGTCGAGGAGTACGTGGCGCAGGGCCGCGAGCCCATCGTCCGCTTCCGGATGCCCGACGAGGCGATCACCTTCACGGACCTGGTCCGCGGCGAGATCACATACCTCCCGGAGAACGTCCCGGACTACGGCATCGTCCGCGCCAACGGCGCCCCGCTCTACACGCTCGTCAACCCGGTCGACGACGCCCTGATGGAGATCACCCACGTCCTGCGCGGCGAGGACCTGCTCTCCTCCACCCCGCGCCAGATCGCCCTGTACAAGGCGCTGACCGAGCTGGGCATCGCCAAGGAGACCCCCGCCTTCGGCCACCTGCCCTACGTCATGGGCGAGGGCAACAAGAAGCTCTCCAAGCGCGACCCGCAGTCGAGCCTGAACCTCTACCGGGAGCGCGGCTTCCTCCCCGAGGGCCTGCTCAACTACCTCTCCCTGCTCGGCTGGTCGCTCTCCGCCGACCAGGACATCTTCTCGATCGAGGAGATGGTCGCGGCCTTCGACGTCTCGGACGTCAACCCCAACCCGGCCCGCTTCGACCTCAAGAAGTGCGAGGCGATCAACGCCGACCACATCCGCATGCTGGAGGTGAAGGACTTCACCGAGCGCTGTCGCCCGTGGCTGAAGGCTCCCGTCGCCCCCTGGTCGCCGGAGGACTTCGACGAGGCCAAGTGGCAGGCGATCGCACCGCACGCGCAGACCCGCCTGAAGGTCCTCTCCGAGATCACGGACAACGTCGACTTCCTGTTCCTGCCGGAGCCGGTCTTCGACGAGGCATCCTGGAACAAGGCGATGAAGGAGGGCTCGGACGCCCTGCTCCGCACCGCCCGCGAGAAGCTGGACGCGGCCGACTGGACGTCCCCCGAGTCCCTCAAGGAGGCCGTCCTGGCCGCAGGCGAGGCCCACGGCCTCAAACTCGGCAAGGCGCAGGCCCCCGTCCGGGTCGCCGTCACGGGCCGCACGGTCGGCCTGCCCCTCTTCGAGTCCCTGGAGGTCCTGGGCAAGGAGAAGGCGCTGGCCCGGATCGACGCGGCGCTGGCGAGGGCTGCCGCCTGACGCACGCGTGCACGTGCGGGGGCGGCGTCCGGGCTTCCGGGGGCCGCCCCTTCGCGGTACGGGCGGACGCCGCGGGCCCGACGGCGTTACCGTCGGATCATGAGCATCCGCGCCGTGGTCTGGGACGTCGACGACACCCTCTTCGACTACACCACCGCCGACCGCGAGGGCATGCGCGCCCATCTGGTGGCCGAAGGGCTCCTCGCCGGGTACGGATCGGCCGAGGAGGCCCTCGTGCGCTGGCGGGAGATCACCGAACAGCAGTGGGCCCGCTTCGCCGCCGGTGAAGTCGACTTCGTCGCACAGCGCCGCGACCGCACCCGGGTCTTCCTGGGCCGGCCGGAGCTGACGGACACCGAGGCCGACCACTGGTTCCAGCGTTACGTCACCCACTACGAGGCCGCCTGGTCGCTCTTCCCGGACGTGCTGCCCGTCCTCGACGCCCTCGCCGCCAGTCACCGGCACGCCGTGCTCTCCAATTCCAGCCTGACCGTCCAGGACCGCAAGCTGCGCGTCCTCGGCGTGCACGACCGCTTCGAGGCCATCCTGTGCGCCGCCGAGCTGGGCGTCTCCAAACCCGAGCCCGGCGCCTTCCTGGCGGCCTGCGACGCCCTCGGCCTCGCCCCGCGGGAGGTCGCCTACGTCGGAGACCACCCGGAGATCGACGGCCGCGGCGCCGCCGACGCCGGGTTGCTGTCGGTGTGGATCGACCGCGGCGGGGTGTACGCGACCGTCGACCCGCCGGCCGGGCCGCGCCGTATCGCCTCGCTCTCCGAACTCCCCGCGCTCCTCGGCGCCGATACCCGTTTTGGAGCCCCGTCCACCTTCGGGTAATGTTCTTCCTGCGCCGCCGAGGAGCGGGCCGAAAGGGCCGGGAACCGGAGGCGCAACGCTAGAACAAGATCCCCCCGGGGCTTGCGTTCCAGTGGCCTATGGTGTAATTGGCAGCACGACTGATTCTGGTTCAGTTAGTCTAGGTTCGAGTCCTGGTAGGCCAGCTCGCAGAGCTTATCTGCGCCGCGGATCACATCCGCAAAGCCCCCGTTGTGTAGCGGCCTAGCACGCCGCCCTCTCAAGGCGGTAGCGCCGGTTCGAATCCGGTCGGGGGTACAGATCCTTCCCGCGAGGACGGTCAGGGTAGCTCCCGCCGACCCCGATGCAGGATCGCTAGGGCCCCCGTTGTGTAGCGGCCTAGCACGCCGCCCTCTCAAGGCGGTAGCGCCGGTTCGAATCCGGTCGGGGGTACAAACTGGTCTAAACCACATTGGTCTATGGTGTAATTGGCAGCACGACTGATTCTGGTTCAGTTAGTCTAGGTTCGAGTCCTGGTAGACCAGCTCGGATCTGCGGAAACGCAGTTCCTCGCCCCCGTTGTGTAGCGGCCTAGCACGCCGCCCTCTCAAGGCGGTAGCGCCGGTTCGAATCCGGTCGGGGGTACAAGATCAGGAGGCCTCCCGCTTCGGCGGGGGGCCTCTTTTCATTGCGAGTCCCAGCCTGTTCAAGTCCCGGTAGGACCGGGCCAGTTCGGCGTCCAGGGTGCTGCTGGACGCCGGCGAGGGGAGGGCCGCCGCGGCGTTGGGGCGGGCCCCTTCCCGGTCGCGTGCCGAAGTGGGTGCGGTCAGCCCGTGCGGCGCAGGGCCTCGGAGAGGCGGCCGGCGGCGTCGATGATGGCCTGGGCGTGCATGCGGCCCGGGTGGCGCGTCAGACGCTCGATGGGGCCGGAGACGGACACGGCGGCCACCACGCGGTTGGAGGGGCCGCGTACGGGCGCGGAGACGGACGCCACGCCCGGCTCCCGCTCGCCGATGGACTGGGCCCAGCCGCGGCGCCGCACGCCGGACAGGGCCGTCGCCGTGAAGCGGGCGCCCTGCAGCCCGCGGTGCAGGCGCTCGGGCTCCTCCCAGGCCATGAGGATCTGCGCCGACGAGCCGGCCTTCATGGTGAGCGTGGAGCCGACGGGGACCGTGTCCCGCAGGCCCGAGAGGCGCTCGGCGGCGGCCACGCAGATGCGCATGTCGCCCTGGCGGCGGTAGAGCTGAGCGCTCTCGCCCGTGACGTCGCGCAGGTGGGTGAGGACCGGGCCCGCCGTGGCGAGCAGGCGGTCCTCGCCGGCCGCCGCGGCCAGTTCGGCCAGGCGCGGGCCGAGAATGAACCGGCCCTGCATGTCGCGCGCCACCATACGGTGGTGTTCCAGCGCCACGGCCAGGCGGTGGGCCGTGGGTCGTGCCAGTCCGGTCGCACCGACCAATCCCGCGAGGGTGGCCGGGCCGGACTCCAGAGCGCTCAGGACGAGGGCCGCCTTGTCCAGAACGCCGACGCCGCTACTGTTGTCCATGAAACGATACTCCCGTCTCACTCTGTGAAACGCAAGTTCAATTTTCCATGGAACCCGCCACTCTTGATGGCAGGAAGTCACAACGGCCCGTGATGAGTGGGCCTGGTGGCGGTTGCCCGGAAACGCAGGGGTGAGGGCACCGCTTCCCCAAGATCTCTAGTTGGGTCGGCGCTTCGTCGCCGGCCGGAGGGAAAGCGATGGGTAGGACACTCGCGGAGAAGGTCTGGGACGACCACGTCGTCCGGCGCGCCGAGGGCGAGCCCGACCTCCTCTTCATCGATCTGCACCTGCTGCACGAGGTGACCAGCCCGCAGGCCTTCGACGGCCTCCGCAAGAGCGGCCGTCCGGTGCGCCGGCTCGACCTGACCATCGCCACCGAGGACCACAACACCCCGACGCTCGACATCGACAAGCCCATCGCCGACCCGGTCTCCCGGGTCCAGCTGGAGACGCTGCGCAAGAACTGCGCGGACTTCGGCGTCCGGCTGCACCCGCTGGGCGACGTCGAGCAGGGCGTCGTGCACGTCGTCGGCCCGCAGCTCGGCCTGACCCAGCCCGGCACCACCGTGGTCTGCGGCGACTCGCACACCTCCACGCACGGCGCCTTCGGCGCGCTGGCGTTCGGCATCGGCACCTCCCAGGTCGAGCACGTGCTGGCCACCCAGACGCTGCCCATGGTCCGTCCGAAGACCATGGCGATCACCGTCAACGGTGAACTGCCCGACGACGTCACGGCCAAGGACCTGATCCTCGCGATCATCGCCAGGATCGGCACCGGCGGCGGCCAGGGCTACGTCCTGGAGTACCGGGGCGAGGCCATCGAGAAGCTCTCGATGGAGGCCCGGATGACCATCTGCAACATGTCGATCGAGGCCGGCGCCCGCGCGGGCATGATCGCCCCCGACGAGACCACTTTCGCCTACCTCCAGGGCCGCCCGCACGCCCCCGAGGGCGCCGACTGGGACGCGGCCGTCGAGTACTGGAAGACGCTGCGCACGGACGACGACGCCGAGTTCGACGCCGAGTTCGCCATCGAGGCCGCCGAGCTGGCGCCGTTCGTCACCTGGGGCACCAACCCGGGCCAGGGGTCGCCGCTGTCCGCCGCCGTCCCCGACCCGGCTTCGTACGAAGACGCTTCGGAGCGCTTCGCCGCCGAGAAGGCCCTGGAGTACATGGGGTTGGCGGCCGGGCAGCCGCTGCGCTCCATCAAGGTGGACACCGTCTTCGTAGGTTCGTGCACCAACGGTCGCATCGAGGACCTGCGCGCCGCCGCCGAGATCGTGCGGGACCGCAAAGTCGCCGACGGCGTGCGGATGCTGGTCGTACCCGGCTCCGCGCGGGTGGGCCTGCAGGCCGTCTCCGAGGGCCTGGACGTGGTCTTCAAGGAGGCCGGCGCCGAATGGCGGCACGCGGGCTGCTCGATGTGCCTGGGCATGAACCCGGACCAGCTGGCCCCGGGGGAGCGCTCCGCGTCCACCTCCAACCGCAACTTCGAGGGGCGGCAGGGCAAGGGCGGTCGCACCCATCTGGTCTCGCCGCAGGTCGCGGCCGCGACGGCGGTCCTGGGCCATCTGGCCTCCCCGGCCGACCTGACCGCCGCCGACGTTCCCACGCCCGCTGGAGTCTGAGAGTCATGGAAGCATTCACCACGCACACCGGCCGGGCCGTCCCGCTGCGGCGCAGCAACGTCGACACCGACCAGATCATCCCCGCCCACTGGCTCAAGAAGGTGACGCGGGACGGGTTCGAGGACGGGCTGTTCGAGGCCTGGCGCAAGGACCCGGAGTTCGTGCTCAACCGGTCCGAGCGCGAGGGCGCCACGGTCCTGGTCGCCGGCCCCGACTTCGGCACCGGCTCCTCCCGTGAGCACGCCGTCTGGGCACTGCAGAACTACGGCTTCAAGACCGTGATCTCCTCCCGCTTCGCCGACATCTTCCGCGGTAACTCGCTGAAGAACGGCCTGCTCACGGTGGTCCTCGACCAGAAGATCGTGGATGCCCTGTGGGAGCTGACGGAGAACGACCCGCAGGCCGAGGTCACGGTCGACCTCCAGGCCCGTGAGGTCCGCGCGGAGGGCATCACCGCCTCCTTCGAGCTGGACGAGAACTCCCGCTGGCGGCTGCTGAACGGCCTGGACGACATCTCGATCACCCTCCAGAACGAGGCGGACATCGCCACGTACGAGGCGAAGCGCCCGTCGTTCAAGCCGCAGACCCTCCAGGCGTGACCCCCGGGCCTCTTCGGAGGCCCCCGCAAGGTCGAGTTTCGGCCACCCAACACCCCGGCTGTACCCCCGATCGGCCCGATCGGGGGTACAGCCGTTTCTGCTGCCGGTCGCGTGTGTGTGGCACGGCTGTGTCGCTCAACTTCCCACGTTAGAGGCGTGGTTGCCGGGGTACGCGGGCCATGGAGGCGCGGCTTCCGTGTGTGCCCGAAAGGCCGTTTGAGGCGGCAGTTGCCCCCTGCGCAGGCGACAACTCGCCCCAGATGGCACAATCTGTGCATGGAACACGACGGCCAACTCGAGCTCTATACGGCGGTCGCGGTCCGGCTCAAGGAAGCGCACACAAGAGTGCGCGCACTGCAAGTCCCGGAGGGCGTACGGATGGCGCTGACCCGGAAGCTGCTGGTCATTACGGCCGCGGCCAAACACGATCTCGCCGGTGCGGCAAGGCGCCTGGATCGGTTCACCGCCGACCTCGACGAGGGTCGATTCCCCGAAGAGGAAGGCTGAACAGGCCGGGACCGCCCGAGTCCGTTGCGGCACAAGGGTGATTAGCCCGTTTCGTGTTTGATTTGCGGTATATATCTGCCTAACGTGCGAAAAAGCTTGAACACATTCGTTCTGGCGATGTCTCCGAAGGGGAAGACGTGAACAAGGCGCAGCTCGTAGAAGCGATTGCCGACAAGCTGGGCGGCCGGCAGCAGGCCGCCGACGCTGTCGACGCGGTCCTGGACGCCCTCGTCCGTGCAGTGGTCTCGGGCGACCGGGTCTCGGTGACCGGCTTCGGTTCCTTCGAGAAGGTCGACCGTCCGGCCCGTTACGCCCGCAACCCTCAGACGGGCGAGCGGGTTCGGGTCAAGAAGACCTCCGTGCCGCGCTTCCGCGCGGGCCAGGGCTTCAAGGACCTGGTGAGCGGCTCGAAGAAGCTCCCGAAGAACGACATCGCGGTCAAGAAGGCGCCCAAGGGCAGCCTGTCCGGCCCGCCGCCCACCATCTCCAAGGCCGCGGGCAAGAAGGCCGCCGCCAAGAAGGCCACCGGCGCCGCGAAGAAGGCCACGGGCGCGGCCAAGAAGACGACCGCGGCGGCGAAGAAGACGACCGCGAAGAAGACCGCCGGCGCGGCGAAGACGGCGACGGCGAAGAAGGCCCCCGCCAAGAAGTCCGCCGCCAAGAGCACCACGGCGGCGGCGAAGAAGTCCACGGCCAAGAAGGCCCCCGCGAAGAAGGCGACCGCCAAGAAGGCCCCGGCCAAGAAGTCGACCGCCCGCAAGACCACCGCCAAGAAGGCCACCGCCCGCAAGAAGTAGCAGGTAGCAGCAGGCGACCAGGTACAGGGGCACTCACGCGCCGGGCCGGACTCCCTCTCGGAGTCCGGCCCGCGGCGTGTTCGGGGCCCGTGGGTCCCGCAGGCCCGGCGGGCCGGGACGACCAGGGCGTTTCAGAACGTCTGGAGCGTCACCAGCGTGATCCGGCGCTCCGCGCCCGCGCCCTCGGTCTCGATCCGCACCCGCTGTCCGGGCCGCAGCAGTCTCAGGCCCCCCGCGTCGAACGCCGCCGCGTCGAAGGGCACGGGCGTGCCGTCGTCGAGCAGCACCTGCCCGCTGCGGTTGTCGGGGTCGTACGTGTATGCGGTCGCCTGCATGTCGGCAGCCTACTGCCCGGCGATCAGCAACCGCGCCGCCACCGCGGCCGTACGGGGCCCCACCCCGAGCGCCAGCGCGATGCGCAGATCCCCGCCGGTGTCGACATCCTGCCGTACGGAATCCACCGCGCCGAGCCGCAGTTCCACCGCGCCGGACGCGCGGTGCCGGGCCCGGGAATCCGCGCCGAATACGGGGGCCAATTCACGGCCCGGTGCCGCGGCCAGCAGGGTCGTTCCGATTCCGGCCGCGTCCGGCAGAAAAGCGCGCGGGAATTGTGCCGCCGCCGCCAGGACCCGCGCCAATTCCGCCGGCCGCAGCGCGGGCAGATCGGCGTTGAGCGCGGCCACCGGACTTTCGGGACGTGCCGCCCGTACCGCTGCCGCACCGTGCGCCAGGGCCGCGTTCAGGCCGCCGCCGGGCTCGTCCGCGACGACCCACGCGCCCAGCGCCGCCAGCTCCCGCCCGGCCCGCGCGTCGTCCGTGACTACTGCCACATCCGCCACCGCCGGGCAGGCCAGCGCGGCTCCGATGGTGTCCTGGGCGAACGCCAGCGCGAGGTCCGGCCGTACCCCGCCGTCCGCGGTGTCCGACAGTCTGCTCTTGGCCCGGGCGAGGGGCTTCACGGGTACGACCAAGGTCCACTGCACGGGCGTTCCGTCCTTCTCTCGTCGCTGTCATTGTCACCTGGGGGACCTGGCGGTTAACTCTCCGGGGCGTACGGTGTTCTCGACAGACGGGCGGCCCGGGGCGACACTTGTCCGGCCCCAGGCCCTGGAGGAAAGGTGTCAGCGTGCCCCGCCGCAGAATCGGCTTCTGGTACCGCTTCGCCGCGGTGATCTGTAAACCGCCGCTGGTGGTTCTGATCAAGCGGGACTGGCGGGGAATGGAGAACATTCCGGCCGAGGGTGGATTTATCACCGCCGTGAACCACAATTCGCACGTCGACCCCTTCGCGTACGCGCACTACCAGTACAACACCGGGCGCGTCCCGCGATTCCTGGCGAAGAGCGGCCTTTTCAAGAAAGGATTCGTCGGTGCCGCGATGCGGGGCACCGGACAGATCCCCGTCTACCGCGAGAGCACGGACGCGCTGAGCGCCTTCCGGGCCGCGATCGACGCCGTGCAGCGCGGCGAGTGCGTCGCCTTCTACCCCGAGGGCACCCTCACCCGCGACCCGGACGGCTGGCCGATGACCGCCAAGACCGGGGCCGCGCGCGTCGCCCTGCAGACCAGGTGCCCGGTGGTCCCGGTCGCCCAGTGGGGCTGCAACGAACTGCTGCCGCCGTACGCGAGGAAGCCCAGCCTTCTCCCGCGCAAGACCCACCGCGTGCTGGCGGGCCCGCCGGTCGACCTGTCGCGGTTCTACGACAAGGAGATGACCACGGAGCTCCTGAAGGAGGCCACCGAGGTCATCATGGCCGCCGTCACCCGCCAGCTGGAGGAGATCCGCGGCGAGAAGGCGCCCGAAACCCCTTACGACCCGCGCCGGGAGCGGATCGAGCAGCGGCGCCGGACCCAGGCACAGCACCAGCAGACACAGAACCCGCAGCCGCCGAACGAGCAGGCGCGGTCCCGGCAGTCGCAGCAGGCAGAAGGGCAGAGCACGTGAGCAACCCGGTCAAGGCGGCCGTCTTCGGCACCGGATCGTGGGGCACGGCCTTCGGCATGGTCCTCGCCGACGCGGGGTGCGACGTCACCCTGTGGGGGCGCCGCGCCGAACTCGCCGATGCCGTCAACTCCACCCGGACCAACCCGGACTACCTGCCCGGCGTGGAACTCCCCGCGGGCGTGCGGGCCACCACCGACGCCGCCGAGGCCGCGCGGAACGCCGACTTCACCGTCCTCGCGGTGCCCTCCCAGACGCTGCGCGCCAACCTCGCCGACTGGGCACCCCTGCTGGCGCCCGGCACGATCCTGGTGTCCCTGATGAAGGGCGTCGAACTCGGCTCCGCGATGCGGATGAGCGAGGTGATCGACGACGTCGCCAAGGTCGGCGCCGAGCGCATCGCCGTGGTCACCGGCCCCAACCTGGCCCGGGAGATCGCCGCCCGCATGCCGGCCGCCGCCGTGGTCGCCTGTCCGGACGAGTCCGTCGCCCAGCGCCTCCAGACCGCCTGCCACACGCCGTACTTCCGCCCGTACACCAACACCGACGTCATCGGCTGCGAACTCGGCGGCGCCGTCAAGAACGTGATCGGGCTGGCCGTCGGCATCGCGGACGGCATGGGCCTCGGCGACAACGCCAAGGGCTCCCTCATCACCCGCGGCCTCGCCGAGACCACCCGCCTCGGTGTCGCCCTCGGCGCCGACCCGCTGACCTTCTCCGGACTGGCCGGTCTCGGCGATCTGGTGGCGACCTGCTCCTCGCCGCTGTCCCGCAACCACACCTTCGGCACCAACCTGGGCAAGGGCATGACCCTCCAGGAGACCATCGCGGTCACCAAGCAGACCGCAGAGGGCGTCAAGTCCTGCGAGTCGGTGCTCGATCTGGCCCGCAGGCACGGCGTCGACATGCCGCTCACCGAGACGGTCGTCGGCATCGTGCACGAGGGCAAGCCTCCGGTGGTCGCGCTCAAGGAGCTGATGTCGCGCAGCGCGAAGCCGGAACGACGCTGAGCGACGCCGGTCGGCGCCGGAACGGAACCTGGGCGTCCACCCGCGCCACGCGGTCCCGCCGACGCTGTCTCGCGGCCCTACGGGCGGGTACGCTCAACGCGATATGAGCACCGAGAACCTCCCCCAGAGCCCCGAGCAGCCGCCTCGCAAACCGCGTGTGGCCGTCGTGTTCGGCGGGCGCAGCTCCGAACACGGGATCTCCGTGGTCACCGCCGGAGCCGTCCTCGCGGCCATCGACCGGACGCGGTACGACGTCCTGCCGATCGGCATCACCAGGGACGGCCGCTGGGCCCTCACCGCCGACGAACCGGAACGCATGGCGATCACCGAACGCCGTACGCCCGACGTCGAGGAACTGGCCGAGTCGACCGAGGGCGGCGTGTTGCTGCCCGTCGACCCCGCCAGCCGCGAGGTCGTCTACAGCGAACCCGGCTCGGTGCCCAAGGCGCTGGGCGAGGTCGACGTCGTCTTCCCCGTGCTGCACGGCCCGTACGGCGAGGACGGCACCCTCCAGGGCCTGCTGGAGCTGTCCGGTGTGCCCTACGTCGGCGCGGGCGTGCTCGCCTCGGCCGTCGGGCAGGACAAGGAGTACATGAAGGCGGTGTTCACCTCCTACGGGCTGAAGGTCGGCCCTTACGTGGTGATCCGGCCCCGCGATTGGGCGCAGGACCGTTCCGGCGCCCGCAAGAGGATCGTGGACTTCGCCGGCGAGTACGGCTGGCCGCTGTTCGTGAAGCCCGCGCGCGCGGGTTCCTCGATCGGCATCACCAAGGTCGACGACCCCTCCGGACTCGACGAGGCGATCGAGGAGGCCCGGCGCCACGACCCGAAGATCCTCGTGGAGGCGGCGCTGCGCGGCCGGGAGATCGAGTGCGGGGTGCTGGAGTTCGAGGACGGCCCCCGCGCCTCCGTTCCCGCCGAGATCCCGCCGCCCTCGGAACACGCGTACTACGACTTCGAGGCCAAGTACATCGACTCGACGCCCGGCATCGTGCCCGCCCCGCTCACGCCCGAGGAGACCGCCGAGGTCCAGCGGCAGGCCGTCGAGGCGTTCGACGCGGCCTCCTGCGAGGGCCTGGTGCGCGCGGACTTCTTCCTCACCGAGGACGACGAGTTCGTGATCAACGAGATCAACACGATGCCCGGCTTCACGCCGATCTCCATGTACCCGCAGATGTGGCAGGCGAGCGGCGTGAGCTACCCGGAGCTGGTGGACCGGCTGGTCCAGGCAGCGCTGCGGCGGTCCACGGGATTGCGCTGACGTCCGGCTTCACGCACGCCCGGAAGGCGGTCCCCTCGGGGATCGCCTTCCGCAGTATGATCAGCGGGTTTCCCCGGTCCGCCGCCCGTCGGAGGCAGCGCCTTGTCCGGGTTCCGGAACAGCTCGGTGACCTTGTGTCCGGGCCGGGAACCACCGCAGACCCGCTGTCGTCTGCCGAGGAGCAGCCTGCGGCGGCGATCAGCAGAGCGAGAGCGAGCGGGCGGAAGGGGGTCAGAGATGAACGACCGGGCAGGTCAGAGTACGGGTGATGCCGTCCACTTGCTGGACCTTGGCGACCACCATGCGACCCAGGTCGTCGACGGTGTCGGACTGGGCGCGGACGATGACGTCGTAGGGTCCTGTCACGTCCTCGGCCTGGATCACTCCAGGGATCTTGCTGATCGTCTCGGCGACGGTCGACGCCTTGCCGACCTCCGTCTGGATCAGGATGTACGCCTGTACCACGGAACCTCCAGAGCGGCCACGAGGATCATGTGGGGAAAAGGAACGCCACGGTATCGCGTCACCGCACTTCACGGGGAGACCCGCGGGGCGCGGGCCCCGCGCGCCGGGGTACCGGAATGGCACGAGTTGACGATCACGCCGACCGCGGTGACGGTCATTTCGACCGTAACGAGGGCAGAGATGACGCGCGACCGGGCACGGACAGGGACAGAAGGGGAGCCAAGGCGATGAAGGGCACTGTTGGTGAGCTGGGGGAGTTCGGGCTCATCAGGGAGCTCACCTCCCGTCTCACCACCACCCCGGCGGTCCGGGTCGGCCCCGGCGACGACGCCGCGGTGGTCGCCGCGCCCGACCGCCGGGTGGTGGCCAGCACCGACATCCTCGTGGAGGGGCGGCACTTCCGCCGGGACTGGTCCACCGCGTACGACGTGGGCCGCAAGGCGGCGGCGCAGAACCTGGCCGACATCGCCGCCATGGGCGCCGTGCCGACCGCACTGCTGCTCGGCCTGGTCGTACCCGCCGAACTGCCGGTGGCCTGGCCGACCGAGCTGATGGACGGGCTGCGCGACGAGTGCCAGGTCGCGGGCGCCTCCGTGGTCGGCGGCGACGTGGTGCGCGGCGACACCATCACCGTCTCCATCACCGCGCTCGGCGACCTGCGCAACCAGGAGCCCGTCACCCGCGGCGGCGCCCAGCCCGGCGACCTCGTCGCGGTGACCGGCTGGCTCGGCTGGTCCGCGGCCGGGTTCGCCGTACTGTCCCGGGGCTTCCGCTCGCCGCGCGCCTTCGTCGAGGCCCACCGCCGTCCGGAACCGCCGTACCACGCGGGGCCGGCCGCCGCGGGTCTCGGCGCCACCGCGATGTGCGACGTGAGCGACGGACTGATCGCCGACCTGGGTCACATCGCGGAGGCCAGCAAGGTCAGGATCGACATCCGCTCCGGCCAGATCGACATCCCGTCCCAGATGAACGACATCGGCCAGGCCGTCGGCGTCGACCCCATGCAGTGGGTTCTCACCGGAGGAGAGGACCACGCGATCGTGGCCACCTTCCCGCCGGACGTGAAGCTGCCCGCCCGCTGGAAGGTCATCGGCGAGGTCCTCAACCCCTCCGCGCTGCCCCAGGTGACCGTCGACGGGGCGCCCTGGACCAGCAAGGGCGGCTGGGACCACTTCGGAGAGGACATGGAATCATGACACCGCCCCTGGTCCTCACCGTGGCCGGCTCCGACTCCGGCGGCGGTGCCGGCATCCAGGCCGACCTGAAGACGATGCTCGCCCTCGGCACCCACGGCATGAGCGTGCTCACCGCGGTGACCGCGCAGAACTCGCTGGGCGTGCAGGGCGCCTGGGAACTCCCCGTGGACGCCGTGCGGGCCCAGTACCGCAGCGTCGTGGACGACATCGGCGTCCAGGCGGTCAAGACCGGGATGCTGTCCTCGGCGGAACTGGTCGAGGCGGTCGCCGAGTTGATCGGCGGCACGGACGCCCCGGCGGTCGTCGACCCGGTCGGAGTCTCCAAGCACGGGGACGCGCTGCTGGCCGCCTCCGCGCTGGACTCCGTACGCACCGAACTGCTGCCGGTGGCGACCGTCGCCACGCCCAACCTCGACGAGGTCGCCCAACTCACCGGCGTACGGGTCGAGTCGGACACCGATCTGCGCCGGGCCGCGACGGCCGTGCTGGAGTACGGGCCGCGCTGGGTGCTGATCAAGGGCGGCCACCTGGCCGGCGACGCCGTCGACCTGCTCACCGACGGCTCCGAGGAACACTGGCTGCGCGCCCCGCGCCTCGACAACCGGCACACGCACGGCACGGGCTGCACCCTCGCGTCGGCCGTCGCCTGCGGTCTGGCGAAGGGGCGGTCGGTACCCGAGGCGGTCGCGGCGGCCAAGGAGTACGTCACCGGGGCGATCGCGGCCGGCTTCGGGCTCGGCGCCGGCATCGGGCCGGTGGACCACGGCTGGGCGCTCGGGCGGGACCACGGCTGAGCGTTCGGACGGGGCGGGCGCTCCCGCGGCGAGGCGGAGGGTTACGGGGGCGCCGTCGACCGTGTGCGGCCAGGGCTACCGGCCGGTCGAGTCTTACGGCACGGCAAAAAGCCGGCCCACCCGAGGTGGACCGGCTCCATGCAGCGGACCAGGCAGTGGCCGCGCGCTCAGCTGACGCGTCAGCGCGAGACCTTCCCGGCCTTGATGCACGAGGTGCAAGCGTTCACGCGCTTCGGCGTCCCGCCGACCACGGTACGCACACGCTGGATGTTCGGGTTCCAGCGACGGGACGTACGGCGGTGCGAGTGCGAGATGTTGTTGCCGAAGCTCGGCCCCTTGCCACAGACGTCGCAGTTGGCAGCCACGGGTCACTCCAAAGACTTCAGATGCACTTACGGTTGACCCCGGCATGCCGGGATCAAGGTTCCGGGGCCGCGAGCGGTCCGGGGTCTGAGTGGCGGTGCCAGGGGGAAGAGCCCGATCGGGATCGGGCAACCGGAGCAGCATACAACGGCTGCTCCCGTACAACGAAACTACCATGGCAGCTCAGGGGGCCGCCCCCGGCCCTCTTCCGGTGGGCACCCTCCCAAGGTCTACGCTGCCTGCCACGTCCAGCAGCTCAGGGAGGCGCAGGTGGCGCAGGTGCCGCAGAGGTTCTTCGACGCTCTGGCGGTGCGTACCTGGTGCGGTCTGTCGCTGCGCGCGCTGGGACGGGCACGCGAGGAGATCGACGCGATCAACGTCTATCCGGTCGCGGACGGGGACACCGGCACCAACCTCTATCTGACCGTCGAGTCGGCCGTCGCCGCCGTGGAGGCGGTGTTCGCGGCACACGCGGTGGACGCCGGGGAGCCGGATGCGGGCGGCGGGCCCTCGCTGGCCGATGCCGTGGGTGCCATGGCGCACGGCGCCCTGATCGGCGCGCGCGGCAACTCCGGGACGATCCTCGCGCAGCTGCTGCGCGGCATGGCCCAGGTGCTCACCGCCGGGGGTGAACCCGCTCACACCGATGGTCCGCGTCTGCGGCTGGCCCTGCGGCACGCGGCCGAATCCGCCCGGCAGGCCGTGGCCCACCCGGTCGAGGGCACCGTCCTGACCGTCGCCTCGGCCGCCGCCGCCGCGGCGGACGCCGCGGCCGACGGTGTGGCCGACGGGGCGGAGGGCGACTGCGCGGCGGTGGCCCGGGCGGCCTACGACGGTGCCCGCGCGGCGCTCGCCGCGACCCCGGCCCAGCTGCCCGTCCTGGAGCGCGCCGGAGTGGTCGACGCCGGCGGACACGGCCTCGTGACGGTCCTCGCGGCCCTGGTGGAGACGTTCACGGGTCGTGCGCCGGGGCCGGAACCGGTCGCCGTGCCGCACGCGCGTCTGGCGCACGACGACGAGGCCGCGGGGGAGTGCGCGGCGGAGGGCGAAGAGAGCGGCCCGGCCTTCGAGGTGATCTACCTCCTGGAGGCCGAGGACGCGGCCGTGGCCCGGCTGCGGCAGCGGCTCGACGCCCTGGGGGACTCGCTCGTGGTGGTCGGCGGTGAGGGACTGTGGAACGTCCACGTACACGTCGACGACGCGGGCGCCGCCGTGGAGGCGGGCGTCGAGGCCGGGCGGCCGTACCGGATCCGCATCACCCACTTCGGGCACGGCGACGCGCACACCGCCGGAACCGGGCGCCCGCCGCGTGAGCGCACCCAGCGCGCCGTGGTGGCGGTCGTGCCGGGGGAGGGTCTGGCCGGGCTCTACACCGAGGCCGGCGCGACCACCGTGCTCGCGCGCCCCGGGGAACCGCCCGCGAGCGGGGAACTCGTCCAGGCCCTGCGGCGGGCGCACGCGCGCGAGGTCGTGCTGCTGCCCAACGACGTCGAACTGCGCCACACCGCCGCCGCGGCGGCCGAGCAGGTGCGCACCGAAGGCATCCGCGTCGCCCTCATCCCGACCCGCTCCGCGGTCCAGGGCATCGCCGCGCTCGCCGTGCACGAGCCCGAGCGGCGCTTCGACGAGGACGTGGTGGCGATGACCTCGGCGGCGGGCGCCACCCGCCACGCCGAGGTCGCCGTCGCCGAACGCCAGTCGTGGACCACGGCCGGCATCTGCCAGGCCGGCGACGTACTCGGCCTCGTCGACGGCGACGTGGCCGTGATCGGCGCGGACGTCACGGAGGTCGCCGCGACCGTCCTGGACCGCATGCTCGCGGCCGGCGGCGAGCTGGTCACCCTGGTCCTCGGCGACGAGACCCCCGAGACCGTCACCGCCCACCTGGAGGCCCGCGTCCGCGAGGCGTACCTCGCCGTCGACACGGTGGTCTACCGGGGCGGCAGGCAGGGCGCGCTGCTGCTGATCGGCGTGGAGTAGCGCGGCGGCACCGCCGGTCACCGGGGAGGTGTGTGGCTGATGCGGCCGGTCACCGGGGAGGTGTGTGGCTGATGCGGCCGGTCACCGGGGAGGTGTTGGCCGATACCGCCGGCTTCCGGGGAGGTGCGGGGCCATTGTCAGTGGCGTGGTGTGGAATGGATCTCGTGCCCGCACTGCGAGAACCCCTGAAGAAGGTACTCGGCCCCGCCACCGCGAAGGTGATGGCCGAGCACCTCGGCCTGCACACCGTCGGCGACCTCCTTCACCACTACCCCCGCCGATACGAGGAGCGCGGCCAGCTCACCCACCTCGCCGACCTGCCGATGGACGAGCACGTCACGGTGGTGGCCCAGGTCGCCGACGCCCGCCTGCACACCTTCGCCTCGTCGAAGGCGCCGCGCGGCAAGGGGCAGCGCCTCGAAGTGACCATCACGGACGGCCACGGCCGCCTCCAGCTCGTCTTCTTCGGCAACGGCGTCCACAAGCCCCACAAGGAGCTCCTGCCGGGCACCCGCGCGATGTTCGCGGGCAAGGTCTCCGTCTTCAACCGCCGACTGCAACTGGCCCACCCGGCGTACGAGTTGCTGCACGGCAGTGGTGACGACGACGGGACCGAGAGCGTCGAGTCCTGGGCGGGCGCCCTCATCCCCCTCTATCCGGCCACCGCCAAGCTGGAGTCCTGGAAGATCGGCAAGGCGATCCAGACGGTGCTGCCCAGCGCGCAGGAGGCCGTCGACCCCCTCCCCGGCTCCCTGCGTGAGGGACGTGGCCTGGTCTCCCTCCCGGAAGCCCTCCTCAAGATCCACCGCCCGCACACCAAGGCGGACATCGAGGACGCCCGCGCCCGCCTGAAGTGGGACGAGGCATTCGTCCTCCAGGTCGCCCTCGCCCGCCGCCGCCACGCGGAGACCCAACTCCCCGCCGTCCCCCGGAAACCGAGCCCGGACGGCCTGCTCACTGCCTTCGACGACCGTCTCCCCTTCACCCTCACCGGCGGCCAGCAGAAGGTCTCCCGGGAGATCTTCGGCGACCTCGCCACCGACCACCCGATGCACCGGCTGCTCCAGGGGGAGGTCGGATCGGGAAAGACGATGGTGGCCCTGCGCGCCATGCTCGCCGTCGTCGACGCGGGCGGGCAGGCCGTGATGCTGGCGCCCACCGAGGTGCTCGCCCAGCAGCACCACCGGTCGGTCGTCGAGATGATGGGGGAGCTGGCCGAGGGCGGGATGCTCGGCGGCGCCGAACACGCCACCAAGGTGGTGCTGCTGACCGGCTCGATGGGCGCCGCCGCCCGCCGTCACGCTCTGCTCGACCTGGCCACCGGCGAGGCCGGCATCGTCATCGGCACGCACGCGCTGATCGAGGACAAGGTGCAGTTCCACGACCTCGGTCTGGTCGTCGTCGACGAACAGCACCGCTTCGGCGTCGAGCAGCGCGACGCCCTGCGCGGCAAGGGCAAACAGCCGCCGCATCTGCTCGTCATGACCGCCACGCCGATTCCGCGCACCGTCGCCATGACCGTCTTCGGCGACCTGGAGACCTCCGTCCTGGACCAGCTCCCGGCCGGCCGGTCCCCGATCGCCAGCCATGTCGTCCCGGCCGCCGACAAACCGCACTTCCTCGCCCGCGCCTGGGAACGGGTCCGCGAGGAGGTGGCGGGCGGCCACCAGGCGTACGTCGTCTGCCCGCGCATCGGCGACGAGGACGACGCCCCGAAGAAGGGGTCCCAGAAGCCCCCCGAGGGTGACGCGGAGAAGCGGCCCCCGCTGGCCGTCCTCGACGTCGCCGAGCAGCTGGCGAAGGGCCCGCTCCAGGGTCTCAAGGTCGAGGTCCTGCACGGCCGGATGCAGCCCGACGACAAGGACGCCGTCATGCGCCGCTTCGCGGCGGGGGAGACCGACGTCCTCGTCGCCACGACCGTCATCGAGGTGGGCGTCAACGTCCCCAACGCCACCGCGATGGTGATCATGGACGCCGACCGCTTCGGCGTCTCCCAGCTCCATCAGCTGCGCGGCCGCGTCGGCCGGGGCTCCGCCCCCGGCCTGTGCCTGCTGGTCACCGAGATGCCCGAGGCGAGCGCGGCCCGGCAGCGGCTGGGCGCCGTCGCCGGCACTCTCGACGGCTTCGAGCTCTCCCGCATCGACCTCGAACAGCGCCGCGAGGGCGACGTACTCGGCCAGGCCCAGTCCGGCGCCCGCACCTCCCTGCGCGTCCTCGCCGTCATCGAGGACGAGGAGATCATCGCCGAGGCGCGGGAGGAGGCGGCGGCGGTAGTGGCCGCCGACCCGGAGCTGACGGGTCTGCCCGGTCTGCGGACGGCTCTGGACGCACTGCTGGACGACGAGCGGGAGCAGTACCTGGAGAAGGGCTGACAGACTGGGAGCGGACACCGTCCGCACACCCGAGCACACCGACAAGGATCCGAAGATGACCCGCGTGATCGCCGGCAAAGCCGGCGGACGCCGCCTCGCCGTCCCGCAGGGCACCGGCACCCGCCCCACCTCCGACCGCGCGCGCGAGGGACTCTTCTCCACCTGGCAGTCCCTGCTCGGCGGCCCGCTGGACGGCGAGCGGGTCATCGACCTGTACGCCGGTTCCGGCGCCGTCGGCCTGGAGGCGCTGTCCCGGGGCGCCGGACACGTCCTGCTCGTCGAGGCCGACGCCCGTGCCGCCCGTACGGTCCGGGAGAACGTCAGGGCGCTCGGCCTGCCCGGCGCCGAGGTCCGGGCGGGCAAAGCGGAACAGATCATCCGTACTCCGGCCCCGGCCGAGCCGTACGACATCGTCTTCCTGGATCCGCCGTACGCCGTCTCGGACGACGATCTTCGGGAGATCCTGCTCACACTCCGCACGGAGGGGTGGCTCACCGGGGAAGCGCTCGTCACCGTGGAGCGCAGCACCAGGGGCGGCGAATTCCGCTGGCCCCAGGGCTTCGACGCGATCCGGTCCCGTCGCTACGGCGAGGGAACGTTTTGGTACGGTCGCGCCGCCTCTACGTGCGAAGACGCACGATGACCGGACCGGAGAGCGAGGGAACTCAAGTGCGCCGCGCCGTCTGTCCCGGGTCATTCGACCCGATCCACAACGGACATCTCGACATCATCGCCCGTGCCTCCAGCCTCTATGACGAGGTTTACGTCGCAGTGATGATCAACCGGTCCAAGAAGAGCCTGTTCGAGATCGAGGAGCGGATCGACCTCATCCGCCAGGTCACCGCCGAGTACGGGAACGTGCGCGTGGAGTCCTTCCACGGCCTCCTCGTCGACTTCTGCAAGCAGCGCGAGATCCCGGCCATCGTCAAGGGCCTGCGCGCCGTCAGCGACTTCGACTACGAACTCCAGATGGCCCAGATGAACAACGGCCTCTCGGGCGTGGAGACCCTCTTCATCCCCACCAACCCCACCTACAGCTTCATGTCGTCCTCCCTGGTCAAGGAGGTCGCCACCTGGGGCGGCGACATCTCCCACCTGGTGCCGCCGCTGGTCCTCGAAGCCCTCTCCGGACGCCTGAAGAAGGGCTGACGCCCCTGTCGTACAGCTGCCGGAGACCGACTGGCCGTCACCCGGTGTCCCCCGGACACCCCAGGGTCGTACAGTCGTCCCGTCCGTCTCCAACACAGCTGTAGAGAGTGGCGAGCACACGGTGGACGTGCAGAAGAAGCTCGACGAGATCAGCGCGATGGTCTCCGGCGCCCGCGCCATGCCCATGTCGGCCTCGTGCGTGGTCAACCGCGCCGAACTGCTCTCGATGCTGGAAGAGCTGCGTGCCGAGCTGCCCGGATCCCTCGCCCAGGCCCAGGAGCTGATCGGCGACCGCGACCAGATGGTCGCGCAGGCCCGCCAGGAGGCCGACCGGATCATCGAGAGCGCGCAGGCCGAGCGCGGTTCCCTGATCTCCGACACCGAGGTCGCCCGCCGCTCCCAGGCCGAGGCCGACCGGATCCTCGCCGAGGCCCGCCAGGAGGCCGAGGAGGTCCGCGCCGAGGCCGACGACTACGTCGACTCCAAGCTCGCCAACTTCGAGGTCGTCCTCACCAAGACCCTCGGCTCCGTCGGCCGTGGCCGCGAGAAGCTCCTCGGCACCGGACCCGGCCTCGACGAGAACGGCTACGAGGACGAGGACGCCCCCGAGCGGAGCCATGACCCGGAGACCCTGCGCCGCGACGCCGACACCTACGTCGACACGAAGCTCGGCGCCTTCGAAGCCGTGCTGGCCAAAACCCTGGACGCCGTCGGCCGGGGCCGTCAGAAGCTGCACGGCAGGATCGCCACCGACGACCTCGGCGCCCTCGCGGACGACATGAGCACCGTCCAGCACTCCAGCGACGCGGACTACCTCGCCGGCCTCTCCGACGCCCCCGCCGTGCAGCCCCACCAGCGGGAGTACGGCGAGCAGCAGCCGGCGGCGGCACAGGTACCGGCGCAGGCCGTGCCGGAGATGCCGGCGCAGGCCGTGCCGGAGATGCCGGCACAGCAGCCGGCGTACGGCTACGCCCAGCAGCAGCCCGATCCCTACGCCGGCTACCAGCAGGCCTACGGCGACGGACAGGACCCGTACGGCTACCAGCAGCAGACGGCGGACCCGTACGCCTACCAGTACGCCCCCCAGCAGCAGGCGTACGACGGGCAGCAGGGCTACGCCCAGCCCCAGCAGCCCCCACAGCCCCAGCCCCAGCAGCCCCCACAGCCCCAGCCCCAGCAGCCCCCGCAGGCTCAGCCGCAGTCCCTCGACGAGACCAGCCTCTTCGACACGAGCATGATCAGCGCCGAGCAGCTGAGGGCCTACGAACAGGGCCGCGGACTCTAGCCGCGGGCGCCGTCACCGGCTGCGCCCCTGGCGCCGTCCCGGGCCGGATTGGGCCGAAAGCGAATGGTCCAGTATCCTGGCTCTTCGGTCGCGCGTACGTCCGCGATCGCCGCTGCCCGGGAACACCGAAGGGCAGCACCCCCACACCCACGAAGACCGAAAGCAGGAATGGTTCTGAACGCGCGCCTCGACCACCGCAACCCCCTCGTGTTCGACACACACGAGCTGGGACGGCGGCCCGGTGCGCTCCAGCGCCTGACCCGCACGGTCGACGCTCCCAAGGACTTCGGTATCCAGGGAGTCATCGGAGTGCCGGAAGGCGCCCCGGTGGAACTCGATCTCCGGCTCGAGTCGGTCATGGAAGGGGTGCTCGTCACGGGCACCGCCCGCGCCAAGGCCGAGGGGGAGTGCGTAAGGTGTCTGGAGCCGCTCGAGCAGCAGCTTGTGGCGGACTTCCAGGAGATGTTCTCGTACCCTGACGCCGACGACCGGGGCCGCCCTGTGGCGGAGCCGGCCGACGACGCCGAGGAAGACGAGGGCAGGCTCTTCGTCGAGGACGGACTGATCGGCCTCGAACCCGTGCTGCGCGACGCGGTGGTGCTCGCACTGCCGATGCAGCCGGTGTGCCAGGAAGACTGCCCGGGTCTGTGCTCCGAGTGTGGAGCACGCCTGGCGGACGACCCGGACCACCACCACGACGCCGTCGACATTCGTTGGGCGGCTTTGCAGGGACTCGCCGGTTCACTCGGAGACGGCGAGAAGGACGAGATGAGCGGCGCCGAACCTGGCGTCGACGAGAAGCAGGAGAAGTAGCCGTGGCTGTTCCGAAGCGGAAGATGTCGCGCAGCAACACGCGCCACCGCCGGTCGCAGTGGAAGGCTGCGGTCCCCACCCTGGTTGCGTGCGAGCGCTGCCACGAGCCCAAGCTGCAGCACATCGCGTGCCCGGCTTGCGGCACTTACAACAAGCGCCAGGTCCTCGAGGTCTGAGCGGCTGGTGAGAGGCACTGTGTCAGTCCCCAAGAAGGCGGAAGACGCCAAGGCGGACCCACCCGCCAAGAAGAAGGCGGACACCCAGGCCTCGTCCCACACGCTTCTGGAAGGGCGGCTCGGCTATCAGCTCGAGTCCGCCCTTCTGGTGCGTGCACTGACCCACCGTTCCTACGCGTACGAGAACGGCGGTCTGCCGACGAACGAGCGGCTGGAGTTCCTCGGTGACTCCGTCCTCGGCCTCGTCGTCACGGACACGCTGTACCGCACCCACCCCGACCTGCCCGAAGGCCAGCTGGCCAAGTTGCGGGCCGCGGTGGTCAACTCGCGTGCGCTGGCTCAGGTGGGCCGTGGGCTCGACCTCGGCTCCTTCATCCGGCTCGGCCGCGGTGAAGAGGGCACGGGCGGCCGGGACAAGGCATCCATCCTCGCCGACACCCTCGAAGCGGTGATCGGCGCGGTCTATCTCGACCAGGGCCTCGACGCGGCCTCCGAACTGGTACACCGCCTGTTCGACCCGCTGATCGAGAAGTCCTCGAACCTCGGTGCCGGCCTGGACTGGAAGACCAGTCTCCAGGAACTCACCGCGACCGAAGGGCTCGGCGTCCCCGAGTACCTGGTCACGGAGACCGGCCCGGACCACGAGAAGACCTTCACTGCTGCCGCCCGCGTCGGAGGCGTCTCGTACGGCACCGGCACCGGCCGCAGCAAGAAGGAGGCGGAGCAGCAGGCCGCGGAATCCGCGTGGCGGTCCATCCGGGCCGCGGCGGACGAGCGCGCCAAGGTGACCGCGGCCGAAGCGGCGGCCCAGCCCGCCGCCGAAGCAGCGGCCCAGCCGAGCGCCGACGCCCCGTCGGCCTCTGCCTGATGCGTCCGATCCATCCGACTCATCGCCCGTTTCGAACGCCCGCCCCACTCCAGGGGCGGGCGTTCGGCTCGTCCACCGGCCCACCCGAGGGGATGCCATGCCCGAGTTGCCCGAGGTCGAGGTCGTACGGCGCGGCCTGGAGCGCTGGGTCGCCCACCGCACCGTCGCCGACGCCGAAGTGCTGCACCCGCGCGCGGTACGCCGGCACATCGCCGGTCCCGACGACTTCGCCCACCGCCTCGAGGGCCACCGCATCGGCACGCCCAGCCGCCGGGGCAAGTACTTGTGGCTGCCCCTGGAGGACACCGAGCAGGCGATCCTGGCCCACCTCGGCATGAGCGGCCAGCTCCTGGTCCAGCCGCACGAGGCACCGGCCGAGAAGCACCTGCGCATCCGCGTCCGCTTCACCGACGCCCTGTCCACCGAACTCCGTTTCGTCGATCAGCGGACCTTCGGCGGCCTGTCCCTGCACGACACGACCCCCGACGGACTCCCCGACGTCATCGCGCACATCGCCCGCGACCCCCTCGACCCGCTCTTCGACGACGAGGCGTTCCACCTCGCACTGCGCCGCAAGCGCACCACGATCAAACGGGCCCTGCTCGACCAGTCACTGATCAGCGGCGTCGGCAACATCTACGCCGACGAGGCCCTCTGGCGCTCCCGCCTGCACTACGAACGCCCCACCGCGACCTTCACCCGCCCCCGCACCGCCGAGCTCCTCGGCCACGTCCGCGACGTGATGAACGCGGCCCTCGCCGTGGGCGGCACCAGCTTCGACAGCCTCTACGTCAACATCAACGGCGAGTCCGGCTACTTCGACCGGTCGCTCGACGCGTACGGCCGAGAGGGCCTGCCCTGCCGCCGCTGTGCCACACCGATGCGCCGCCGGCCGTGGATGAACCGCTCCAGCTACTTCTGCCCGAAGTGCCAGCGGGCGCCCCGTCCTGGCCTGGGGCAGAACGCCTAGAGCTGCCGGGCGTCGTACCGCTCGCGCGACGCGAGCACCTCGTCCATCCGCCCCTCCAGGCACTGGATGAGCGCGATCAGCCGCCCGGCCACCGTGTGCCCCAGCGCGGTGAGTTCGTAGTCCACGCGGGGCGGGTTGGTGGGCTGGGCCTCGCGGTGCACCAGGCCGTCCCGCTCCAGCGCGTGCAGGGTCTGGGCCAGCATCTTCTCGCTGACGCCGTCGACGCGGCGCCGCAGCTCGTTGAACCGGAAGGAGCCCTCGTACAACGCGCCCAGCGTCAGCGCGCCCCAGCGCCCCGTGACGTGTTCCAGGGTGCCGCGCGAGGGACAGGCCCTGGAGAACACGTCGTACGGGAGGTCCTGCTCCTCCGTGCGCTCCTGCGTGGTCGACATGCGCCCAGCGTACGTGAGCGCAGCGCTGAACCGCAGGTCGCGCGCTGAGCCCCGGACAGCGCTCCAGTGCTCCCCGGGAGCTGCTCTAGTAGCAACGCCGTTCAGTTAGGGCGGGGGTTTGTTCGTCAAGGCCGGTGAACAAGGCAGCGGAGCTGCTGTAGAAGAGGGATGTCACTCCAAGACATCC